>NZ_BJVJ01000012.1 GCF_007989085.1 Pseudonocardia sulfidoxydans NBRC 16205
GGGGTACATGGACGCGGGCAACCTCGTCCCCGACTCGGTGACCGTCGGCATGGTGAAGGCCCGCCTCGCCGACCCCGATGCGGCCAAGGGCTTCCTGCTCGACGGGTTCCCGCGCACCACGTCGCAGGCCGACGCGCTGGGTGAGATCCTGTCGGAGACGGGCGACGAGCTCGACGCCGTCGTCGAGCTGCAGGTGTCGGAGGACGTCGTCGTCGAGCGGCTGCTCGCGCGCGGCCGTTCCGACGACACCGAGGACGTCATCCGCAACCGGCAACAGGTCTACCGCGACGAGACCGCGCCGCTGCTCGACTACTACCGCGACCGGCTCGTCACCGTGGACGCCGTCGGCGAGGTCGCCGAGATCACCGACCGGGTGTTCGCGGCCCTCCCCGAGCGCTGACCCGCGTCGGGCGGGGCGTCACGAACCAGCAAGGAGCGCGTCGATGACTGGCGGCAGAGGCGGGGTCCGCGGAGCGTTGGCCCGTTTCCGTGGGCGTGACATCGAGCTGAAGACGCCGGGCGAGATCGAGGCCATGCGGGCGGCGGGGATCCTCGTCGCCCGCACCCTCGCCGCGGTCCGTGCGCTCGCCGCCCCGGGGGTCAGCACGGCCGACCTCGACGCACTGGCGGAGACGACGATCCGCGAGGGCGACGGCGTGCCGTCGTTCCTCGGCTACCACGGCTACCCGGCGTCGATCTGCGCGTCGGTGAACGACCAGATCGTCCACGGCATCCCGTCGGCGGCGCAGGTACTCGCCGAGGGCGACATCATCTCGGTCGACTGCGGCGCCGTCGTCGACGGCTGGCACGGCGACTCGGCGGTGACGCTGGAGATCGGCGCGGTCTCCGAGGCCGACCACCAGCTGTCGGCGGCCTGCGAGGAGTCGCTGTACGCGGGCATCGCCGCGGCGTTGCCCGGCGGCCGGCTCACCGACATCTCGCACGCGGTGCAGAACGCCGTCGAGAAGGCCGCGAACCGCGACCGGGCCGACTACGGGATCGTCGCGGAGTACGGCGGCCACGGCATCGGGACCTCGATGCACATGGACCCGTTCCTGCCCAACTACGGCGACCCGGGGCACGGGCTGCGGCTGCGCCCCGGTGTGGTGCTGGCGATCGAGCCGATGATCACGGCGGGCGAGCCGGAGACCCGCGAGCTGGAGGACGGCTGGACCGTCGTCACGGCCGACGGGAAGCGTGCGGTGCACTGGGAGCACACCGTCGCGATCACCGACGACGGCCCGCGGGTGCTGACCGCGGCACCGTGACGTCGGTGCTCAGGGGGCGCTGACCGGATCGGCCCCGTTGTCGGCCCCGTTGTCGGCCTCGTTCTCCGGTCCGTTCGCCGCCGCGTCCGCCGAGGAGGGCGCGGCCGGAGGAGCGGTGTCGAGCGGGTGCGCGATCTCGTCGCGGTCGAGCCGCCAGCCGACGACCGCCGCGGCCGCCAGCAGCACCGGGACGGTGCCGGCGAGCAGGAACGTCAGCGGGATGCCCACCCACTCGCCGATCGGGCCCGCCAGCGCCATCGACACCGGCATCAGGGCCAGCGAGACGAAGAAGTCGAGGCTCGACACCCGGCCCAGCAGGTGCGCCGGTACGCGGCGCTGCAGCAGCGTCCCCCAGATGACCATCGCACCGGCACTCGTGACGCCGACGACGAACGCGATGACGACCATGACCCACAACAGGTTCGTCAGCCCGAGGAAGGCCAGTGGGACGCCGCCGATGCCCCAGGCCAGGATCATCACCGTCAGGTAGCGGCGCGGCAGCCGGATCGACGACGTCGCGATCGACCCGACGGCGCTGCCGATCCCGAAGGCGCCCAGCACGAGGGCGTAGTCGCTGGGGCCGCCGCCGGTCTGGTCGCGCACCGCGAACGGCAGCAGGACCTCGATCGGGCCGATGACGACGAGCACGTACAGCGACGAGAACGCGAGGGTCGCGAAGAGCCATCCGGTGCGCAGCAGGTAGGCGAAGCCCTCGCGGACGTCGGCGAGCACGGAGGGGCGCCCGTCGGGGCCGCCGGGCGGGATGCGGTCCACAGCCGGGGTTCGGCGCATCGCCAGCAGGGGCGGCAGCGCGAGGCAGAACCCGATCGCGGCGGCGAGCAGCCCGGCCGCGGGGAACAGCGCACCGACGACGAGCCCGGCCACCGCGGGCCCGGCCGCCTGCATCGCGACCGGACGCAGCGTCCCCTCGACGCCGTTGGCGGCGAGCAGCTCGTCGGCGGGCAGCAGCGACGGCAGGATCGCCGACGCGGACGGGTAGTAGAAGGCGTCGGCGGTGCCGAGCAGGAACGCGACGACCGCGAGGTGCCACAGCGCTAGCGTGCCGGTGAGCGCGAGCGTCGCCGCCACGGCCGCCGACGCGATGCGGACGGTCTCGACGGCCACCAGCACGCGTCGGCGGGGGAGCCGGTCGGCGGCGACCCCACCCGCGAGCACGCTCAGCAGCAGACCCGCGCTGCCGGCCGCGGCGACGACGGAGAGCTGCGTCGGTCCGCCGCCCAGCTCGATGACCTGCCAGACGATCGCGACCAGCCAGATGCCCGTCGCGAACAGGGAGAACAGCATCGACGACGCCAGCAGCCGGTACTCGCGGTGGCGGAACGGCCGCAGTGCCCGGGGGAGGCGGGTATGGTCGGGTGCGGGGCCGTGACGGGTCTCCACGACCATGATGCGACCACGTCGACCCGGGTCGAGGTCAAGTGAAATTGTCCGTTCCGGCGGGCATGTCACGGGGGTCACCCCGCGCGCGTGTACCCGACTGTGAAGGCCCTCCGCAAGACCCGTACACTGGCTGTTCGGCGCGTTGGGTGCGCCGGTTCCGTCGTGCCTCCCGCATGTCGCCTCCGGTGTCCCTCGTGCCCACCGGACGCGACGACCGCAGCCAGATTGCTGTCGGCGGTCGTGGCCGTCCGCAGCACCACCTGTCAGATGCACGTCGTACGCAAGACCGTCACGGAACGCGGAGGACATGGCCAAGAAAGACGGGGCGATCGAGGTCGAGGGCCGGGTCGTCGAACCCCTGCCGAACGCGATGTTCCGCGTGGAGCTGGAGAACGGGCACAAGGTCCTGGCTCACATCAGCGGGAAGATGCGGCAGCACTACATCCGGATCCTCCCCGAGGACCGGGTGGTCGTGGAGCTCTCACCCTACGACCTGTCCCGCGGCCGAATCGTCTACCGCTACAAGTGATCGCCCGCTCCACCGGAACAAGAAGGCAGAAGACGTGAAGGTCAAGCCGAGCGTCAAGCCGATCTGCGACAAGTGCAAGGTGATCCGCCGTCACGGCCGGGTCATGGTGATCTGCGAGAACCTGCGCCACAAGCAGCGCCAGGGCTGAGCGTCACCAGCACGTCGCGGTCGTCCTGACCGCAGCTCTCACGAGCGTTAGAAGCACCCGACGAACCTGTCGCGCCGCGCGGGCGCGGCCCACCCCCGGCCCCCAGGCCGGGGCCCGGACCACGAGTCGGACCGGGGCGGACGTCGGGCAGACCTGGGGAACGGAACAGAGGAGAACATCGCCGCATGGCACGACTCGCAGGCGTCGACCTCCCCCGCGACAAGCGGATGGAGATCGCGCTCACCTACATCTTCGGGATCGGACGTACCCGGTCGCTGGAGATCCTCAACGCCACGGGCATCAGCAAGGACCTCCGGTCGAAGGACCTGACCGACGAGGACCTGTCCGCCCTGCGTGAGTACATCGAGGCCAACTTCCGCGTCGAGGGCGACCTCCGCCGCGAGGTGCAGGCCGACATCCGTCGCAAGATCGAGATCGGCTGCTACCAGGGGATCCGGCACCGCCGGGGCCTGCCGGTGCGTGGCCAGCGCACCAAGACCAATGCCCGCGGCCGCAAGGGACCGAAGAAGACGGTCGCCGGCAAGAAGAAGGCAGGTAAGAAGTAATGCCGCCCCGTACCCGTGGCGCGGCCGGACCCAAGAAGGTCCGCCGCAAGGAGAAGAAGAACGTCGCGCACGGCCACGCGCACATCAAGAGCACCTTCAACAACACCATCGTGTCCATCACGGACCCGACCGGTGCCGTGATCGCGTGGGCCTCCGCCGGCCACGTCGGTTTCAAGGGCTCGCGCAAGTCGACGCCGTTCGCGGCGCAGATGGCCGCGGAGAACGCCGCCCGCAAGGCCGCCGAGCACGGCATGAAGAAGGTCGACGTCTTCGTCAAGGGCCCCGGCTCCGGTCGTGAGACCGCGATCCGTTCGCTGCAGGCCGCGGGACTCGAGGTCGGCACCATCAGCGACGTGACCCCCCAGCCGCACAACGGATGCCGCCCGCCCAAGCGGCGCCGGGTCTAAGGGAGAGGGAGTAACCAGACATGGCTCGTTACACCGGACCCATGACCCGCAAGTCCCGCCGACTGAAGGTCGACCTCGTCGGCGGCGACCAGGCGTTCGAGCGCCGTCCCTACCCGCCCGGCCAGCACGGCCGGATCCGGATCAAGGAGACGGAGTACCTCCTGCAGATGCAGGAGAAGCAGAAGGCGCGCTTCGCCTACGGCGTGCTGGAGAAGCAGTTCCGCCGCTACTACGAGGAAGCCAACCGGCGTCCCGGCAAGACCGGTGACAACCTGCTGCAGATCCTCGAGTCGCGACTCGACAACGTCGTCTACCGGGCGGGCCTCGCGCGCACCCGGCGGATGGCCCGTCAGCTGGTGAACCACGGTCACTTCCTGGTCAACGGCCAGAAGGTGAACATTCCCAGCTTCCGCGTCGGCCAGTACGACATCATCGACGTCAAGCCGAAGTCGCTGTCGGCCGACCCGTTCGTGATCGCCAAGGAGCTCCTCGGCGACCGTCCGGTCCCGGCGTGGCTCCAGGTCGTCCCGTCGAACCTGCGCATCCTCGTGCACCAGCTGCCCGAGCGCCCGCAGATCGACACGCAGGTCACCGAGCAGCTGATCGTCGAGCTCTACTCGAAGTAGGAACTCGGTAGGGCCTCACGAGCTTCACGGCTCGTCCCCCCGCCCTGGAGTGGGGCGGGGGGCTCACTGCGGCATCAAATAGTGGTTGCCGCGGCATACAAAGGAGAAACACTGTGCTGATCTCTCAGCGCCCCACCCTGACCGAGGACTCGGTCACCGAGACCCGGTCGCGGTTCGTCATCGAGCCGCTCGAGCCCGGCTTCGGCTACACGCTCGGCAACTCGCTCCGCCGGACCCTGCTGTCCTCCATCCCCGGCGCGGCCGTGACCAGCATCCGCATCGACGGCGTGCTGCACGAGTTCACCACCGTCCCCGGGGTCAAGGAGGACGTCACCGACATCATCCTGAACCTCAAGGAGCTCGTCGTGAGCTCCGAGGAGGACGAGCCGGTGACGATGTACCTGCGCAAGCAGGGCCCCGGCCCGGTCACCGCAGGCGACATCGTGCCCCCGGCCGGCGTCACCGTGCACAACCCGGACCTGCACATCGCCACCCTGAACGACAAGGGCCGCCTCGAGGTCGAGCTCGTCGTCGAGCGGGGCCGCGGCTACGTGCCGGCCATGCAGAACAAGGCCACCGGCGCCGAGATCGGCCGCATCCCGGTCGACTCGATCTACTCGCCGGTCCTCAAGGTGACCTACAAGGTCGAGGCCACCCGTGTCGAGCAGCGCACCGACTTCGACAAGCTGGTGCTCGACGTCGAGACGAAGCCGTCGATCACCCCGCGCGACGCCCTGGCGTCGGCAGGCAAGACCCTCGTCGAGCTGTTCGGCCTCGCCCGCGAGCTGAACGTCGACGCCGAGGGCATCGAGATCGGTCCCTCGCCGCAGGAGGCCGACACCATCGCGGCCTTCGCGATGCCGATCGAGGAGCTCGACCTCACGGTCCGCTCCTACAACTGCCTCAAGCGCGAGGGCATCCACACCGTGGGTGAGCTGGTGGGCCGGTCCGAGGCCGACCTGCTCGACATCCGCAACTTCGGCGCCAAGTCGATCGACGAGGTCAAGATGAAGCTCGTCGGCCTCGGCCTCGCGCTGAAGGACAGCCCGCCCGGATTCGACCCGTCGGCCGCGGCCGTCGAGTACGGCTCCGACGGGTTCGACCCCGACAACTTCGGGGACGACGGTCAGGACTACGCAGAAACGGAGCAGCTGTAGCCATGCCTCAGCCCACCAAGGGTCCCCGCCTCGGCGGTTCGCCCGCGCACCAGAGGCTGATCCTGGCCAACCTGGCCACGCAGCTGTTCGAGCACGGTCGCATCACCACCACCGAGGCCAAGGCCCGGCGGCTGCGTCCGTACGCGGAGCGCCTGATCACCAAGGCCAAGAAGGGCGACCTGCACAACATCCGGCAGATCGCCAAGGTGATCCGGGACAAGGACGTCATCCACCGTCTCGTCACCGACATCGGCCCGTTCTTCGCCGACCGCAACGGCGGCTACACCCGCATCACCAAGACGCTGCCGCGCAAGGGCGACAACGCCCCTATGGCCGTGATCGAGCTGGTGTCGCAGAAGACGGTCACCGACGAGGCCGACCGTGCCCGTCGCGTCGCGGCGTCGCAGAACAAGGCCGAGGACAAGGTCCAGGCCGCTGCGGCTGCTCCGGCGTCGGAGGAGCCCGCTGTCGACCCGTCGACCGCGCCGTACGGCGAGGGCAGCCACGCCCCGCTGGACGACCCGCAGGAGGCCCCCGAGGGCTTCCCGGTCAAGGGCAACGCCGACTCGATGCTGTACCACCTCCCCGGGACGTCGTTCTACGACCGCACCGTGGCCGAGGTCTGGTTCGCCGACGCCGTCACCGCCGAGGCCGCAGGCTTCTCGCTGCCGAAGTCGCAGCAGGAGCTGAAGGACGACGCCGACGCGTCCGTCGAGAACGCCGAGGCCGACGCCGAGGCCGGCGACGCCAAGGGCGACGCCTGAGCAGCACCCCGCACCACGACGAGCCCGCCGTCCACCCGGACGGCGGGCTCGTCGGCGTCGTGCCCCCTGTGCCCGGGTCCGTGCAGCGCTACCGGCTCGACATCTCCTACGACGGCACGGACTTCTCCGGCTGGGCCCCGCAGCCGTCGCGGCGCACCGTCCACGGCGAGATCTCCGGTGCGCTGCAACGACTCCTGCGGGCGCCGGTGGCCCTCACCGTCGCCGGGCGCACCGACGCCGGGGTGCACGCGAGCGGCCAGGTGGCCCACGTCGACCTGGCCCTGGACGTCGAGCCGGACCGGCTCGTCCGCCGCCTCGCCCGGTTGCTGCCCCCCGACGTCCGGGTGCGTGAGGTGACGGTCGTGCCACCCGAGTTCGACGCCCGCTTCTCCGCGCTGCGCCGCCACTACGTCTACCGCGTGACGACCTCACCGTGGGGCGCGGACCCGTTGCGGGCCAGGGACACCCTCGCCTGGCCGCACCCGATCGACCTCGACGCCGTCGTCCGCGCCTCGGCCGGGCTGCTCGGCGAGCACGACTTCGCGGCCTTCTGCAGACGCCGCGAGGGCGCGACGACCATCCGCGAGCTGCTGCGGTTCGAATGGTCGGTCGACGCGGACGGCGTGTTCCGTGCCGCGCTGAGCGCCGACGCGTTCTGCCACAGCATGGTGCGCAGCCTGGTCGGCGCGATGCTCGACGTCGGCCGCGGGCGTCGGTCCCCCGACTGGCCGGCGGGCCTGCTCGACCGCACCGAACGCGTCTCCGACGTCGCCGTCGCGCCCGCGCACGGGCTGACCCTGGTGCGCGTCGACTACCCGGCCGACGACGAGCTCGCCGCCCGCGCGGCCGTCACGCGCAACGTCCGCACCCGCTGACGTCGCGGGGCAGGAACCCACAGCACGCCGAGTTCGACACCAGCCTGGTCCCGAGCATGATCGAACCAGTCCGACGTCGAACTCGGCGGAGCTTCTGGATCACGCCGCGGTCGTCGCCACGCAGGAGCGGCTGTGCATCGCCCGCGTCAGCAGGGCCATCGGCAAGCTCGGCTGCCGCGACCCGGCGCAGCTGCTGGTGCTCGCCGACGAGAGCGGGCTGGTGCGGCCGGGCTGGGCCGGCTGACGGGTTTCCCCGAACGCCCACGGGCGGGGTGCTCACGCGGATACGGTCCGCGGCATGGTCCGCCCGACCGCTCCCGCCCCGGCGCGGACGCCCGCCACCCGCGACCAGGCCGACGCCTACCGCTTCGGGGTGCGGCGCATGGAGGCCGCACTCGTCCGCGGCGACACCGTGCTGCTCCACGAACAGCTGCGGGCGCAGCGACGTGCCGCGTTCGCCGGTGTCCTGCTGGCGTTGCTCGTGCTGGGCGGGGTCGCCGCGCACGGGCGGCTCACGTCGGCGAGCGACTGGACGAGGGCGAAGCTCGTCGTCGCGGAGACGGCCGCGACGATGTACGCGGTGGTGCCGGGGCCCCGGTTGGTCCCGGTCGCGAACCTGGCGGCGGGGCGTCTGCTGCTCGCCGCGTACCGCGTCGAGGGAGGGGCGACCGCGGTACCGGAACCGGTGGCCGACGACGAGCTCGCGGACGCGCCGCGGACGGCCGTGGTCGCGGTGCCCGGCGCGTCCGGTGTGCACCCCGACGGGCCGGGGCCGGCGGGCGGCTGGGCGGTGTGCGACACCGTCGGGTCCTCGGGGCTGGAACGCACGACCGTCGTCGCCGGGGTGGTGCCCGACGACCTGCCCGGGGCGGGCGCCGCCGTGCTCGCCGAGAGCGCCGGACAGGCGTGGGTGATCGCGGACAACCGCCGCTACCGCGTCGACCCGGGGGACCGGGCAGTGCTCGACGCCCTCGGCGCCGACCGGCGTGCGGTCCGGCAGGTCGGCGCGGCGTTGCTCGCGTCGCTGCCCGAGGGCCCCGCGCTCACCATGGCCTCGCGGAGCCGCTCGGGGGACTGGCCCCGGCCGCCGCCACGCTGGGCCGACCCCGCGGCGGAACCGGTGCTGTGCCGGGTGGTCATGCCGAACGATCCCGCGCATCCGGTGGTCGTCGGCGCCGCAGCGGTGCCCGCGGCGGCGGGCACCGTCACCGTCGACCTCGCCCAGGGCGACGGGGCCGGCCCGCGTGCCGACGCGGTCGTGCTCGGTGCGGGCGCCGGCGGCGCCGTCCGGCTCGCCTCGGACCCGGCGCGGCTCGCGCTGGTGTCGACGACCGGTGTCCTGCACCCGATCACCGGAACCGGGACGGCCGAGGCGCTCGGCGTCACGGACGCGGCGGACGCGCCGGACTGGGCGCTGCGGCTGCTGCCCGTCGGACCGGGACTCGACCTCGACGCCGTGACACGGACGGTCGACGTCCTCGACCGGGTGGGCTGACTACGGACGGCGCCGCAGCGCCCGGACCGCGAGCGGCAGCGCGGCGACGCACGCGACGACGATCGCGACCGCCACCCCCGGTGGGAGCGGCGGCTCGACGTCGACACGCTCGCCCAGGCCGGGCAGGGGGGCGGTGGGTCTGCCCTGCGTCGTCGGGGGCGTGTGCGCCGGGCGTGGCTGCGCGGCGCCGGTGCCGGCCGCCGGGGCGTCGGTGGTCGGGTGCAGGGACAGCGCCGCCACGGGGTCGACGACGCCGCTGCCCACCGCGTCCCGCGTCGCCGAGGGCAGTGGCCGTGCCGTCGCGAGGATCGTCCCGACGATCTCGCGGGCGCTCGCGTCGGGCCGCTGCTGGGTCAGCAGCGCCGCCGTCCCCGCGACGAACGGTGCCGCGAAACTGGTGCCCCGCACCGGTTCCCGGGTGAACCCACCGGGCACCCCGAGGGTGTCGAGGCCGGCGCCGGGCGCCGCGATGTCGACCCACGGGCCGCGGACGCCGAACGGCGCCGGCCCGCCGCGTGCGTCGAGGGCGCCGACGGTGAGCACGTCCTCGCCCAGCCAGCCGGGCAGCGCGACCTCCCCGTCGAGGCAGCCGCCGCCACCGACGTTGCCGGCCGCGGCGACCACGACGACGTCGTGGTCGGCGGCGAACCGCAGCGCCGCGCGCAGGGGCGGGGCCGCGTCCTCGGCGACGGCGGGGGTGACGCAGCCGGCCTCGGACACGTTGACGACGTCGGCCCCGGCCCGGACGGCCAGGACGAGGGCATCGGCCAGCGTGTCGACGTTCCCCACACCGGTCGACGAACCGCCGAGGGTGTACCTCCGGCTCGACTGGCGGATCGAGAGCAGCGTGGCGTCCGGGGCGACACCGCGGAACCCGTCGTCGGCGTTCGGGGACGCGGCGAGCAGGCCCGCGACCGCGGTGCCGTGGCCGTCGCAGTCCTCCAGCCCCGAGCCGCCACGAACGTAGTCGCCGACACCGGTGACCCGGCCGTCGAGCCGCGGGTGCGGGGCGATACCGGTGTCGATGACCGCGACGCGGACGCCGCGACCGGTCGCCAGCCGGTGCGCCGCATCGAGACCGAGCGCCGCGACCTGCGTGTCGGGCACCCGAGGTCCGGGGGCGCCGCCGCTGTCCTCGCACGCCTGCGGCGCCTGCAGACCCGTCGCCGGGACGCGGGGCGCGGTGCCGTCGGGCAACGGGGCGTCGACGGCCGGCAGCGGGCCCAGAGCGAGCATCACGGCGACTGCCAGTGCGGTGATCACAGCACGTGCACCACGGCGAGCAGCCCCGACGCGGCGACGGCCAGTGGCGCGGCGGCGGCCACCAGCGCGGCCTCGGCCATGTCGAGCGCCCGCCGCGCGACGGGGGAGAGCGTCGGCGTCACCGGCCCCGAGGAGCCCAGCGCCGCGACCCCCCCGATCAGCACCGCGACGGCGACCGCAGCGCCCGCCGTGCCGGAGAGGGCGAGCGGCGCCAGCGCGGCGAGGCCCGCGGCCGCGCAGCCGCCCGTCAGCACCCGGGTCACGACGGGATCGGTCGTGCCGCGGGTGCGCAGCCCGAGGACCACGGCGACGACGCCCGCGAGCGCCGCGCCCGCCCAGCCCTGCGACGAGGCGAGCGACGCCGCACCCGCCGCGACGACCGCGATCCCGCCCGCGGTGCCCGTCAGGTAGCCGCGGGCGAGGTCGGCGCGGTCGGCCAGCTCGTCGGGGGAGAGTCCACAGGCCGGGTCGGCGTCGGCCAGGTCGTCGAAATCGGACGCGACGACGGGGCGCGGCACCCCGGCCAGCCGCAGCGCGCACCGGGGCAGCAGCGGCCCGACCGCCACGGCGACGGCGGCGACGACGGCTGCGACCTGCGGACCGTCGGCCTCGGTGGACAGGGCGCCCGTCGCGGCGAGCAGCAGCGCTGCGGCGACGGTGACCGTGGCCAGCAGCGCGGGCGTCACGACCCGGACCACGAGCTGACCCGCCGCCGCGACAGCGCCCGCCGCGGTGGCCGCGAGCAGCAGCCCCGCCGCGCCCTCGGGGAGTGCGGCCCATCCCGCCGCCGCGGCGAACGGCACCGCGGCCAGCGCGGCGACCCGCGCCTCGCGCAGCCCGTCGTCGTCGGGCGGGCGGCGGCCGGCGACGACCACACCCCCGACGGCGAGCACCCCGGCGACGACGCACGCAGGCCACCCCGCGCCCGCTGCGGCCACGACGCCCGCGGCGACGGTCGCGAGCAGCAGCGCGAGGACCGTCCTCAGCGCGTCCCCCCGACCCGGCACGTGCTCACCGGCCGCGCGGGCGAGCACGTCGACGGGGTCGTCGAGCACCGGTGGCGCAGGCGCGGCCGTGTCGGGGCGCAACTGCAGCAGTTCCCCGTCGAGCAGCCCGAGCGCGGCGAGAGACGCGGGAGGCGGCAGCGCGACACCCGTCGACGTCATCAGCCGCCACCGCACGGGCGCCGCCGTCACCGGTGCGCGGCCAAGCAGGTCGAGCAGCATCGGGACCAGCTCGGCGACCGGCACCCCGGTCGGGAGCGCGACGTCGGCGGTGCGGTGCGGGGCGCACACCGTCACCCGGCACCACGCCGACGAGGTGACGACGGGCGGGTCGGCCTCCGGACGTCCGACACGGGCCGCGGCGACGCGGCGGGCGGTGGCGTACGGGTCGCCACCCAGGGGCACGGTGGCGCCGGTGTGGGCCGGGAACTCTGTCACGGGCACCTCGGTCTTCGGATGCGGGCGCGCCGGTTCCGGGTGCAACGTGATTGCCGGAACGGCCACGCCGAGGGCGGGGTGGCGCCTACTGTCGCCGCGCATCCGGCCCGGTGTGGGCCGTTTCGGGAAAGCAGTTCGCACCTGAACGCGAACCGCTGCCCCGGGAGAGACGTGGAGGGCGGGGCGTGGGCACGATCGGGAAGGCGCGGACGCGTCGCGTCGTGGCGCCGATGCCGGGTGGCGAGCTGCTGCTGGAGCCGCCGCCCGAGCTCGAACGGGTCGTCCCGGGCGGGATGCTCGCCCGGCTGCTGCCGATCGGGATGATCGTGGCGTCGATCGCGATGATGTGGGTGCTCGCGAGGGCGAACCCGTCGATGTGGATGTTCGGCGCGATGATGGTGCTGTCCAGCATCGCGATGCTGGTGTCGGGCAACTCCTCCGGGCAGGGCGGCGCCGCGCGGGCCGCCGGTCTCGACGAGGACCGCCGCGACTACCTGCGCTACCTCGGGGTCCAGCGCGACCGCGTCGACGCCGTGGCCGCCGCGCAACGGGCCGCGCTGCTCGGCACCCACCCCGACCCCGCGGCCTGGCCCGACGTCGTCGCCGCCGGGCGGCACTGGGAGCGCGTCCCGGCCGATGCCGACTTCGCGCAGGTCCGCGTCGCGCTCGGCGTCCAACGTCTCGCGACCCGGCTCACCGCGCCCGAGACCGGTCCCGTCGACGGCGTCGAACCCGTCACCGCGGCCGCGTTGCGACGCTTCCTCGGCCGGCACTCCGTCGTCGCCGACCTGCCCGTCGCGCTCGACCTGCGCTCCAGCGCGACGGTGTGGCTGGAACGGACCGGCGCCGATCCGGGCCCGGCGCGCGGCCTGGCCCGCGCGATCGTCGCCCAGTTCGTGCTGTGGCACGGCCCCGCCGACGCGGTCGTCGCCGTCCTCGCCGCCGACCCCGCACCCTGGGACTGGGTGAAGTGGCTGCCGCACAACGCCCACGGCCGCACCGTCGACGCGCTCGGGCCGGTCCGGCTCGTCGCCTCCGACCCCGACGAGCTGCGCGCGCTGCTGGCCGCCGACCTCGCGGCGCGCCCACCGGGCCCCGGCCCCGCCGAACCGCACGTGCTGCTCGTCGTCGACGGGGTCGACGGGCCCGGCCCGTGGGCGGGCGTCGCCGGGGTCACCGTGCTGCGGGCCGGGGCGCCGCCCGGGCGGCGGGCCGCGCCGTCGGTGGTGCGGCTCGCGGTCGGCCCCGGGACCCTGGGTCGCGTCGCCCCCGACGGGGCGATCGCCCCGATCGGCGTGCCCGACTCGCTCGACCCCGCCGAGGCGGCCGCGCTCGCCCGTCGCCTCGCACGCTTCCGCCCCGCCGGGGTCGCGGCGGCCGACGACGGCACACCCGTTGCCGCGCAGGACCTGCCCGCGCTGCTCGGCGTTCCCGGGCGGCCCACGGCGGCCGACGTGGAGGCCGTCCGCACCCGCCGGCGACGCACCGCCGCCGACCGGCTGCGGGTGCCGCTCGGCGTCGACGAGGACGGCCGGCCCCTGCTGCTCGACCTCAAGGAGTCCGCGCAGGGCGGGTCCGGGCCCCACGGGCTGTGCGTCGGCGCCACCGGCTCGGGGAATGCCCAGACGGACTATGGCACACTTCCTGCCGTGACAGCAACCGTCGCGCGCCGAGTCGCCTTGTATCTCCGCATCAGCCGCGACAAGTCCGGCGCCGGACTGGGTGTCGACCGGCAGCGCGCCGAGTGCCAGGCGCTCGCCGACAAGCTGGGCTGGGTCGTCGTCGCGACGTTCGAGGACAACGACATGTCGGCGTACTCAGGCAAGCCTCGGCCCGGATACCGCGCGCTGCTCGACGCGATCCAGGCCGGCACCGTCGACACGGTCGTCGCATGGCACACGGACCGGCTGCACCGCTCGCCGTCCGAGCTCGAGGAGTGGATCGAGGTCTGCGACCCGCGCGGGGTCGAGGTCCACACGGTGAAGGCCGGCCCGATCGACCTCGCGACGCCGTCCGGTCGGATGGTCGCCCGCGTGCTCGGCGGCATCGCGCGGTACGAGTCCGAGCACCGGTCCGAGCGCATCGCGTCGAAGAACGACGAAATCGTCCGTCGAGGCGGCTTCCTCGGCGGCGTCCGGCCATTCGGCTACACCGCCGACGGAATGCAGCTCGAACCCGGCGAGGCCAAGATGATCACAGCAGCGACCCGGGCGATCCTCGACGGCGGGTCTCTGCGGACCGTCGTCAAGGAGTGGAACGCGACGGGCCGGCGCACGACGAAGTCGGGGCAGGCATGGTCGTCGTCGAGCGTGCGCGACGTCCTGATGCGCGGCAGAAACGCCGGCCTCGTCCAGCATCGGGGCCGGATCGTTGGGCCCGCCTCGTGGCCGGCGATCGTCAGCGAGGACGAGTGGCGTGGCGTGTGCGCGCTGCTCGGATCGCCGTCTCGGCGGACCAGCCCCGGCAACGAGGTGAGGTGGCTCGGGAGCCTGCTCTACCAGTGCGGCGTGTGCGCGGAGACGATGATCGTCGGAACCTCCGGCCAGCACCGGCACCCGTCGTACAAGTGCCGGGGATCCGATCAGGGAGGCCCGCGGCACGTGACTCGCCAGGCTGCGGCCCTCGACGAGTTCGTCGAGCAGGTCATCGTGACGCGGCTGTCGCTCGACGACGCACGCGAGATGTTCGCACCGCACAGGCCGGACGTCGATGTGACGGCGATCCGGGCGGACCTTGCCCGGATCGACCAGCACCGGACCGACCTCGCGGAACGGCTCGGGAGCGGCGAGATCAGCATTGCGATGATGGACGCAGCGAACCGGCCGCTACTCGCGCGCCAGGCCGAGATGGAGCGAGCGCTCGCCGACGCTGCGATCCGGTCACCGCTCGCCGAGCTCGTCGACGCTACAGACGTCGCCGCCGAATGGGCGCGCCTGCCGCTACAGATGCGCCGCAGCATCCTCGACGAGCTGATGACCGTGACCGTCCTGCCTGCGCCGCGTGGCCGACGGCCCGGGGGCGGCTACTTCGATCCCGAGTACGTCCGGATCGAGTGGAAGGGCGGGGAGGCGTGATGGCGTACAACCTGCCGAACGTCGGCCGAAGCCGCCGGGCCGAGCAACTCGCGGAGGCCTTGCTCGCTCACCCGGACGAACTCGCCGCCCGCGCGTCCCACATCGTCATCTGTGCCAAAGGGCGCGTGTGGTGCCGCCTGTTCAAGATCCCCGAGGAAGGTCTGCTGTTCGTGCCCGCCGGCAAGACCCCGCAGATGGTCATACGGGGTCGGGACAAGAAGGCCCAGCAGGAATGGCAGCGGCCGGCGCCGTACTGGCTCGACGACTCCGAGCCCGGCGAGCACGTCCGCGGGCGGTGCGCATGCTGCTCCGACACGAACCCGGGAGTGACGGTCGGGTGGCTCCTCGATGTCATCAAATCGGGCCAGAAACGGATCATGCTGCCCCGTACGATACGGTCTTCGTAGCCTTGCGGTAGCCGGACGGGAATCTTCCCGGACACCGGCCCTGGCAGCCCTGGGGATAGGCACCCAGCGAGAGCCCGAGAGGGGCTATCGATGGCTGCCCGCACACCGGCACGGCGATCCGCTGCCGCCCGTGTCTCCGTCCTCCAGCGCCACCACGGTCCAGACGACCCCCGCCTCAACGACGCCCGCCGAGAACTCCGCGCCGCGGAACTCGAGGACCACGTCCGTCGCATCGTCGACGGCGCCCCGCCCCTCACCGCCGAGCAGCGGAACCGCATCGCGACCCTGCTCCGCACCCCGGCGCCGGCAGCAACGGGATGAGCCAGACACCAGACGACCGGGGAGTTGGCGGCTCCCCGGTCGTCCAGAACAACAGGGTCCGGCTGGGCGGCGGGACTGACTCGGATCGTAGCGCGCACACAGCCGACTACATCGCCGGTCTCCGCCGCCGACAGGCCGCCGCCCTCCGCTGCGAGCCCCTCGACACCGGCCACCGCGACCCCCACACCGACGCCACCCGCGACCACGTCGACCCGCGAACCGTCGAATCCTGGCGGGCCGCCTGGTCACACCTCGCCGCCGCAGGACACGATGTCGGCTGGGCGGTCCCCGACCCTGTCCGCGCCTACCGGACCGCGTCGTGAACCGCCCCGCGGAAGGGCACTGGGTGCGGGTGCGGTGGGTCCTCGGCGAACTCGCCCGCCACCCTGACGACCGGCCTGTCGCGCCCCGGTTCCGGCACGGCCGCCGCGTCGGACTGTCGACGGTCGCGAGCGTCCGCAAGGAACTCGTCAACGGCCTGACCGACGTCGCGGTGATCGAACAGGTCGTCGAGCGCCCCAGCTGGCGGTGGGCCTGATGACCGACACTTCCTTCGAGGCCGCGGTTCGCGCGCTCGACGACCTGCCCACCGCCTACTCGGTCGGGCTCATCACCGAACTGGACGGCGTCACCCCGGTTGCCCCCCTCACGGTCGGTGACCTGCGGCTCGCGCTCCACCGCGACGAGATCCAACCCCACGAGGTCCTCGACCTCCTGACCCGGCAGCGCATGCTGCGGCCCACCGGTGGTGACTCGTGACCGCGGCCGACATCCGCCACCAGCACCAGCCCGACGTGTGGGGCCTCGACCGCGACGGATTCGCCCGCTGCCGCGGCTGCGGGGTCAACTACCAGCCCGACGACGAGGCGTTCCACGACCCTGACGCGAGTTGGCCCAACAGCCCAGCAGTCACCACGAACGGGTCGCAGCCGACACCAGATCAGCCGCCAACCACCCGGCGGCTGGTAGCGGTACGGCCACATCTACGGGCGTCCCTGCTGACTGTGTCCGGTCTCGCCACGCTTCCACCCGTCCGCCCACTGATCGACGGGTTGCTGTACCGCGGAACCCCGGCCCAGCTCTCCGGCCCACCCGGCTCCTACAAGTCGTTTACCTCCGTCGGGATGGCGTGCGCGGTCGCGGCCGGCGTGCCTTTCGAGGGCCACGCCGTACCCGAAGGGGGCGGACCGGTCGTCTACGTCGCCGCTGAAGGCGCGAACGGTCTACAAGCACGGATCCTCGCGTGGTGTGAGCTCACCAACATCGACCCCGTCGATCTCGAGGGCAAGCTCTACGTGCTCCCGCTGCCCGTCCAGCTTGGCAACTGGATGGACGTCGCCGATGCCGTCGAGATCACCCGCGAACTCGGCGCTGTTCTCATCGTGCTCGACACCCGTGCCCGCTGCACGGTCGGTCTCGAGGAGAACTCCAACACCGAGCAGGGCCGTGCGATCGCCGCGTTGGAGACGTTGATCCACGACACCGACTGCGCCGCGCTCGTCGTCCATCACTCCGGACGGAGTGGCCTCAACCCGCGCGGCGCCAACGCCTGGGACGGAGCGGTGTGGTCTGACCTACGCCTGACCGGTGACAACCTGCACTGCAAGCTGAACTGCTTCAAGCACAAGGACATACCGGACGGCTGCGACCACGAATTCCGGCTCATCCCGCACACCGTGTCCGACAGCCTCATGCCCGAAGCCACCGAAGCGCAGCGGCAGACACTCGTCCTCGTCGCAGGAGACGGCCGGCCTGACACCGACGACGCACCCAGCGTCACCTCAGTCGCCGAGATCATCCGCGAATGCGACGGCATCGAAGGGCTCACTCGGCCCCAGATCATCACGTTGGCCGCAGACCGGGGAGTCAGCCGCTCACAGGCCTACGCCGCAGTGAAGACGCTGATCGAACGGGGGCAGGTCCGCAACGTCAGCGCCACCCGGACACCGCGCTACGTCGCTTCCCGGACCACCCTGCCCGTCGACGTCGGAGACCCCGAGTGAGCTCACGATCTGGCCTCCGCAATCCGTCCGGATTCCATGATCAAAGAGGGACGGATTCCGGAGGCCCAACCGGACGCCGAAACCGGACCGAGTTCGGACGGCCGGGCCACAACGTCGCAGGTCAGCTCGCCGGCCCTGACGACGTCCGGTCCATGTCCGGACCTCGTCCGGCATCTGTCCGAGGTGTGTCCGGCCCGTCCGGTCTCTCTATAGAGACCGGACGACCGGACGGGCCGAACACGCACACCACCCAACCCCCGTGGTCAGACACCCGACCCAGCACCAAGGAGACACGCCCGATGGCTACCGCATGGTCCGACGACAAGGACCTCAGCAGCGTCGTCGGCACGCACCGCCTGGCACGCGTGGCGATCACCTACGACCGGCTCGTCCGCGCCTTCGGGAAACCCGAGCACGGCTTGGACTACAAGACCGAAGTCGAGTGGCACATCAGCACCCCGTTCGGGCTCGGCACGATCTACGACTTCACCTACGGCGACTACCCCGGCCCGTCCGTGCCCGAGCGGATCACCAGGTGGTCGATCGGCGGACACAACGACGCAACCGGGACATACATGTTGCGCCTCATCGAGGCCGCAGGCGGCGAGCCGGCATGAGCTCCCACCACGAACCGACCTGACCGACACAGCGACGCTCCCGCGCCACCGCTCCCCCCAACCAAGCCGGAGGCCCGCATGCCACGTACCGAGTACCGCCCCGACGTCCTCGACCCCGACAGCCCGATCGGCCGGCTCCACCGCCAACGAACGCTCCCGTGCCGCGGCCAGGCCGACACCTTCGACATCGACGAGCAGCCCGGCGAATCAACCGAGGACCGCATCACCCGCCTGCGCATCGCCGTCGGGATCTGCCGCTCCTGCCCGGCCCGCACGCTGTGCGCCGAGGCGCTGCTCGCACTACCCCCGCACCATCAGCGGGGACTCTGGGCAGGCCAGGTCCTCGGAGCGGGCAGGCATATCGCTCGGGCGGTCCTCGCCGAGGCGCCCCCTGTCGAGATGGCCGCCGGTGCATGACGAGACCAGCCCCGGAGACCAGGCCTCGACCGGGCAGCACACAGCGGGGTCGCCGGTGTCGCGGTGGTGCCCGGTGCGCGACGTAGCCGCCACCTGCGAAGTGCAGGCTGTGGCCCCGCCCATCGGCCGGGTGGTGTGCCCGGAGCAGCCCGGCGCCAACCCAGGTGACCCGCCCGGCGCCCGCGCCCACCACCACTGCGTGCGCTGCACCATCACGACACGAACGAACTCGTCGAGTTGCCGATCTCGACTGCGAACCATCAACGTCGCGACTCGTTGCAACCGCACCGCGAGATCGAGGCAGGCCCGCCGGCACCTGCCCTCGGCTGCACCGCATCCGCCCCGGATCAGGGGTGCCCCTCACGGGCAGGTGCCGGGCGGACATACGGCCGGCCATGGCTCGTCGGTGGCGGCGCTGCCTGGTCATGCCGCGCCTCCGGTCTGCCGCGCCCCCTCGGCCACGCGACCCGAGGCGCCAGTCCGCCCCGGCCGAAGCCCGAGCCTGTGCATCACACCCATGATCACCATCGATGTCGATCACTCAATGATCAACTCAAGTGCGTTGAGTGATCCACAACTGATCAACAAGCCGCAACGCTCTGACCTGCGGAAACACCGAGGGGTAGGGGGCGGCCAGCCCATCGTCGCTGGTCAGAGCCCCCGACCCCGGTCCAAGGCCCAGAAACCCCTGTGCGACCTGAATCAATCGAGGTGTAGATCATGAACGTGAGGGCCCCGGCGGGGTTGAAGACTTCGGGTCGCGCGCTGTGGAAGGCTGTGACCAGCGACTTTGATCTGGCCGAGCATGAGCGCAGGCTGTTGGTCGAGGCGTGCAGGTGTGCGGATCAGCTGGATGAACTGGCCGCGATATCGGCCGCTGAGGGGTCGATGGGCCCGGATGGGCGGGTCCACCCTGCGGTGATCGAGGCCCGGCAGCAGCGGCTGACTCTGGCCCGCCTGGTCGCGTCTCTGCGTGTCCCGGACGACGGGGATGTCCGTCCGCAGCGCCGGGGTGCCGCCCGCGGCTTCTACGGCGGGATGGACGGGTCGTGAGGCGCCGGGTCGCGCGCGGCGTCGTGGAGATGCCGGAACACCTGCGGGCGCAGCCGACGGTCGACGATCCGATCGATGTGTGGCGCGCGTGGTGGACTGCGCGGGACGAGTGGCGGAAGTCGGCGGGTGCCCCGAACGTCCTGGGCGGCTGGCTCACCGACGTGTCCCAGTTGATGCGGCTGCACAATCGACGCTGGGCCTCGAACGGGCGTGCCCTCTCGCAGGCGGTCCAGAAGGCCGGCACGGACGGCGACGGGACGTCGCGGTGAAGGTGCTGGCACGGCTTGTCCCGGCGCGCCGCTGCTCGGTCTGTCGTCGGCGGTTCGGTCGGGTCGACAGCTGCGCGGTGACGCGGCGGACGTATGTGTCGCGGTTCGGCACCGGGATCGAGTTGCCCGACTTGATGTTCGCGCCCCTCGGTGACAAACCGTTGCGCTGCAACGGGTGCGGTGTGGTGCACGGCCGGTCTCATCACGCCGGCTGCCGAGAGGCGCGGTGCCTGACCTGTACGGAACGCGCGGCCGACTGCGGCTGCCGATGGAGTGAGGAGATCACGTGATGAACGACTGCGATGCCTGCCGTGGCGGGTTGGGCCACGATCACGACGACGGCGGGGAGTGCGCGCACGCGTGGTCGTCGGGTGCGTGGCGGGGCTGCTGCGCGAATGAGTTGGCGCAGCGGGTGGGTCTGCTGACGGCGTCGTTCGAGGCGCGGCGCCGGCCCCCCGAGGACGCGGCGCAGGTGGCGTGCGAGCTCCGATGCCCGTGCGCCGAGGTGGGCGAGGTGTTGCCGGCGGCGGAGGAGCTGGAGAGGTTTCCGTGCGCGACGAGCGCCGCGGCGGCGTGCCGGGTGTGGACCCGGGAACGACTGGAGATGGAGTTGCTCGCCGAGCGGCTCGCCGCCGGCGTCGTCCAGATGCCGGAGAACGTTGCTGACCTGCTGAGCAGCAGCAACCGGGATGAGGAGGTCTGACAATGGGCGACACGGGATTCGGGATCGCGGTGTGTGCACACGAGGCCGCGCACGCGGTTGTTTCGACGGCGTTGGGTGTGCCGGTGCTCGAACTGCGGGTCGACAACCCCGAGCCGGGTACCGGCGGCTGGTGCCTGTTCGACGGCGATGGCTGGCGGTCGGGTCGGTGGGGCGGCCGATCGCTGGAGTGCATCGCGATGACGAGCGCGCCGAAGGTCTGGTCGCGGGAGTTCGCGGATCGGCGGGACCGGGAACCGGCCGCGGCGCACGGTAGCGACGACCAGGCGATCGAGGCGATCCAACGCGAAGCACTGCCGCTGGACGCGGCGCTGTTCCGGGATCACCGTCGGCGGGCTGAGGCGTTGGCGGCGACGGTGCTGGCGGAACGGCAGGACGACGTGCGCACCCTCGCTCGGAAGCTGCAGCGGCACGGTGGCTGGGTGCGCGGGGTCGGGTGGGGGCTCCCGCCGCGCCAGACTCCGCGGCCGGCGTCTCGCGAGGTTGGGCAGCGGGAGGAGACCCGCGTCGTCGTCCGGCCGAGTCAGGACCCCTTGATGCCGTCGCTGCGTGCGGTGGTTGCTGACAGCCTCACGAGAAGCGCGGCCGACGAGCAGCGGCGCCAGGAGTTCATGCTCGACGTCCGTGACCGGGTGGCGAAGCGGTTGATCACGACGGATGAGGCGTATCGGCTGTGCCGTCAGGCCGGGTATCGGACCGAGTTCCGGAAGGCGGGCTGATGGGCACCGACACCCTGACCGGGGTCACGACGTCGACGTCGGTGTATCGGTTCGATGTGGCCTGCGATGGCGGCACGGTCGGCCACCATCTCCTCGTCGGTGACCCGATCCCGGCCGGGGCGGTCGTGGTCGACGCCCTCGCACGGGTCGAGCGAAAGTTCGTCTCCGCCGAGCCTCCTCAGGCCCGTAGCCCTCTCCGCCTCGCCGTTGTGGTCGGTGGTGGGGTGCTGCTCCCGCCGGTCGGGACGGGCGCGCTGGCATCGCCGGGGCAGGTACTGCGGTCAGAGCTCCCGGCCCGGGCGCGGGTGCTGGTCGGGAACGGTGAGCGACCGGCGGCCGCGGTCGAGGGGTCGGTGGGCTTCTCAGCGGGCGGGTTGCTGCTCGTGGTGTCGTGGGTGGAGCTGCCCGACGTGTGACGTCGCGGGGTGATGTCTTTGGCCCTTGGCCTCTATGCTGAACCCAGCTTCAGGTTTGAGTCTCGGCTACCTCTCGGCGCGACAGGCTCCGAGAGGTTCAGCCGGGGCTTGACCGGGTGGCCTGCCGGCTGAGAACCGGTGGGTCGCCTGGTCCGGTGTCCCAGCCCCTAACGGCCGGTCTACGCTGCGCCGAGGGTCGGCCGTCTCCGATCAGGAGGCGGGCCAACCTGACGGCCGCCGCGCGCGAACCTGTCAGAGATCGCGGTTCTCCTCGATGCTGTTGCGCGCTTCGACGGCGTCGGCGAGTTTCTCGATCGCGCTGGCGACGGCGAGCAGGGCGTGCACCTTGGCTTCCTCGATCTCGTTGTCGCGGCTGAGGCTGGCGAGGGCGCTGTCCTCGTGCGAGGAGGGTCCGATCATCGACATGCTCAGCACTTCGCGGCCGGGACGTGGCTGCGTTACTCAGGACGTCGAGAGCCGCAGGAGCAGCGCTCCCCACGAGTAGCTGATCGCCAGAGCGCGTTTCTGGCAGATCGAGTCCTGGACGGTGCCGGCCCCGTCAGGGAGCGCGTACCCGCTGTAGCAGCTCGCCTTCCCGTACGACTCGCCGACATCGATCACCAGGTCCGCAGTCTCGCGGAGATCACCGGAGGGCACCTCGCCCCGGATGTCGAGCGCGAGCCGCGCCATCTCGGTGAACGGGCCCGCGCAGACGCCGCCCCTGCTGGTGAGGGTCTCCTGCTGCTTGCACGTCTCGTAGCGCGCCTGGATCGGCTCGGCCTGCGCCAGGTACCTCCGGCCGAGTGTGGTCGGCCCGGTCGTCGTTGCTGCCGCGGTTCTGGCCGTCGTCGGAGACACTGTGGTCGGGCTTCCCGGGGTGGACGTCGCGCACCCGGACAGCGCAACCGCGACGAGCAGAGCAAGCGGGCCAATGAGCAGGGAGCGGCGCACATCCGACGATTCGGCCCCGGGCTGCCGGGTGTTACGGATACGCTGCCGCGCGGGCGGTCGGCTTCCTAGGACGTGCTGACTGTCCCGTGCTCGGCCCCGGACGTGAGCGTGAGCTTGCCGCCGGGGCCGAGTTGCGTTCGCCATCGTGGCGCTGGTGGGCTCAGCTGCCGGGGAACAGGTCAGGGCACAGGTTCCGTGTCGCGGAGAGGAAGACGCTGTCGGGCCAGCCGAGGTCCTTCGCCGACATGAAGGTGACGACCTCACGGTCCTCGGGCTTGAGGTTCTTCGCTGCGTCGCAGAGGGCGTGCCCCCGCTCGAGGTACTTGTCGGGGTCGCTGAGCGTGATCTCGGAGCCCGACTTCTGGACGTCGGCGAGGAACGCCTCCTCGGCCGGGGTCTTCCCGCCACAGCCGGCGAGCAGGAACAGGACAGCCGCCGCAGCGGGGACGATCGTGAGGCGACGCACGAACAATGAATCGGTCCCACACGGTCACGCGTTACGTCTCGAACTACCGGGGTCGGCCCGTACGGGGATGCGGCGGGGGTCGGATGCCGGCGAGGTTGGTCCTCGCCAGCATCCGACGGCGACCCGGGGCGTGAGCGGAACAGTCTTCCGCTCGTCGTCAGCCCCCGGTCGGGCTGCGTGTCCACCGGCCCGTTCCTCACGCCTCCGCGCAGAGCTTCAGCGCCTCGCCGACGGCCTCGTGGACCTTGACCATCAGATCGGCCGGGGCTCCGGCGTGGTCGACTCCCTCGACGACCACCTCGGGACCGTCCTGCCGGACCGCTCCGTCCGCGCTGATCCACGTGATCTGTTGCAGCCCAACGGAAACGGCGCCCGTCTGGAGGGTCCACCGCTTGTGGGCGATCATGCGGTCACCGCTGCCGTCGTCGACAGCATCGATTCCGCAGCGCGTCAGGTCGCACCACGAGGGATGGGGCGGTTCGCCCGCAGACGCCGCGGCGGCAACGAACAGCTCCCCGGCCTGCCGGAGGGCGTCGGCCAGTTCACACGCCTGCTGTCCACTGAGGTGCGTGTCACCGACGTCGCCGCGGAGCCGCAGGAACACTCCCCGGCTGGAATGGGCGTGCGACCCGTCGTCGCCAGAGAGCACGACGTGGTCGACCCACACGGTGCCTACCGCCGTTGTGACGTCGGCAGATCGGTGGAACGTCGTGACCTCGTGGGCTCGCACCTCGGTCCCGCCGTGGTTGGCGCACCAGTCCGGGCAGGGCGCGGTGTGGATCGCGGGGAGCGACGCGACGGGCTCGTCGTCGAGCACGGTCATGAGGAGCATCCTTTCGGGGTGTTCGCCCGCATCGGGGGATCACGGGCGAAGTCGGGGAACAGGCTGTCGGGGTTACGCGCTGTCCGCGTGTCGTTGCGCTGTGTCGGCCCAGCTATTGGCCAGGGACGGACGGGCCAGGAGCACGTGTGCCACCTGGGTGTTGATCGGGGAGATCGGGGGAGAGCGCGCTACTCGCTGCGGGTAGGTCACCCCGTTTCGACGTGGCGCCGGTGCTGGTCGGTGAGACGGGTCGGGGCGTACCAGTCGACGCCGCGCTCGGTGAGCCAGCGTCGGGCCGCGTCGGGGCCGGCGGTCTCGGTCACGGACAGGAGTTCGGTTGCGCGAGCCTTGACCGCCCGCCAGCCGTCGCGGGTGATGACCGCGACGTCCTCCCCGTCCAGGTCATCGGCGGCGATCTCGTCGTCGGTGCGTTCCTCACCGAGCCCGGCCGCCTCCCGCAGATCGTGGCGACCGGTCGACCAGGTCAACATCTTGCGGCCCTTCACCGCGCGCTCATACTCGCGCAGGCGGACACGGGCGGTCTGGTCAACCGTGAGGACGTGCTGGCCGTTCGCCGGGTTCTCCCACCGCTGCGGCGCGAGCGCGTCCCGCATCAGTTCCCGCGCGGTGCGGTTGCCGCCACGGGCGGACTTGGTGACGCCGAGCGTGGCCTCCGCAGCGATGCCCTTGGTGACGTACTTCGCCCACGCCCGAACCGAGCCGAACGACCGGCCGGCACCCGCATCCGGATCGAGGTGCTGCACGTCGAGACCGTGCTCCCGAGACGGTGCGGGCATCCCGGCCTTCACCAGGCCCGCCGACCAGCGCGAGAACATGCCCTCGACCACGTGCTCGACCATGTCATCCGACGGGCGGGCGGAGAACACAATCACCGCGTGGAAGTGCACGTGCCACCCGTTCTCCGGGGACTCGGTGATCTCCAACGCGCGCGCGTAGCCGGCGAACCCGGACGCCGCCTTGTCGTCCTGCCAGCGCCGACCCGACACCACCGCCCGCCAGCCCCTGCCTGCGGCGGTCAAGCACTGGTCGAGGCCGTGGCCCCGGTGATGGCGCATCGTCACCGTCACCAGAATCGCCCACCCGCCGGCGGCGATGTGATGCGCGAGTACCGATTCGAGTTCCGCCGCGCGAGCAGCCGCGATCTTGGTGGAGCACTCCGGGCACAGCCACACGTTGCCGCAGTGGAACAACCCGCCGAACCCGGCGACGCTGCCCGTCGCACCCGTCGAGGACTCCGCCGCGGTGCCGGTGGCGTCGGTGACCCGCAGCACGACCGACCCGTCCTCGCGGGCACCTGCCCGGCCACACGAACGGACCCGTCGGGACTCGGTGAACCCCCGCATCGCGCGGCGGAGATCCCAGCGCTCACCCCGTGCGGTGTCCCGGGCTGCCTGCCGCTGTGCCGGATCGGAACGGTCCACCTTCCCGGGCTTGCGGTCCCTCAGCGCGAACCACTCACCTGCGACGGAAGCACTGTGCGTGATATTGCCAAGGGGCTCGCTGCGCTCGCCCTCGGCCGCGCCAGCGCCTTCGGCGCGCGCGGCCGCTGCGGCCCGCTCGACCATGCCCGTCACGGCATGCCTCCGGCGGCCGCTGCGCGCGGGGCGTCCTCGCTCCGGACGGGGGGAGCTCCCCGACCGCCGTTTCGGCCCCGGAGGGCAGCACGGCCGCCGCGCGGGCCGCAAGCCGGGCAGGGTCGGCCGGCGGCTGAGATGGAGGGTGCGGCCCACACGACGACCGCGCAGGCGCAGGCGCGCCGAAACGACGGACGGGGAGCAGGGGAGAGCCGCAGGGGGCTCACGCGGCATCCCGGGTGGTTCCGGTGACGACCGCGGCGTACTCGGCGTAGCCGCCCAGGAACGGGCCGCGGACCCGGGCGAGGGGGCGGCCGGGCCAGGTGCACAGCGCGATCCCAGGCGGCGCGGAGACGTGCTCCACGGCGAAGGTCTCCGCGTCGGAGTGCAGTAGACCGAGGGAGTCACGGGAGTCCACCCGGAACGACAGCCGGCCCGCGCACTGCGCCCGCTCAGCGGCCCCCACGATCGTCGCTTCGGCCCGTTGCGCGGCGAGGATGACGCGGTGCCCGACCTTGTGGGCCTCGGCGAGCAGACGGGCGACGAGGGCCCGCACGCGCTTCCCCTGCTTCGGGTCCGTGGCGTCGAGGGCGCGGAGCAGGGCCGGCCACTCGTCGAGCACCACGACCCGCAGCGACCACTCGTCGCCGATCGGTAGGACGTCGCGGTCGGGCGGCATGGCGGCGAGTCGGGCGTCGAGGTCGGCGACCAGGTCGGCGAGGACGGCCTCGACGCGCACGAGGTCACCGAGCCCGAGGACCTGGCGGTGGGCGTGGTGGGTGCTGGTGAACGGGCGCAGCGTGATCCCGGACGGGTCGACGCCGGCCACCTCGACGCGCGGGTCGCGGGCGAGCTGTGCCAACAGCGCGTAGAGCCACGTCGACTTCCCGGACCTCGTCTGCCCCTGGACGATCACGTGGGGCAGGTCGACCGGGTCGACGCGTAGCTCGCCGCCGTCCTCCCCGCGCCCGATCAGCACCCCGGGGCCGTCGACGAGGGGGAGCTCCGCGGCGAGGGGGTCGGCGAGGAGCAACGCCACTCGCACGTATCCGGGCCTGTAGGGGCGGACACGGGCCGCGGCCACGCCCATACCCTCGGCGATGCGGGGCGCGACCGCGGCGACGTCGTCGGGGACCTGGCCGGGCAGCAGGCGGACGGTCAGGACGATCGGGCCGGCCTCGCCGATGATCCGGACGTCGCACACGGTCGGGCCGCTCGTGTAGGCGATCCCGGCCGCGGACGCACCCGACCGTGCGGCGTCGGTGCCCTCGATCGTGGCGCGCCAGCGGTCGACAAGTTCGGCGACGGCGACGGCCCACGGGTCGTGTGCGCGGCTCATGCGGCCCGCCGGTGATCGCGTGCGGCGCCGAGGTCGACGACGTCGGCGAGCGGGGCGTCGTCATAGCCGCCGAGGTTGTCGCGCCAACGGTCCGCGACCAGACCGGCCAGGTAGTTCGCGAGCGGGGTGCCGTCGTCGGGTGGTCGGCTGGTCGGTTGTGCGTGCAGGACGGTGCGGGTCATGACCATGCCGCGCCGGTAGCGCGGGTACACCAGGGCAGCGGCGAGGCCGAACGCGACGGCGAGGCCCAGCAGGGTCATCACGGCCGAGTTGGCGCCCCATACCCAGACGGCGAGGTCGACGGTCCAACCGAGGGTGCGACCACCGGTGAACGCGGCGGCGAGGAGGTAGAGCAGGGCGAACGAGAGCACGATCACGGGGTGTTCCTCTCAACGAACGGGAACGCCCCCGCCCCGGCCGTGGTGACCAGGTACGGGGGCGTTGACGTGGTTGCTGGTCAGGCGGCGGCCGGCTGCTGCTTGCCGCCCTGGCCCTCGATCCCGTCCGCGCGCATCGACAGCGCGACACGGTTGGTTCCCTGGGCGACGTAGGGGACGGCGACGAGGTTGACGAACTTGACCGGCTTCCACTTGTCAGTCCGCGGTTCGTCGTGGGAGGCGACCTTGACCCCGACGACCTCGGCGCGGTCGGAGTCCTCGTCGTCGACCAGGACGTCGACCGTCCACAGCGGGACGCCGTTGTCGTCGGTGGCCTGGTTGCCGGAGCGGCGGCGGGAGCCGTCGGAGAGTTCGACGTACTCGGCCCGACCTGCGGCCTTGCCGGTGCCGATGAACTGGACGCGGGAGGTGTCGACGGGGATGGCGCGCATGGCTGTCTCCTGGTGTGAAGGTGTGGGTGTTCGACCGCCGGGCGTCGGCGGACAGGAAGGGGCCCGAGAGACGGGCAGGGTCGAGCCAGGGGGAGCGGGCCAGGTCAGGCCGGCGGCCGGGCGAGAGCTACCTCGACCTCGTGAACGGCCAAGCCCATCGCGGCCGCGACGTCGTCGAGACTCACCCCATGACGGAGCGCCTGCCGGGCGGTGCTCCACCGCAGGCCGAGCAGACGGGACGCGACCGCGTCGCCGATGGCGAGGTGTTCGAGCAACATCGCGTGGACGGCCGCGCCGGGCTGGGGTTCGCCGAGGCCGTGCTCGACGTCGACGAGCGCCAGGAGCAGGGCAGTCCACCGCTCGATCAGGGCGCTGATCGACTCGCCTTCGGGGACGTCGGACGGTCGCGTCACGGGGCGCGGCGTCTGGTCGTCGCCGGGGGTGCTGGGTACAGTGCTCATCGGGTCTCAGCCGCCTCTTCACGGTTCGAGATCAAGTCCCCGGGACGGTGCTGCTAACACCGACCCGAGGGGCGCGCAATTAAAGTGCGCTTCACTCCCGGTCTGGGAAGTCGGAGCTGCTGCGCACCCTCGTGCTCGGCCTCGCCACCACGCACAGCCCCGCCGACCTCAACCTCGTGCTCGTCGACTTCAAGGGCGGCGCGACGTTCCTCGGGCTGTCGGCGCTGCCGCACGTCTCGGCCGTCATCACCAACCTCGCCGACGAGCTGACCCTGGTCGACCGCATGGCCGACGCCCTGGCCGGGGAGATCACCCGGCGCCAGGAGCTGCTGCGCGCCGCGGGGAACCTCACCGGCGTCGCCGAGTACGCCGCCGCCCGCGCCGCCCGCCCGGACCTGCCGCCGCTGCCCGCGCTGCTCGTCGTCGTCGACGAGTTCTCCGAGCTCCTCGCGCAGCGGCCGGAGCTGATCGACCTCATGGTCATGATCGGGCGCCTCGGCCGCTCCCTGGGCCTGCACCTGCTGCTGGCCTCGCAGCGGCTGGAGGAGGGGCGGCTGCGGGGGCTCGAGTCGCACCTGTCGTACCGGATCGCGTTGCGCACCTTCTCCGCCGCCGAGTCCCGCGCGGTCCTGGGTGTGCCCGACGCGCACCTGCTGCCACCGGTACCGGGCGCGGCGTTCCTGTCCGACGGCACCGGCGAGCTGGTGCGGTTCCGCTCGGCGTACGTGTCCGGGAAACCCGCCGACACCCCGGTCGCGCGCGGGTCGGCGCGGCGGCCGGTGCTGTTCGGCACCGGGATCGTGCCGGAAACCGCCACCGATCCGATCCCTGGTGACGACTCCGACGACGCGACCGTCCTCGACGGGTTCATCGCCGCCGCCGACGGGCTCGGGCCCGCCGCCCACCGGGTCTGGCTGCCACCGCTGGCCGAACCACCGCCCCTCGACGAGCTCGGTGCATCCGCACCGGCCCGGCTCAGCGCCGTGATCGGCGTCGTCGACCGGCCCTACCAGCAACGACGCGAACCGTTGGCCGTCGACCTGTCCGGCGCGGCGGGCAACGTCGCGGTCGTCGGCGGACCCCGGTCGGGCAAGTCGACCGCGCTCGCGACGCTCGTCCTCGCGCTCGCCCGCACCCACACGCCGGCCGACGTGGGCGTGTACGCCGTCGACCTCGGCGGCGGCGCCCTCGCGCAGCTCGCCGGGCTCCCGCACGTCGGCACCGTCGCCGACCGCGGCGACCCGGATCTGGTGCGGCGCACCGTCGCCGAGGTCGCGGGACTCGTCACCCGCCGGGAACGGCTGTTCCGCGACGCCGGGCTGACCTCGGTCGAGGCGTTCCGGGCCCGGCGCGCGGCCGGCGGCTTCCCCGACGAGCCCGCGACCGACGTGCTGCTCGTCGTCGACGGGGTCCTGGCGCTGCGGACGGAGTTCGAGGAGGTCGAGGCGCGGCTGCAGGGCATCGCGGCGCAGGGCCTCGGCTACGGGGTGCACGTCGCCGTCGGCGCGGGCCGGTGGAGCGAGCTGCGGCCCGCGGTGAAGGAGCTGCTCGGCACCCGCATCGAGCTGCGGCTCGGCGAACCGGGGGAGTCCGAGATCGACCGACGACGCGCCGCCACCGTTCCCACCCGCCCCGGGCACTGCCTCGCCCCCGACGGCGGTGCGGCCGTCGTCGCGGCACCGTGGACGTCCGCCCTCGACACCGCCGGCCTGGTCGCGGCTCTCGTCGGCGCCGGTGCCGCACCGGGGGTGCCGCCGATCCGGACCCTGCCCGAGCGGATCGACCGCGCCGGCCTCCCCACCGGTCGTCCGGGGCGCCTGCGGCTCGGACTCGACGAGGACGGCCTCGCGCTCGTCGACCTCGACCCCGCCGCCGAACCCCACCTGCTCTGCTTCGCCGACGCCGAGAGCGGCAAGACCGCGCTCCTGCGCCTGCTCGCCGCGGAGATCGCCACCCACCACACCCCGCAACAGGCACGCATCGTCGTCGCCGATCCCCGCCGCGGCCTGCTCGGCGCCGTCCCCGGCGCCCACCTGCTCGCCGCACCCTCGACCCCCGACGCCATCGCCGAAGCCGTCCGCGACATCGCGGAGTCGTTGCGCCACAGGCTTCCCGGGCCCGACGTCACGGCCCGCGAGCTGCGCGAACGCAGCTGGTGGACCGGCCCCGACGTGTGGCTGCTCGTCGACGACTACGACCTCGTCGCCCCCACCGGATCCGGTGCGCCGCACCCGCTGCTGCCGCTGGCCGAGTTCCTGCCGCAGGCCAAGGACGTCGGCCTGCACGTCGTCGTCGCCCGCCGCTGCGGCGGCGCCGGGCGCGCCCTCTACGACCCGGTGCTCGGTCGGCTGCGCGAGCTCGGCGCACCCGGGCTGGTGATGAACGGCAGCCCCGACGACGGCGCGCTCGTCGACACCGTGAAGCCCGCGCCCATGCCGCCCGGACGCGCGATGCTCGTCGACCGCCGCCGCGGTGCCCGCCGCATCCAGCTGGCCTGGCTCGCGCCCGAGCCCGACGCGTGAGCCTGCGCGTGGCGGTGCACCCGAGTCCGACGACGACCCGGGTGGCGGTCGCCGACCCGCAGCCGCGGCTCGTCGCCGAACTGCCCGGCCACGTGCGCCCCGAGACCGCGGTCGCGCTGCTGTTCGGCCGGCCGGTGACGCCGACGGTGGTCGGGCCGGGCGGGGTGCCCGTCGCGGTGGCGGTCGGCGGGGCGCCGCAGCGGATCGTCGTCGACCTCTCGTCCCCACCGGCGGAGGTGTCCGTCGTGGACGGTGGTCGGGTCGTCGCCACCCGATCGTCGGCGCGGGTCGTCGACGCCGTGGTGGCGCTCGCGCAGCAGCAGCCCGTCGCGGAGGTGGTGCTCGTCGGCCGGGATCCGCGGCTGGCCACGCGGCTCGACGCGGCCTGTCGCGCTCACCGCGCACCCCCGGTCCGGGTCGCCGCCGCGCCCGTGGTGCTCGGTGCGGCCGTGACCGGCGAGGCGGCACCGGAGTCCGTTGTGGACGACGTTCCGAACCTGCTCCCGGCGCCGCGGCGGTGGGCGGCGTCGACAGTGGTTCCCGGCGTGCTCCTCGCGGCGCTCGGCGTCGTCGCGGCCCTCCTCCTGCCCACCCCCGCGGCGCGCACCGAACCCGCCGGGCAGCTCGTGCAGTACGGCTACCGGTTCACGCTCCCCGCCGGCTGGGCCCACACGGGAGCGCTGCCCGAGCGGCGACGGACCGTCGTCACCCCGGTCGCGGCGCCCGACGGGATCGAGCTCGTCGCCGTCGAACGCACCGACCTCGGCTACGACGCGGGCCTCGAACCCGCACGGGCCACCGCCGACCTGCGCGCCGTCTACGACGACGCCCTCGCCGCGGGCGAACGCCTCGACGGGTTCGCGCCCGGCCGGGCCGGGGGTCGCGACGTCCACACCTACCGGCAGACGCTCGCCGACGGCATCGTCGACTGGACGGTCGTGCTCGACGGCACCGCCCAGCTCAGCGTCGGCTGCCGGCACGGCCCGGTCCCGTCACCGTCGCTGGTGGCGGCGTGCGCGGGCGTCGTCACGTCGGTGGGCCGCGCCTGACGGCGCGACGCCGCCGAGTTCGACAGGAGACTGCCGGGGCGGGCGTCGACAGCAGTCCCACGTCGAGCTCGGCGGTGCGGGGTCACGCAGGATGGGCCCGTGGAACGTCTCGATCCCGTCGTGCTCGACGTGCGGGTGCACGACTACACCGACCCGGTCGTCGCGGAGCTGGTCGAGGAGGTGCAGGGCGAGTACGTCGTGCGTTACGGCGACCGCGACCTCACGCCCGTCGACCCCGCCGAGTTCCGGCTCCCGCGCGGGTTCGTGCTCGTCGGCTGGTGCGAGGGGGTGGCGGTCGGGTCGGTCGCGATGCGTGCCGCCGCGCAACCCGGCGTGGCGGAGATGAAACGGCTCTACGTCCGCGCGTCGCACCGGCGGCGTGGTCTGGCCCGGCTGCTGCTGCACGCCGCCGAGGACCGCGCCCGCGAGGCCGGGTACACGCGCATCGTGCTCGAGACCGGGGTCCGGCAGCCGGAGGCCATCGCGCTCTACGAAACCGAGGGCTACACACCCGTCGCCGGTTTCGGCTACTACGCCGACATGCCGTCGAGCCGCTACTTCGGCCTCGATCTCACCGGGAGTCGTTCGCGCCGGTGAACGGCTTCCGGTGAACCGCCACGCCGACCCCGTCCGGCCTGCGACGGTGGGCGCCCCACAGAAGGAAGGGCGCACACATGTCAGGTGGATACGGGACCAGTACCGCGGAGATGCAGCGGGCCGGTCGGCACGTCCTGGAGGTGAACGACCAGGTACAGGCCGACCTGTCGGCACTGCGCAACGGGTTGATGCCGCTCGCCGGTGCGTGGCGGGGTGAGGCGGCGACGGCGTTCACCGGGCTCATGGCCCGCTGGGACGCCGACGCCCGCAAGCTCGGCGAGGCGTTGCAGGCGATCGGGACGGCCGTGCAGGGCTCGGCCGCGGCCTACCAGCGCCAGGAGGACGAGCAGGCCGCCGGCCTGTCCGCGATCCGGTCGGCGCTGGGCTGATCGGCACCGGACTGAAGGGGAGACGATGTCGGAGATCAAGGTCGCCTTCGGTGAGCTGGGCGCGGCCCAGCAGAACGTGGCGGGCACCGCGCAGCGCATCAGCACCACGCTCGACGAGCTCAAGCGGTTCCTCGCGCCGATGGCCGCGACGTGGGAGGGGCAGGCCGCGACCGACTACCGGGCGCGGCAGCGGCAGTGGGACACCGCGGCGGCCGACCTGGCGTCGGTACTGAGCCGGATCGGGGTCGCGCTCGGCGCCGCGAACGACAACTATCAGCAGGTCGAGCAGGCGAACGCGCGCCGCTGGCAGTGAGCTGCGACAGACCCGGGGGACCCGCCGTCCGACGGGGAGGGGGGCGTTTTGACCCTCCTCGAAGGCGGCGGGTACCCTCGACAATCGATGTGCGGCGGGCGAGCCGCCGCCGTTCCGTTTCAGGAGCGGTGCGCTCGCCCCCCGGGGTAGCCCTCAGGTCAGCCGCACCCAGCGACGACAGGCATCCCGAGCCGAGAACGACGAGGTACATCCGTGTCCACGTACAGCCCGAAGCCCGGCGAGATCACGCGCGCCTGGCACGTGATCGACGCCAGCGACGTCGTCCTCGGCCGGCTCGCCACGCACGCCGCGACGCTGCTGCGGGGCAAGCACAAGCCGACGTACGCGCCGCACATGGACACCGGTGACTTCGTCATCATCGTCAACGCCGAGAAGATCGCCGTCTCCGGCAACAAGCGCGACGACAAGTTCGTCTACCGCCACTCGGGCTTCCCGGGCGGCCTCAAGCAGCGCTCGGTCGGCGAGATGATCGAGAAGCACCCGGACCGTCTCGTCGAGAAGGCCATCAAGGGCATGCTTCCCAAGAACCGGCTGGGCCGCGCCATGGCCAAGAAGCTGAAGGTCTACGCCGGGCCGTCGCACCCGCACAGCGCGCAGAAGCCGCAGGCCTTCGAGATCACCCAGGTCGCGCAGTGACCGACCCGAGCAACGAAGAGGGACAGCACGTGACCAGCCCTGAGTCCGAGGGCGTCGACGAGACCGTCGCCGCCGAGGAGACCGCTGTCGACGAGACCGCCGACGCGGCCGCTGTCGACGAGACCGCCGCGGAGGAGGCCGCCGTCGAGGAGGTCGCCGCCGAGGACTTCGCCGCGGACGACGACTTCGCTGCCGACGAGTCCTTCACCGTCGACACCCCGGACGTCCTCATCGACCGGCCCATCCAGACCGTCGGCCGCCGCAAGGAGGCTGTCGTCCGGGTGCGTCTCGTCGCCGGGTCGGGCCAGTTCACCCTCAACGGCAAGCCGCTCGAGGTGTACTTCCCGAACAAGCTGCACCAGCAGCTCATCCGCGAGCCGCTCGTTCTCCTCGAGAAGAGCGAGCGCTTCGACATCTTCGCCAACCTCCACGGTGGCGGCATCTCCGGCCAGGCCGGTGCGCTGCGCCTCGCGATCGCGCGTGCGCTGATCGAGGCCGACTCCGAGGACCGCCCGCCGCTCAAGAAGGCCGGCTTCCTCACCCGTGACGCCCGCGCCACCGAGCGCAAGAAGTACGGCCTCAAGAAGGCCCGCAAGGCGCCTCAGTACAGCAAGCGCTGACGTACACCCGGATGCGTCGTCTCTTCGGAACCGACGGCGTCCGGGGCCTGGCCAACGGCGAGCTCCTCACTCCGGAGCTCGCCGTGGCTGTGTCGGCCTCGGCCGCCCGCGTCCTCGCCGCCCACGACCGGTCGCACCGGCCGGTCGCCGTCGTGGGCCGGGACCCCCGGGCCAGCGGCGAGATGCTCGAGGCCGCGGTCGTCGCCGGCCTCACGTCCGCGGGCGCCGACGCCGTGCGCGTCGGTGTCGTGCCGACCCCCGCGGTCGCGCACCTGGTCGCGGAGCTGGGCGCCGATCTCGGCGTCATGATCTCCGCGTCGCACAACCCGATGCCCGACAACGGCATCAAGCTGTTCGCGGCGGGTGGGCACAAGCTGCCCGACGAGGTCGAGCTGGAGATCGAGGCGGGGCTGACCCCGCCGGCGACCCGGCCGACCGGTGCCGCTGTCGGCCGCGTCCGCGACCTGCCCGACGCGATCGCCCGCTACGGCGCGCACCTCGTCGCCGCCACCCCCGTCTCGCTGGTCGGGATCCGCGTCGTCGTCGACTGTGCGCACGGCGCCGCCTCGGTGGCCGCGCCGGAGGCCTACGCCAAGGCGGGTGCCGACGTCGTCGCGATCAACGCCGCCCCCGACGGCCTCAACATCAACGACGGCGTGGGCTCCACCCACCTCGGCCCGCTGCGGGCGGCCGTGCTCGCGCACGGCGCCGACCTGGGCATCGCCCACGACGGCGACGCCGACCGCTGCCTCGCCGTCGACGCCGGCGGCAACGACGTCGACGGCGACCACATCATGGCCGTCCTCGCGGTCGCGATGCGCGACGCGGGCGAGCTGGTCGACGACACCCTCGTCGCGACCGTCATGAGCAACCTCGGGCTGCACCTGGCGATGCGTGCGCAGGGCATCACGCTGCGCACCACCGGCGTCGGCGACCGCTACGTCCTCGAGGACCTGCGGGCGGGCGGCTACAGCCTGGGCGGCGAGCAGTCGGGGCACGTCGTGCTGCCCGGCCACGCCACCACCGGCGACGGCCTGCTCACCGCGATGCGGCTGATGGCCCGCATGGCGTCGACGGGATCGTCGCTGGCCGAGCTGGCCGGGGTCATGACGTCGCTGCCGCAGGTGCTGGTCAACGTGCCGGTCGGCGACAAGGACACGGTCGCCGCGTCCGAGTCGGTGCGGGTCGCCGTCGCGGCGGCCGAGGCGGCCCTGGGCGACACCGGTCGGGTGCTGCTGCGCCCCTCGGGCACCGAGCAGCTGGTGCGGGTGATGGTCGAGGCCCCGACCGCCGAGACCGCGGAGCGGACCGCCGCGGACCTGGCCGAGGTCGTCGCCGCCGCGTCCTGATCCGTTCGCGATCGCGACCGGTTCCCGCCGGTCGCGACCGCGGCGGCCCGAGTGCTGGAACGATCGCCGCATGGTCGACGTCCACCTCGATCCCGAGCGACTGCGGGGCCACGCGCGCCGCGTTGAAACGCTGGCCGACGGGTTGGCGCGAGGACGGCGGGACGTCGACCGGGCGCGCCCCGGCGACCGTGCCGAGCTCGATCGGATCACCGGAGACGTCGGCAGGGTGGCCGACCGGCTGACAGTGCTCGCCGCGGAGCTGCGTGCCGCGGCACGGGCCGCGGAGGAGGCCGACCGGGCGCAGCGCGAGGTCGTGGTGCGGCTGGCGGGCGACTCGCCGATCGTGGACGCGCTCGCCGGCCGTGTCACGTGACGACTCCGGAGCCCGAGGTGGCGGCCGACCAGCTCGACGAGGCAGCCCGGCTGCTCGGCTCCTACGCCGGCGAGCTGCGCGAGGCGTGGGCGTCGCTGCGGGCGCTCGTCGCCGACGTCGCCGCCGACTGGTCCGATCCGACGGGAACGTCGTGGGTCGACCGGGCCGACCTGCTGCGCCGCGACCTCGAACGGCACGCCGACGACGCCGCCGACCTCGCGGCCCGCGCCACCCGCGCGGCCGCCGACGTGACCCGCACGGCCGCCGACCCCGCGGCCGGGCCGGTGCCGGCCGGGCCGATACAGGCCGGGCCGGTGCTCGCCGGGACCGACGGCCGCCGGGTGCTCCCGGGTGCCGGGATGCGGATCGCGACCCTGCCCGAGCGCTGAACCCCCGGCGTCAGGGGGTGCGGACCAACAGCTCCGTGCCCGGGACCTTCCCGTCGACGAGCACGTCGACCCGGTCCTCCTCACACAGGTGGTGCAGCAGGAACGCCGTCATCAGCGCGGTCGCCAGGCGTCGTGACTTGCCGTCCCGGTTCGTGGCCAGGATCAGGTCGCTCCAGTGCATGCCCTCGAGGAACGCTGTGTGCCCGGCTTTGGGCAACGTCCGCACCGTCACCGGGCCACCCGCCGCCTGCGTGATCGGCTCCGCGTGACCGGCCGGCGGCGCGACCGTGTCCTGCCCGGCTACGACGTGCAGCGTCGGCACCGTGACCGCCTTCGCCGCCTCGACCGCCGACGGCTTGGTCTGCGCGGGCGCCAGCGTCACGACGGCCGCGGCGCGCGGGTGCGTGGCCGCCGCCAGCAGCGCGGCCCCACCCCCGATGCCGTGGCCCGCGAACGCCATCCGGCGGCTGTCGACGCTGATGTGCCCGTCGCCCAGGCGGACCCCGGCGCAGGTGTCGAGCGCGGTGCGCAGGTCGGCGGAGAAACGGGCGTGGCTCGCGAACGGGCCGCGGTGCGACGACGGCGCCGCCACCACGAACCCCCACGACGCCAGGTGGCGCAGCAGCTCGGTGTAGCGGGTGGCGGGCTGGAGCCAGTCGTGCCCGAACGCGACCGCGGGCAGCCCCAGGCCCTGGGCCGGGGCGAACACCACGCCGGGGACGCCGACGAGGCCGAGGTCGCCGCGGAGCACCGCGTTGGGCCCCGGTCGCGACAGCTGCGCGACGGCATCCTTCGCGCCGCGGGTCGGCTCGGGCCGGGTGAACGTGCTGGTCCGCGTCACCGCAGCACGGTACCGCCGACGATCACCGCCCGCCCACTCCGGGCGTGCCCCGACCGGGGCCTGTGCGGGAGGGGCCGGATGGCAGGGTGACGCCGAACCGTCATGGTCGCTTCCGTCGAGGGTGGTGCCAGTACCCCTGTCGGCGAAGCTGATCATCTCTACGGTGTCCTACGGGACGGGCCGAGCCGGCCCGCAACGACGAGGAGATCACGATGACGTCCAGGCTGGTCCGCTTTCTCGCCGCGACGGGCACGGCGGCGGCCGTGGTCCTCGGCCTGAGCGCCTGTGGTGTGAGCGTCGCGAAGGCCGACCTCGCGCAGTCGGTCACCGGCAAGCTCTCCGAGCAGCAGGTCGACGCGAAGAACATGACCTGCCCCGACGATCTCAAGGGGGAGAAGGGCGCCACGGTCACCTGCCAGTACACGACGGCCGACGGCCAGCCGGTCGACGTCGTCGTCACCGTCGACGCGGTCGAGGGCTCGACCGTCAACTACACCGCGAAGCCGAAGGCGCGCCCGCTGGTGCCCGCGGTCCTCGCGAAGTCGGTGACCTCGGACCTGGCGAAGCAGAACGTCCAGGCCTCCGACCTGACCTGCCCCTCGGAGCTGCAGCCGCAGAACGGCCAGTCCATCGAGTGCACGTTCACCTCGGGCGGCCAGCCCGTCGGCGCGAAGGTCACCGTGACCGAGGTGCAGGACGCGAACGTCAGCTACAACGTCGAGCTCGTCGCCCGCCCGGTCGGCAAGGACCTGCTGCAGACGACCCTCACCGAGCAGATCGGTCAGGCCGCCGGTGTCAGCGTCGAGTCCACGACCTGCACCGACGACCTCCAGCCGCAGGTCGGCTCGCGGTCGACGTGCACCGTCGTCGCCCCCGGTGAGGAGGTCGCGTTCGACGTGACCGTCACCGCGGTCGACCAGGGCCTGGTCAAGTTCAGCTGGGTCCCGCAGGCCTGATCCGTCCGTTCGTGGGTGCGGCCCGGCGCTGTGCGCCGGGCCGCATTACGTTGCGGGGCGTGAGAGGCGTCTTCACCGCGCAGCAGGTCCGCGACACCGAGCGTGTCCTCATCGACCGGCTCCCCGCGGGCGCGTTGATGCGGCGGGCGGCGTTCGGGCTGGCCGTGCACCTCGTCCGCATCCTGCGGGAGCGGGTGGGGCACGTGGCGGGCGCGCGGGTGGTGCTGCTCGTCGGCGCCGGGGACAACGGTGGCGACGCCCTGTGGGCCGGCGCCGAGCTTCGCCGCAGGGGTGTGGCGGTGACGGCGGTGCTCCTGGCTCCCGACCGTGCGCATCGCGCCGGGTCGGCGGCGCTGCGCGCGGCCGGTGGCCGGACGGTGACCGACGGGGCGGGCCTCCTGCGCGGAGCGGACCTGGTCGTCGACGGGATCGTCGGCATCTCGGGGCGGGGTGCATTGCGCGATCCCGCACCGGCCCTGGTCGACGAGGCCGCGGCCGCGAACATTCCGATCGTCGCCGTGGACCTCCCGAGCGGCGTCGACACCGACACCGGCGCGGTCGTGGGCCCGGCCGTCACCGCGGCCGAGACGGTGACGTTCGGGGCGCTGAAGCCGGTGCACGTGCTCGCGGCGGCACGCTGCGGGGCGGTGCACCTCGTCGACATCGGGCTGGGCCCGCTGCTCCCGGAGCCGCGCGCGCGTGTCCTGGACGACGCCGACGTCGCGGCCGGCTGGCCGCTGCCCGGCCCGACCGACGACAAGTACACCCAGGGCGTCACCGGGATCGCGGCCGGGTCGTCGACCTACCCGGGTGCGGCGGTGCTGGCCACGGGTGCGGCGGTGCTGGCGACGAGCGGCATGGTCCGTTACGCGGGCTCGGCCGCCGACGGGGTGCGCGCCCGGCGGCCGGAGGTCGTCGCCACCGACGCGTTGGGCGACGCGGGCCGGGTCCAGGCGTGGACGGTCGGCCCCGGCCTGGGGACCGACGCCGCCGGCCGCGAGGCCCTGGCCGCGGTGATCGCCCAGGGTGTTCCGCTGTGCGTCGACGCGGATGCGATCACGTTGCTGGGCGAGCACGCCGACCTGCGCGGCGCGGTCCGCGGGAAGCCGGTGATCGTGACGCCGCACGACCGGGAGTTCGCCCGGATCGCCGGGGAGGTGGGTGATGACCGGATCGGCGCCGCCCGCCGCGCCGCCGCCGAGCTCGGCGTGACGGTGCTGCTCAAGGGCAACGCGACGGTCGTCGCAAGTCCGGGGGGTGTCGTGTTCGTGCATCCGTCGGCGGGGTCGTGGGCGGCGACGGCCGGGTCGGGTGACGTGCTGTCGGGCATCGTGGGGGCGTTGTTGGCGGCGGGTCGTGAGCCGGTGTGGGCGGGGGCGGCGGCGACGCACGTCCATGGCGTCGCCGCGGCCCTGGCGGCGCGCGGCGCCCCGGCCCCGGCGTCGGAGATCGAGGCCCACATCCCGGATGCGATCCGCGCCCTGGCCACGGGGGACTGACCGCGCGCAACCTGACGGTCCTCGACGCGCATCGGCAGCGCAGTGAGGTTGCGCGCGAACGATCGGCGCGCGGCGTCGGGCACACATCCGTGGCCGGACACAGCCGGGAGGGTCGTGAGCGGCAATAGTCGCTATAGCGACTATTGCCGCTCACAGGGTTCAGGCGGCGAGGGCCTTGCCTGCCTCCCGGGCCGAGGCGAGGGCGCCCTGGTGCATGTCGGCGGCGAGGTCGGCGAAGTCGTCGAGGGCCGGGTTGACGCCCACGAGGGTGAACTCGCGCTCGACGACGGTGAGGTCGGCGCCCCAGACGTCGGCGAGGATGCGACGCAGGTAGTCGGTGGAGTGGTCCCAGCCCTCGCGGGGTGTGCCGCCGCCGTAGGCCCCGCCGCGCACGGTGCACAGGACGACCGGCTTGCCCGCGAGCAGCGGGTCGGAGCCTGCGGCGGCGCGCGGGTCGGTGATGACGAGGTCCATCCACGTCTTGACGTGCTGGGACACGCCGAAGTTGTAGAGCGGGACGGCGAGGAGGACGGCGTCGGCGGCGAGGAGCTCGTCGACCAGTGTCGCGGCGAGGGCGACGGCCGCCTGCTGGTCGGCGCTGCGCTCGTCCGCGGGGGTCTGGCTCCCGGTGATCGCGTGCCCCCACGCGGAGGCGGGCAGGACGTCGATGCCGATGTGGCGACGCTCGACGGCGTCGCCGGGGTGGGCGGCGACCCATTCGGCCTCGACGATGTCGGCGATCTCGCGGCTGGCCGACCCCTCGGTGCGAATGCTGGCGTCGAGGCGGAACAGGGTCATGGCGTACTCCCGGATTGACTTCAAGGTTGAACCAAGCATCGATCACTTCACGCTTGAAGTCAAACGGAATCTCGTACGCTGGCCGCATGGCCGCCACGCCGCACTGGCTCTCCGAGGAGGAACAGCAGGCGTGGGTCGCCGTCGCGCAGCTGGTCCTGCAGCTGCCCAGCGCGCTCGACGCCCAGCTCCAGCGCGACTCGGACGTCAACCTGTTCGAGTACCTCACGCTCAGCAGGCTCTCGATGACCCCCGACCGGCTGCTGCGGATGAGCGCGCTCGCCGAGCTGACGGGTGGTTCGCTGTCGCGGCTGTCCAACGTCGTCAAGCGGCTCGAGCAGCGAGGCTTCGTCCGGCGTGAACCCGACCCGGCCGACGGCCGCTACACCAACGCGATCCTGACCGCCCAAGGCTGGGAGAAGGTCGTCGCCGCGGCTCCGGGGCACGTGGCGGCGGTCCGGCACCTGGTCCTCGACCCGCTCGGGCCCGCCCAGATCGCCGCTCTCGGCGAGATCGGCGAGCAGTTGCGCACCCACGTCCGCGGCGAGTGCGACAGGGCGGCCCACGCCGACGCCGCCCGCTCCGACACCGACTGCTGACCCGGGAGTGCGAGCGCAGCCGCACCCACGGACGGGGCCGGGCCCCGGGTGCGATGATGCGGGCGTGGCACAGCCGAGACCGTCCGACCCCGGACCGCGGGCCGAGGTGGTCGTCGATCTCGCGGCGGTGCGGCACAACGTCGGGCTCCTGTCGCGGACGGCGGCGGACTCGGGGGCGGCGACGATGGTCGTCGTCAAGTCCGACGGCTACGGCCACGGCGCGCCCGACATCGCGCGCACGGCCCTGCGCTCCGGTGCCAGCTGGCTCGGCGTGTGCACGCTCGACGAGGCACTCGCGTTGCGCGACAACGGGATCGACGCCCCCTTGCTGTCGTGGCTGCACCTGCCCGACGAGGACTTCGCCCCCGCGGTGGCGGCGGACGTCGACCTGTCGGTGTCGTCGCACGCCCACCTCGACGCGGTGCTCGACGGCGCCCGCCGCGCGGGCCGCCCCGCGCGCGTCCACCTGAAGATCGACACCGGGCTCGGTCGCAACGGCTGCACCGGCGACGACTGGCCGGACCTGGTCGACGCGGCGGCGAAGGCGGCCGCGGCGGGTCGGTGCGAGGTCGTGTCGGTGTGGTCGCACCTGGCGTTCGCCGACGTCACGGACCACCCGGTCACCGACGCGCAGGCCGCACGCCTCGACGCGGCCTGGCGCCACGCGCGTGATCGCGGCCTCGCCCCGATGCGCCACCTCGCCAACTCCGCGGCGACCATGGCACGCCCCGACCTGCACTACGACCTCGTCCGCCCCGGCATCGCGGTGTACGGGCTCGACCCGTTCGACCGGCCGGTCGGCGAGAGCCCGCTACGGCCGGCGATGACATTGCGCGCCAGGGTCGTCAACGTGAAGAAGGTCCGTGCGGGCGAGGGCGTGTCCTACGGCCACGAGTTCACGACGACCCGCGACACGACGCTCGCGCTGGTCCCGCTGGGCTACGCCGACGGGGTGCCGCGTCGGATGAACTTCGGCGGCCGGATGCGGGTGTGGCTCGGGGGCCGGTCGCGGCCGGTGGTCGGGCGGGTGTGCATGGACCAGGTCGTCGTCGACTGCGGCCCCGACGGCGGGTCGCAGGTGCGGGAAGGCGACGTGGCGGTGCTGTTCGGCCCCGGCGACGGTGGCGCGCCGACCGCCCAGGAATGGGCCGACGAGCTGGGGACGATCCACTACGAGGTCGTCACCGGGGTGCAGTCGCGGCGGATCACGCGAACGGTCGTCGGGGAGAACGTGTGAAACCGAGTGTCTGGCAGACCGTCGGCATCGCGAGCGGTGTCGCCGGGGCCGCGGGAGCCGCGGTCGGTGTGGGTGTCGCGGCCCGGCGCCGCAACAGGATCGCGGCCGACCGTCGCAGGCTGGCGGCGCAGCTGACGTCGACGCCCCCACCGGAGTCGACGCCGCGCAGCGAGGAGTCCTCGGTCACCGCCGACGACGGTGTCCGGCTCTCCTGCGAGGAGATCGAGCCGCCCGACGGGGTCCGGCCGGTGCTGACGGTGGTGCTGGTGCACGGGTTCGCCCTCGACCGGCGGACGTGGTCGCTGCAGACCCCGGTGCTGACGGCGCAGCGGCACCCGGCGTCGCGGATCGTCATGTACGACCAGCGCAGCCACGGCCGTTCGGAGCGGGCCCCGCGGGAGACGTGCACGATCGACCAGCTGGGCCGCGACCTCGACGCGGTGATCCGTGCGCTGGCCCCGGACGGCCCGCTGGTGCTGGTGGGGCACTCGATGGGCGGCATGACGCTGATGGCGCTGGCCGAGCAGCGCCCGGACCTGTTCGCCGAGCGGGTCGCGGGTGTGGCGCTGGTGTCGACGTCGGCGGGGGAGATGGGCAGCGGCGGCCTGGGGGCGGCGCTGTTGTCGCGCAACAACCCGTTGCTGCGCGGCGTCGGCCTGCTGGCCCGGGTGCAGCCCAAGCTGGTCGAGGGGGTGCGGCGCGCGGCGGGCGACCTCATCTGGTCGATCACCCGCAGCTACGCCTACGGTGACCGGTCGGTCGACCCGGCGCTGGTCGACCTCGTCGACACCATGATCGGAGCGAACGCGGTGGACGCCCTCACCGACTTCGTCGACACCCTGGGCAGCCACGACCGGATCGCCGCACTGCCCGCGCTCGCGGGGTGCGAGGTGCTGGTCGCGGCCGGGGACGCCGACAAGATGATCCCGTTCTCCCACAGCGAGCGGATCGCCGGCGAGCTGCCGTCGGCGCGGCTGCTGCGGCTGCCCGGCGTCGGTCACATGCCGATGATGGAGAAGCCGGCGGAGTTCGACGCGGCGCTGGTCGAGCTCGTCGACGCGGCGGCCCGGCGGGCGGCGGCGGGCCGGTCGGTGCGGCGGATGCGGAAGCGGGCATGACGACCGTCTTCGAGGCCGAGCACGTGCTCCCCGAGCCGGCCGACACCGAGGCGCTCGGCGAAGCCCTTGCGGCGCAGCTGAAAGCGGGCGACCTCGTGCTGCTGTCGGGGCCGCTGGGCGCCGGGAAGACCGCCATGACCCGCGGCATCGCGCGCGGCCTCGGGGTCACGGGCGCGGTCACCTCGCCGACGTTCGTCATCGCCCGCGAGCACCGGCCCGGTCCCGGCGGGGCCGGGGTGCCGCTGGTGCACGTCGACGCGTACCGGCTCGGGTCGTCGGGCATCGCGGTCGCCGACGAGCTCGACGACCTCGACCTCGACACCGACCTCACGGCCGCCGTCGTCGTCGTGGAGTGGGGCGAGGGCGTGGCGGAACGGCTGTCGTCGTCGCACGTACTGGTGCAGCTGCAACGACGTCCCGACGACGTGCGGGTCGCCACCGTGCGCCGGGTGCAGGGATGATCAGGGCCGTCATCTTCGACTGGGGCGGCACCCTCACCCCGTGGCGCACGATGGACTTCCGCGCCGGCTGGCGGGCCTACGCGTCGTTGCGGCACGCCGGTGACGACGACCGGGCGGCCGCGCTCGCCGAGGCACTGGCCACGGCCGACAGCGCCCGCTGGACCGCCATCCGCGACGGCGCGCGGGCGTTCACGATCGCCGACGTCCTGGCCGACGCCGCCGCCGACCACCGCGACGACGAACACGCCCACGCCCTGGCCGCCTACCGCGACCACTGGGTGCAGGCCACCCACACCGACCCCGAGGCCGCGCCGATGCTGCGTGCCCTCAAGGAACGGGGCCTGCGGCTGGGCATCCTGTCGTCGACGATGTGGCCCGGCGACTGGCACGACGAGTGGCTGCGCCGCGACGGCGTGCTCGACCTGTTCGACGGCCGCACCTGGTCGAGCGACCTGCCCTTCACCAAGCCGCACCCGCAGGCGTTCCGCGCGGCCATGGACTCCGTCGGTGTCGACGACCCGGCCGCCTGCGTGTTCGTCGGCGACCGCCCCTACGACGACATCAGCGGTGCGAAGGGCGTCGGAATGCGGGCGGTCCTGGTGCCGCACAGCGAGATCCCCGCCGAGCAGCAGGTCCCCGTCGACGTCACGCCCGACGCCGTCGTCCAGCGCCTGTCCGAGCTCCCGGACGTCGTGCGCGGGTGGTGAACGGCGGCTCGTAGGCTGGCCGGGTGCTGGTTCTGGCCCTGGACACCGCGACGTCGACCGTGACGGCGGGGGTCGTCTCGCTTCCCGATTCCGGTAGCCCGGTCGTGAGAGGACAGCGGGTCGCCGCCGACGCGCGCAAGCACGGCGAGCTCCTCATGCCCAACGTGCTCGCCGCGTGCGCCGAGGCCGGCGTCGCACTGCGCGACGTCGACGCCATCGTCACCGGCACCGGGCCCGGCCCGTTCACCGGGCTGCGGGTCGGCATGGTCACCGCCGCCGCGCTCGGCGACGCGCTGGGCAAACCGGTGCACGGCGTCTGCTCGCACGACGCGATCGCCCGCGAGGCGTGCGCAGACCGCTTGAGCGGCAACCTGATCGTGGTCACCGATGCGCGGCGTCGCGAGGTCTACTGGGCCGGCTACGAGGCGGAGGGCGCCCGCGTCACGGGCCCGCACGTCGAGGCCCCCGCGGTGCTCGTCGAGCGGCTCGGCGGGTTCCCGTCGGTCGCCGCGGCGGGGGAGAGGGCCGACGTCACGGGCCTGCCCGTCATCGGTCCCGCGACGGCCGGGGCCGCCGGGCTGGTCGCCGTGGCCGCCGACGCGCTGCGCGCAGGTGCCGACCCCGGCCCGCTGCGCCCGCTCTACCTGCGTCGCCCCGACGCCGTGGAACCGGGGGCCCGCAAACGGGTGAGCGCGTGACGAGCGTTCACGTGGGCCCGCTGCTGCGGGCCGACGCCGAACGCTGCGCCGAGCTGGAGGAGCTGCTCTTCCCCGGCGACGACCCCTGGAGCGCGCAGGCGTTCCGCGACGAGATCGGCGCCGGGCACGTCTACGTCGGCGTCCGCAGCGAGGGGACGCTCGTCGGCTATGCCGGGCTGGCGTTCACCGCGGGCCCGCCGCAGCCCGAGGCCGAGGTGCACACCATCGGCGTCGACCCCGCCCACCAGGGCCGCGGCCTCGGCCGGGTGCTGCTGCACCGCCTGCTCACCCCCGCCGACGAGGTGGGGGCCACGATCTTCCTCGAGGTGCGCACCGACAACGAACCCGCGCGGCGGCTCTACGAGTCCGAGGGGTTCACGGTCGTCGGCGTGCGCAAGAGGTACTACCGGCCCTCCGGGGCCGACGCCTACACGATGCGAAGGGACGCGCGAGCGTGACGAGCGGGCTGGTGCTGGGGATCGAGACGTCGTGCGACGAGACCGGCGTCGGGATCGTGCGCGTCGACGGTGACGGCACGACCACGTTGCTGGCCAACGAGATCTCCTCGAGCGTCGAGGAGCACGCGCGGTTCGGCGGCGTGGTGCCGGAGGTGGCGTCGCGGGCGCACCTGCAGGCGATGGTGCCCGCCGTGCACCGCGCGATGGCGACGGCCGGTGTGACGGCGAAGGACGTCGACGCCGTCGCCGTGACCGCCGGGCCGGGTCTGTCGGGGACGCTGCTCGTCGGCGTCGCCGCGGCCAAGGCCTACGCCGCGGCGTGGGAGGTCCCGCTGTACGGGGTGAACCACCTGGCCGCGCACGTCGCCGTCGACACCCTGCAGAACGGGCCGCTGCCGCCCGCGCTGGCGCTGCTCGTGTCGGGCGGTCACTCCAGCCTGCTGTCGGTGCCCGACCTCGCCGGCCCGGTCACACCGTTGGGCGCGACGATCGACGACGCCGCCGGCGAGGCCTTCGACAAGGTTGCCCGGCTGCTCGGCCTGCCGTTCCCGGGTGGGCCGCACATCGACCGCGTCGCTCGCGACGGGGACCCGAGGGCGATCTCCTTCCCGCGCGGGCTCACCGGCCCACGCGACGCCCCCTTCGACTTCTCCTTCTCCGGGCTCAAGACGGCCGTCGCCCGCCACGTCGAGGCGCTGGAGCGGACCGGGACGCCGATCCCGGTCGCCGACGTCGCCGCGAGTTTCCAGGAGGCCGTGGTCGACGTCCTCACCGCCAAGGCGGTGAAGGCCGCGCGCGAGCACGGGATGGAGATCCTGTGCCTGGGCGGTGGGGTCGCCGCCAACTCACGGCTCCGCGCGCTGGCGCAGGAGCGTTGCGACGCGGCAGGTCTCGTCCTGCGGGTGCCCAAGCCCGTGCTGTGCACCGACAACGGCGCGATGGTCGCGGCGCTGGGCGCGCACCTGCTCGCCCGCGACGCCACCCCCTCGTCGCTCGACCTCCCCGCCGACTCGTCGCTGCCGGTCACCGAGGTCCTGGTCGGCTGAGATCGCCGCAGGTCAGACCTTGTGAGCGGTAATAGTCGCCATAGCGACCATTACCGCTCACAGGGTCGGTCAGGCGCTGCTGACGTGCGACAGCAGGCGCAGCTCGTCGTCGGTCAGCTGCAAGGTCAGCACCGGCAGCAGGTCGGCCAGCTGCTCCGGGGTGCGGGCGCTCGCGATCGGGGCCGCGACCGTCGGCTGCGCCGCCAGCCACGCCAGCGCCACCGCCGCCACCGGCACCTCGTGGCCCGCGGCGATCTCGTCGAGTGCTGCCAGGACGGCGCGGCCGCGGTCGTCGAGGTACTCCAGCGCACCCTCGGCGCGGACGCTGTCGACCGACGGGCCACCGTCGCGGTACTTGCCCGTCAGGAAGCCCTTGGCCAGCGCGTAGTACGGCAGGCACGCGATGTTCTCCGACTCCAGCAGCGGCGCCTGGGACGCCTCGAAGTCGCTCCGCTCCATCAGGTTGTAGTGCGGCTGCACGGCCTCGTAGCGGGGCAGGCCGTCGCGGTCGGAGATCTCCAGCGCCGAGCGCAGCCGCTCCGCGGTGAAGTTCGACGCCCCCAGCGCGCGGACCTTGCCCGCCTTCACCAGCGTCGCGAACGCGTCGAGGGTCTCCTCCTGCGCGACCGACTCGTCGTCGCGGTGCGCGTAGAGCAGGTCGATCCGGTCGGTGCGCAGCCGGCGCAGGCAGTCGTCGGCCGCCTCGGCGATGTTGGCCGCGGACAGGCCCGGCCTGCTCGGCAGGCTGCTCACCTTCGTCGCGATCACGACGTCGTCGCGGTTGCCGCGCGCGGCCATCCAGTTGCCGATGATGGTCTCGGACTCGCCGCCCGAGTTGCCCGGCTTGCGCCAGAAGTAGGAGTCGGCGGTGTCGATGAAGTTGCCGCCCGCCGCCACGTAGGCGTCGAGGACCTCGAACGAGGCGTCCTCGTCGATGGTCCACCCGAACACGTTGCCGCCGAGGCAGAGCCGGGAGACGTCCAGGTCGCTGGAGCCGATCGTCGTCATGGGTCCCAACGTACGACGCCGATCACCGGGCCAGGCTGTTGCCCTCCGGGCCTTCCGTGTGCGACAGGCGTTTCGCGAAACAGTCGTCGCGCAGCAGGTTCTGCTGGTCGCACCACGCGTTGGCCTCCTGCGCGGTCGCGAACGGCTGCCCGGCGAGCGTCACCCAGAACCCGCCGCGGCGGAAGCTCGTGTAGTCGTCGGAGCGGACCAGGATCGCCTGCGGGAACCGCGACCGCGACACGGTGAAGTCGGCGAGGATCGACGCCTCGTCGAACGTCCGCCCGTTGACGACGAGTCCCGGCGCCTTCGACCCCAGCTGCGGCACCCACTGCCCGACCAGGCTCTCCGCACGGATGCGGTCGGTGCCGACCTGCCGCTGCAGCGCCTCGGCGGGGTCGCCCGCGGTGAGCGAGCCCGACGACGTCGTGGGCACGGTGCTGCCCGGACCGGGCCCGGGCCCGCCCGCGGCCGGGCCCGCCGCCTGCGCAACGCCGACGACCTCGCGGTGGAGCAGATCGTCGCGCAGCAGGTAGACGGTGAGTGCCGAACCCAGGACCAGCAACGACGCGACGAGCGCGGCCACACCCGTCGCCGTCGAGGCCGGCCGGGACCCCCTCGGCCGGCCCGCGGGACGCGGCGCGGGGCCTTCCTGCGACACGGTCGTCCTCCCGACGTTGAGCGGTTGGCAGTCTCATGGGTAGAGTGCCAGAGCACAGAGCGAACGGGCCGCCCCGGCACCCGCGACGGCGGGGCTCCCGATCGCTCGACACTTGCCAGAGTCAGAATTCGAGTTCGTACCCCATGGAAGGGGAGGTCATCCAGTGGCGAACATCAAGCCGCTCGAGGACAAGATCGTCGTCCAGGCCAGCGAGGCCGAGACCACCACCGCCTCGGGCATCGTGATCCCCGACACCGCCAAGGAGAAGCCCCAGGAGGGCAAGGTCCTGGCCGTGGGCCCGGGTCGCATCGACGACAACGGCAACCGTGTGCCGCTCGACGTGGCCGTGGGCGACGTCGTCATCTATTCGAAGTACGGCGGCACCGAGGTCAAGTACAACGGCGAGGAGTACCTGATCCTCTCCGCGCGCGACGTCCTCGCGGTCGTCAACTGACACCACCCGGCTGATCTCCGGCCGCATCCACCGCCCCGGCCGACCGTCGACCACTGACCGGTCGCCGGGGCGGTGGTGTGTGGCGGGGCGCCGCACAAGAATTCGAGAGAGGCGAAGATGCCGAAGCAGATCAGCTTCGACGAAGACACGCGCCGTGCGCTCGAGCGTGGGGTGAACCAGCTGGCCGACGCGGTCAAGGTCACCCTGGGCCCGCGCGGCCGGCACGTGGTGATCGACAAGAAGTTCGGCGGCCCGACCGTCACCAACGACGGCGTCACGATCGCCCGCGAGGTCGACCTCGAGGACCCGTACGAGAACCTCGGCGCCCAGCTCGCCAAGACCGTCGCCACCAAGACGAACGACGTCGCGGGTGACGGCACCACCACCGCCACCGTGCTGGCGCAGGCGCTGGTCCGCGAGGGCCTGCGCAACGTCGCCGCCGGTGCGAACCCGACGGCACTGGGCCGGGGCATCGCCGCGGCCGCCGAGAAGGTCGCCGAGTTCCTCAAGGACAAGGCCATCCAGGTCAACGGCGACGAGCACATCGCGCAGGTCGGCACGATCGCCTCGCGCGAGGAGACGATCGGCCAGCTGATCGCCCAGGCGTTCGGCAAGGTCGGCGCCGACGGCGTCGTCACCATCGAAGAGGGATCGACGATGGCGACGGAGCTGGAGATCACCGAGGGTCTGCAGTTCGACAAGGGCTACCTCTCGCCGTACTTCGTCACCGACCCCGAGTCGATGGAGGCCGTGCTGGAGGACGCCTACGTCCTGCTGCACCGCGAGAAGATCAGCGCGATCGCCGACCTGCTCCCGCTGCTGGAGAAGGTCCTGGCCGACGGCAAGCCCCTGCTGATCGTGGCCGAGGACGTCGAGGGCGAGGCGCTGTCCACGCTGGTCGTCAACTCGATCCGCAAGACCGTCCGCGTCACCGCGGTCAAGTCGCCGTTCTTCGGCGACCGCCGCAAGGCGTTCATGGACGACCTCGCCATCGCCACGGGCGGCACGGTCATCAACGCCGAGATCGGCCTCAAGCTGTCCGACTCCGGTCTCGACGTGCTGGGCAAGGTCCGTCGCGCGGTCGTCACCAAGGACGCCACCACCCTCGTCGAGGGTGGGGGCACCAAGGACGCCGTCGAGGGCCGGATCGCGCAGATCAAGGCCGAGATCGAGGCCGCGGACTCCGACTGGGACCGCGAGAAGCTGCAGGAGCGGCTGGCCAAGCTGTCCGGCGGCGTCGCCGTCATCAAGGTCGGCGCGGCCACCGAGACCGAGCTCAAGGAGCGCAAGCACCGCATCGAGGACGCGGTGTCGGCGACCCGGGCCGCGGTCGAGGAGGGCGTCGTCCCCGGCGGCGGTTCCGCGCTCGTGCAGGCCGCCAAGGCCCTCGAGGACGGCATCGGCCTCACCGGCGACGAGGCGACCGGTGTCGCGATCGTGCGCCGCGCGCTGTCGGCGCCGCTCTACTGGATCGCCGCCAACGGTGGTCTCGAGGGCGCGGTCGTGACCTCCAAGGTCGCCGACCAGGAGTGGGGCCACGGCTTCAACGCCGCGACGCTCACCTACTCCGACCTGCTGGCCGACGGTGTCATCGACCCGGTGAAGGTGACCCGCTCCGCGGTCGTCAACGCCGCGTCGATCGCGCGCATGGTCCTCACGACCGAGAGCGCCGTCGTCGACAAGCCGGAGCCGCCGGCGCCCGCCCCCGCGGGTGGCCACGGCCACGGCCACGGGCACTGACCGTCCCGTAGCTCAGCAGCACCGCCGAGGGCGGGTGCGAACCTCGTGTTCGCACCCGCCCTCGTGGCGTTGCCGGGGCCCTTACCGCCGGACCGTCGCGTCCCGCGGCTGCCGCAGCCGACGCTCGCGGGCCTGGAGCACCTCGAGGCGGTCGGCCTCCGAGAGCCCACCCCACACGCCGTAGGGCTCGTGCACGGCCAGGGCGTGCCGGCGGCACTCCTCGACGACCGGGCACGTGCGGCACACGGCCTTGGCCTGCGCCTCCCGGTTGACCTTGGCCGGGCCGCGCTCGCCCTCGGGATGGAAGAAGAACGCGCTGTCCATGCCGCGGCAGGCGCCGCGCATCTGCCAGTCCCAGGTTTCCGACACGGGGACCGGAAGTCGTCGGGTGTCTGCCACGACCCTCACCAGCCTTGTCTGCTCGAACGATGTCGTCGATGCCGAGATACCCGCAGTAAATCGCGCCAAACCCGGTTCAACAAGAGTATCGGCACATGTTTCCGGCTTGACCGCCGGACGGTCGGGACGCACGATGACCGCCGTGGAGGGGGACCCGGACACCGCCGCGCCGATCGCGCTCTCGCTCCCGGTCGCCGCCGTCGCCCGCCGCCTCGGCGTCGCGCCCGCCACCCTGCGCACCTGGGCCCGCCGCTACGGGCTCGAACCCACCGGTCACGTCCCCGGCCGCCACCGCCGCTACACCGCGGGCGACCTCGCACGGCTCGAGATCATGCAGCGCGCCCTGACCCATGGCGCCGGGCCCGCGGAAGCGGCGCGGCTGGCACTCGCCGCGCGCGCGACTGCGCCGACTCCCATCGCCCTCGCCGCAGGCCCCGCGACACACCACGCCGCCGACCCTGCCGTCGCGACAGCCGTCCTCGACGCCCCGGCACCGCGCCGCGGCGGGCGGCTGCTCCGCCTGTCCGACGCCGGACCCGGCGCCCGCGGGCTCGCCCGCGCCGCGTTCGCCATGGACGCCCAGGCCGTGCGGGGAGTCCTCGCCGAATCCGTGGCCGCCGACGGCCTCGTCGTGACCTGGGACGACGTCGCCCGGCCCGTCCTGGTCGCCGTCGCCGAACGCTGGGAGTCCAACGGCCGCGGCGTCGAGATCGAGCACCTCGTCAGCGACTGCGTCACCAGCGTCTACAACGCCCATTCCGTCGGCGCGCCGGTCGACACCGGCCTGCGGCCCGTGCTGCTCGCCGCGATGCCCGGGGAGCTGCACGTCCTGCCCCTGAACGTGCTCTCGGCGGTGCTGGCCGAGCGTGGGCTGCCGTGCCGGCCGCTCGGCGCCGACCTGCCCGCGGTGGCGCTCGTCGACGCGGTCCGCCGCGTCGCCCCCGCCGCGCTCGTGCTGTGGTCGCAGATGGCCGGGTCCGGCGACCCGGAGGTCGTCGAATCCCTGCCACGGACGCGGCCGCGTCACCGCGTGTTCGTCGGCGGCACCGGCTGGGACGGCGTCGCGCTGCCGTCCGCGACGACCCGCCTCACGTCCCTCGCCCAGGCCGCCGACGTGCTGACCAGGGTCGTGGCAGGCTGACCCGGTCCTACCGGGATGCGGCGTTCGGTGCCGTGCCCGGCCGCGTCGTCGCCGTGCCACCCGACGCGACCGCCGCCGACCGCTGGACCGCCGCCGTCGCCCTCGGCGGACAGGGACACTACGCGCGCGCCGCCACGCTGCTGCGCGGCCTGATCCACGACCCGGCGGCGCCGCGGCCCGTCGTCGCCCACGCGGCGGTGACACTGGGCTCGCACCTCCGCCAGCTCGGCGGGCACGCCGCGGCACGCCGGTTCGACGCGCTGGGGCTGCGGCTCGCGACGACCGTGCTGGGTGAGCCGGCTGCCGTCCTGGGCGAGCCGGCTGCCGTGCTGGGTGAGCCGGCTGTCGAGGTGGGCGCGCCCGCTGCCGAGGTGGCCCGCGCGGATGCCCTCACCGGCCTCGCCGCCGACGCGCTCGGCGCCGGTGACCTGCGCGGAGCCCGTGCCCTGCTGGCCCGGGCCGTCGACGCCTGCGCGGCGGCCGAGGCGGCGGCCGAGGCGGCGGCCGAGGCGGTGGACGACCCGGCGGACGACCCGGCGGACGACCCGGTGGGCGACGCGGTGGACGACCCGGCCGGAGCCGGGCGGTCCGCGATCCGCATCGGCTGGGTCGCCGCCGAGCTCGCGCTGCTCGGCGGCGACGCTCCCGCCGCGTCCCGTGCAGCCGACGCCGCCGTCGCACGCGCCGCTCGGAGCCGTTCGTCGCGGCACCGGGTGAAGTCGGCGATCGTGGCCGGCGTGTCGCGCGCGGCCGCCAGACCCGACACCGCCCCGGAAGCCCTCCTCGAACTGGATGCCCTCGCGGCCGCCGCACTACGCCTCGGGCTGCTCCCGCTGCACTGGCCCGCGGCCCTCGCGGCGGCCGATCTGGCGGACCGTCCGGGCGTCGCCGAGGCCGCGGCGGCCATGGCCGCTGCGGGGGTCACGCCCGCTCGCAACTGGGCGGATGCGCTGGGACTCGCGACGGACGCCGAGGTTGCCTGCCGTCCCCCGGACGGCCCTGTGCGGCCACCGGTACGTCGGCGGTACCCGTCCGGGAGGGCCACCCGATCGGCCCTGCCGCCCGCCTCGCACCGACGACCGTCCGACGTCGTCGATCATGCTGGGAACGCAAACGACCGACACGTGAATCGGTCCTCCGATGCGCCGAATGACACGGTGAGCGACGCGCCACGCCGACGACACGCCGCTGCGCGAACGCTCAGCGTCCTCTACTCCCGATCGGACCCGATCGGCAGGCGCCTGATGGGGGAGTCGGCGTGGGTTCCGGGGTGGCGCCGGGTAATGTAATTACTCCGTTCGGACGTTCGTCACCCACATGACGAGTGCCACTCGGCGAAACGCGCTCGAATGGAGGGCACAAACTCGCCCTGATCGTGTCAAGGTGAGGCTGTCACCCGCCGATGCGGAGGGTGACACATCACCCGGCTGCAGGAAGCTGCAGGAAGGAATCGTCGTGACGACGGTACTCATCTGCGACGATCGTCGCAGCGTCCGCGAAGGTCTCACCCGCGTGATGTCCGCGGTGCCGGGGGTGCACCGGATCGACTGTGTGGCTCATGGCGACGAGTTGCTGGCCCGGTTCTCCCGGCAGCCGGTGGACGTCGTCCTGGTCGGGACCCAGCGTGCGGTCCCCACCGGTGTGGAGGCGACGCGACGACTCGTCGCGGCGCACCCGCAGGCCAACGTGATCGTCTTCGGCGCCCCTGACGACGCGGGCAGCATCGCCGCGGCCATCGCGGGCGGAGCACGCGGCTATCTCCGCTGGGACGCGTCCCGGCCGGAGCTCGTCGCCGCTCTCGCCCACACGCTGGCCAGCACCGCGGTCCCCACGCCGCGTACGCCGGCCGACCCGGGCGTCCAGCTCACCGAGCGCGAGCTGCAGGTGCTCCGCGGGATGAGCCAGGGCAAGAGCAACGGCCAGATCGGGCGCGAGCTCTACCTGTCCGAGGACACGGTCAAGACCCACGCGCGGCGGCTGTTCCGCAAGCTCGGTGTCCGCGACCGCGCCCAGGCCGTCGCGCACGGCTTCCGTCGCGGCCTGGTGTCCTGACGTCCGTCCGCCGAGAGGCGGTCGCCCGGCTCCCCCTTGCCGGGCACCCCGGTCCCCGCGTCGGACCCCGAGGCCGACGCGCGACCACGACGGACGCCCGGCGGCGCCCCACGCCGCCCCTGTCCGCTCCGGACGTTCCGGTCGGCTCGAGTTCCCGCCCCAGAGGGCTCGATCCGGCGCACGGGCCGTCCCCTTGCTCCCCACGGGTCGCCGGGTTCTCCGGCGGCCCCGGTCGTGGCCCGCGCCGCGACCCCCGCCCGGGTGACGACCTCCCCGGCTCCGCCGCCGCGCCCCACCGATCGGGTGCGGCCGCTGCGGTCGCGCTCCGTCGCGCTCCTGCCGCACCAGCTCCTGCCGCCCACGAAGAGCGCCCGCCGCGGCCGCCACTCCCACCCCGTAGGTGGCCCGGATCGTGTCCGCGGCCCTGTCGGCAGGTCTGTCCGGCCCAACCCTCCAGGTCCGAACGGCCGGACCACGCGAGAGGATTGCGCCACTCGGCGGCGTGACCTCCCGGCGTCGTCACTCGTTCCCTCGATCGAGGCCTTGCCCGCGGTACGGGCCCGGGCTTCGCTACCGTGTCCGTTGTCGAGGACTCATTACGACACTCTCCGTAGTCGTCCTCACCGAACGGATGATGTCGACCATGTTGCGTAACACCCGGAGCACGGCCTGCGATGAGTGAACCGACAGACGTTCTCGACGAACTCGTGGCATCTGCGATGGCAGGTGACCGGCGGGCCGTCGAACGTGTGCTGGCCATCATCCGGCCGCTGGTCGTGCGCTACTGCCGGGCGCGGCTGGGCCGGGTGGACCGATCGTCCGTCTCGGCGGACGACGTCGCGCAGGAGGTGTGTCTGGCCGTGCTGACGGCCTTGCCCGGCTACCGGGTCCAGGGGCGCCCCTTCCTCGCATTCGTGTACGGCATCGCTTCACACAAGGTGATCGACGCCCACCGGGCCGCCACCCGCAACCGTTCCGAACCCGTCGCCGACGTCCCCGACGCCGTCGAGGTCGCGGACGGTCCCGAGCAGCGCGCACTTCGCGTCGAGCTGTCCGGGGAGATGGCGCGCCTGCTCGAGGTACTACCCGAGAAGCAACGCGAGATCCTCGTGCTGAGGGTCGTCGTCGGACTCTCGGCGGAGGAGACGGCGGAGGCCGTCGGCTCCACACCCGGCGCCGTCCGCGTCGCCCAGCACCGCGCACTCGCCCGATTGCGCAAGTCGATGCCCGAGGAGGAGGTGGTCTAGAGATGAGCGATCGTGAACCCGGCGGTCCCGAGGAGGCCCCCCGCCGCGGCCGTCACCGCCGTCCCGACAGCGCACCCCCGAACGGCTTCCCCCTCGACGGGGTCCCCAACAACGGCGCACCCCGCAACGGCGTCCCGTTCGAGCCCGGTCCGCGCGCCCAGGATCCGCAGGGCCCGTCGCAGCCGCCCGACCAGGGCGGCCGGCGGCACTCCGCGGCCGACCGGCCGGTCAACGGCTCCCACCCCGACGGGTCGCACGGCAACGGCGGGTACAGCAACGGGCGGCACGTCAACGGCACCGGCGGCCCCGCGACGGGCCGGTCGCTGCCCCCCCGTGTCCCGCAGCCCGCCGTCACGCCGCCGGCAGGCGCCGAGGACGCGCCCGACCTGATGGCCGTGCAGTCCGACGACGCCCTCATCGACGCCCTGGCCCGCGGCTACGGCGGCGGCGGGGAGGACGGTGAGGACGACCGGATCGCCGCGATGCTCGCCGCCTGGAAGGCCGAGGTCGACGCCGACCCGATCCCCGAGCTCGTCGACACCGACACCGCGCTCGCGACGATCATGGCCGTCACCGGCGGCCCGGTCGACGTCGACACCACGGTGTTCCCCGTCGTGCAGGCCGACGTCGAGGCCACCGGGCCCCAGGGCCCGGCCGGCGACCCCGCCGACGGTGCGACCGTCACGCCGATGCGCCGGAGCAGACGGCCCGGCAAGAAGGCCCGCCACCTCGTCCCGCTCGTGGGCGCGGCCGCACTGATCGTCGTCGCCGTCACCGGTGTGTCGATCGGGGCGCACGGCGCCCAGCCCGGCGACGCGCTGTTCGGCGTCACAGAGGTCCTCTACACCGAAACCGCGCAGTCGCGGCAGGCGGCGGTCGACGCGCAGGCCGGCATCGCCGCGGTCAAGGAGTCGCTCTCCTCCGGCGACACCAGCGGCGCGGCGCAGCAGCTCACCGCCGTCGAGCAGCTCATGGCCAAGGTGCACCCGGAGGACGGCGCGCCCGTCCTGCAGGCCAACCAGCGGTTCCTGACCATGAAGCTGCAGGAGACGCCGGCCGGGCAGAAGGCCGACCCGGAGGCGCCGCTGCGCGACGGCACGCCGCCGCCCGCGCCGCCGTCGATCCCCGGTACGCCGAGCACGCCCACCGCGCCGCCCACCCCCGGTGGCTCGGTGACGTCGACACCGTCGGCGCCGCCGACGACCTCGACGCAGCCGCCGTCGACCACGGCGGCGCCCACGACGACCCAGTCGCCGTCGGGCACGCCGAAGCCGACGTCGGAGGGCCGGCCCGACCCGTCGTCGACGACATCCGGGCTGGGCTCGACCAGCACGTCCGACCCCACCCCGGTGCCGCAGCCCAGCTGACCCAGCGACGACGAAGGCCCCACCGCGGTGGGGCCTTCGTCGTGTCGGAGGTCTCAGCCGTCGCTGATCGTGGCGTCCGCGTAGCCGCGGCAGTACTCCCACGTCACGTAGTCGGCCGGGTCGGGATCGAACGCGGGCTCGTGCGGGCGCATCTGACCCTCGTCGAGCAGCTGCTGCAGACTGGCCCGCAGGAGGCGCCACTCGTGGAAGTGCTGCTCACCGCAGTCGCCGCAGTCGACGACGATGCCACGCACCCCGCGGCACTCCAGCAGCGCCTGGTAGACGGCGAGATCGGCGAGGTCGGCCACGACCTCCTCGCGCTCGGAGCTGCTCAGCTCGTCGAGGTGTGCGGCGTCGTCGAGGGACAGCGCGGGATCGTGGGGATCCCCCGCGAAGGGGTCCGGAGGCATCGCGTCGGCCGACACGCTCGACACCGTATCCCGCCGGCACCCGCCGCGTGTCCGGACGGAGCAATCCCCGCAGGTGCGCCCGGTGCCGGGTGTGCCGCACGACTCGTCGGTTCGGCCCCGCCCGGCGACCCGGATACGATGGGGTGAGGGCGGCGCCCGGGCCGTCCGCACACGTGCTGACCGGTGAGGGGCTGAAAGCCTGCGATGACCATTGAGACCACCGGACTGCCGCCGAAGTTCGCGATGCTGGGTCTCACGTTCGACGACGTGCTGCTGCTCCCCGCGGAGTCCGACGTCGTCCCGAGCGCTGCCGACACCAGCACCCAGGTGACGCGACGCGTCCGTATCCAGGTGCCCGTCGTGTCCTCGCCGATGGACACCGTGACCGAGTCCCGCATGGCCATCGCGATGGCCCGCGCCGGCGGGCTGGGCGTGCTGCACCGCAACCTGTCCGCCGACGAGCAGGCCGCGCAGGTCGAGGTGGTGAAGCGCTCGGAGGCCGGCATGGTCACCGACCCGGTCACCTGCTCGCCCGACGCCACGCTCGCCGAGGTCGACGCCCTCTGCGCCAAGTACCGCATCTCCGGCGTCCCGGTCGCCGACGCCGACGGCAAGCTCGTCGGCATCATCACCAACCGCGACATGCGGTTCGAGATGGACCACAGCCGGCCCGTCCACGAGGTGATGACGCCCGCGCCGCTGGTCACCGCGCGCGTCGGCGTCACCGCGGAGGCCGCGCTCGGCCTGCTGCGCCGGCACAAGCTGGAGAAGCTGCCGATCATCGACGGCGACGGCATCCTGCGCGGCCTCATCACCATCAAGGACTTCAACAAGACCGAGAAGTACCCGCTCGCCACCAAGGACCCCGACGGCCGGCTCGTCGTCGCCGCGGCCGTCGGTGTCGGCGACGACGCCTACGGCCGCGCGATGGTGCTCGTCGAGGCCGGTGTCGACGTGCTGATGGTCGACACCGCCCACGGCCACTCCAAGCGGGTCCTCGAGACGGTCGCGAAGCTGCGCGCGGAGGTGGGCGACAACGTCGACGTCGTCGGCGGCAACGTCGCCACCCGGGCGGGCGCGCAGGCGCTCGTCGAGGCCGGCGCCGACGCGGTGAAGGTCGGCGTCGGGCCGGGCTCCATCTGCACGACGCGCGTCGTCGCCGGTGTCGGAGCCCCCCAGATCACAGCCATCTACGAGGCGGCGCAGGCCTGTGCCGCCGCGGGCGTCCCGGTGATCGGCGACGGCGGCATCCAGTACTCCGGCGACATCGCCAAGGCCATCGCCGCCGGCGCCTCCAGCGTCATGCTCGGCAGCCTGCTCGCGGGCACCGCCGAGTCGCCGGGGCAGCTGATCCTCGTCGGCGGCAAGCAGTACAAGACCTACCGCGGCATGGGCTCGCTGGGCGCGATGCAGTCCCGCGGCACGGCGAAGTCCTACTCCAAGGACCGCTATGCCCAGGACGACGTGCTCAGCGAGGACAAGCTCGTCCCCGAGGGCATCGAGGGCCGCATCCCGTTCCGCGGGCCGCTGTCGCAGGTCGTGCACCAGCTCGTCGGCGGACTGCGGTCGGGCATGGGCTACGCGGGCGCGCAGACCATCCCCGAGCTGCAGCAGGCCCAGCTGGTGCGCATCACGGCGGCCGGTCTCAAGGAGAGCCACCCCCACGACATCACCATGACCGTCGAGGCGCCCAACTACGCCTCCAAGTAGCCATCTACGCTTGTCACCCGTGCGTGACCTCGTTGAGATCGGGATGGGCCGGACGGCCCGTCGCAGCTACGACCTGCAGCAGATCGAGATCGTTCCGTCGCGGCGGACACGGAGCTCGAAGGAGGTCACGCTCGGCTGGCAGCTCGACGCGTACCGCTTCGAGATCCCGCTGATGACCCATCCCACCGACGCCGTCGTCTCGCCCGCCAGCGCCGTGCGGATCGGACAGCTCGGCGGCCTGCCGGTACTCAACGCGGAAGGGCTGTGGGCCCGGCACGGCGACGCCGACGCCGCCCTCGAACGCGTCCTCGACGCCGCCGACACCGGCGACGAGTCCGCCGCCATCCGGTTGCTGCAGGAGTTGCACGCCGCCCCGATCCAGCCCGACCTGCTCGCCGAGGCGCTCAAGACCGTCCGCGAGGCCGGCGTGACCGTCGCCGTCCGGGTCAGCCCCCAACGCGCCCGCGAGATCACCCCGACGCTGCTGGCCGCCGGTGTCGAGATCCTCGTCGTGCAGGGCACGATCATCTCCGCCGAGCACGTATCCCAGGGCGAGCCGCTCAACCTCGGCGAGTTCATCATGGGCCTCGACGTGCCCGTCGTCGCCGGTGGCGTCGGCGACTACCGCACCGCCATGCATCTCATGCGCACCGGCGCCGCGGGCGTCATCGTCGGCTACGGCGAATCCACCGGCACCACCACCGACGCCGTCCTCGGCATCGGCGTGCCCATGGCCACCGCGATCGTCGACGCCGCCGCCGCCCGCCGCGACTACCTCGACGAGACCGGCGGCCGCTACGTCCACGTCATCGCCGACGGCGGCATGGCCGGCTCCGGCGACATGGCCAAGGCCATCGCCTGCGGTGCCGACGCCGTCATGCTCGGCGAGCAGCTCGCCGCGTCCTCGGAGTCGCCCGCCGGGGGCCTGTACTGGACCTCCTCGGCCGCCCACCCCGCCCTGCCGCGCTCGGAGATCACCGTGCAGGACACCGGCGACCGGACGTTGGAGCAGGTCCTGTTCGGCCCGTCGGACAGCCCCTACGGCGACGTCGCGCTCTTCAGCGCGCTGCGCCGCGCCATGGCCAAGACCGGTTACTCCGACCTCAAGGAGTTCCAGAAGGCCGGCCTGACCGTCCGCGGCTGAGCGACGAAGTCGCACGTCACGGGAGTGCTGCGCCGGCGCCCTGGCCGCGGACGTCTCGGCAAGGGACGCGGGCAGGCAAACCTGATCCGGGGCGTGGAGCGACGGATACGTCGCCGTACGCACCGGATCGGCTCACTCGCGGTCGCGCCGTCGCGGTCACACCGTAGGTCTCCGCCGCCGGGGTGTCCGGGGGCACGAACTATCCTCGGGGGGTGCAGCAGCCGACCGTCCTCGTCGTCGACTACGGGGCCCAGTACGCCCAGCTCATCGCCCGCCGGGTGCGTGAGGCGCAGGTGTACTCCGAGATCGTCCCGTCCGACACCCCGGTCGCCGAGATCGTCGCCCGCAAGCCCGTGGCGCTGATCCTGTCCGGTGGCCCGTCGAGCGTGTACGCCGAGGGCGCGCCGGAGATCGACCCGGCGCTGTTCACGTCGGGAATCCCGGTGCTCGGGCTCTGCTACGGCTTCCAGGCGATGGCGAAGGCGCTGGGCGGCGAGGTGGCGCCGGACGGCACCCGCGAGTACGGGCGCACCGAGCTGTGCCTGACGTCGACGGCCGGTTCCCTGCACGACGGGCTGCCCGCGAAGCACCCGGTGTGGATGAGCCACGGCGACTCGGTGGTGCGCGCGCCGGAGGGGTTCACGGTCACGGCGTCGTCGGACCGGGTCGCGGTCGCGGCGTTCGAGGACAGGGAGCGGCGCCTGGCCGGTGTGCAGTACCACCCCGAGGTGGGGCACAGCCCGCACGGCCAGGAGGTGCTGCGGCGGTTCCTGCACGAGGTCGCGGGGCTCGCGCCGAGCTGGACGACGTCGTCGATCATCGACGACTCGGTGGCCGCGATCCGCGCCCAGGTCGGCGACGGGCACGCGGTGTGCGGGCTCTCCGGCGGTGTCGACTCCGCGGTGGCCGCGGCGCTGGTGCAGCGTGCGATCGGCGACCGGCTGACGTGCGTGTTCGTCGACCACGGGCTGTTGCGCAGCGGCGAGCGTGAGCAGGTGGAGCGCGACTTCGTCGCGGCCACCGGCGCGAAGCTGCACACCGTCGACGCGGCCGACCGGTTCCTCGACGCGCTCGCCGGGGTCAGCGAGCCCGAGACGAAGCGCAAGATCATCGGCCGGGAGTTCATCCGGGTGTTCGAGGCGGCGACGTCGGAGGTCGCGGCCGCCGAGCACGTGGGGTTCCTGGTGCAGGGCACGCTCTACCCCGACGTCGTCGAGTCCGGTGGCGGCAAGGGCACGGCGACGATCAAGAGCCACCACAACGTCGGCGGGCTTCCCGACGACATCGAGTTCGCGCTGGTCGAGCCGCTGCGCACACTGTTCAAGGACGAGGTTCGCAAGGTCGGCGCCGAGCTGGGCCTGCCGGAGACGATCGTCGGACGCCAGCCGTTCCCCGGGCCCGGGCTGGGCATCCGCATCATCGGCGAGGTCACGTTCGACCGGCTGGAGACGTTGCGGGCCGCCGACGCGATCGCCCGCGAGGAGCTCACCGCCGCGGGCCTGGACAAGGCGATCTGGCAGTGCCCGGTCGTGCTGCTGGCCGACGTGCGCAGTGTCGGCGTCCAGGGCGACGGCCGCACCTACGGGCATCCGGTCGTGCTGCGGCCGGTGTCGTCGGAGGACGCGATGACGGCCGACTGGACGCGCCTGCCCTACGACGTCCTCGAACGCATCTCCACCCGCATCACCAACGAGGTGGCCGAGGTCAACCGCGTCGTCCTCGACGTGACGAGCAAGCCGCCGGGCACGATCGAGTGGGAGTAGGAACCGACCCGTGACCTCCCTTACGGCGCTGCCGCGCGAGCTCCCCGGCCGGCTCGCGGACGCGTTGCGAACCGGGCGGTTCGCCGTCACCGCCGAGATCGCGCCCCCGCGCGGGGCCGATCTCGCGCCCGTCCGCCGCGCGGCCGAGCACCTGCGCGGCTGGGTCGACGCCGTCAACGTCACCGACAACGCGGGCGCGAACGTCCGCATGTCGAGCCTCGCGGGCAGCCTCGCGCTGCTGGGCGAGGGCGTCGACCCCGTCATGCAGATGACGTGCCGCGACCGCAACCGGATCGCGCTGCAGTCGGACCTGCTGTCGGCGTCGGCGCTCGGGGTGCCGAACCTGGTGCTGATGACGGGGGACCGGCCCGAGCAGGGGGATCATCCCGACGCGGCCGCGGTGTTCGACCTCGACTCCGCCGCGCTGATGTCGGCCGCGCGTACCCTGCGCGACGACGGGACGCTGCTGTCGGAGCGGACCGTCGACCCGGCGCCGCGCTACCTGCTGGGTGCCGTCGACAGTCCCGGGCCGTCGGCCGACCGGTTCGCGCAGAAGGTCGAGGGTGGCGCCCAGTTCGTGCAGACGCAGTTCGTGTTCGACATCGCGGCGTTCGGCGGTTGGCTGGGTCAGGTCCGCGACCTGGGCCTCGACACCCGCTGTGGTGTGCTCGCCGGGGTGGGCCCGATCCGGTCGCTGCGGGCGCTGGAGTTCCTGTCGTCCATCCCGGGGGTCGTGATCCCGGAGGCGCTGGAGCGGCGGTTGCGCGGTGTCCCGGCGGACAAGGTGGCGGCCGAGGGGGTCGCGGCGTGCGTCGAGACCTTGCGTGAGCTGCGCGAACTGCCCGGTGTGGCGGGCGTGCACGTGATGGTGGTGGGCGACGAGCGCGGCGTCCCGGAGATCCTCGAGGCCGCGGGACTACCCAGAACGTCGTGAGTGGCGATAGTCGCCATAGCGACTATCGCCACTCACAGGGCCGTCCGTCCCCCAACGGGCGGCCTTCGGCAGGCGGCGCCTCCCCCGCGCCGCCGCGGTCTACGAGCCGTTGCGGCGCAAGCTGCCGATCAGCATCAGCAGCCCGAACAGGACCGCCGCCCCCGCGAGCAGCCACCGCAGGTCGAACCCGGCCCGCAGCGGGTCGTGCCCGCTGAGGACCGCCCCCGCGACGCCGAGGCTGATCAGCCCGACGAGCAGGGCGAACAGGTCGGGGAACCGCCGGGTCGCCGGCGAGGTCTTGTCAGCCACGGTGCACCTCCACGTTGCCCAGGCCCGCGTGCAGGTGCAGGACGATCGGCGTGCCGGAGCGGATGCCGTCGGCACCCAGGTCGTCGACCACGTCGATCTTCGCGTCGCTGCCCTCGCTCACCCGGTCGCCGAACTGGACGTGGCCGAGCCCGGCCGAGCCGAACACGGTGACGTCGGCGTTCGGCGGGACCCACACCTCGAGGTTGCCCATGCCGACGTCGGCCGACGTCTCCAGCGGCACCAGCGCCGCCCCGTCGCCGCCCGCCGGGAGCGAGAGGTCGAGCTGCCGCAGGTCGATGCCGATGTTGCCGGCGGCCCGCTCGTAGGTCGGGGCGACCAGCCCGACCGACACCGGCTGCACCTCGGTGTTCCCGACGCCGCCGCGCAGCGAGTCGGTCGGCACGTGCATCGCCCCCCACGTCAGCAGGCACATGATCAGCGCGAACGGGATGATCCCGCGGCCGGCGCGCAGGAACGCACCCACCACCAGGCCCACGCCCAGGATGCCCAGCACGATCGCGAGGAGCGTCGGCAGCGGCATCAGCCCGACCCCGCCGAGCATCAGCGCCCCCAGCACCCCGCCGACGACGAGCGCGGTGGCCAGCGTGACCGCCGTGACCGGCGGACGGCGGCGCGGCGCAGGCGGCTCCGGCTCGGGCTGCGGCGACGGCTCGGGCAGGTCCCACGCGAACGGCGCGGCGCCCAGCGGGTCCCACGACGGCGGCGTCGGCTTCGGCTCACCCGTCACCGGGTCCAGCTCGGTCGTCTCGTGCTGCGTCGTGTCCCCGTCGACGTCCTTGCGCAGGTTCACCGTCGGCGCACCCGCCGGCGCGGCGACGCCCGCCTGCGGGGCACGACCCGGGCCGGGGACACCGCGGCTGCCGCGGGCCCGGTGCAGCAGGAACAGCAGGCCCAGCGCGATGATCGCCGGCCAGATGATCCCGCCGTCGTGACCGAAGATCGCGCCCGTGCCGACGACCGCCGCCACCACCAGCGCGATCAGCAGACCCGGATGCGGCCGCTTCCCCGGCTTCGCCGCCGACTCGGCGCCGTCGGTCGGGTCGTTCTCGTCGGCCTCCGGGAGCAGGACCCAGCCCGCGATGTACAGCGCGGCGCCGATCCCGTAGATCGCCGCCACCACGAAGCCCACCCGCACCAGCACCGGGTCGATGTCGTAACGACGGGCGATCGCCGCCGCCACCCCCGCGACCTTGCGGTCGTGGCGAGGCCGCGCGGGGCGCGTCTCCCACATCTCCCGCAACGTCGACTGCACATCCGTGCTCATCGCTGTTCCCCCTCCATCATGGGCACCAGCCTCCCGCGTGGCGGGCGCGCGCCCATCCGGGACGACCCTGAGGTCACCCGGAGGTCGTCCCCGATGCCCCGGGGACGTCCTGCGTGTGACCATGGTGGCGTGAGTCAGCCGGCAGCAACCAGCGGAGCCCCGGGCGCGTCGCGTCCCGGGACGCCCACCGCGGTGGCCCCGGAGCCGCCCGTGCCCACGCGCGGCCCGCTCGAACGCCGCCGGTCCGGACGGCTCGTCGCCGGTGTCGCCGGCGGTGTGGCCGACCACCTCGGGATCGACGTCCTGTGGGTGCGCGCCGCGTTCGTCGTACTCGCCGCCATCAACGGCGCGGGCGTCGTCGGCTATGCGCTGCTGTGGATGTTCGTGCGCCAGGAGAGCGCCGACACCGACCGCACGGTGCCGCGCCGCGAACGTCAGCAGGCCATCGGCCTCGTCGTGCTCGGTGCCGGCATCGGACTGGTCGCCGCGCTGCTGGGCAACTCCGTCATCGGCTGGATCGTCGGCCCGCTCGGCGTCGCCGCCCTCGGCGCGGCCGTCGTGTGGCGGGAGGCCGACGAGGCGCAGCGCCGCCGCTGGGCCGCCGGCGCCCGCTCGGGCGTCACCGGTGCGGCGGGAGGCGGGCGCACCGCGCTGATCCGCATCGTCGCCGGGGCACTGTTCGTGGCCCTGGGCATCGCGGTGTTCCTGATCGGGAACATCAACCTCGGGCAGGTGCAGTTCGGTCTGCTCGCCGTGATCGCGACGATCGTCGGCGTCGGTGTGCTCACCGTCCCGTGGTGGCTGCGGCTGGCCCGCGACCTCGGCGAAGAGCGCCGCCAGCGCATCGTCGAGGCCGAGCGCGCCGAGATCGCCGCCCACCTGCACGACTCCGTGCTCCAGACCCTCGCACTGATCCAGCGCCAGTCCGACGACCCCCGCGAGGTCGCCCGGCTCGCCCGCGGCCAGGAACGCGAGCTGCGACACTGGCTCTACGGCCCGCAGGGCTACGGCCGGGGCAGCACCGGCGGCGGGGTCAAGGCCCCGGCGCTCGACGAGGGCCTCGCCGAGTCGCTGACCAAGGCTGCCGCCGAGGTCGAGGACACCTACGCGCTCACCGTCAGCCCCGTCCTCGTCGGTGCCGACCGGCCGCTCGACGCAGACCTGCGTGCCCTCGTCCTCGCCGCCCGCGAGGCGATGGTCAACGCGGCCAAGCACGCCGGGGTCGACGAGATCAGCGTCTACGTCGAGATCGAGCCCGACGAGGTCAACGTCTTCGTCCGCGACCGTGGCAAGGGATTCGTCCCCGACGACGTCCCCGACGACCGGCACGGCCTCGCCGACTCGATCAAGGCCCGCATGGCCCGCCACGGCGGCCGCGTGCGGCTGCGCAGCACCCCCGGCGAGGGCACCGAGGTGCACCTGGCCATGACGATCAGCGACGCGGTGTCGCCCGACCGCGGCACCGAGCACGACACGGAAGACAAGCAGGAGGCCACGTCGTGACCGACGACCAGCCCGACACCGACAGCACCGGCGGCGAGACGCAGAAGCCGATCACCGTCTTCCTCGTCGACGACCACGGCCTCTTTCGGGCGGGCGTGCGCGCCGAGCTCGACCGCGGCGTCCCCGACGTCGAGGTGGTCGGCGAGGCCGGATCGGTCGACGAGGCCGTCGCCGCGATCCGCCACCACACCCCCGACGTCGTGCTCCTCGACGTCCACATGCCCGACGGTGGCGGCGCCGAGGTGCTGCGCCGCGTCCGGCCCGAGGTCCCGGGCGTCGTGTTCCTGGCGTTGAGCGTGTCCGACGCCGCCGAGGACGTCATCGCCGTCATCCGGGCCGGGGCGCGCGGGTACGTCACCAAGACGATCTCGGGTCGCGACCTCGCCGACGCGGTCCGCCGCGTCCACGGTGGCGACGCCGTGTTCTCGCCGCGGCTGGCCGGGTTCGTGCTCGACGTGTTCTCCGACCGCCCCGGCGCGGCCCCGCCCGGCGACCCCGAGCTGGACCTGCTCACCCGCCGCGAACGCGACGTCCTGCGGCTGCTCGCGCGCGGCTACGCGTACAAGGAGATCGCGGGGGAGCTGTTCATCTCGGTGAAGACGGTGGAGACGCACGTGTCGAGCGTCCTGCGCAAGACGCAGCTGTCCAACCGCTACGAGCTGTCGCGCTGGGCCTCGGACCGCCGCCTGGTCTGACGCCACGTCCGGCCCGGAGACGACTGCGCCGGGCCCGACGCGGCGTCGGACCCGGCGAGGTCGAGGAAAAGAACGGTCAGCGCGCGCCGGTCAGGCCGCCGACGAGCCCGCCGACGGTGCCGCCCGCGGTCTCGACGAGGCCGCCCGCGGTGTCGCTGACGCCGCGGCCGACGGTCTCGACGACCGACTGCTGCGGCCCGCTGCTCGGCGCCGGGTTGGACGGGGTGAGCAGATCGAGCGCGGGCGCGAGCGGCGGTGCGAGCTTCTTGACCGGCTTGGTGACCGGGGCGAGGACCTGGTTGACCGGCGTGGTGACGGGCTCGGCCACCTTGTTGACGGTGCCCACGGCCGAGCCGAGGGTCTTGCCGAGGCCGTTGCCGAGACCCTCGACCGCACCGCTCGCGCCGTCGGTGACGGGCCTGAGCGGCGTGTTCCTGCCGGCCTGCTGGACGACGCGGGCGACCGGCTCGGTCACGCTGGTGACGGTGTGGTCGGCGGTGTCCGAGTGTTGCGGCAACTGGCGGTCGGCCGGGATCTGGCCGCCCGTGCCGCCTGTCCCGCCGCCGGGGTTGGTGACTGCGCTGTTGCCGCCGGAGCCCGAGCCGCCGATGCCGGCGACGCCACCTGTGCCGCCGCTGCCGCCGGAGCCGTAGACGACGCCGCCCGCACCGCCTGTACCGGCGCCGCCCGCACCGCCACGGCCGGCGGAGGCCGCCTGCGGCAGCGCCGAGGGGAACGCGACGTTCATCCACGACGTCGGGGCCGAGGTGCCGGCCGCGAGCGCGTTGCCGGATGACGGCAGCGCCGCACCGGAACCGTCGCCGGCTCCGCCGCGGCCGGGGAAGCTGCCGTCGAGCTGGTCCTGGGCGGCCGAGGAGTTGGAGGCCGCGTCGGTGAAGACGGCCGCGCCGAGGACGCCGCCGATGGTGAGCATGGCGGCCGCGGCCGCGGTCATCCTCCGACGGCCGGAGGCGCGCTGCTCGGCGGCGTCGCCGGCGCCGTCGAGGCGGGAGGCGCGGGGCTTGAGTGGCCGGTCGAAGGAGTGCGGGGCGCGACCCTCGCGGCGCATCAGGCTGCCGACGGAGACGTAGTCGGGCTCCGGCAGGACGGGGCTGCCGGGCTCGGCCTCGGCGGGCCGGTCCGCGTCCACATCGGACGCTGCCCGAGGTGCGGGAACGTTGCGCCGCACGAGTTCGGCGACCGTGACGATCTCGGCTTCACGTCGAGATGGACCACGCTGAGCGAACGCGACCACGGTGTGCCGTCCCCCTTCGAGTGATGACTTGCAGCGTCCACACTTACCGGACACACAGAACGTTCACCAAGTGTCATTCGCCCGCTCATCGATGCCGCCCCGAACGTGTGAGTCCCACTCACCGATGACGACCGACCGTTGAACGTCGGTAGCGCTCCGGAGTCGATCGCCCGCTTCGGTGGCTCCGGAGGCGAAGGTGCAGGCAGCGTCAGGTGCGGGGCCGTCCGGTCCAAGGGCGTCCGTGGCGGGGATCACCTTTCGCCGAGCGGTGCCTCCGAACGGAGGTCGTGTCGGCGCCGAACGGACGTGTCCCCCGTAAGACCACCCGGCCGGGGGAGCGGTCACCCGGTGACCGGATCGACCCCGCCCCTGGGTGCGACCCGGCGCGGCGTTCCCGGCCGGTGCGGGTGCGTCAGCGCGGGAGCTGGCCGCGGAACTCGCGTCGCGTCGCGTCGAGCGCGCCCTTGGCCGCGATCCCGGCGCCGCCCGCGAGGAGGATGCCGATGATGTCGGGCACCACGCCGCCCGTGGTGAAGAGCAGCCCGATCAGCGCGACGAGCGCCGTGCCGCCCGCGACCTTCCACCGGCTGTTGACGTAGTCGGAGGTCGCGCCGCCGGACAGGCCGCGCTCCTTGGCGCTCTTGTTGAGCATCGCGAGGTAGCCGACGTGGCCGAGCGCGGCGAGCACGCCGACCAGCGCGATGACGAAAGCGACGATGCCGAAGACGGTCCCCATGACTCCACTGTGCCACCGAATCCGCCGGTGGGGACGGGACTCCGGCCGATCGGGGGCCGCGAGCGGGTCAGCGTCCGCCCAGCCGGCCCCGGCCGAGCCGCAGCAGGAGCATGGCCAGCTCGCGGCCCTCCTCGCCGAGCTCGCGGAACCGGGCCAGGACGTGGATCTCGCGGCTGTAGACGATCCGCGGGCCGCCGCCCGCCATCCGGACGGCACCGATGCGCCGGGAGACGTCGGTGCGCTCCTTGACCAGCCGCAGGATCTCGGCGTCGAGCCGGTCGATCTCGCGGCGGAGAACGTCGATGTTCGCGGCGTCGTCGGCCGTGGGGTCGTCGACGGACGGGTCCCCGGACGGGGCGGGCTGCTCGGTGGTCACGGACATGGTCTCCTCCTGTGTACGGCCCACCGGCCCGTGACATGCAGGCGCCCCGGGTCCAGTGGACTCCGGGGCGTCGGGGCTGAGCGCGTCAGGCGGCGACGGGAACCGGAATCCGGTACCCGTAGAAAAATCGCTGAGCCGTCGACACGTCGGCGAGTCTGCCACACACGCGCGGAGGCGCGCATCCACACACGCGCGGAGGCGCGCATCCACACACGCGGCGGAGGCGCGCATCCACACCGGCGCCGCGGCGCGCATCGTCGTACCCCGCCGGTACCGTGTTCGACACGATGAGCGCGCTGTTCGAACTGCCTTCCAGCAACCCCGCCCGCCCCGCCACCGAGCGGGGGAAGAAGCTGCTCGAGGGGCTCAACCCGCGGCAGGTGGAGGCGGTCACCCATGCCGGGTCGCCGCTGCTGATCGTCGCGGGTGCTGGCTCGGGCAAGACGCGGGTGCTCACGCACCGGATCGCGTGGCTGCTCGCGGAGCGGCAGGTGCACCCGGGCGAGATCATGTCGATCACCTTCACCAACAAGGCCGCCGCCGAGATGAAGGAACGGGTCGACGCGCTGGTGGGCCGTCGGGCCAACGCCATGTGGGTGTCGACGTTCCACTCCATGTGCGTGCGCATCCTGCGCCGGGAGGCGAAGCACCTGGGGGTGCGCAGCGCCTTCTCGGTGTACGACGCGGACGACTCGCGCCGCCTCGTCGGCATCGTGGCGCGCGACCTGGAGCTCGACCCGAAGAAGTTCGCCGCGCGCGGGCTGGCCGCGCACATCTCGAACCTGAAGAACGAGCTGCTGTCGGCCGACGACGCCACCGAGCGCGCGACCAACGACTTCGAGCGCCGGGTCGCGGAGGTCTACGTCGGCTACCAGTCGCGGCTGCGGCAGGCCAACGCGTTCGACTTCGACGACCTGATCATGGAGACGGTGTCGCTGCTGTCGCGGCTGCCCGCCGTCGCGGAGTACTACCGGCGCCGGTTCCGCCACGTGCTGGTCGACGAGTACCAGGACACCAACAAGGCGCAGTACGAGCTGGTCCGGCAGCTGGTCGAGCCCGCGACGGCGGGGGCGAAGCCGGCGGAGCTGTGCGTCGTCGGCGACTCCGACCAGTCGATCTACGCGTTCCGCGGCGCGAACATCCGCAACATCATCGAGTTCGAGCAGGACTTCCCCGACGCGCGGACGATCCTGCTGGAGCAGAACTACCGCTCGACGCAGACGATCCTGTCGGCAGCCAACTCCGTGATCGCACGCAACGCGAACCGTCGCGACAAGCGGCTGTGGTCCGACCAGGGCGACGGCGAGAAGGTCGTCGGCTACGTCGCCGACAACGAGCACGACGAGGCGTCGTTCGTCGCGACGGAGATCGACCGGCTGGTCGACTCCGGGGACTTCCGCAACAGCGACGTGGCGGTCTTCTACCGCACCAACGCGCAGTCGCGGGTGTTCGAGGACGTGTTCCTGCGGGTCGGGCTGCCGTACAAGGTCGTCGGCGGGGTGCGGTTCTACGAGCGGCGCGAGATCCGCGACGCGCTGGCCTACCTGCGGGTGCTGTCCAACCCCGAGGACACGGTCAGCCTGCGGCGCATCCTCAACGTGCCCAAGCGCGGCATCGGCGACCGGGCGGAGGCGCTGGTTGCGGAGTACGCGGAGCGCCACCGCACGTCGTTCTCCCGGGCGTTGCGGGTCGCGGCCGAACAGCCCGAGGAGCTCCCGGCGCTGGCCACGCGCTCGCAGCGCAACATCGCCGAGTTCCAGCGGATGCTCGACGACCTGCGCGAGCTGGTCGACCGCGGCGACGACACCGCCGAGATCCTGGAGGCTGTCTACGGCCGCACCGGGTACGTCACGGAGCTGGAGGCCAGCGACGACCCGCAGGACGGCTCCCGGCTGGAGAACCTCGCGGAGCTGGTCACGGTCGCGCGGGAGTTCGCGGGCGACGCGGCGGTCGCCGACCTGCTCGACGGCGGCTCGTCCGATCCCGACGGCACCGTCATCGGCTCCGGTGAGCTGGCCCTCGACACCGACGACACGAACGTCGGCGCCCCACCGCCCGGGTCGCTTGCGGCGTTCCTGGAGCGGGTGGCGCTGGTGGCCGACGCCGACTCCATCCCCGGCGACGACTCGGGCATAGTCACGCTGATGACGCTGCACACGGCCAAGGGACTGGAGTTCCCGGTCGTGTTCCTCACCGGCTGGGAGGACGGCGTCTTCCCGCACATGCGCGCGCTGGGCGATCCGGCGGAGCTGGCGGAGGAGCGGCGACTGGCCTACGTCGGCATCACGCGGGCGCAGCAGCGGCTGTTCCTGTCGCGGGCGATCGTGCGCACCGCGTTCGGGCAGCCGAGCGTGAACCCGGCGTCGCGGTTCCTCGACGAGGTGCCGGCCGAGCTGGTCGACTGGCGTCGCGAGGAGGCGCAGCGGCCGTCGGCACCGGTGGGGCGGTTCGGGTTCGGCCGCCGCCCGAACGCGACCGACCGGGGCGACTGGCGGGTGCCGGAGCGCAAGCTCAACCAGGCGACGATCAGCCTCGACGTGGGCGACCGGGTCAACCACGACAAGTACGGGCTGGGCACGGTCATCTCGTCCGACGGCGCTGGTGCCCGGGCCACGGTGACGATCGACTTCGGCAGCGCGGGCACGGTACGGCTGATGCTCATCGGCGGGGTCCCGCTGCAGAAGCTCTGAGCGCCCCGGCTCCGGGCACGCGTCTCTCGCGCACCCGGCAGCCGGCGGCGATGCCCGCGGTGCAGGCGTCAGTCGTGCGACGGGCCGTCGTTGCCGGTGCCGGGGATGGCGATGCCGCGGGCGGCGAGCCACGGGAGCGGGTTGATCTTCTGCCCGCCCGGGGTCCAGATCTCGAAGTGCAGGTGCGGGCCGGTCGACTGGCCGCGGTTGCCCATCTCGGCGATCTTCTCGCCGGCGGTGACCTTCTCGCCGACCTTGACCAGGCTGCGGTTGATGTGGCCGTAGACGCTGTGCGAGCCGTCGGGGTGCTGCAGCACGACCCACATGCCGAAACCGCTGGCCGGGCCGGACTCGGTGACGACGCCGTCGGTGACCGCGTAGATCGGGGTGCCGATGCTGTTGGCGAGGTCGATGCCGTAGTGCGTGACACCCCAGCGGGCGCCGAAGCCCGACGTGAAACGGCCCGCCGTGGGCAGCACGAAGGCGGCGCCCTGGAACAGCACGCCCTGCGGGGCGCCGGCGGCGAGCGCCTGGCGCAGCATCTTGGCCTGCTGGGCGATCTTCGCGCCGATGTCGACGGCTTTGGTCAGGTTCGCGACGTCGACGTCCTCGCCGGGGTCGAGCGTGTCGACCGGCTGGGCCGAGGTGTGCAGCCGGCTCGCGCCGATGGCGGGCTGTGCGGGTGCGGTGCCCGGGTCGTCGGGGAGCGCCTCGGTGGTCGTCGAGACCGGGATCATCGCGTTGGTCGAGAGGGTCGCGTACGGCTCGTCGACCGGGTGGCTCTGCCCCCAGAGGGTGGCGAGCGACTGTCCTGCGGCCACGAGCGCTCCGGCCGCCGCGAAGGCGACCGTCGCACGTCCACGGACGTGCGCGGGCGGTGGTGCCGGAAGCCGGTGTCCACCCCGGGCGTCATGCCCGCGGGTGCGCGGGCGTACGTCGGGATGGTCCTGGTCGGCGCCGCTTGGGGAGCGGTGGCGCGACAAGAACTGCCCTTCTCGATGCGATGAGGCAGTCCGTTCCACGGCGGGTCGTCAGGGCGGGTTGGGGAGACCCTCGGCGGGCCGGTTCGGGGCCGGTCCGTCACCTTCGTGATCCGTCCGTGATCCGGACCCGGCGACGGTAGCGGGCTCCGCGGCGAGGTGGCAAATGTCGCGGGGGTGTGTGCGCAGATGCACCCGGACGTGGTCAGGCTGGCGACGATTCGTCACGCAGCGTCGTGGATCCGGCCCCGCGGGGGCGCGACCTGCGCGTGAAGTGATCACTGCTGGAGTCCAGGTGCGCGAGCGCGGTGGCGACCCAGTGGACCGTGCGTGCGTCGATCGGCAGCGAGAGGTGACCCACATCACGTAGCTCGAGTTCGTCGACCACGAGGTCCGGGTGGACCAACCGGGCATTCCGTTGCGGCACGACCATTTCGTCCATCCGGCTCCAGACGACCACGAACCGCGTGGAGCAGTGCGGAGCCGGCTCGGCGAGCTCGGTCAGGACCGGCGAGCCCGGCCGCAGCTGGCGCGCGAGCGGCGTCGGCATCAGGTACGCGGTCGCCGTCCCCGTGTGCGGACTGCCCAGCGTCACCAGCGTGTCGACAGCCTCGTCGCCGCCCATCCGTTGCACGTAGTAGCGGGCGATCATGCCGCCGAGCGAGTGCCCGACGATGTGCACCTTCTCCGCGCCCGTCGACTCCCGGATCTCCTCCACAACCCGGCGCAGGTCCCGCGCGGCGTCACGCAGATCGCCGGTGAGGACGCCGTAGTTCACCGCGTGCACCCGGCCGAAACCGCGGCGGCGCAACGCCCGGCCGAACACACCGAACACCGACCGGTTGTCCATGATCCCGTGCACCAGCACGATCGGCGTCCCCGCCGCAGCCACGTCCGACACCACCAGGCTGCGGCTGCGCAGCGGGAGGACATCGGTGCGGTAATGGTCGGGATCGCGCACCGACTCGGCGAGCAACCCCAACGGGTAGCTCGCGAGATGGACGGCGAGCCACGCGCTCTCCAGCGCGACACCGCGCAGGCCCGCGGGGGAGCCGAACGTGCGGACCGCGTAACCGGTGGCGCGGCCGGCCTCACGGGCGAGCGTCTGCACCCCACCGGCCACTGCGGCCAGGCGGGCTCTCGCACCGAGCGCCGACGCCATGGAAGAACGGTAGGTCAGGACCCCGCGTCCTGCCCATCCTGGACATCCGGACGCGCTGTCTCGGCACCCGGTGTGAGCAGCCCCACCGGCATGGTGACCGGCCTCACCGGGCCAGGTCAGGGCCGGTGCACCGAGCGTCGCTAGGGTCCTTGGGCGGAGAGCACGGTCGAGTCCGGTGGTCGACGGCGGCGACGCGTCCGATCACGCGCCCACGGCCGCCTTGGCACACCGCAGTGATCAGGAGAAGAGCCGAGTGGACCTGTACGAGTACCAGGCGAAGGACCTCTTCGCCGCACACGGAGTCCCGGTCCTGCCGGGCCGGACCGTCGAGACCGCGGACGACGCGGCCGCGGCCGCCGCCGAGCTGGGCACCGCCGTCGTCGTGAAGGCGCAGGTGAAGACGGGCGGCCGCGGCAAGGCGGGCGGCGTCAAGCTCGCCGAGAACGCCGACGAGGCGAAAGAGAAGGCCGGGGCCATCCTCGGCATGGACATCAAAGGCCACACCGTCCACCGCGTCCTGGTGACCACCGCCAGCGACATCAGCGAGGAGTACTACTTCTCGTTCCTGCTCGACCGGTCCAACCGCACCTTCCTGGCCATGTGCTCGGCCGAGGGCGGCATGGAGATCGAGCAGCTCGCCGTCGAGCGCCCCGACGCGCTCGCGCGCATCCCCGTCGACGCCATCGCGGGCGTCGACAAGGCGAAGGCCGACGAGATCGTCGCCGCGGGCAAGATCCCCGCCGCGGTCGCCGACGAGGCCGCGCAGGTCATCGTCAAGCTGTGGGAGACCTTCGTCTCCGAGGACGCGACCCTCGTCGAGGTCAACCCGCTCGTCCGCGACCCGCAGGACAAGGTGATCGCGCTCGACGGCAAGGTCACCCTCGACGAGAACGCCGACTTCCGCCACCCCGACCACGCCGCGCTGGTCGACGAGCGCACCGAGAACGCGCTCGAGGCCAAGGCGAAGGCCAAGGGCCTCAACTACGTCAAGCTCGACGACGGCCAGGTCGGCATCATCGGCAACGGCGCGGGCCTGGTCATGTCCACGCTCGACGTCGTCGCCTACGCCGGCGAGAAGCACGGCGGGGTCAAGCCCGCCAACTTCCTCGACATCGGAGGCGGCGCCTCGGCCCAGGTCATGGCCGACGGACTCGACGTCATCCTCGGCGACCCCGACGTCAAGAGCGTGTTCGTCAACGTCTTCGGCGGCATCACCGCGTGCGACGCCGTCGCCGACGGCATCGTCGAGGCCCTGAAGATCCTGGGCGATGCCGCCACCAAGCCGCTCGTCGTCCGGCTCGACGGCAACAACGTCGTCGAAGGACGCCGGATCCTCGACGAGGCCAACCACCCGCTGGTCACGCAGGTGGACACGATGGACAACGCGGCCGACAAGGCCGCCCAGCTGGCGGCGGGTGCCTGACATGTCGATCTTCCTCACCGAGAACAGCAAGGTCATCGTCCAGGGCATCACCGGCGGCGAGGGCACCAAGCACGCCACCAAGATGCTGGCCGCCGGCACCAACATCGTCGGCGGTGTCAACGCCCGCAAGGCCGGCACCACCGTCACCATCGGCGGCAAGGACCTCACGGTCTTCGGCACCGTCGAAGAGGCCATCAAGGAGACCGGCGCCGACGTCAGCGTCGTCTTCGTGCCGCCGAAGTTCGCCAAGGACGCCGTCATCGAGGCGATCGACGCCGAGATCCCGCTCGCCGTCGTCATCACCGAGGGCATCCCGGTGCACGACTCCGCCTACTTCTGGGCGCACGCCGTCGCCAAGGGCAACAAGACGCGCATCATCGGCCCGAACTGCCCCGGCATCATCAGCCCCGGCAAGTCCAACGCCGGCATCATCCCCGCCGACATCGCCGGCCCCGGCAAGATCGGCCTCGTGTCCAAGTCGGGCACCCTGACCTACCAGATGATGTACGAGCTGCGCGAGATCGGCTTCTCGACGGCCATCGGCATCGGCGGCGACCCCGTCATCGGCACCACCCACATCGACGCCCTCGAGGCGTTCGAGGCCGACCCCGAGACCGCCGCCATCGTGATGATCGGCGAGATCGGCGGCGACGCCGAGGAGCGCGCCGCGGCGTTCATCAAGGCCAACGTGACCAAGCCCGTCGTCGGCTACGTCGCAGGCTTCACCGCCCCCGAGGGCAAGACGATGGGCCACGCCGGCGCCATCGTCTCCGGCTCCGCGGGCACCGCGCAGGCGAAGAAGGAGGCCCTCGAGGCCGCCGGGGTCAAGGTCGGCAAGACGCCGTCCGAGACCGCCGCCCTGATGCGGGAGATCGTCGCCGGCCTGTAGGCCGCCGTGCGGTGGCCCGCCACACGGTGGGCCACCGCACTGGGTTACCGTCGGCCCGGTCGTCGGACGGACGCGCGACGCGGTCGCGCGACGAGGGGGAAGCAGTCGATGTCTCAGCAGACCGAGGCCCAGGTGGACAAGGGTCTGACAGGCCCGGCACGGTTCGTCGCGATGGGCGTCGGCGCCCTCGGGATCGTCGTCTACCTCTGCTCGTTCTCCAGCGCGATCTTCCTGTACCTCACCCAGGGCCAGCAGATGCTGATGATCGGCGGGCTGCTCGTCGCCGCCGGCCTGATCCGCCGCTCGCTCGTCCTCCCCGGCGCCATCGTCGCCCTCGTCGGAGGCCTCGCCGTCCTGCAGGGCTCGCTCGCCGCCTCGTCCGCGGCATCGGCACTGTCCGGTGGGTTCGGCTCGTCCAGCGCCTCGCTGCCGACGATCGTCATCATCGTCATGATCCTGGCGCTGCTCGAAGCAGCCGGCGCCGTCGTCGTCGTGCTCATGGAACTGGGCGTCATCAAGCCCCCCGCGCCCAAGCCGCCCACCGGCTACGGCCCGCCTCCCGGCTACGGCCAGCCCTACCAGGGCGGATACATGCAGCAGCCGCCGCCCGGCTACGGCGCCCAGCAGCAGCCGCCCAACTACACGCAGCCGACCGGCCCCCAGGCATCGCCCTACGCGCAGCCCCCGTCGTACGGCGCGCACGGCTGGGGCGGCCCGACCGGTCAGCAGCCCGCGGCACAGCCCCCGGGCGACTCCACGCAGACCATCCACACCAGCAGCACCGGCGAGCAGCAGCCCCCCACCCAGCAGCAGCAGTGACCCTCGCTGCGGCGTGCCTGACCGGATCGGGCCGTCCGCGCTGAGATGGTGGACGGCGTGAGCCGCACCCAACCTCCCCGGTCAACCCGGTCGGTCCCGGCCACCCCCGACGCCCCCGACCTCGGCGAACCCCAGCCCGACCCGCCGACCCGCAACCCCGGCGACGGCCTCGACCGCCTGCGGATCCTCCTCGCCTCCGCGATGGGGACCGTGCTCGTCAGCTACGGCATCCTCCTGCCCGCCGCGGCACTCGTCGTCCTCACCGCCGGGACCGGCATGTCTGTCGACGGCGTCTTCGCCACCGCGATCCCGCTCTGGCTGGCCGCGCACCAGATCCCGCTGACCGTCGTCGGCGCGCCGCTGAGCGTCCTCCCCCTGCTACCGACGCTCGTCCTCGTCCTGGTCGTCGCCGCCGGCGCCCGCTGGTCCGTGCGCCGCCTCGGCGGCCGTCTCCGCACCGACGCCGGAGCCGTCCTCGCCGCGCAAGCCGGGGCGCACGCCGCCGTCGCCGTCCTCGCCAGCGCACTGCTGCCCGCCGCCGCACCCGTCTCCGCCGCGCCCTGGGCCGCGATGGTCGGCGCCGGCGTCGTCACCGCCCTCGCCGCCGGGATCGGACTGCTCCGCCAGTGCGGCGTCCCCCCCGAATGGCGCGCCCGCCTCCCGCGCTGGGCCCCCGCCGCGCTCCGCGGCGCCACCGCCGGGCTCCTCGCCCTCGTCGCAGCCGGGGCCGCCGCCCTCGCCGTCGGCATGGTGCTGCGGGCCGGGGAGGTCGAAGCCACCTTCTCGACGCTCGCCCCCGGCTTCGGATCGACGCTCGGTGTCTTCGTCCTCGCCGTCGCCTACCTGCCCAACGCCGTCGTCGCCGGGGCGTCCTGGCTGCTGGGCCCGGGCGTCTCGGTCGGGACCGCCGCAGCCTCGCCCTTCACCGTCGCCGGCGGGCCCCGGATGCCGTTCCCGCTGCTCGCCGCCATGCCCGAGACCCCGCCTCCCGCCTGGGTCCTCGTCGTCCTGCTGGTGCCGCTCGCCGTGGGCGCCGCCGTCGGAGCCGCCTGCCGCGGTGCCCTCGCCGACGTCCCCGACGTCAAGCTCCGGCTGCGGGCCACCGCCGCCGCCGCCGTGCTCGTCGCCGTCGGGACGGTCGTCGCCGCCCTGCTCGCCGGGGGTCGACTGGCTGCGGGCCAGTTCGACCCGGTCCGGCTGCGACCGGAACTGCTGCTGCCCGCCGTCCTGCTGTGGGTGGGTGGTCCCGCCCTCCTGGTGGCGACGTTCCAGCGCTCCGTCCCCGGCGCCGTCCCGTTCGCGGCGGACTCGGAGTTCGAGGAGATCGAGGACGAGCCCTCCGACGTCGAGGAGTCGGAGACTCCCGAGGTCCCCGAAGAATCCGAGTCCCCGCGCAACCTCACTGCTGTCCGGCGCCGTCGGGAGGACGGTGAGGTTGCGCGCGAGTCTGTCGCTGAGCTCGGCGAGTCCGATTCCGCCGGGTCCGGGTCCGGGTCCGGGTCCGGGCCGGGGTCCGGGTCCGGGTCTGACGGCGGGTCCGACGGCGGGTCCGACGGCGGCGAGGCCGATGCGGGCGGGCCTGCCGATTCCGCGCGCAACCTCACTGCTGTCCGGCGCCGTCGGGAGGACCGTGAGGTTGCGCGCGAGCCCGACGCCGGGTCCGATGGGTCCGACGGGATCGACGACTCCGGGGGCGACGACGGCGAGCCCGCGCGCAACCACACTGCTGTCCGGCGTCGCCGGACGGACCGTGCGGGTGCGGAGGGGGGCGAGCCCGCGGCCGAAGCGGCGCGGAAGCCGCAGACCGTTGCCGAGCTCGTCGCCCAGCGACAGGCCGACGGCGACGCAGACTGGTGACCACACCCGTCCGTGACCCCGGCAGCCGGGGCGGCGACGGTGTGACGGCCGCCTCCGCCTAGGCTCGACCTCGACGTTCGTCCTGTCGACCCGTCGTGCCCGAGGAGTGGTGTGCCCGAGTCGTCCGGTTCTGCCCCGCAGAGCGAGCAACCCGTCCGCGGCCGGATCGTGGTACTCGCATCCGGCACAGGCACCCTCCTGCAGGCTCTCCTCGACGCCACCGCCGAGCCCGCGTACCCCGCGGGCGTCGTCGCCGTCGGCACCGACCGCGCCGGAGTCGGCGCGCTCGACCGGGCGCGAGCGGCGGGCGTCGACACCTTCTCCGTCGCCGTCCGCGCGTACGCCGACCGCGCGGCCTGGGACGTCGCCCTCACCGAGGCCGTCGCCGCGCACCGGCCCGACCTGGTGGTGTCCGCCGGGTTCATGAAGATCCTCGGCCCGGCCTTCCTGTCGGGCATCACGTGCCCGGTGATCAACACCCATCCCGCGCTGCTGCCGTCGTTCCCCGGGGCCCACGGGGTCCGCGACGCGCTGGCCTACGGGGTCAAGATCAGTGGTGCGACGGTGCACCTCGTCGACAGCGGCGTCGACACCGGACCGATCCTCGCCCAGGAGGCGGTCCCGGTGCTGCCCAGCGACACCGAGACCGAGCTGCACGAACGCATCAAGATCACAGAGCGACGGTTGCTGGTGGGCACCGTCGCCGCGCTCGTCCGAGGCGGGCGCGACCGGACGAGAGGTGACCTTCCGTGAGCGAGCGCAGAGCGGTCCGACGGGTCCTGATCAGCGTCTACGACAAGACCGGGCTGCTCGATCTCGCGACGGGGCTGCACGCCCTCGGCGTCGAGATCGTGTCGACGGGGTCGACGGCGCAGCGGATCGCGGATGCGGGCGTGCCCGTGACGCCCGTCGAGGAGCTGACCGGTTTCCCCGAGTGCCTCGACGGCCGGGTGAAGACGCTGCACCCGCGCGTGCACGCCGGGCTGCTGGCCGACACCCGCCGTCCCGAGCACCTCGCGCAGCTCGAGCAGCTCGGGATCGCACCGTTCGACATGCTGGTGTCGAACCTGTACCCGTTCACGCAGACGGTCGCGTCGGGTGCGTCGCCGGAGGAGTGCGTCGAGCAGATCGACATCGGCGGCCCCGCGATGGTGCGCGCGTCGGCGAAGAACCACGACAGCGTCGCGGTCGTCGTCGACCCGTCGCGGTACGCGTGGGTGCTCGAGCAGGTCAAGCAGGGTGGGTTCGACCTGGCCGACCGGCGCCGGCTCGCCGCCGACGCGTTCCGGCACACCGCGAACTACGACGTCGCCGTCGCGTCCTGGATGGGTAGCGTCCTGGCCGCCGACCCCGAGGGCGGGCCCTTCCCCGACTGGGCGGGTGCCACGTGGGAGCGCGCGGCGACCCTGCGCTACGGCGAGAACCCCCACCAGGCGGCGGCGCTCTACGTCGACGGCTCGGGCGGTCTCGCGGGCGCGGAGCAGTTGCACGGCAAGGAGATGTCGTACAACAACTACGTCGACGCCGACGCCGCCTGGCGGGCCGCGCACGACCACGGCGACGTCCCGACGGTCGCGGTCATCAAGCACGCCAACCCGTGCGGCATCGCCGTCGGCGCCGACGTCGCCGAGGCCCACCGCAAGGCCCACGCCACCGACCCGCTGAGCGCATTCGGCGGCGTCATCGCCGTCAACGGCGAGGTCAGCCCGGAGATGGCCACGCAGGTGGCCGACATCTTCACCGAGGTCGTCGTCGCCCCCGCCTTCGCCCCCGAGGCGCTGGAGATCCTGGGGCGCAAGAAGAACGTGCGGCTGCTGCGCATCGACGGCCCCGGGCGGCGCCTCGGCGTCGAGCAGCGGCCGATCTCCGGTGGGCTGCTGGTGCAGCAGCGCGATGCGATCGACGCGCCGGGCGATGACCCGTCCACGTGGACCCTCGCGGCCGGCGAGCCGGTCTCCGACGAGGTGCTCGCCGACCTGCTCTTCGCGTGGCGGGCCTGCCGCGCGGTGAAGTCCAACGCGATCCTGCTGGCGTCCGGCGGCGCGGCCGTCGGCGTCGGGATGGGGCAGGTCAACCGGGTCGACTCGGCGCGGCTCGCGGTCGCACGAGCGGGCGATCGGGCGCGGGGGTCGGTCGCGGCGTCGGACGCGTTCTTCCCGTTCCCCGACGGCCTGGAGATCCTGCTCGAGGCCGGTGTCGCCGCGGTGGTGCACCCGGGCGGCTCGATCCGCGACGACGTCGTCACCGAGGCGGCCGCCAAGGCGGGCGTGCCTCTCTACCTGACGGGGACGCGGCACTTCGCGCACTGAGTCCTGCTCACTGAGGCCTGCTCACCGGCGGCCCCGCCCTCTCGGCAGTATCCGGAGCAGGGCGAGGGCCGCGGTGAGCAGCGTCGTCACCGCGACGACGTGCCACAGCAGCGCCATGGGCCACGGCAGGTCGTCGACCGCGTAGCCGGCCAGTCCGACCGGCACGGCGACGCCGCCCGTGACCGCGCACACCTTGGCGTACAACGACTCACGCCCTGCTCGGCGCGAGATGGTGCCAGGTGGCGCGCCGGCCCCGCAGGGCCTGCGCCGCGGCGCGCAGGAACACCGCCTGCTGGAACAGGTCGTAGCCGAACTCGATCACCATCGGCAGCGCGAGCGCCATACCGCCGATCCCGCGGGCGCGGACGGTCCACACCCGTTCGACGACGAACACCGCGGTGACGCCCAGCCAGAGCCCGACGGGTGGACCGAGCAGGCCGGCCGTCGCGAACAAGACGGTGGCGAGCAGGAAGAGCGCCACTGCGACGATGCCGAGATACATCCCGACCTGCCGGGCCAGGTAGGGCAGGGTGACGGCGGTGAGCCCGTAGCCGTGCAGGTTCTCCAGGGCGCCGCGCTGCCAGCGCAGGCGCTGGCGCCACAGATCGCCCCACGTCGGCATGATCTCGGTGAGGACGCCGCAGCCCGCGGGAGAGACGGTCCGCCAGCCGAGGGTGCGCACGGCCAGGGTGATCTCGTTGTCCTCGGTGAGCGCGTCGGGGTCGTAGACGTGGCCGGCCGGTCCGGGCAGCGTGGTGCCGCGGGTGCGTGCGACCTCCCGTAGCACCCCGACCCGGAACACGGTGGCCGTCCCGGTGAGCACCGACGCCCGGTCGGCGCGCCGGGAGATCTCGCGGGCGTAGCGGGCGTACTCGTTGCGCTGCAACGCCCCGACGAGCCCCGCCCCCGCCTCGCCGTGGAAGACGCCGCCGACGGCACCCGCGGTGTGGTCGGTGCGCAGCCGCAGGACGGCGGTCTCGACGAACCCGGGGACGAGCATCGAGTCGGCGTCGGTGACGAGTAGGAGATCGTCGTCGGACAGGGTGGGCAGCAGCAGGTCGAGTGCCTGGTTCAGCGCACCGGCCTTGCGGTCGCGGTTGCCGTGGGTCTCGACGACCTCCGCCCCGTTCCTGCGCGCGACGACCGCGGTGTCGTCGGCGCAGTTGTCGGCCACGACGACGATGCGGTCGAGCGCGACGGTCTGGCGGCGCAGCGACGCGATCGCCTCCGGGAGGGCGCGCTGCTCGTCGTGCGCAGGGACGAGGGCGACGACCCGCGGTGGCCGGTGCCGGGGCAGGCCGGCTGCGTGGTCGAGCGGTGCCGACGGCAGGTCGAGCGTGAGGGTGGCCAGCTGGCTACGGCGTTTCTGACCCCGCGTCACGTGTGTCGCTCCAACGAGTAGGAGGGGAGCCCGGGACGGGGTTCCGCCCGGCTGCATATTCGTACAGTTGCGGCGGCCCGTGACGGGATTCCTCGATCGAGTGACTGTGGACAACCGGTGAATCTGAACCCTTTTTCGGCGGCTTTCCGGAGTTGTCCACAGGCGGTCGCGGGGGCGGTTGAGCCGCTCGCCGCCGGTCCCTATGATTCGAACATCAGTTCGAACGATGGGTGTCGGAGGGCGGGCGATGGCCGAGGTGGCGCGGGCCGATGCGGCGAGCAGGCTCGAGATGGCGCGCGGGTTGTTGCGGCGGGTGGAGCGTCCCGCCCGGCTCGACCCCGCCAGGGTCGCGCCCACCCCGGGTGACGACGGGAAGGTCCTGCCCGTTGCCGCCGCCCTCGCCCGGGTGCTGCCGGCAGGAGGGCTGCGGCGGGGGGCCACGGTGGCGGTGGGCGCCGCGCCGGGGGCCACCTCGTTGCTGTTCGCGCTGCTCGCCGAGGCGTCGGCGTCCGGGGCCTGGGCGGGAGTGGTAGGCCGCCCCGACCTGGGAGCGCTCGCCGCCGCCGAGGCCGGGATCCGGCTCGACCGGCTGGCGCTGGTGCCCGAACCCGGCCGCGATCTCGTCGCGGTGGTCGCCGCCCTGGTCGACGGACTCGATCTCGTGGCCGTCGCCGGTCACGAACGTGCCGGGGTCCGGGCGGCCGACCGGCAGCGGCTGGCCGCGCGGGCCCGCCAGCGGGGCACCGTGCTGATCGCGCTGGGCTCGTGGCCGGGAGCCGATCTGGAGCTGAGCTGCACCCGCCCGTTCTGGGAGGGGCTGGTCGGTGGCGGTGCCGGGCGGCTGCGCACCCGGCGGGCCGGGGTGCGGGTGCGCGGGCGGGGGATCGCGCCGGGCGGCCGGGAGGCCACGTTGCTGCTGCCCGGCCCGGTGGGCGCCCCCGAGCCGGCGGCCGTGGACACGGCCCCGGCCCCGGTCCGGGTGGCCGCCGTATGAGCCGGGTGCGCACGGGGGCCGAGCCGGCGACCGAGGGGCCGCCGGTGCGGGTGCTGGTGCTCTGGTCACCCGACTGGCCGGTCACCGCCGCCGCTCGCGCCGAAGGGGTTCCGTCGCACCAGCCGGCGGCGGTGGTCGTCGCCAACCGGGTGCTGGCCTGCTCGGCCACCGCCCGCGCCCACGGGGTGCGCCGGGGGCTGCGCCGCCGTGAGGCCCAGGCCCGTTGCCCCGAGCTGGCGGTCCTGGGGCGCGACCCGGAGCGCGACGCCCGGCTCTTCGAACCGGTCGTCGTCGCGGTGGAGGAGCTGGCACCGGGCGTCGAGGTCGTCCGGCCGGGGCTGGTGGCGCTCCCCGCCCGCGGCCCCGCCGGGTTCTTCGGTGGGGAGCTCGGGGCGGCGGAGCGGCTGGTCGACCAGGTGGCGGCCCGCACCGGCGTCGAATGCCAGGTCGGGGTGGCCGACGGGCTGTTCGCCGCCGTGCTCGCCGCCCGCCGCGGGGTCGCCGTCGAAGCGGGGGCCACGCCGGCGTTCCTCGCTGCCATGGACGTCGACGAGCTCGACCGCGAGCCGGAGGTCGACCGGTCCGAGCTCGTCGGGTTGCTACGCAGGCTCGGGCTGCGCAGCCTCGGCGCGTTCGGCTCGCTCGACGCCGCCGACGTCGCCTCCCGCTTCGGCGCCGACGCCGTGCTCGCCCACCGGCTGGCCCGCGGGCTCGACCCGCGCCCGCCCGTACGGCGCTGCCCGCCCGAAGAACTGGCGGTGGAGCTGGAGCTCGACCCACCGGTCGACCGGGTCGACGCCGCCGCATTCGCCGCCCGCGGCCTCGCCGAACGGCTGCACGGTGTGCTCGCCGGGCACGGGCTGTCCTGTACCCGGCTGGGTGTCGCGGCCACCACGGAGCAGGGGGAGGAACTGCTGCGAATCTGGCGCTGCGCCGAACCGCTCACGCCGTCCGGCACGGTCGACCGGGTGCGCTGGCAGCTCGACGCCTGGCTCACCCGGGGCGGGTCGGGTGCCGTCGTGCGGATGCGGCTGACGCCGGAGGAAACGGTCACCGCGGGCGCGCTGCAGCTCGGGCTGTGGGGCGAGGTCGGGGTGGCCGACGAGCGGGCCGGGCGCGCCCTCGTCCGGACGCAGGCGCTGCTGGGGCCGGGCGGGGTCGTCACCGCGGTGCTCACCGGCGGCCGCGACCCCGCCGAACGGGTCCGGCTCGTGGCGTGGGGCGACGCCCGCGGCACGCTCGACGGCATGTCCGACGAGCGGGCCGGCCCGATGTCGGGGGAGCCCGCTCCCCAGGAGAGTGGTCCCGTCGACGACCCCGCTCCCCGGGCCGGTCGTGCCGGTGGCGGTTCGGGGCCGGGCCGGGCGCGTGAGCCCGGGCCGGGTGTGGCCCAGCCGCCGTCCCCACCCGCCGGGCCCATGCGGCGCAACGCCCGGCGCGGCACCCGCCGCACCACACCGGTCCGGACCGCCCGGCCGGGACTGCTCTCGCCCCCGCCCGCGTGGCCGGGCAGGCTCCCCGCGCCGTCGCCCGCGTCGGTCCTGCCCGAGCCGCAGTCCGCCGTCCTGCTCGACGCCGCAGGGCGGCCCGTCGGGCTCCGGGCCTCCGACCTGCTCGCCACGGCCCCCGAGCGGCTCGACGTCGCGGACGGGCCGTCGGGGACGGTCGTCGGCTGGGCGGGGCCGTGGCCGGTGCAGCAGCGCTGGTGGGTGCCCGGCGCGGTCGGGACGGCCCGGCTGCAGGTCGTGCTCGACGACGGTGCGGCAGTGCTGCTCGTCGCCGCCCGCGGGAGGTGGTGGCTCACCGCCGTCTACGACTAGGGAGAGTGCTGCCTGGGCGTCGCGCAGCAGGTCCGAGTCGTGCGGCGCTCCTCAGGCGGTCTGTCCGTTCCGTACCGCACGGAGGCGCTGCCGCGGACCCCGGAGGTTCACGAGGTACGGGACGAAAGTACGTTGGCCCCGATCACGGCAGGCCCGGGAGGAGTCGTCATGAGGGCGGGAAGACTCGCGCACGTCCACAACGTCGAGGACATGCGCAGCCTGGCGCGCCGACGCCTGCCCCGGGCGGTGTTCGACATCGTCGACGGCGGCGCGGGCGACGAGGTGACGTTGCGCCGCAACCGCGAGTCGCTCGACAGGATCGTGCTGCGCCCCCGCGCGCTGGCCGACGTCACCAAGGTCGACACCACCACGACGATCCTGGGCGACCAGGTGTCGGTGCCGTTCATGCTCGCCCCGTGCAGCTCCGCGCGGATGTGCCACAGCGCGTCCGAACCCGCGGTCGCCCGCGCCGCCGGCCGGCTGGGCACCGCGTTCGCCGTCGCCGGTGGGGCCAGCGAGAAGCCAGAGGTCATCGCGAAGTCCGCCACGGGCCCGCTCTGGTACCAGGTGTACATGAAGCCCGAGCACCGGGCGAACGTCGAGCTGATCGACCGCGTCGAGGGCGCCGGCTACCGGGTCCTGTGCGTGACCGTCGACAGCGCGATCAAGCCGTACCGCGAGAAGGACCTGCGCAACCGCGTCGGCATCCCGCTGAAGATCTCCCCGCAGCTCGTGCTGGCCGGTGCCTCGCGGCCGCTGTGGGCGCGTGACTACCTGCTCGGCAGCGCCGGCCTCGGCCGTGTCGCGGCCAAGCTCGACCCGCGCTCACGGAGGGGTGGCGGCACATCGGCTCCCGCGCCCGACGCGCAGGCAGGGCCCGCGGTCGACGTGCTCGCCGCCAAACGCGCCTACGACAACCTCGCCGACGCCATCAGCCACGTGAAGTCCGTGACGCCCGAGGACATCCGCTGGCTGCGCGAGCGCTGGGACGGCCCGCTCGTCGTCAAGGGCATCCTGCGTGCCGACGAGGTCCCGATGCTGGTCGACATGGGTGTCGACGGCATCGTCGTCTCCAACCACGGCGGCCGGAACATGGACGGCGCCCCCGCGACCATCGACGTCCTCGGCGAGGTCGTCGACGCCGCCGCCGGCCGCGCCGAGGTGTTCCTCGACAGCGGCGTGCGCCGAGGCGCCGACGTCGTGAGGGCCGTCGCGCTCGGCGCCCAGGCAGTGCTCGTCGGCCGGCCCTACATGTACGCGCTCGCCGCGGCGGGCGAGGCCGGCGTCGACCGGGTGCTCGACCTGCTGCGCAACGAGGTCGTCCGCGTGATGTCGCAGCTCGGCGCGGCCTCCGTCGCCGACATCGACTCCTCCCTGGTCGGCTGACGCTCCGCTCCCCCGGAATCGGGTTGGCCTTCACGTCGGCGTCAAGGTCTAGCGTCGTTCTCGACCCCGAGGAGGGCGACGATGCGCATCGGTGAGCTTGCCCGGCTGGCGGACGTGACCACGCGGACGCTGCGCCACTACGACGAGCTGGGGCTGCTCACCGGGCGTCGCGGCGCGAACGGCTACCGCGTCTACGACGACGCCGATCTGCGCGCGATCCGCGAGATCCGGATGCTCGTGGGGCTCGGGTTCGCGCTGGAGGACACGCGCCCGTTCGTCGAGTGCCTGCGGGCGGGCCACGAGCGGGCGGCGAGCTGTCCCGACTCGATCGCCGTGCTGCGGCGCCGGATCGCCGAGGTCGACGACTCCGTCGACCGGCTGCAGGAGGTCCGCGGCGAGCTCACCCGCCAGCTCGGCGAGGCCTCGCGCGCCCGCTGCGAGTTCTCCGGCATCGACCCGTAGCCGCGCACGCTCCTCTATCAGGTCGACCACACCCTTCGCACGACGTTTCCAGGAGGAACCATGTCCGCACCCGACCTGCCCCCCGTCACCGACGCGTCCTTCGCCGCCGAAGTCCTCGGCTCCGACGTGCCGGTGCTCGTCGACTTCTGGGCGACCTGGTGCCCGCCCTGCCGCATGATCGCCCCCGTGCTCGCGCAGATCGCGCGGGAGCGGGAGGGCACGCTGCGCGTCGTGTCGGTCGACGCCGACGTCAACCCGTTGGTCTGCCGCGACAGCGGGGTCATGGCCATGCCGACGCTGGATCTCTACGTCCGTGGGGAGCGGGTGGCCAGGATCGTGGGGGCGCGGCCGAAGTCGGTACTCGACGCGATGCTCGACGAACACCTTCCCGCCCCCGCCCGCACCTGACCCCGCCCGCACCTGACCTCTGGGCGTCACCTGATCTCCGCGCCGCGCCGCGCCTGGCCTCGCCCTTGACCTCTGGGCGTCACCTGACCTCCGGCCCGGCCCCGCACCTGGCCCTGGCCGCACTGGCCGCGCTGCACTGCCCGGGCCGCATTGCCTGGGCTGCACCGGCCGGGCTGCTCTGCCCGGGCTGCACCGCCCGCGCCGCGCCGGCCGGGCCGCACCGCTCGGGTGGGCCTGCGTCGACAAGCCGCGCGCAACCTCACTGCTGTCCGGCGGCCGGATCACGACCGTGAGGTTGCGGCCGGGTTTCGGGCCTGGCTGCGGCGCACGGCGACGCCGATGAGGGAGGCGTCCGAGAGGGTTCCGGGCGTTCAGGAGGTGGTGCGGTACCCGGAGTTCGGCGACGGCGTCGTGAGCACGGCTACCGGACGCTCGCGCCCGATGCCGTCCGCGCGCAGAACCTCGTCGAGCCGGTCGAGGTTCGAGCGCAGGCCGGGTCCTGTGAGGACGTCCACCCTGTGGACAACTCTCTCGATCGAACAGGTGTTCGACTAGACTCGGGGTGTGGGTTTCAACAATCCCGACGTCAGCTGGGCCGAGCTGGAGTCGGTGCTCTCCGGCAGGCCTCGCGACGGTGCGAGCCTCACCGGCGGCCCCCCGGAGGGCGACGGTGGCGACAGTCCGGCCTGGTCACGCAAGCGCGAGCCGTATCAGGCGCCGTCGCTCACCGGTGATGGGGGCGAGCGGGTGCCCTACGCCGAACTGCACTGCCATTCGAACTTCAGCTTCCTCGACGGCGCGAGCCATCCCGAGGAGCTCGTCGAGGAGGCGGCCCGGCTGGGGCTCGACGCGGTCGCCCTCACCGACCACGACGGCATGTACGGGGTGGTCCGGTTCGCCGAGGCGGCGGCGGAACTGGGGGTGGCCACGGTCTTCGGCGCCGAGCTGAGCCTGGGGCTGTCCGCGCCGCAGAACGGGGTGCCCGATCCCGAGGGCAGCCACCTGCTGCTGCTGGCGCGCGATCCGGAGGGCTACCGGGCGCTGTGCCGGGTGATCAGCACGGCGCAGATCGAGGGCGAGGAGAAGGGCCGCCCGGTGTACGACCTGGAGCACGTCGTCGGGGAGACGGCGGGCCGGGTCGTGGCGCTCACCGGGTGCCGCAAGGGCGCGGTGCAGCGGGCGTTGCGGGCGGGCGGGCCCGCGGCGGCGGAGGAGGCGCTCACGTGGCTGGTCGAGCGGTTCGGCCGGGACCATGTCGTCGTCGAGCTCACGCAGCACGGGCTGCCGGGCGACACCGAACGCAACGACGCGCTGGCCGCCCTCGCGGCCCGGGCCGGCCTGCCCACGGTGGCCACCACCGCAGCCCACTACGCCACGCCGGGACGGTATCCGCTGGCCGGGGCGCTGTCCGCGGTCCGGGCCCGGCGCAGCCTCGACGAGGCCGACGGCTGGCTCCCGCCGGCGGCCACGGCACATCTGCGGTCGGGTGCGGAGATGGCGGCGCGCTTCGAGGCCCGGTACCCGGGTGCGGTGGCCCGGGCGGCGGCGCTGGGCAGGGAGTGCGCCTTCACGATCGACCTCGTCGCGCCCGACCTGCCACCGTTCGACGTCCCCGTCGGCCACGACGAGACGTCGTTGCTGTGGGAGCGGGTGCGCAAGGGCGCGATGTGCCGCTACGGCAGCCAGGTGGAGAACCCCGAGGCCGCCGAGACGATCGAGCACGAGATGGCGATCATCGTCGAGAAGAAGTTCCCCGGGTATTTCCTGATCGTCCACGACATCGTCGAGTTCTGCCGCAGGGAGGACATCCTCTGCCAGGGCCGGGGGTCGGCGGCCAACTCCGCGGTCTGCTACGCGTTGGGCATCACGCATGTCGACGCGGTGGCCAGTGGCCTGCTGTTCGAACGGTTCCTGTCCCCGGCGCGCGACGGCTACCCCGACATCGACCTCGACATCGAGTCGGGCCGCCGCGAGGAGGTCATCCAGTACGTCTACGAGAAGTACGGCCGGGGCTGCGCTGCGCAGGTCGCCAACGTCATCACCTACCGGCCGCGGTCCGCGGTGCGCGACATGGCCAAGGCGCTGGGCTTCTCACCCGGCCAGCAGGACGCGTGGAGCAAGCAGATCGAGCGGTGGCACGGCATCGGCGGCCCCGACGGCCCGCCTCCGCCCGACGGGATGCCGCCCGCGGTGCTCGCCCTCGCCGAGCAGCTGCTCGGGTTCCCCCGCCACCTGGGCATCCATTCCGGCGGCATGGTCATCTGCGACCGTCCGGTGTCGGAGGTCGTCCCTGTCGAGTGGGCGCGGATGCAGGACCGCACCGTCGTGCAGTGGGACAAGGACGACTGCGCGGCCGCGGGCCTGGTGAAGTTCGACCTGCTCGGTCTGGGGATGCTCACCGCGCTGCACACGATGATCGATCTCGTCGGTGCGCACCACGACCGGGAGGTGGAGCTGCACGAGCTGCAGCCGACCGATCCCGAGGTCTACGAGATGCTGCAGCGGGCCGACTCGGTCGGGGTGTTCCAGGTGGAGTCGCGCGCCCAGATGGCCACGTTGCCGCGGCTGCGGCCGGAGCGCTTCTACGACCTGGTGGTGGAGGTGGCGTTGATCCGGCCGGGTCCGATCCAGGGCGGCTCGGTGCACCCCTACATCCGTCGCCGCCGCGGCCTGGAGACGTGGCACCACGAGCACCCGCTGCTCGAGGGGGCGCTGCAGAAGACCCTGGGGGTGCCGCTGTTCCAGGAGCAGCTCATGCAGGTCGCGGTCGACGTCGCCGGGTTCTCCGCGGCCGACGCCGACGAGCTGCGCCGCGCGATGGGCTCCAAACGGTCGACGGAGAAGATGGAACGGCTGCGGGGCCGCTTCTTCGACGGTATGGCCGCCAACGGGATCACCGGCGAGGTGGCCGACGGCATCTTCACCAAGATGTTGGCCTTCGCGAACTTCGGCTTCCCCGAGAGCCACTCGATCAGCTTCGCGTCGCTGGTCTACTACAGCGCCTGGTTCAAGCGGTACTACCCGGCCGCCTTCTGCGCCGCGCTGCTGAACTCGCAGCCGATGGGCTTCTACTCGCCGCAGTCGCTGGTGGCCGATGCCCGCCGGCACGGGGTGCTCGTCCGCGGCCCCGACGTCTGCGAGGGTGGTGCGGAGGCCACGCTGGAGCCCGAGGCCCGCAGTGAGGGCGGTGTCGCCGTCCGGCTGGGGATGGGCGAGGTGCGTTCCGTCGGGATCGACAAGGCGGAGGAGATCGAGGCCGAACGCGTCCGCAACGGGCGCTACCGCGACCTGGCCGACCTGGCCCGCCGGGTCCGGCTCACGGCGCCGCAGGCCGAGGCGCTGGCCACGGCGGGGGCGTTCGGCTGTTTCGGGATCGACCGTCGGTCGGCGCTGTGGGCGGCGGGGGTGGTCGCGGCGGTGCGGCCGGAGCACCTGCCGGGTGCGGCCGTCGGGATGGAGGCACCCGCCCTGCCGGGGATGACCGACGTCGAGCTCACCGTCTCCGACGTGTGGGCCACCGGCGTCTCACCCGACAGTCATCCGATCGAGCACCTGCGCGCGACGCTCGACGGCCTCGGCGCGGTGCGCATCGACATGCTCGACGAGGTGGGCAGGCAGACCATGGCCGGGACGGCGCGGCGCGCAGGCCGCGGCGGGCGGGCCGGCGCGGAGGGTGCCGACGTGGTCGTCGAGACCCTCGATCCTTACGACCCCGACGTGCGGCCGCCCCGGGTGCTGGTCGGGGGGCTGGTGACGCACCGCCAGCGCCCCGCCACCGCGGGCGGGGTCACGTTCATCAACCTCGAGGACGAGACCGGGATGCTCAACGTGACGTGCTCGGAGGGCCTGTGGGCCCGCTACCGGTCGGTGGCGCTGGGCAGCAGCGCCCTGCTGGTGCGGGGGCGGCTGGAACGCAGCCCGGAAGGCGTCCTCAACCTGGTGGCCGACCGCATGCAGAAGTTGGCGTTGGCGATTGCCGTCCCGTCGCGGGACTTCCGATGAGATGCGATGAAGTGCACTGTCCGGACAGCACCGGACACCCCGCCGGAAAAGGCGGGGTGTCCGGTGGGAGAACGGATCTACTTGACCATCGGGTTACCCATGGGCATGGCGCGTCCGCCGAGATCCTGACCGATGCCGTCCATCAGGATGTAGGCGAAGATCGCGCAGAAGATGAACGTCGTGATGCCGGCGATGGGGAACAGGCCGGTATTGCCGGCGCTGACGCCGATGAATGCCAGCGCGAACGTCGCGTCGACGAACACCAGTCCCAGCGTGTACGTGATGGGGAGGCGCAAGGTCGCCAGCGTCAGGATCACGAAGACGATCAGGAACGCCAGCAGGTAGGTCCGCTGCACCGACGCGACCTGGGCAGCCTGGGTGACGCCCCACCAGCCGCTGGTCAGGCCGATCAGGAGCACACCGAAGCTGGACCAGAAGCCGGCGAAGGTGCCGAGCACGGTGGCGACGGTGCTCATCCCGGCGCGGCCGGCCCAGACCGTGGCGACCAGCATGAACACGCCGGTACAGATCGAGACGGCGGGGATCATCCCGCCGGGGAGCGTCGCGGTGTCGAGATAGCCGACGAACCAGAGACCGAGGGTGAGACCGCCCGGTAGGAATGTCGCCAGACCGAGCAGGAGGGGATTTCCGACAGGGGCCGGGGCAACTGTTTCGGCAGCGGCATGCGCCCCGGACTGCACGTCGCTTTCAACGCTCATGACCACACTCCTCGTCGACGGTCACCGACGACGTCCGACGTCGTCGGTGCGTCGATTGTGCGCCGCGGCAGTAGGGAAGACACCCCGGCGAATGGGCAGTGCCGTCAACGGATCAGGTGAACCCATCGTGACGACAGACCTGTCAGGGCGGAATTCGAATCGAATGAGGGATGCCGTGAGCACCTAGCGGATCGGGTAGTGGATCAGGACTGTCGGTGGGGTGTGGCACCGTGCGTCAGGACGGGACGGTCGGTGGAGTCGGAGGGGGCGGGGTGGCGGAGTCGCCGGAGACGGTCGAGGTCGAGATCGAGGAGGAGTTCCACGAGGACGAGGACTTCTCGGAGATCGTCGCGGCCGACGAGCACTGGGTGCGCCGGCGCTTCGTCCGGTGCTCGTTCACCGGATCGGACCTGCGCGGGCTGCGGACCGAGGGCTGCACGTTCGACGAGTGTGACTTCGCCCGCGCGGACCTGGGGGACTCCCAGCACCGGGGCACGGCGCTGCGCACGTGCACGTTCCAGGCCGCGACGCTGCTGGGTGCGCGGTTCCACGGGTGTTCGTTGTTGGGCAGCAGCCTGCTCGGGGCCCGGTTGCGGCCGATCACATTCGTCGACTGCGACTTGACGCTGGTCGCGCTGGGCCGCGCCGACCTGCGCAGGACAGACCTGTCGGGGCTGCGGATGCGGGAGGCGAACCTGGTGGAGGCCGATCTGCGGGAGGCCGACCTCGCGGGGGCCGACCTGTCGGGCGCCCGGCTGCGCGATGCGCGTCTCGAGGGCGCCGACCTGCGCGGTACCCGGATCGACGCGGACGGCCTGGTCCAGGCCCGGCTGACGGGCGCGAGGGTCGACGCCGAGACGGCGGTCCGGTTCGCGGTGGCGCACGGCCTGGTCATCAGCTGATCGGTGCACCCCGCCGTACGCACCGGGTTCGGCGGGGCGCCGGGCAGGCGCCGGGTCAGGGGGCGGAGAGGCGCACCCGTGTGATCGTCACGGCGAGCACGGCCATGACCAGGCCGAAGCTCGAGTACAGGAGCACGTCGACGACCTTGCTGCGGATCGCCAGCAGGCCGATGCGCTCCTGGGGCAGGATCACGCGCAGCACGGCCGCGACGATCATCGCGCCGCCGAGCAGCACCGCGCCCTCGCGCCAATGCGCCGTCAGCACCCGCTGCATGCCGGCGAGCGCGATGGCCAGCACCAGCAGCAGGGCGCCGTGGTCGGCGAGCACGGCCCGCCAGCCGCGGCGGGTGCCGTCGGCACCGGTCATCCGAGGGTCCGCTCGGCAGCCTCGACGACGTTGGTGAGCAGCATCGCGCGCGTCATCGGCCCGACACCGCCGGGCATGGGGGCGAGTAGGCCCGCGACCTCGGCGACCTCGGGGGCGACGTCCCCGACGAGCCCGATGTCGGTGCGGGTGACGCCGACGTCGAGGACGGTGGCGCCGGGACGCACCATGTCGGCGGTGATCAGCCCGCGCACGCCGGCGGCGGCCACGACGATGTCGGCGCGGCGAACCTCCTCGGCGAGGTCGCGGGTGCCGGTGTGGCAGAGGGTGACCGTCGAGTTCTCGCTGCGCCGGGTGAGGAGCAGCCCGAGCGGCCGGCCGACCGTCACGCCACGACCGACGACCGCGACGCGGGCGCCGTCGAGCTCGACGTCGTAGCGCCGGCACAGCTCGACGATGCCGCGCGGGGTGCAGGGCAGGGGCCCGGACTCGTTGAGGACGAGCCGTCCGAGGTTGGAGGGGTGCAGGCCGTCGGCGTCCTTGTCGGGGTCGATGCGCTCCAGCGCGGCGCCGGAGTCCAGACCGCGCGGCAGGGGGAGCTGGACGATGTAGCCGGTGCAGGCGGGGTCGGCGTTGAGCTCGTCGATGGCCTGTTCGACGTCGGCCTGGGTGGCGTCGGCGGGCAGGTCGCGGCGGATCGAGCGGATGCCGACCTTCTCGCAGTCCCGGTGCTTGGCCCGCACGTAGGAGTGGGAGCCGGGGTCGTCGCCGACGAGGACGGTCCCGAGGCCGGGCGTCGCTCCTGCCGCCGTGAGCTTCTGCACGCGCGCCGAGAGCTCGACGAGCATCTCCGCCAGGGTCGCCTTGCCGTCCATCACCGTCGCCGTCACGGTCCCATCCTCCCAGCCCCGCCGGGACTCCCGTCGACGCGCCTCGTCCCCGGCCCGGCCTCCCGGGGCCCTCGCCCACGGGTGGGCGGTCCGGGTCCGGGCCGACCACGCACTGTTCGTCGACGCGTTCCGGAGGGCTGCATCCCTGGTGTGACCAGCGCCGGGTGAACGGGGCGGACGTCACCCGGGCGGTGCGGAGCTTTACCAGTACGCTTGTCCGGAGAAGAGTCGCGTCCCGAGAGGAGAGCCCGCCGACATGGCGAAGATCAAGGTCGAGGGCAAGGTCGTCGAGCTCGACGGCGACGAGATGACCCGGATCATCTGGCAGTTCATCAAGGACAAGCTGATCCACCCGTACCTGGACGTCGATCTCGAGTACTACGACCTCGGCATCGAGGCCCGCGACAAGACCGACGACCAGATCACGATCGACGCGGCCAACGCCATCAAGAAGCACGGCGTCGGCGTCAAGTGCGCGACGATCACCCCCGACGAGGCACGCGTCGAGGAGTTCGGCCTGAAGAAGATGTGGCGGTCCCCGAACGGGACGATCCGCAACATCCTCGGCGGCGTGATCTTCCGCGAGCCGATCATCATCTCGAACATCCCGCGCCTGGTGCCGGGCTGGACGAAGCCGATCATCGTCGGCCGTCACGCGTTCGGTGACCAGTACCGCGCCACCGACTTCAAGTTCCCTGGCGAGGGCACGCTGACCGTCACCTTCACCCCGGCCGACGGCTCCGAGCCCATCCAGCACGAGGTCTTCCAGGCCCCGGGCTCGGGTGTCGCGATGGCGATGTACAACCTGGACGACTCGATCCGGGACTTCGCGCGCGCGTCGATGAACTACGGCCTGGCCCGGAACTACCCGGTCTACCTGTCGACCAAGAACACGATCCTCAAGGCCTACGACGGTCGCTTCAAGGACCTGTTCGCCGAGGTCTTCGAGGCGGAGTTCAAGGACAAGTTCGACGCGGCGGGCCTCACCTACGAGCACCGCCTGATCGACGACATGGTCGCCGCGGCGCTGAAGTGGGAGGGCGGCTACGTGTGGGCCGCCAAGAACTACGACGGCGACGTGCAGTCCGACACCGTGGCGCAGGGCTTCGGCTCGCTGGGCCTGATGACCTCGGTCCTCGCGACCCCGGACGGCAAGACCGTCGAGGCGGAGGCCGCGCACGGCACCGTCACCCGGCACTACCGCCAGCACCAGGCCGGCAAGCCGACGTCGACGAACCCGATCGCGTCGATCTACGCCTGGACGCGGGGCCTGGCGCACCGCGGCAAGCTCGACAGCAACCAGGAGCTGATCGGCTTCAGCGAGGCGCTCGAGGACGTCGTCATCAAGACGGTCGAGAGCGGGAAGATGACCAAGGACCTCGCCCTGCTCATCAGCAAGGACGCGCCGTACCAGACCACCGAGGAGTTCCTCGAGACGCTGGACGCGAACCTGCAGAAGGCGCGCGCCTGACGTTCCGCACCACACCGCGCGGCGCGCACCCCCACGACGGGGTGCGCGCCGCGTGGCGTTTCACAGGGGCGTGGCGTTTCGGACGGTCACGGGCGCGTCGCGCTCGGCTACGGTGGACCCAGCCCGCGCACCCGAAAGGCCGCTGACCGCCCATGGCTGGCAAGATCACGGTTCCGAAGCTCGACGCGTCCACCTTCAAGGGCTGGGCGTTCGTCCTCGTCGCCGGGTGTGTCCTCACGATCCTCGCGCTCATCGACGCGGGCCAGTTCGGCAAGGGCGCGAGCGGCTCGACCGGCTGCGTGATGATCGTCGGTTCCGACACGGTCAACGTCCGGCAGAACCCCGGTGTGGAGCTCGCGCCCGTGGGGGAGCTGACCAAGGGTCAGGAGGTCGACGCGCAGCGCAACGTCGTCAACGGCTACCGGCAGCTCGCGGGGGAGAACCGTTGGGCGCTCGACTCCAGCCTCTCCACGAAGGCCGGTTCGAGCTGCTGACCCGCTGTTACGGGCTGTCGGACCGATCTGTCAGTCTCCTCCCGTGCTCACGGTCAGCTCCGTCAACGTCAACGGTGTCCGCGCTGCCGGCCCCAAGGGGCTCACGGCGTGGCTGGCCGCCACCGACGCCGACGTGGTCTGCCTGCAGGAGACGCGCGCCCGCCACGAGGACCTGCCCGCAGCCCTGCTCGCGGCGCTCGACGCGCACGGTTGGCACCTGACCCTCGCGCCCAGCGGCGCGGCCCGGGGTCGGGCCGGGGTCGCGGTGCTCACCCGGGCCGAACCCGAGGCGGTGCGCATCGGTGTGGACGCGGCGGAGTGGGCCGACGCGGGCCGCTACGTCGAGGTCGACCTCCCCGGTCTCACGGTCGCGTCGCTGTACCTGCCCAACGGCACCGTCGGCACCCCGCGCCAGGACGAGAAGGACCGCTTCCTGGCGACGTTCGCGCCCTATCTGGCGTTGCGCCGGGAGAAGGCGGCGGCCGAGGACCGCGAGGTGCTCGTCTGCGGCGACTGGAACATCGCCCACGCAGAGGCCGACATCCGCAACTGGCGCGGGAACGTCAGGAACTCGGGGTTCCTGCCCCACGAGCGGGCCTGGCTGACGGAGCTCTACGGCGCCGGCTGGGTCGACGTGGTCCGCGGCCTGCACCCGGGTGTCGACGGCCCGTACTCGTGGTGGTCCTACCGCGGCCGCGCCTTCGACAACGACACCGGCTGGCGGATCGACCTCCACGTCGCGACGGCGGGGCTCGCCGGGCGCGCGCGGAGCGCCGTGGTCGAACGGGCCGCGACCCACGGGGAACGCTGGTCCGACCACGCGCCCGTCACGGTCCGGTACGCGTCGTGAACCCGAGCAGGGTGATCGGCGGCCGCTACGTCGTCCTCGGGGAGCTGGGCCGCGGCGGCATGGGCGTCGTGTGGCGGGCCGAGGACCGGGTGATCGGCAGGCAGGTCGCGGTCAAGGAGCTGCGGCTGCCCGACGGCCTGTCCGACGAGGAGCACCGCCGGTTCCGCGACCGGCTGCTGCGCGAGGCGCGCACCGCGGGCCGGCTCAACCACCCCGGCATCGTCACGGTGCACGACGTCGTCACCGACGAGGGCGTCGACCACATCGTGATGGAGCTGATCGAGGCCGACACGCTGACCGACGTCGTGTCGCGCGGCGGCCCCCTCGACGAGCGGTCGGCCACCGAGGTCGCCCGCCAGGTGCTGGCCGCGCTGCGCCGGGCGCACGCGGGCGGCGTCGTGCACCGCGACGTCAAGCCCAGCAACGTCATGCTCGGCCACGACGGCCGCGCCACCCTCACCGACTTCGGCATCGCCCACGCAGCGGACGACCCCCGTCTGACGACGACCGGCCTGCTCGTCGGCTCGCCCGGCTACATGGCGCCCGAACGGCTCGAAGGTGCCCCCGCCGCCCCGGCCGCCGACCTCTGGGCGCTCGGCGCCACCCTCTACTACGCGGTCGAGGGCACCGGCCCGTTCAACCGCGAGACCACCCCGCAGACGATCTACGCGGTCATGAACGACGACCCGCCGCCGCCCCGCGCCACCGGACCCCTCGCCGCGGTCATCGCGGGCCTGCTCATCCGCAACCCGGCCGCGCGGCTCACCGCCGAGCAGGCCGAGGTCATGCTCACCCGCCCCGCCGACGGCTCCGGGGCGACGACCGCCCACGTCCCCGCCCGCACCAACCCGGGGGCGCCGTTCGGTGTCGCCGGTGCGTCGCAGAAGACGCGCACCGCGCCGATCGTCGTCGCCGCCGTCGTGGCCCTGCTGGCCGGGCTCGGGCTGGGCGCGTGGGGCGGCGCGACGCTGCTCGGCGGCGGCAGCGGCGGCGGGACCACGACGACCGAGGCCGCGGTCCGTACCTTCAGCTACGGCCCCGGCGGCCAGATCCCGCAGTTCGACTTCTCCTACCCGACGTGCCTGACCGCGCAGCTCGTCGCCGGTCGCATGGTCACCTCCGACGCGTCGACCAGCTGCACCGGACCCCACGACCTCGAAATCTTCGAGGTGCTCACGCCGTTCGACAGCGGCACCAAGGTGCCCTACCCGCCCGCCGACGACCTCACCCGCTACGGCCAGGCCGCCTGCTCGCTGATCTTCGACTCGGCCCGGGTCACCGGCGACAAGTCGGCTCTGACGCTCACCGTGCTCGTCCCGTCGCAACAGACATTCGACGACGCGACGGTCAACAGTAGCAACGGCTCCAGGAGCGTGCTCTGCGTGCTGGGCCGCACCGACGGGGCGCAGCTCACCGGCACACGGGTCGCGGACTCGTGACCGGCGAACACGCCAACGTCGCCGCAGTCCGTGCCGCCCTGCTCGCCGGTGGCGCCGATCCGGCCCGGGTCGCGCGGCTGCGGGTGCTGCCCGGCGAGGTCCGCACCGCCGCGGCCGCCGCGGAGGCCCTCGGGGTGGGGGTCGGCCAGATCGCCAACTCGCTGGTCTTCGACGCCGGCGGCACGCCGCTGCTGGTCCTGACCTCCGGGGCGCACCGCGTCGACACCGGGAAGGTGGCCGCTGCCCTGGGCGTCTCCTCGGTCGGGCGTGCCACCCCGGAGTTCGTGCGCGCCGCCACGGGGCAGCCCATCGGCGGGGTCGCGCCGGTGGGGCACCCGGCGCCGGTCCGCACACTGGTCGACCGGGCGCTGGCCGCCCACGACGAGGTCTGGGCCGCCGGCGGCATCCCGCACGCGGTGTTCCCGACCACCTTCGACGAGCTCGTCGCCGTCACCGGCGGCACCCCGGCCGACGTCGCCTGACCCTGCTGTGTGAGCAGGCCCGGCGCGCAACCTGACGGTCGTCCCGCAGCCCCCGAACAGCCGTGAGGTTGCGCCCGACACTCCGCGCGCAACCTCACGGTCGTGGAACGGGCGCGGAACAGCAGTGAGGTTGCGCGCGGATTTGGCCCCGCCCCGGTGCGGCCGTCCTTGGGCGCCCGAGCGCGGCCCGCCCCGCCCGTCCCCGGGTTGCACGAACGGCACAGTCGCGCCACTGAACTGCGCGACTGTGCCGTTCGTGCAAGAAGCTGTACGTGCACCTCAGGCAGGGCGCTGCGGCGGGCGGTTGTCAACCTCGGGGAAGGGGCGTTCTGTTCCGCGAACGGCTGGGCATGTGACGAGAGCGCCACGGGGCCGCCCGGTCGGTCGACCCTCGGGCGGGGGCGACCTAGGGTAGCGACCATGGTCGACGTCTCGCCCGATCCGCGCGCTGCGGAGCCCGAACCCTCTCCGTCCGCGGTGCGGCGGGCGTTGCGGCGGGCCCGGGACGGCGCGACGCTCGACGTCACCGAGGCTGCGGTGCTGCTGGCCGCCCGCGGGGAGCAGCTCGACGAGCTGCTCGACGCCGCCTCCCGGGTTCGCGACGCGGGCCTGGTCGACGCCGGACGCCCGGGCGTTGTCACGTACTCGCGCAAGGTTTTCATCCCGCTGACGCGGCTGTGCCGCGACCGGTGCCACTACTGCACCTTCGCGACGGTCCCGCACCGGCTGGAGTCGCTGTTCCTGGAGCGCGACGAGGTCCTGGAGATCGCGCGCCAGGGCGCGGCGGCGGGCTGCAAGGAAGCCCTGTTCACCCTGGGCGACCGGCCGGAGGAGCGCTGGCCCGCGGCCCGGGAGTGGCTCGACGCCCGCGGTTACGACTCCACGTTGGACTATGTGCGTGCGTGCGCGATCGCGGTCCTGGAGGAGACGGGGCTGCTGCCGCACCTCAACCCCGGTGTCATGTCGTGGGAGGAGCTGACGCGGCTCAAGCCCGTCGCGCCGAGCATGGGCATGATGCTGGAGACGACGGCGACGCGGCTGTGGTCGGAGCGGTCCGGCCCGCACTACGGCAGCCCTGACAAGGAGCCCGCGGTCCGGCTGCGCGCGTTGACCGACGCCGGCCGCGTCGGGGTCCCGTTCACCACGGGCATCCTGATCGGGATCGGCGAGACCCGGACCGAGCGCGCGGAGTCGATCTTCGCGATCCGGTCGGCGTCGCGGGCGCACGGGCATGTGCAGGAGACGATCGTCCAGAACTTCCGGGCCAAGCCCGACACCGCGATGCGTGACGACCCGGACGCGTCGTTGGAGGACCTGGCCGCGACGATCGCGGTCACCCGGATCGTGCTGGGCTCGAAGGTGCGCGTGCAGGCCCCGCCCAACCTGGTGGGGGAGGAGTTCGCGTTGATGCTGCGCGCGGGCATCGACGACTGGGGCGGCGTCTCGCCCGTCACCGCCGACCACGTGAACCCCGAGCGGCCGTGGCCCGCGATCGAGGAGCTGGCGGCCCGCTCGGCCGAGGCCGGGTTCACGCTGCGGGAGCGGCTGACGGTGTACCCGCGTTACGTGCGGGCGGGTTCGCCGTGGATCGACACCCGGCTGCACGCCCACGTCGCGGCCCTCGCCGGGCCGGACGGGCTCGCGAACGAGGACGCGGTCGTCGAGGGCAGGCCGTGGCAGGAGCCCGACGGCGGGTTCGAGTCGACCGGCCGGATCGACCTTCACGAGGCGATCGACACCACCGGCCGGACCGACGACCGTCGCGGCGACTTCGACTCCGTCTACGGCGACTGGGAGGCGTTGCGCGACAGCGTGTCGGCGTCCGCGACGGCGGCGCCGGAGCGCCTGGACTCCGATGTCCGTGCCGGGCTGCGGCTCGCCGCGTCGAACCCCGCCGCGCTGCTGAACCCGGCCAACGAGGCCGCCGCGATGGCTGTCCTGACCGCCGACGGCGCCGCGTTGGAGGAGCTGGCCCGTCTCGCCGACGAGGTGCGCCGGGACGCGGTGGGCGACGACGTGACCTTCGTCGTCAACCGCAACATCAACTTCTCGAACGTCTGCTACGTCGGGTGCCGGTTCTGTGCGTTCGCCCAGCGTGAGCGGGATGCCGACGCGTTCCGGCTGTCGCTGGACGAGGTCGCGGCCCGCGCCGCGGACGCCGCCGCCGACGGGGCCACCGAGGTCTGCATGCAGGGTGGTATCGACCCGCAGCTGCCGGTGACCTTCTACGCCGACCTGGTCCGCTCGGTGCACGCTGCGGTGCCGGGGATGCACGTGCACGCGTTCTCGCCCATGGAGATCGTGTCCGCGGCGGCGAAGGCGGGCGTCTCGATCAAGGAGTGGATCACCGAGCTGCGCGATGCCGGGCTCGGCTCCATCCCGGGAACGGCCGCCGAGATCCTCGACGACGAGGTCCGCTGGGTGCTGACGAAGGGTAAACTGCCTGCGGCACAGTGGGTCGAGGTGGTGTCGACGGCGCACGAGCTGGGCGTCGCGTCGAGCTCGACGATGATGTATGGGCACGTTGACACCCCGTTGCACTGGCTGGGGCACATGCGCACGCTGGCGTCGATCCAGGACCGCACGGGTGGGTTCACCGAGTTCGTGCCGTTGCCGTTCGTGCACCACAACGCCCCGATCTACCTGGCCGGTATCGCCCGCCCGGGCCCGACCGAGCGTGACAACCGTGCGGTGCACGCCTTCGCCCGGCTGGCTCTGCACGGGCGGATCGATCACATCCAGTGCTCGTGGGTGAAGCTCGGTGACGACCTGTCCGCGGAGATCCTGCGCGGCGGTGCCGACGACATGGGCGGCACGCTGATGGAGGAGACCATTTCCCGGATGGCGGGCTCGGAGAACGGCTCGGCCCGCTCGGTGGCGGAGCTGACGTCGATCGCCACGGCGGCGGGCCGCCCGGTCCGGCAGCGGACGACGACCTACCGCGGCCGTCCGGAGCACCTCACCCCGACCCGCCGCGCGCTGCCCCTGACCCTCGCCTGACAGCGCCCTCGACCCCGCCGAGTTCGACACGAGACTGGTTCGATCATGGCCGGGACCAGTCGCACGTCGAACTCGGCGGAGGTGGTCAGCGGGCGCGGCTCGGCGACGTAGCATCGGGGCATGGGCGTACTCGGTGAGATGTTCCCCGGGCCGAAGATCCGTGACGAGAGCAGCGAGGCCGGTGACGGCGAGAAGTGGCAGCTCGGGCCGATCGACCTCGACTCGAACACGGTCGTCCTGCACCGTGGCGGCGACGCCACCCAGAGCGACATGGAGGCGGTGGTCGTCGAGGACGCGGACGGCGACTCCGACTGACGCTGTGAGTGGCAATAGTCGCTATA
>NZ_BJVJ01000013.1 GCF_007989085.1 Pseudonocardia sulfidoxydans NBRC 16205
TGGGCGTCACCAGGTGAGCGGCGGCATGGGCGTCACCAGGTGAGCGGCGGCATGGGCGTCACCAGGTGAGCGGCGACATGGGCGTCACCAGGTGACCGAGGGCGGGTCGGCCCGCGCTCCGACGGCACTGCTCGTCCTCGCCGACTCGCTCGCCTTCCACGGCCCCGAGCGCGCCGAACCCGCCGACGACCCGCGGCTCTGGCCCAACATCGCGGCCACCGCGCTCGGGGCGCGCACCGAGCTCGTCGCCGGGGCCGGCTGGACCGCCCGCCACGCCTGGCATGCGTTGACCCACGACCCCCGCGCCTGGGCCGCCGTGCCGCACGCCCGGGCACTCGTCCTCGGCGTCGGCGGCATGGACGCGCTCCCGTCGCCGCTCCCGACGGCGCTGCGCGAGCTGATCCCGGTGCTGCGGCCCCCGTCCCTCCGTCGTGTCGTCAGGGATGGCTACCTGCGTGCCCAGCCGGAACTCGCCCGCGCGTTCGCCCGGCTCCCCGGCGGCGGGCCCGTCGCGCTGCCCCCGTGGCTCACCGTCGCCCACCTCGAACGCTGCCGTGCCGCCGTCACCGCACTGCGCCCCGGGCTCACCGTCGTCGCCGCGCTGCCCGCGCCGCACCGGGCCGCGATCTACGGCGGCGTCCACCCCGGCCGCGCCGCCGCCGAACGAGCCACCCGTCGCTGGGCCGCCGAGACCGGCGTCCGGGTACTCGACGTCCCCACGCTCGTCGGCGACCACGTCCTCGGCGGTCACGGCAACCCCGACGGCATGCACTGGGGCTGGTCCGCCCACGCCGCCGTCGGGGCCGCGGTCGCCGAACTGATCGACACGGGCCGCGCCTGAAGTGTCCGGATACACCGTCGAGGCGCTAGGGTCCGTCGTCGTGCCCGTCGCCGTCGTCACCGACTCGACCGCCTACCTCCCTGCCGGACTCGCCGCCCAACGCGGCATCCGCGTCGTCCCCCTCGAAGTCCGGCTCGGCGACCGTACCGGCCGCGACGGCACCGACATCGGCCCCGCCGAGCTCGTCACCGCCCTCGCCGACAAGACCCTCGCCGTCCACACCTCCCGGCCCACCCCCGCCGCGTTCGAAGCCGTCTACCGCGAGGCCCTCGACGCCGGCGCCACGGGCGTCGTCTCCGTGCACCTGTCCCGCGAGCTCTCCGGCACCTGGGACGCCGCGCGGCTGGCTGCCGAGGAGGTCGGGCCCGACCGGGTCCGGATCGTCGACTCGCGCGCCGTCGCGATGGGCCTCGGTTATGCCGTCCTCGCCGCCTGCGACGCCGCCGATGCCGGCGCGGGCGGGGCCGACGTCGAGGACGCCGCGGCCGACGTCGCCTCCCGGTGCCGGGTCTTCTTCTCCGTCGACAACCTCGAACGGCTCCGCCGCGGCGGGCGGATCGGCGCGGCCGCGGCGCTGTTCGGGACCGCGCTCGCCGTCAAACCCCTGCTGCACCTGGCCGAGGGCCGGATCATGCCGCTGGAGAAGGTGCGCACGAGTGCCCGTGCGGCGCAACGACTTCTCGACCTCGCCGTCGCCGCCGCGGGGGAGGGGGCGGACCTGGCCGTGCATCATCTCGGCGCCGCCGCGCGTGCCGAGGAGCTCGCGGCGACGCTGCGGGAACGACTGCCCTCCGCGGCCCGGCTGCTGGTGTCGGAGGTGGGCGCGGTGATCGGCGCGCACGCCGGGCAGGGGCTGCTGGGGATCGTGGTGGTGCCGCGGCGCTCGGGCCCCGATGCGGCCGACGACGCCGCGCCCGCCGAGCACTGATCTCCCGGTTCCCGGCGTCCCGCTGTTCGGGGTCGAGGCGTGCGCGTCGCCCGCGGTCCGACGTGTCGTGAGGCCCGGTCCCGGCGTGCCGGTGAGCGGGGCGAGCGGCCGTCGGTGTGGATCGAAGGGGTGGTGGGTGCGGGGCAGGCTGCCCCGGTCACACGTTCGGCGGGATCGGGGCCGGCGTCGTGCACCGAGGGTGTCGTGAGCGCATCGGAGCAAGGGCTGACGACACGTTCGCGTTCGTCGGGAAGCAGATCCGGCTGAGCGGTCCGACCGACCGATCCGTTTCGCGCACTGGGCCCCGCCCAGCTTCGCACACCGCTCCGACACGAACTGCGGTGGCGACCCACGTCGCAGCCGAGCTGTCCACATCGGTTCCGGATCATCCACAGTGCTCGCTCGACGACCCCTCAGCCGGCCTTCTGCTCCTACGGTCGATCCCGTGGCAGGTGTGGTGGATCCCGGACGGCGGCTCGCGGCTGCGCTGGGCTCGGCGCCACGTCGACAGCCCTCCGTGGACTCCTCCGCCGTCCCCTCTCCCGCTGTCCCCGGCCCCGGCCCCGGCCCCGGCCCCGGCCCCGGACCCGGACCCGGACCCGCCGCCGCAACGGACGGGCGCACCGGCGGCGATCACTGGCTCGACCATCCTGAATGGATCGTCGAGCCCGACACCGTCGACATGCCTGTGGGTGCACCGGAGCAGTCGACGCCGAGTCGTGCCGCACGCCTCGGCGACCGGCTCCGTCGTCGGCGTGGCGCCGCGGTGCGGCGATGGGTTCCCGAGTCGGTACAGGGGGCGCGCCTGGATCCCGGACGTCCCGGCGCGGTCGCACTGACGGTCGTCACCCTGCTCGCAGCGCTCGCCGCCGCGGCGGGCGTGTGGCTCGACCGCCCCCGCGCCGATCCGCTGCCGCCCGGCCCGGTAGCGGGCCTGTCGCCGATCGCCGACGTACCGACCGGCTCCGGTCCTTCCGCCACCCCCGGCGGGGAGATTGTCGTGAGTGTCGTCGGCACGGTGGCCAGACCGGGCCTCGTCCGGGTGCCCGACGGCGCCCGGGTGGCCGACGTCGTCGAGGCCGCGGGTGGTGTCTCACCCGGTACCGACGTCGCGGGGCTCAACCTCGCACGGCGGGTGTCCGACGGGGAGCAGCTCGTCGTGGGTGCCCCGGCCGTACCCGACGCCGGTGCTGCGCCGGCGGAGCCCGCCGCCGGGGCGGCCGGGGGCAAGGTGGACCTCAACTCCGCGACCGTCGCCCAGCTCGACGGGCTGCCCGGCGTCGGCCCCGTCACGGCGCAGCGCATCGTCGACTGGCGCACCCGCAACGGTCGGTTCAGCCGCGTCGACCAGCTGCGCGAGATCGACGGCATCGGTGAGCGCAAGTACGCCCAGATGCGTGAACTGGTGGTCGCGGGATGACGTCCGCCGTGCGGGAGGGGGCCGAGGACCAGACGCGTGTCCCGCCCGACCTGCGACTGGTCCCGGCAGCCCTCGCGGTCTGGGCGGTGACGGTCGTCGGGCTGCTCGGTGGGGTGGCGGGCGTGGTCGTCGTCGCGGGCCTGCTGCTCGTCGGCGGAGTCGTGCTCGCCCGGCGCGCCCGCGGCCGCGGCTGGGCCGCCGGGGTCGCGGCCGCGCTCGGTTGCGCCGCGGCGGCTGCGGTCGTCGTCGGTACCAATGTCGTGATCGTGGCCGGGCACCCGCTGGCCGCGGCGGCGTCCACCGGCGCGGCGGCGACGGTCCGGGTCACGCTCACCGACGACCCACGCCTCGTCCGGCCGACGACGGGCGCCCCGATCGCGGCGGGCGGCCAGGTCACGATCGCCGCCGACCTCGTCGAGGCCGCCGCCGGCGCCGGCCGCTGGAGCGCCGGTGGCCGGGTGCTGCTGATCGCCCCCGCCGACGGCTGGTCCGGGCTGCTGCCGGGACAGTCGGTGCGGGCGGAGGGACTGCTCGCCCCACCCTCGCGCAGCGACCTCACCGTCGCGGTGCTGCGGGTCCACGGCGCACCCGCCGACGTCACCGCACCGCCCTGGTGGCAGAGCGCAGCCGGGACGCTGCGCGACGGCCTGCGCAGCGCGTCGGGGGTGCTACCGGAACGGTCTGCGGGCCTGCTGCCGGGGCTGACCGTCGGCGACACCCGCGACCAGGCCCCGGAGGTGTCCGACGACTTCCGCGCCGCCGGACTGACCCACCTCACTGCCGTGTCGGGTGCGAACCTGGCCGTGATCGCGGGTGCGGTGCTGCTCCTGCTCCGGTTGTTGCGCGCCGGGCCGCGCGTGTGCGCGGCGGGGGCCGGGCTCGCGCTCGTCGGGTTCGTCGTGCTGGCCCGGCCGTCGCCGAGCGTGCTGCGGGCCGCGGTCATGGGCGGGGTCGTCCTGCTCGCGCTGGCCATGGGCCGCAAGCGGTCGGCTGTACCGGCGCTCGCGGCGACCGTCGTCGTGCTGCTGCTGTGGATGCCGCGGCTCGCCGTCGACCCGGGGTTCGCGTTGTCGGCCGTCGCCACCGCTGCCCTGGTGCTGGTCGCCCCGGGGTGGGCGCGTCGGCTGCGCGACCGCGGCGTCCCGCCCGGTGTCGCGGAGGCGCTGGTCGTCCCCGCGGCGGCCGGGATCGCGACGGCACCGCTGATCGCCGGCCTGAGCGGCACGGTCAGCCTGGTCTCACTGGTGGCCAACCTGCTCGCGGCACCCGTCGTCCCACCCGCGACGGTGCTCGGGGTCCTGGCCGCGCTGTTGTCGGTCGTGAGTCCGACCGCCGCCGAGGTGTGCGTGTGGCTGGCGGGGCCCGAGGTCGGGTGGCTCGTCCTCGTCGCCGACCGGGCCGCGGCCGTGCAGGGCGGGGTCGTGCCGTGGCCGTCGGGATGGGTCGGCGCGCTGCTGCTCGTCGTCGTGATCGTGGTGCTCGCGGTGCTGGTCCGGTCGCGGCGGCTGCGGGCGTTGCTCGTCGCCGTGCTGGTCGGTGTGCTGCTCGTGCTGGTGCCGACGCGCGTCGTCACCCCCGGCTGGCCGCCCGTCGGATGGACGGTCGTCGCGTGCGACGTCGGGCAGGGCGATGCGCTCGTCCTGTCGACCGGCGCACCCGGCCATGCGGTGCTCGTCGACGCCGGCCCGGACGACGGGCCCGTCGACGCCTGTCTCGCCCGGCTGGGTGTGCACTCGCTCGACCTCGTGGTCGTCAGCCACCTGCACGCCGACCACGTCGGAGGGATGTCGGGCGCGCTGCGGGGCAGGGCCGTCGGCGGGATCGCGATCGGCCCCTCGCGTCAGCCCGGCGCAGCGCTGCGCAGCCTCGGCGTGCAGGCGCGGGAGGCGGGGACGAGCGTCGTGGCGCTGAGCCCCGGGCAGCGGCTGACCTGGCCCGGGCTGGTGCTCGACGTGCTCGGGCCCGTCCACCCGGCCACCGACGTCGATCCCGACGACGGCACCGCCGTCAACGACGGGTCGCTCGTGGTCCGGGCCCAGACCCGGGCGGGTTCGGTGCTGCTCACCGGCGACGTCGAGATCGCCGCACAGGCCGACCTGCTCGCCGCCCGCGTCCCGTTGCGCGCCGACGTCCTCAAGATGCCCCACCACGGCTCGCGCTACAGCCTGCGGGAGTTCCTCGCCGCAGTGGCGCCGAGGGTCGTGCTGGTCTCGGTCGGGGCCGGCAACAGCTACCGGCACCCCGACCCGCAGCTGCTCGGCGTCCTCGGCTCCGCGGGGGTGGCGGTGCGCCGCACCGACCACGACGGTGACACCGCCGTCGTCGCGGACACGGCAGACGGCCACGGCGGGCCGTCGGTGGTGTCGCGCGGTGATCCGCTCCCGGGCCGCCGACGACGTGCGCGGCCCGGGCGGGCTCGGTCAGTCGCGCCCGGCGAGCGCCTCACGGACGGCCTTGCTCGTGGCCGCGACGGTCGCGCTCGGGGCGACGCGGTCGGCGACGGCGTCGAGCGTCTTCAGCCCGTCACCGGTGATGAGCAGAACGGTCTCGGCGTCGGGGTCGATCTGGCCGGCCTCGATCAGCTTCTTGGCGGTCGCGACCGTGACCCCGCCCGCGGTCTCGGCGAAGACACCCTCGGTGCGGGCCAGCAGCTGGATGCCGTCGCGCACCTCGTCGTCGGAGACGTGCCCGATCGCGCCACCGGTGCGGCGCACCGAGTCGAGGACGTACGGGCCGTCGGCCGGGTTGCCGATCGCCAGCGAGCGGGCGATCGTGTCCGGCTTGACCGGGCGGATGACGTCGTGGCCCTCGGCGAACGCCGTCGCGACCGGCGAGCAGCCGGTGGCCTGCGCGCCGAACATCTTGTACGGGGTGGGCTCGACGAGCCCGAGCTTGCCGAACTCCTGGAAACCCTTGTCGATCTTCGTCAGCTGGGAGCCGGACGCGATCGGGACGACGATCTGCTCGGGCAGGCGCCAGCCGAGCTGCTCCGCGACCTCGTAGCCCAGCGTCTTCGAGCCCTCGGCGTAGTAGGGGCGGACGTTGACGTTGACGAACGCCCACTCCTCGTGCTCGGCCGCCAGCTCGGTGGCGAGCCGGTTGACGTCGTCGTAGTTGCCGTCGACGGCCAGCAGCGTGCCGCCGTAGACGGCGGTCGTGAGGACCTTGGCCTTCTCCAGCGACGACGGGATCAGCACGACCGAGTCCCACCCGGCGCGCGACGCCGCGGCGGCGACGGCGTTGGCGAGGTTGCCGGTCGAGGGGCAGCACAGCACGGTGAAGCCGAGCTCACGGGCCGCGGCGAGGGCGATGGCGACGACGCGGTCCTTGAACGAGTGCGTCGGGTTGCCGGTGTCGTCCTTGACCCACAGGGAGCGCACGCCCAGGGCGGCGGCGAGCCGGTCGGCCTTGATCAGCCGCGTCATGCCCGGCTCGGTGTTAGGGTGCGACTGCACGTTCGACGGCACGGGCAGCAGGTCGCGGTAGCGCCAGATCGACTGCGGACCGGCCTCGATCGACGCGCGCGTGACGGCCGGGAAGTCGTAGGCCACCTCGAGGGGGCCGAAACACTGCGGACAGGCGAACTCCGCGGCGAGGGGCGTCTCGTGGCCGCACTCGCGGCAGGAGAGGGCACGGGCCGAACCGAGGTCGAGGCCGGTGGCGCGCGCGGGCGCAACAGAAGTCATCGGAGAATCTCCTCATCTTCCCCGCACGAAGCGGGTCGGAATTGGCACCGTGATCGTCACTCGCGATGGTCGTGCGACGCCGGTTGCCGGGGTGTCAACGGGCCGTTCCCTCTACCCCTCTGGATGAGCCATATTCGATTGTGCGAGCCCGGGGCCACGCGGACCGTGCCGGTGCTCGTGACAACCGTACGACATCTGTCTCCCGGACGCGAAACAGTGGTCCGGGATCTGGGAGGCGGGTCACGTCCTAGGCGGGTGCTGGGCCACGATGAGGGGGTGACCCCACCGGCTGCCGACGCGACGCCTCCGCACCCCGTCCACCTCGTCGTGGGTGAGGAGGAGCTGCTCGCGGAGCGGGCGGTGCAGGACGTCGTGAGCAGGGCGCGGGCGGCCGATCCCGACACCGACGTGCGTCGGATGCGCATCGGCGAGCTCGCCCCCGAGGACCTCGCCGAGCACCTCAGCCCGTCGCTGTTCGCCGAAGGGCGGGTCGTCGTGCTCACCTCCGCGCAGGAGGCAGCCAAGGACATGGCTGCCGCCGTGCTGCGTTATGCCGCGGAGCCTGCCGACGGGATCGTCGTCGTCCTGGTCCACCAGGGCGGGGCCCGGGGCAAGTCGTTCGCCGACGACCTGCGCAAGGCGGGCGCCGAGGTCGTCCGCTGCGACCGGCTGACCCGCCCGGCCGAGCGTGCCGACTTCGTCCGCGCGGAGGTGCGTCGTCTCGGTGGGAAGATCACCGGCGACGCCCTCGAGGTGCTGATGGAGGCTGTGGGCTCCGACCTGCGGGAGCTCGCGTCGGCGGCCGGGCAGCTGGTCGCCGACACCGGCGGCGCGATCGACGAGAAGTCGGTGCGGCGCTATCACCGGGGCAAGGCCGAGTCGTCGGGGTTCACCGTGGCCGACAAGGTCGTCGCGGGCGACCGGGCCGGTGCGCTCGAGGCGCTGCGCTGGGCGCTGGTGCTGGGGGTGGCGCCGGTGCTGGTCGCCGATGCGCTGGCCGACGCGGTGCGGACGCTCGCGAAGGTCGGCGCGGCAGGGCGGGGCGACCCCAACCGGCTCGCGAGCTCGCTGGGCATGCCGCCCTGGAAGATCCGCAAGGCGCAGGGGCAGGTCCGCTCCTGGCGGCCCGAGGGGCTGACGGTGGCGTTCGCGGCGGCCGCGGAGGCGAACGCCGACGTCAAGGGCGCCGCCGCCGATCCGGAGTTCGCGCTGGAACGCGCGGTCCGCCGCATCATCGACGCCCGCGAGATGCGCTGACGCACCGGAGGACCTCGTCGAGCTCGACACCGGACTGGTCCCGACCATGATCGAACCAGCCGCACGTCGAACTCGGCGCGGGCTCAGACGTGCAGCCCGTCGCGGAACACGACGACGGCGCCGCCCGCGGGATGCGGACGGCGCCGTCGGTGAGAACAGGTCCGGCGCGACGCGCCGGGGGTGCTCAGCTCGTGGACGCGGTGAGGGCGTCGGCGCGCTTGGCGATGGCCGACTTGCGGTTCGCCGCCTGGTTGCGGTGGATGACACCCTTGCTGGCGGCCTTGTCGAGGGCCTTGGCGGCGGCGCGCTGCAGCTCCACGGCCTTCTCGGTCTCGCCGGCCGCCTCGGCCTCACGGAACCGGCGGATGGCGGTGCGGACCGACGACTTGACCGCCTTGTTGCGCTGGCGGCGCTTCTCGTTGGTCTTGACCCGCTTGATCTGGGACTTGATGTTGGCCACGCGTCTGCCTCGAGTCTTCCTACCTGGAACGTGTACGGGGGCCGGCGTTACGACCCGTACCGCAGGTCGTGTGACCCGGATCGAGCGAGCACGCCGTGCGCTCGGTCATTCATGCTAACAGCGGCCCCGCCGCCCCCTCACTCGCCCCCGTCGGGTGACGTCGTGAACCGGGCGATCGTCGGTCCCGCCGGCGACCGTCAGGCGATGACCGTAGTCCGAGCTCGCCGAGCGGATGGGTGCGGCACCGGTCGCGCGGCGCGGGGAGGGGCTCGCGGCGCAGGGGACGGACGCGGACGTGGCCGACAAGGTCGCCGCCGCGTCGGACCCGGCGATGGCCGCGTGCATCCTGCGGCTGTACCGGTCGGCGGCGCAGCCTGCGCCGGCCGATCCGGGGCCGGTCCGGAGGCCGCGGCGCTCACCCGCTTCTGGTCGGGGATCTGGGTCAGAGCGCTCGCAGGTCCAGCGTCAGTTCCGACGGCGCGCCGGTGACCAGCCGGACCGGGATGCCCCAGTCCTGCTGGTAGCGGTGGCAGGCGGCGTAGATGCCGTCGCCCTCGTCGCACGCCGCGGCGGCGACGCTGATCGACAGGACGCCCTCGGTGACCTCGCCCGAGAGCTCGACGGACCGCACGAGGCCCGGAGCGGTCCCGGCCCCGCTCAGCAGCAGCGACGGCGGCGAGGCCGTCACGGTCAGGGAGGTGGGGTCGCCGAAGCGGTCGTCGAGGTGCTGGCCGGTGGGCGGGGTGAAGTCGATCCGCAGCCGCAGCGGGCCCGGTGCCAGGTCGGTGCGCGAGCGGCGGACCGTGTGGGCGCCGGCGTCGACGCGGGCGCCCGCCGGGATGGGCAGCCGCACGAGCCGGTGCGCCGCGGACTCGACGACGACGAGGGTGTCACCGTCGACGATGACGTCCGAGGGCTCGGCGAGGTCGCGCGCCAGGGTCGTGACGGTGCGGGTCCCGGGGTCGTAGCGGCGGATGGCGCCGTTGTAGGTGTCGGCGACGGCGACGGACCCGTCGGGCAGGGCGCCGACGCCGAGCGGGTGCTGCAGGAGCGCCTCGTCGGGGGCGGGGCCGTCGCGGAACCCGAAGTCGAACAGGCCCAGCCCGACGGCGGTGGTGACGGCGGCGCCGACCGTGGGGGCGGCGACGACCGAGCGCAGCGCGGAGGTCTCGGCGTCGGCCACCCACAGGGTGCCGTCGGGGCTGGTGGCGAGCCCGGAGGGCTGGGCGAAGAAGGCGTCGGCGGGCGGGCCGTCGCGCAGGCCCTCGGTGGTGGTCCCGGCGAGGACGGACGCGGTGCCGGTGCGCGGGTCGAACGCCCACAGCTGGTGCGACCCGGCCATGGCGACGACGACGCGGTCCTCCCACCAGGCGACGTCCCACGGCGTGGACAGCTCCTGCGCGGACGCTCCGACGGCGGCCCGCTCGCGCAGCTGCGAACCCGTCCCGGCGACCCTGCGCAGCTCGCCCGTGGACAGCGTGAGTCCTTGCAGCGCATGGTTCACCGAGTCGGCGACGACGACGTCGTAGCCGACCTCGGCGGCGACGTCGGGGGGAAGCGCGACCAGGCCCTGCGGCTCCGACAGCGGTCCGCGGCGGCCGGTCCCGAACCGGCGCCGTTCGGTGACGAGGTCGGGCTCCAGCTCGACGAGCTGGTGGTGGGTGGTGTCGGAGACGAGGTACGTCCCGCCGGGCAGGGCGATGACCTTGCCGGGGAAGCGCAGCGCCGTCTCCGGCTCCGGGGGTGCGACGTAGGGGCCGTCGCCGCGGTGCAGCGTCCCGGCGGCCTCGTGTTCGGCGACCAGCTCGCCGATGAGGACGTCGAGGCCGTGCGCGTGGCCCTCGCCGGACATCTGGGCGACGACGTAGCCGGTGGGGTCGACGACGACGAGGGTCGGCCAGGCGCGGGCGGCGTAGGCGTCCCAGGTCTGCAGCGCGGGGTCGTCGAGCACCGGGTGCCCGACGCCGTAGCGCTCGGCGGCGGCCTCGACGGCCGCGGGCTCGCCCTCGTGCACGAATTTGGGTGAGTGCACGCCGATGACGACGAGCACGTCGGACCAGCGCTCCTCGACCGGGCGGAGCTCGTCGAGGACGTGGAGGCAGTTGACGCAGCAGAACGTCCAGAAGTCGAGCAGGACGATCTTGCCGCGCAGGTCGGTGAGGGAGAGCTCGCGCCCTCCCGTGTTCAGCCAGCGACGGCCGTGCAGCTCGGGGGCACGCACACGCATCCGGGTCGTCACGCCGTGATCAACTCCGCTCCACCCGCTGGTGTTCCACGAACGAGGTCGTGAGTGGCGATAGTCGCGATAGCGACTATCGCCACTCACAGGGGGGCCAGGACCCGGCGGGCGCGGGCGGCCCAGCGGCCGTCGTCGTGCACGATCCGCACGGGGTGGCCGAAGCACTGGCTCACCAGCTCGGTGGTCAGGACCGCCGACGCGGGGCCGGCGGCGAGGCAGCGGCCGTCGCGCAGCAGGTAGGCGTGCGTCGTCGAGGGCGGGAGCTCCTCGAGGTGGTGGGTGACCAGCACGGTCGCGAGGCCGGGGTGTTCGCGCCGCAGCGTGTCGAGCGCGGTCAGCAGCTGTTCGCGAGCGGCGAGGTCGAGGCCGGTGGCGGGCTCGTCGAGGAGCAGCAGCCGCGGTGCGGGCATGAGGGCGCGGGCGATCAGCGCTCGGCCGCGTTCGCCCTGCGACAACGTCGGCCAGCGGTCCGACGCCCGGTGCGAGACACCCAGCAGCGCGATGAGCCGATCGGCCTCGGCCTCCTCGGACGCCGACGGCCCCCAGCGCGGCACGAGCTCGGTGGTGTTGGTCAGCCCGGTGAGCACGACCTGGCGCAGCGTCAGCGGAGACTGCACAGGATGGCGCGGGTCGACGTGCCCGAGGTAGGAGCGCAGCTCGCGGACGTCGACCCGCCCGAGCCGGCGGCCGAGGACGTGGACCTCGCCGCGGGTGGGGTGGGTGCGGGCGCCGAGGATGCCCAGCAGGGTCGACTTGCCGGCGCCGTTGGGACCCAGCAGGGCCCAGTGCTCGCCGTGCTCGACGCGCAGCGACACCGAGTCGAGCAGCCGGGCCTCGCCGCGGACGAGGTCGACGTCGCGGGCGAGGAGGACGGGTCCGGCGTCGGCGGGGGTCGAGGTCACCACGACCGGCACGCTAATCCCGCGCCCGCCGCGCGATCCCGGTTCGGCGGCGCGACACTGATCACGTGCCCGAGCTCCCCGAGGTCGAACAGGCCAGGCGCGTCCTGGAGCACGCGCTGGACCGCCGGATCGTCGCCGTGGATGACACCGACGAGTGGGTGTGCCGCCCGCACCCGCCGGGTGAGATCGCATCGGTGCTGGTCGGGGGCGCACTCACGGCGGCGCACCGGCGCGGGAAGACGATGTGGTGCGACACCCGCGACCCCCACGGCGACGAGGGCCCGACCCTCGGGGTGCACCTGGGGATGGGCGGACGGATCGTGGTGACGGACGCCGAGCACGACCAGGCACCCCGCAAGCCCGAGTGGAACCGCTTCACCGTCCGCTTCGACGACGGTGGCGAGCTGCGGCTGTTCGACAAGCGCCGGCTGGGACGGGTGCGCCTCGACCCGGACGTGGACGCGCTCGGCCCCGACGCCGAGGACATCACCGCGGCCGAGCTGCGCACCAGGCTGGGCCGCAGCCACGCCCCGCTCAAGGCGCGGCTGCTCGACCAGAAGGTGCTCTCGGGCGTGGGCAACCTGCTGGCCGACGAGACGCTGTGGCAGGCCAGGCTGTCGCCGTCGCGACCGTCGGACGAGCTCGACCGCACCGAGGTGAACCGTCTGCACCGCAACCTCGAACGGGCGTTGCAGGCGGCGATCGCGAACGGCGGTGTCCACACCGGACGGATCATCGAGCACCGCCACCCCGGTGCGACGTGTCCGCGCTGTGGGGCGCCGATGGTCCACGGGACCGTGGGTGGCCGGTCGACGTGGTGGTGCGAGAAGGAACAGCGCTAGCGGTCGTCGGCGGGCTCGACCGGATCGGCGTCCACCGGCGCCGGCTCACCCGGCCGGCTGCCCCACGACCGGCGCACGACGACGCACACCGCGAGCCAGGTCGCGCCGACGAACCAGCCGGCGAGGACGTCGCTGAACCAGTGCACGCCCAGGTAGATGCGGGTCGCCCCGACGGCCACCACCCACAGCGTCGCCGCGGTGAGGAGCGCGACACGCGCCACGGTGCCGCGTCCCGTCCACAACAGGACGACGAGCGCGCCGACGATCACGACCGACATCGTGGCGTGCCCCGACGGCAGGGACTCGTTGGTCTCGTTGACCAGCCGCGTCGCCACCGGCGGGCGGGGCCGGTCGAAGAAGACCTTGAGCAGCCGGAACAGCGCGCTCCCGCCGATCGCGGCGGCCGCGACGAACAGGGCGTCGGCGCGGTGGCCGCGTAGCCAGCTCACGACGCACATGGCCGCGGCGAGCAGCGCCATCGCGGCGGTGCTGCCGATCGTCGTGATCGTCACCGCGGTGGTGGTGAGGGCCGGTTCGCGGACGGCGATGGCGTCGGTGAGCAGTGCCGCGTCGGCGTCGGCGGGACCGCTGCCGGTGGCGCCGAAGTGCAGGAGCCACCCGGCGGCCAGGGCGAGCAGCGCCACCAGGACGGCGCCGAGGACCAGCGGCAGCCGGGTGGGCGACGATCGCATCCGTCCAGTCTGGCCGGGCCGGCGCCCCGCCGCACCCGGCCGACCGGCCAGGTGCGGCCCGGCGGGGTCGTGAGCGGCAATGGTCGCTATGGCGACCATTGCCGCTCACAGGGTTACGAGCGGCCGCGCAGGGACCGGTAGCGCTTCACCAGCGCGACGGACGAGGCGTCGAGGCCGTCGTAGGACGGGTCGGCGTCCGAGAGCACCGGCACCATCTGCTTGGCCATGACCTTGCCCAGCTCGACGCCCCACTGGTCGAAGGAGTCGATGCCCCACACCGAGCCCTCGACGAACGTCACGTGCTCGTAGAAGGCGATGAGCTGGCCCAGGACCGACGGGCTGAGCTCGGGGGCGAGGATCGTCGACGTCGGGCGGTTGCCCGGCATGACCTTGTGCGCCACGACGTCGGCGGGGGTGCCCTCGGCAGCGATCTCCTCGGCGGTCTTGCCGAACGCGAGCGCCGCGGTCTGGGCGAACAGGTTGGCGGAGAACAGGTCGTGCATGTCGGCCGCGCCCTCGCCGGGCAGGTCGTGCGCGGGCCGGGCGAAGCCGATGAAGTCGGCCGGGACGAGCCGGGTGCCCTGGTGCAGCAGCTGGTAGAAGGCGTGCTGGCCGTTGGTGCCGGGCTCGCCCCACCAGATCTCGCCGGTCGTGGTGGTGACGGGGACGCCGGTCTGCTGGACGGACTTGCCGTTGCTCTCCATGGTCAGCTGCTGCAGGTAGGCGGGCAGCCGGTGCAGGTACTGGCTGTAGGGCAGCACGGCGTGGGTCTGGACGCCGAAGAAGTTGGCGTACCAGACGTTGAGCAGCCCGGCGATCAGCGGCACGTTGCGCTCGGGCGGCGCGGTGCGGAAGTGCTCGTCCATGGCGTGCATGCCGGCGAGGAACTCGCCGAACCGGTCGGGTCCGACGGCGACCATGAGGGAGAGCCCGATCGCGGAGTCGACGGAGTAGCGCCCGCCGACCCAGTCCCAGAAGCCGAACATGTTGGCCTCGTCGATGCCGAACTCGCGCACCTTCTCGGCGTTGGTCGACACCGCGGCGAAGTGCTTGGCGACGGCCGAGTCGTCGCCCAGCCCGGCCAGCAGCCAGTCGCGGGCGTTGCGCGCGTTGGTCAGCGTCTCGAGGGTGGTGAAGGTCTTGGACGAGACGATGAACAGCGTCGACGCCGGGTCGAGGTCGCGGACGGTCTCGGCGAGGTCGGTGGGGTCGATGTTGGACACGAACCGGACGGTGAGGTCGCGGTCGGAGTAGGCCTTCAGCGCCTCGTAGGCCATGACCGGGCCGAGGTCGGAGCCACCGATGCCGATGTTGACGACGGCGCGGATGCGTTCACCGGTGTGCCCGGTCCACGTGCCCGACCGCACGGAGTCGGCGAAGGCGCCCATGCGGTCGAGGACCTCGTGCACGTCGGTGACGACGTCCTGGCCGTCGACGGTCAGCGACGCGTCGCGCGGCTGCCGCAGCGCGGTGTGCAGGACGGCACGGTCCTCGCTGGTGTTGATGTGGTCGCCGCGGAACATGGCGGTGACCCGGTCGGGGATGCCGGCACGCTCGGCCAGCGCGAACAGCAGCGGCAGCGTGTCGCGGGTGATGCGGTGCTTGGAGTGGTCGAGGACGAGGTCGGCCGCGGTGGCGGTGAAGGCCTCGACCCGGTCGGGGTCGGAGTCGAACAGCTCGCGCAGGTGGAGTGGCTCGACCTCGCGGTGGTGGGCGGCCAGTGCGGCCCACTCGGGTGTCGACGTGATGTCGGCGGGACGGCTCGATGCGCTCACGGCCCCATCATGGCTGAGACCGGCACACGTTGAGGAGAACGAAGTCGGCCGGGCGGCGCTCCCCAGAGCCGCCCGGCCGGTGGGGGTTCTCGACACCCCCGTCGGCAACCCCGTCCACCCGTGTCGCGGCCCGCTCCCCAGCGGCGGCGACGTGGTGGTCGTCCGTGCCGGGCGGACCCCCCAGGTGCTGCCCTCCCGCCCGGCACGGGGAACTCTGCCGGACCGCGGCCGTCGCGACGACCGTGCTGACCCGCATCCGGGGGTGGTGCTAGCCCCACCCCCGTACGGACGCACGCGGTCGTGACGGATGCGTAGATGCATGCTTTCGGGTCCGAAGATCGCCCCTGAGTGGTTGTCGTAACCCGGAGCGTCACCTTTTCCGTCGGGGTGCGTTACACGGATGAGTGGTCGATGTGTGACAGCTCACCGCGCAGGACCGTTCGGTCGTCGTAGAAGCGGCCGTTCGTCTCTGCGCACAGCGGCGTCCGGGCTAACGTCGGCTCCACGACCGCTACGGAAAGCGTTCGACCGGGCACGCAGCGTTGCTGCCGAGCGCGTCGCACATGCCCTGCCGGACACGACGAACGATCGATGCACAGGAGGCTGAGATGGCCCGCACGCTCCCCGCACAGGTCCGCGACCGGGCCGAGGACTGGTACCGCGACGTGCTGATCCTCGTCGCGCGCGTCCTCGTCTCGGTGGTGATGCTCGCGCACGTCTGGCAGACGTTCGTGCAGACCGGGTTCGCCTCCACGACGGTGGTGTTCGCCAACTTCGGCATCCCGATCGCCATCGCCGCCACCGCCTTCACCCTCGTCGTGGAGCTCACCGGCTCGCTGCTGCTGCTGTTCGGCGTGATGGTCCGCTGGGCCGCGGCCGGTTTCGTGTTCGTCATGGCGGGCGCGGTCTGGTTCGTGCACGCCAAGAACGGCATCTTCGTCAAGGACGGCGGCTGGGAGCTCGTCGGCATGATCATCGCGGTCGTCCTGGGCATCGCCGCGTTCGGCCCGGGCCGGCTTAGCCTGTCCCACGTCGCCGCCGGGTGGCGGGCCCGCGCCGAGGCCCGCCGCGCCGAGCGTCGCTCCGTCGTCGTCACCGTGCACGACAACGGCCGCCCGGCCGCCCCCGCGATGGCCGGCGCGACCGTCACCGAGTCGACCACCGCTCCCGCTGCCGACGACGTGCCCACCGAGGCCCGCGGCTTCCCGATGCTGAGCGAGACCTTCGTCCCGATGGGCCGCCCGGCCGCCCGCCCGGCCGAGGCACCCGTTGCGGCGCAAGACGAGTCCGCCGTCGGCACGCCCGCGTACACCAGGGCGGACACCCAGGAACCGGCCCGCTACGTCCCGGCGTGGACCGAGCCCGAGCCGCACCTGTTCTCCGCCCGCTGAGCCGGACCCCCGCAGGTCCCCGCACACGCCGGACCGCCCCCCGCGGCGCACGCACACCCCGCACTCCCGCACGACGGCCATCGGCAAGGATGGTCGTCGAGCGAGAGGACGGGGTGTCGTGCTGCGAGGGGTCACCGCGATCCGCTACGTCACGCCGTTGCGTGAGGGCGGGTCGCTGCCGGGGCTGATGGAGGCCGACGACCTCGGCACCTACGTCGTGAAGTTCCACGGCGCGGGCCAGGGGCGCAAGGTGCTGGTCGCCGAGATCGTGGCGGGGGAGCTGGCACGCGGGCTCGGCCTGGCGGTGCCCGAGCTCGTCACCGTCGACGTCGACCCGCGGCTGGGGCTCGCCGAGCCCGACCAGGAGGTCCAGGAGCTGCTGCGCAACTCGCCGGGCCGCAACCTCGGTGTCGACTTCCTGCCCGGCGCGCTCGACCTCGATCCGCTCGCGTTCGACCCCGGCCCGGAGTTCGCCGGCCGGGTGCTGTGGTTCGACGCGCTCGTCGGCAACGTCGACCGCTCGTGGCGCAACGCCAACCTGCTGCTGTGGCACCGGCGTCCGTACCTGATCGACCACGGCGCAACCCTGACGTTCCATCACGGCTGGTCGGGCCCACCCACGGCCGAGGCGCTCGCGCAGCGCGCCGCCCGTCCCTACGACGCGGGCGACCACGTGCTGCTCGGCTGCGCCCCCGACGTCGACGCCGCCGACGCCGAGCTGGCCCCGCGCGTCACGCCTGCGCTGCTGGCCGCGGCCACCGCCGCCGTGCCCGACGCGTGGCTCGACGGCGAACCCGGTTTCGACGAGCCCGACGACGTCCGCGCCGCCTACGTCGCCGCCCTCACCGCCCGCCTCGACGCCCGCGCCGCGTGGCTGCCGCCGCTGCGCGAGGCCGCGGCCGCAGGTGCCGAGCGCCGCACCCGGCCGGCGAAGCACCCGTCGTGGCTCGCGGAGTGGCGGGCGGCCCGGTGAACGTGCACCTCTACGAGTACGCCCTGCTGCAGGTCGTGCCCCGCCCCGACCGGGGCGAGGCCGTCAACGCCGGCGTCCTCGTCTACTGCCGGGCCGTCGACTTCCTCGGCGCGGCCGTCCACCTCGACGCCGCCCGGGTCGCCGTCCTCGACCCGCACGCCGACGTCGAGGCCATCGGGCTCGCCCTCGACGCCGTCGCGGGGATCACCGCGGTGGCCGCGCCCGCGCGGTCCGACCGGCTCACCGACGGCGCGCTCGCGGCGACCGGCCCCGCCGACGGCGAGGACCTGGGCCGCCGGTTCCGCAGGCTCACCGCACCGCGGTCGACGGTCGTGCGCCCGGGGGCCGTCCATACCGGACTCACCGCCGATCCCGCGGCGGAACCGGCCAGGCTCCTTGCCCGCCTTGTGCTGCCGCTCACGTGAGTGCCGTCTGCGTGACACTCCGCCGCCGACGACATTCAATGGGCGCATGAGCCGATCGACGGAGATCGCCACCGACGACCCCGTGCCCGTGGCGCCCCTGGCCCGCTGGCTCGACGCGCACGTCGACGAGGTGTCCACCGCGTCCGGGACGTTGCGCGCCGACCGTATCGCCGGCGGGCACTCGAACCTGACCTACCGGATCGTCGACGACGCCGGCGCCTCCTGGGCGCTGCGCCGCCCACCGATGGGCGGCGTACTGGCCACCGCGCACGACATGAGCCGTGAGTGGCGCTTCATCTCCGCGCTGCACCCGACGCCGGTGCCCGTGGCCCGGCCGGTCGCCTACTGCGCCGACACCGACGTCATCGGGGCCGAGTTCTACGTGATGGGGTTCGTCGAGGGGGCGGTCCTCGGTGACGACGCGGCGGGCGCCGCCTACCCCGAGGTGTCCCGGCACGCCGCGGGTCTCGCCACCGTCGACGTCCTCGCCGACCTGCACGCCGTCGACCCCGACGAGGCCGGCCTCGGCGACCTCCACCGGCCCGGCAGCTACCTGCAGCGCCAGCTCAAGCGCTGGCACAAGCAGGCCCATGCGTCGGCGGTCGAGGACCTGACGGGCATCGACGCCGTCCACGACCTGCTGGTCGCGGCCGCCCCGGAGGCGACGACGACGCGTATCGCGCACGGCGACTTCCGCGCGGGCAACCTCATGTACGCACCCGACGGCGAGGTCCGCGCCGTCCTCGACTGGGAGCTCGCGACGCTCGGCGACCCGCTCGCCGACCTCGGCTGGCTGCTCATGTCGTGGACCCGCCCCGGCGACGCCGTCCCCGCCGGCACCAACAGCCCGTCGGCCCAGCCCGGCTTCCCGGAGCGCGACGAACTGGTGGCGCGCTACGTCGAACGGACGGGGACCCCGCTGGCCGGCGACGTCGTCGACTACTACGTCGCGTTCGCCCGCTGGCGTTCGGCGTGCATCGGGGCGGGCGTGTACTGGCGCTACGTCGCGGGGCACATGGGTCCCGGCGCCGAGCAGGGCGCCGCGACCGCGACGCGGCTCGAGGTGCTCCAGGCCCAGGTCGACGAGGCGCGCCGGATGCTCGGCGGCTGACCCGCACGATCGGGGGGAGGCGGTCGTCACCGGATCGGAACACTTCCGGTGGACGTTTCGCAGGCTGCATCCCCGGCGATGTGCGCGACAATCGCGCGACGCGCTGCCGGGACCGGCGCGCGCAGCGACGCACTCGGTGGGGGAGACGGACGACGATGACACGGGGATACGGGACCGGGGACGAGTACGGGACCCCGCGCAACCCGTCGCAGTACGACGACCGCACCCGCGAGATGCCCGCCGAGCACTACGGCGACGACCGTTACGACCAGCAGTACGGTCGCCAGCAGTTCTCCGGTGGGCGCGCCGCGCCGCCCGGCACCCGGGCACCGGTCGTCAACGCCGGGCGCCTCTGGGCGGGCGGTGTGGCCACGGCGATCGTCGCGGCCCTGATCGCGCTCGTCGGGGTGCTGATCGCCCGGGCCCTGCCGAAGGTGGAGTTCCTCGGCCCGCTCGCGTCGGGCCCCCTGGGCAGCGGGCAGACCGTCGTGCTGTGCCTGTCGGCGGCCGTCGCCGCCCTCGCCGCGACGGGGCTCGCGCACCTGCTGCTGGTGAGCACCCCGCGGCCGCTGGCCTACTTCGGCTGGATCGTCGCGCTGGTGACGGTCGTCGTGATCCTGCTGGCGTTCCTCGGCGGCGGCGACCTGGGCGTCAAGATCGCGTCGGGGGTCATCTACCTGGTCATCGGCATCGCGATCGGCTCGCTCGTGACGGGCGCGGCCATCTCGGCGACGGGCGGGCGCGCGGCCTCACGCTAGGTCCTGTGAGCGGCAATAGTCGCTATAGCGACTATTGCCGCTCACAGGGGTTCAGCGGGTCGAGGACCCCGCAGGCCGGCCCGCGCCGTGCGCGAACGACGACGACTCCGCGCCGCGCTGCGGCGACGGCTGCTTCTCCAACTGCTCCAGCGCCCGCCCGAGGTCGTCGATCAGCAGCCCGGCCAGGTCGTGGGAGAACCCGTTGCGCACCACGACGCGCAGCGCCGCGAGGTCCTCGCGGTCGGCAGGGAACGTGTAGGCCGGGACGAGCCAGCCGGCCTCCCGCAGCGCCGCCGACAGGTCGAACGCCGAGAACGGTGCGTCGTCGTCGACGGTGAACGCGAACACCGGCAGCTCGGAGCCGTCGGTGAGCAGGTGCAGCCGGTCGAACTCCGCGATGCGCGCCGACAGTGCCGTCGCCACGTCCCGGCAGGTCTGCTGGACGCGGCGGTAGCCGGCCGTGCCCAGGCGCAGGAAGTTGTAGTACTGCGCGATGACCTGCCCGCCGGGGCGGGAGAAGTTGAGCGCGAACGTCGGCATGTCACCGCCGAGGTAGTTGACCCGGAACACCAGCTCCTCGGGCAGGGCGTCGGCGTCGCGCCACAGCACCCAGCCGACGCCGGGGTAGACGAGCCCGTACTTGTGGCCGGAGGTGTTGATCGACGCCACCCGGTCGAGCCGGAAGTCCCATTCCAGGTCCGGGTCGCAGAACGGCGCGATCATCGCGCCCGAGGCGCCGTCGACGTGGACCTTCACGTCGACACCGGTGCGTTCCTGCAGGTCGTCGAGAGCGGCGCACACCTCGGCGACGGGTTCGTAGCTGCCGTCGAACGTGGACCCGAGGATGACGACGACACCGATCGTGTTCTCGTCGCACAACGCCACGGCCTCGGCGGCGCCCAGGTGCAGCCGGTCGCCCGCCATCGGCACCAGTCGCGGCTCGACCTCGAAGAAGTTCGCGAACTTGTCCCAGCAGATCTGGACGTTGACGCCCATGACGATGTTGGGCCGGTCCGTCGGCTTCCCCGCGGCGCGGCGCGCGATCTGCCAGCGCCGCTTGAGCGCCAGCCCACCCAGCATGCAGGCCTCCGACGAGCCGGTCGTCGAGCAGCCGACGGCGTGCTGCGGGTCCGGGGCGTTCCACAGCTTCGCGAGCATCCGCACACAGCGGGCCTCGAGGTCGGCGGTGCGCGGGTACTCGTCCTTGTCGATGACGTTCTTGTCGAACGACTCCGTCAGCAGCCGCTCGGCCTGCGGGTCGGCCCAGGTGGTCACGAACGTCGCCAGGTTGAGCCGGGCGTTGCCGTCGAGCATCAGCTCGTCGTGCACGACCTGGTAGGCGATCTCGGGGTCGAGTCCCTCCTCCGGCAACGCGAAGCGGGGGATCGAGATCGGTTCACGGGCGAAGATCGGGTTGACGGGGACGTCCGGCCGGTGGCCACCGGTCTCCGACGGCGGCTGCGCGATGGGCATGGAGGTCACGGTAGGGCGGTTGTCGTTCTTGGCGCGTCGTCCCTTCGAGGTGAAGACTGCCGCGATGGACGCCGACGCCGCTCCGGCCGCCGTAGGAGAACCCGACGACGCGGCGCAGCGGGAGAAGGTCGTCGCCGAGCAGGCGCTCGCCGTCGCGGCGGCGTGGTCACCGCCCGGGGCGCCGCAGAGCTGGTGGTTGACGGCCGCGGCGCTCACCGCCGTCGCCCGTGACGACGTCCTGCGTGCCCTGGCCGCGTCGCTCCCGCCGGACCGGCTGCCCGCGCTGCTGGTGGTGGCGGCGTTGTCACGGCAGGCGGCGCTGCGGCCCGACACGGCGTTGGCGCGCTACTTCCCCCGTCCCGGGGGCACCCAGCCCGCCGACGACGGCGGCTTCCCCGTGGCCGTGGCGGCGTTCGCCCGGCAGGAGCGCGAGGCGTTGGCCGCACTCTGCGCCGGGCACCGCTACCAGATGAACGAGGTCGCCCGCTGCCTCGACGTGCTGCCCGTCCTGAACGGCATCGCCGCGCGCGACCGACGACCGCTCGCGCTGGTCGACCTCGGCACCGGCGCGGGCCTCGCCCTGCACCTCGACCGCTTCGCCTACACCTACCGGCTCGCCGGGGGAGCGGCGTTGACCTGCGGCGATCCGGGCGCGACGGTGCAGCTCGACTGTGCCGTGCACGGGGTGGCGCCCGACGTCCCGCAGCGGGTTCCGCCGATCCTGGCCCGCATCGGCGTCGACGTGGAGCCGCACGACCTCGCCGACCCCGACACCTACGGCTGGCTCGCCGCCTGCGTCCCGCCCGAGGCCGGCGCGGTGACGCGGTTCGCCGCCGCGGCCGCGATCACGCGGTCGGACGGGGCCCGCGCAGTCCGCGGGGACCTGCTCGACGTGCTGGAGGACGCCGTCGCCGGGCTGCCCGAGGAGGCGACGGTCTGCCTGCTCGACACCTACGTGCACGTCTTCCTGCCGCCCGCCCAGCTCGCCCGGTTCGACGCCCTGCTGGAGCGGCTGAGCCGGACCCGGACGATCGAGTGGATCTCCGTCGACCCCCTCGTCCCGCTGGGTCCCGACGCCGACTCGACGGTGCAGGGGCTGCCCGTGCCCGACGGCTGGGTCGAGCACAACCGGGCCGGTGGGGTGTTCGGCGTGATCGGGCACGTCTCGCTGCGCGACGGGCGCCGTACCGGCCGCGTCGTCGGCCGGGCCCACCCGAGCGCGGCGTGGCTGGAGTGGTTGCCCGCCCGCTGACGGCCACCCCCGCGCCGAGTTCGACAGGGGACTGGTCCTGATCATGATCCAACCAGTCCCGCGTCGAACTCGGCGGCGAGCCGTCAGGGGAAGACGTACGTGTAGCCCTGCGAGGTCAGCCAGGGCAGCAGCCGTTCCAGCGCGGCGACGGTCTGGGCGCGGTTGCCGCCGCCGTCGTGGAGCAGCACGATCGCGCCGCTGTGGACGTTCTTCTGCACGGTCGCGACGATCGAGTCGGCGCCCGGCCGTTTCCAGTCTCGCGGATCGACCGACCAGCCCAGCGGCTGCAGGTCGTGGGTCGCGGCGTCGGTGAGCATCACCGGCGACCAGAACCCCCCGGGCGCGCGGAAGTAGCGCACGTCGGCACGCGGGTCGTTCACGGTGCGGTCGCGGACGTCGGTGATCTCGGCGAGCATCGCCGGTTCGGGACGGGTGGCCAGCGACTCGTCGTGGCTGCGCGAGTGCGAGCACAGCCGCATCCCGGCCCCGGTGACCTGGGCGACCAGTTCGGGATGGCGCTCGATCTGGGTGCCGACCATGCAGAAGGTGGCGACGGCGCCGTTGCGGGCCAGCACGTCGAGGACCTTCGGCGTCCAGGTCGGGTCGGGACCGTCGTCGAAGGTGAGGGCGACCGTCCGGGCCCCGGCGGTGCCGTTCTGCCGCACCTCGGTGATCACCTGCGGCACGGCCGGCAGTCCGGCGGGCTCGACCGCGACGGGCGGGGCGGGCGGCGCGACGATCCGGAACGGCGAGTCGGGCGCGCTGACGAACGTGATCATCCCGAACAGCAGGGCGGTGAGGACGGCCGACGTGCGGGTCAGCGCGGGCCGCGACGGGAACGCGGGTCCCCGGGCAGGCGCGTCCGGCCAGGGCAGCGCCGCACGCGAGGATGGGATCCGGCGCGGAGCGGAACGGGTCGCGACGGGGCGGTCGGGGCCACCGTCGGCCGTCTCGTCACCCGGTGTCCCGACCCGCACCGGTACGTCCTGCACTCGCGTGATGATGACCCGATGGGGGCATCAAGTCCGCAGGACACGCCGGTGCGCGGTCAACCCTTGCCCGACTGGCCACCCGGCGCGGCACCGTCGACCGTGCCCGGCGTCGCGGGGTCCGGTGCGTCGACGTGTGCGACGGCGGGCCCGAACTCGACGACGGACGGTGCGGCCGGGCCGACGGGGCGGGGTGCGGGCGGTCGGGCGAGCCAGTCGACGACCTTGTCCCACCGGTTGAGCCGGCCCGGCGGGAACCGCCGCAGCGACCGTTCGAGCTTGCGCGACCCGGGCTTGTACCGGCGGCGGGCCCAGAACGAGCGCGGCCGCGCGAGGCGGCACGTGGCGACGAGCGCGACGACGGGGATGAACACCCCGAGGAGGCCGAGGATGTTGCGGCCCTTGAGGATGGCGAGTGCGGCGAACACGAGGTTGATCGCGATGTTGAGCGCCACCAACGGCGCCCCGTCGCCGGCGTCGGCGTCGTTGAGCGGGTTGCTGCCGACGAGCAGCAGGCCGCCGACGACGGCGGCCATCATCACGGCATCGACCGATCGGCGGCCCTCCTCGGCCCAGTAGACGTCGTCGAGACGCAGCCACAGCGCGAACTCGTCGAGGGTGAGCGAGGCGCCGGCGCCGAACACGACGGCGAGGATCTCCGCCCAGGGCGCGTCGGGCCGGTAGGTGAACATCAACGTCCCGGCGCCGATCATCATGAAGATGCCGTACACCTGATGGTGGATGTGGACGCCACCGATCGTGGTGTTCCGGAACGGTCCGCGACCGCTCGCGATCAGGCGGGTGATCACCCGGGTCACGACGAACGTCACCACGAACGAGGCGAGCAGCCAGGCGACCAGTGCGCGGCCCTCGCCGATGCGCGGCACCAGGTCGATGGTGATGTCCACGCGCCGAGCCTGCCATCAGGGTGGCGGCATCGACCAGCAGCCCGGGGATCAGGCGGGGACGGACGTCCTCGCCAGCGACACCGGCAGGCAGGCGTAGCCGCGCAGGGTGCGCGTCGGCCGGCGCCGCCCGGGCCCGGCGGCGGTGAGGTCGGGGAAGCGCTCGAACAGCTTCCGCAGCGCGACCTCGCCCTCCATCTTCGCGAGCGCGGCTCCGAGGCAGTAGTGGATGCCGCCGGAGAACGCGATGTGGTCGCCGGCGTTGGCGCGCAACACGTCGAAACGCGTGGGGTCGTCGAACACCGCGGGGTCGCGGTTGGCGCCGCCGAGCTGCACGATCACCACCGACCCGGCGGCGAGCCGGGTGCCCGCCACCTCGACGTCGACGTCGGCGACCCGGCCGGTGCGCTGCACGGGGGAGTCGATGCGCAGCATCTCGTCGATCGCGTTGGCCCAGCGCGACGGGTCCTCGTGCAGCAGCGCGAGCTGGTCGGGGTGCTCCAGCAGCAGTGCGGCGCCGCTGCCGATCAGGTTGACCGTCGTCTCGAACCCGGCGGCGAGCAGCAGCATCGCGATGCTGGACAGCTCGTCCTCCGACAGCCCGCCCTCCTCGTCGTGGACGCCGACGAGCGCCGACAGGATGTCGCTGCCGGGGTTCGCGCGGATGCGGTCGAAGTGGCCGAGCATCCAGTCGTGCAGGGCGTCGATGTCGCGCTCGGTCCGTCGGAACTCGGCGAAGGTGAGGCCCATGTCGAGGGAGAGCGCGCCGCCCTCGCCCCACCGCAGGAACTGGTCGCGCATCGCCGGCGGCGCGCCGAGCATCTCGGCGATCACCGTGGCGGGCAGCAGGGCCGCGTAGTCGGCGACGAGGTCGGCGGTGGCGCCGGGGCGGGCGGCGAGGTCGTCGAGCAGGCCGTCGGCGATCTCCTCGGTGCGGTGCCGCAGCGCCGCGACCTGTTTGGCGCTGAACGCGCGGGTGACGAGCTTGCGGTAGCGGGTGTGGTCGGGCGGGTCGGCCGCGAGCATCGACGGCGGCTGCGCCGGCCCGAGCGCCCACGTGCCCCCGGCCTTCAGTGCGAGCCGGATCGCGCCGGGCAGGTTCTCCGGCATCCGCATGCCGACGCCGAAGTCCTTGCTGCGCAAAATCTCCGTCACGGCGGCGTGGTCGACGGTGGTGACGGCCAGCCCGGTGTCGACGAAGCGGCCGCGGGCGCGGACCTGTTCGTAGAAGGGGTAGGGCTCGTCGAGGACGGTGGGGTCGAGCATGAGCCGGGCGCCGAGGTCGCCCGCGGCGGCCCGCTTGCCGACCGCGCGGCGCACCATCCCGTGCCGCAGTGCCCACCGGATGAATCGTCGTGGTCCGCCCGAAGCCGCCATACGATCCAACTTACTTCCGGTAACTTAGGTGCGTCCAGGGGTGGGCCCGCGCACGCCGCCCACACCGGGGCCGACGCAACGGGTAGGACTGTGCGGGTGCCCGCCCCCCGCCTCCTCGCCGTCAGCGACCTGCACGTCCGCCACCCCGAGAACCGCGAGACCGCCGCCGCGCTGCGCCCCACCCATCCCGGCGACTGGCTGATCGTCGCGGGCGACGTCGCCGAACAGGTCGAGGACACCGTGTCGACGCTCGCGTCCCTGCGCGACCGCTTCGCGACCGTGATCTGGGTGCCGGGCAACCACGAGCTGTGGACCCGGCCCAAGGAGGAGGGCGCGCCGCGCGGGGTCGCGCGGTACGAGCGGCTCGTGCAACGGTGCCGGGAGATCGGCGTCGTCACCCCTGAGGACCCGTACCCGGTGTGGACGGGTGTGGACGGGCCGATCGTCGTCGCCCCGCTGTTCCTGCTCTACGACTACTCGTTCCTGCCCGCCGGCACCTCGACCGTCGAGGAGGGGATCGCCGCGGCGCAGGCCGCCGGGGTGGTGTGCACCGACGAGTTCCTGCTGTACCCCGACCCGTACCCGACGCGGCACGCGTGGAGCGACGCACGGATCTCCTCGACGGAGCGCAGGCTCGACGCGATCGACCCCGAACTGCCGACGGTGCTGGTCAACCACTGGCCGCTCACCCGCAGCCCGACGCGCATCCTGCGCTACCCGGAGTTCTCGCTGTGGTGCGGCTCGACGCGCACCGCGGACTGGCACGTCCGCTACCGGGCCCGCACGGTCGTCTACGGCCACCTGCACGTGCCTCGGGTGACATGGGAGGACGGGGTGCGCTTCGTCGAGGCCTCGCTCGGCTACCCGCGCGAGCAGAGGTTCCGGGCCGAACGGGGCATCGTCACCGAGTCGCTGCCGCGCCAGATCCTCCCCGTCCCGGCGCCGGAGCCCGACCCGCTGGCCCAGTACGACAAACCCCTGTGAGTGGCGATAGTCGCTATAGCGACTATCGCCACTCACGAGGGATCAGCGGCGCCGGCGCCGTAGCGGCCTCGTCGGGCATCCGCGTCGTGCCCGCCCAGAACGGGTGCGACGCGCCGCACAGCTCGTGTGCCGGGCTCAGGAACCGAGGAGGCGTTCCAGGTCGTCGAGGACCCGGCCCGCGCCGATCGGCCCGAGGCCGAGGAACCAGGTCTCGTCCTCGACCGGGCGCACGTGCCCCGCCGCCACACCGGGCAGGCCCTTCCACAGCGCGCTGTCGAGCACCGTGGCCTGCGCCGTCCGCTCGGGCGGGCCGTAGCTGGAGTAGAAGATCCAGCCACCGTCGGCCTGGTCGATGCGCTCGGCCGAGATCTCGGTCGCGAGCTCGTCGAAGTTCTGCGTCGCCGGGCGCGGCAGCCCGACGTCCTGCAGGACGACGCCGATGAACGACAGGTTGCCGTAGAGCCGGATGCGGCCCGGCATGAAGCGGACCATCGAGATCGTCGGCGGGTCGCCGGAGACCTTGTCCCGCACGGCGTCGGCGCGGCGCTGGTAGTCGTTGAGCAGCTCGACGGCCTTCGCCTCCTCGCCCGTCGCGGCCCCGACGAGCAGCAGGTTCTCCTTCCACGGGAACCCGGGCCGGATGCTCATCACGGTCGGCGCGATGGCGGAGAGCCGGTCGTAGAGCTGGTCGGCGCGCAGCTTGCTGCCGAGGATCAGGTCGGGCTTCGCGGCGGCGATCGCCTCGAGGTTGAGCGTGCTGACGTCGCCTGCGGTCGGGATTCCGGCGGTCTTGTCGGCGAGGTAGGACGGCGCGGTGTTGTTGGGGTTGGCCATGACCACGGGCGTGAGCCCCAGCGCGACGACGTCGTCGAGCTCGCCGCTGTCGAGGACCGCGACGCGCTGCGGCTTCTTCTCGAGCCGCGTGGTGCCGTTGGCGTGGGTGACCGTCCGCGGGAAGACGCCCGGGGCGACGTCGGCGCCGAACTTCGCGGTCGCCTCGTCGGCGGTCGAGAACTGCTTGCCGCCGGTGGCGACGTCGGTGTTGCCGGGGCGGACGTCCTGGGACTGGCCGGAGCACGCCCCGGCGACGAGGGCCACGGCCAGGACGACGGCGGCGGCGCCCCAGGTGGGACGCCGGCGCGGTCGATTTCTCGAGAGCATTCGGTGAGGTTAGCCTGCCCTGGGCGGATCAGTGAGCGTGGTGCGCATGGACCACGGCGTGTCCGAGCCCGCGGCCGATCATCCAGCGGTTCACCGGCGTCGTCAGCAGGAACGCGACGACGAGCGACCCGGCGAGCGTTCCCCAGAACAGGGCCGAGGTGAGCCCGGCGTCCATCGCGCCCGGCACGGTGGCCATCACCGTGTTGTCGACGACCTCCATCACCGCGATCGAGACCGTGTCCGCCGCGAGCGCGATCCGCAGCGCGCGGCGCAGTCCGACGCCCGCGCGCAGCACTCCGCGCATCGTCAGCGCGTAGCCGAACACGAACGCCAACGCGATCGACAGCACGATCGTCGCGGCGTTGTGCAGGCCGAGCGCCGTGCCGATCACCATGCCGAGAACCTCGCCGATCGCGCAGCCGACGAGGCAGTGCAGCGTGGCCTGTGCCGCGGTTCCCCAGGTGACCCGAGTGCTCATCGCGAGGACCTCCTTCGATACCCTCAACATATACCACCAGGGGGTATATGGGTGACCTCCGTCGCTGTCGCCGGCGACGTCGCATCCGACAGAATGACCGGACATTAACCAGTGCGGTCGGACCGACCGGGGAGGCGACCGTGGCCCGAAGACCCTCCGAGCGACGACGCGAACCCGCACCGCTGCTGCGCAACCGGATCGCATCCGGCCGCGGCGCGATGGAACAGCCCAACGCCACCGGCGACGGCGACGTCCCGCTCACCGCCCGGTTCTGGGCCGCCGTCGTGCTCACCGGGATCGCGGCGGGATTCGTCGGCGTGGCGCTGATGCTCGTCCTCTACTCGGTGCAGGGACTCGCGTTCGGCGCCGGGACCCCCACCTCCGACGTCGAGGCCGCCGTCGCCGCCGCCGACCCGCTCCACCGCGTCCTCCCGCTGCTCGCCGCCGGCGTGATCGCGGGCGTCGGCTGGTACGTCCTGCGCCGCGTCACCGCAGGAAAAGCCTCCGAGGTCGACGACGCCATCTGGCGCGGCGACGGCACACTCTCGGTCGCCCGCAGCACCGGGACGTCCGTGCTGTCGGTGATCGTCGTCGGGCTCGGGGCGTCGCTCGGCCGGGAGGCCGCGCCCAAACTCATGGGCGGCGTGTGCGGCAGCATCCTCGCGGGCCCGCTCGGGCTCAGCGCGGCGCAACGCCGGCTGCTCGTCGCCTGCGGCGCGGGCGCCGGTGTCGCCGCCGTCTACAACGTGCCCCTCGCCGGCGCCCTGTTCACCGCCGAGGTGCTGTGCGGCACCGTCCGGCTGCCCGTGATCCTCCCGGCGCTCGCGTCGTCGGCGACGGCCACGCTCGTCGGCTGGATCTACCTGCCGACCGGGCCCGTCTACCCGGGAATCCCCAGCTACCCGTTCCACCTCTCCGAGATCGTGTGGGCGCTGCTCGCCGGGCCACTCATCGGCCTGGCCGCCGTCGGGTTCGTGCGGCTCGTCGCGTGGGTGTCGCACCGCCGCCCGCGCGGCCGCTGGGAGCTCGTCGCGCCACTCGGCGCCTTCGCCGTTCTCGCCGCACTCGGCCTGCTCTGGCCCCAGCTCTACGGCAACGGGCAGGGCATGGCCCGCGACGCGTTCCTCGGCGTCGGCGGCATCGGCCTCTTCACGATCCTGATGGTCCTCAAACCGCTGGTCACGACGCTGTGCCTCGGCAGCGGCGCCGCCGGCGGACTCCTCACCCCGACGCTGTCCACCGGAGCCGTCCTCGGCGGGTTCCTCGGCTCGGCGTGGGCGCTGCTGTGGCCGGGCGCGCCCGTCGGCGCCTTCGCGATGATGGGGGCCGCCGCGATGCTCGGCGCCGGGATGCAGGCGCCGCTCGCCGCGCTCGCGCTCGTCCTGGAGCTCACCCACAGCGGCTTCGAGCTCATGGTCCCCGCAGCCGCCGTCACGTTGATCGCGACGGCCGTGGCCCGCTGGGTCGACGGCTACTCGATCTACTCCGCGCGCCTGTCGGAGGTGCCGTCACCACACTGACGCCCTTGCCCCACCTCAACGTACAGCGCCTGCGGGGGCTTGCCACAAGCCCCCGCCGCTGCCGCACAATCGCCCGGCCGAACGTCGTGACCTGCGAGAACAGGCGCGACGACCCGACCGATCGATGGGCGGTCCATGTACGACGTGATCATCGCCGGTGGTGGCCCCACCGGCATGATGCTGGCCGGCGAACTGCGCCTGCACGGCGTCTCCGTACTCGTGACGGAGAAGAAGGAAACACCCCCGCCCCACGTCCGATCCCTCGGGCTGCACGTGCGCAGCATCGAGATCATGGACCAGCGCGGGCTGCTCGACCGGCTCCTCGCCCACGGCCGGACGCACCCGATCAGCGGCTTCTTCGCCGGGATCCCCGCACCCGCCCCCGAGAACCTGGACACCGCCCACGGCTACGTCCTCGGCATCCCGCAACCGCTGACCGACCGGCTGCTGTCCGAGCACGCCGTCGCAGCCGGCGCCGACGTCCGCCGTGGGTGCGCGGTCACCGGCCTCGACCAGGACCCCGACGGTGTCACCGCCACGCTCGCCGACGGGACCACCGTCCGCGGGCGCTGGCTCGTCGGGTGCGACGGCGGGCGCAGCACCGTCCGCCGCCTCGCTGGCATCGCCTTCCCCGGCGAACCGAGCCGCGTCGACACACTCCTGGGCGAGATGGAGGTGACCGCCCCCGCCGACGAGATCGCCGCCCTGGTCGCCCAGATCCGCAGGACGCAGCTGCGGTTCGGGCTCGGACCGATGGGCGACGACGGGATCTTCCGCGTCGTCGTCCCCGCCGACGGGGTGGCCCAGGACCGCACGGTCCCACCGACACTCGACGAGTTCCGCACCCAGCTCGTCGCGTACGCCGGGACCGACTTCGGCGTGCACTCGCCCCGATGGCTCTCCCGCTTCGGCGACGCCACCCGCCAGGCCGAGCGCTACCGCACCGGACGCGTCCTGCTCGCCGGCGACGCCGCCCACATCCACCCGCCCATGGGCGGCCAGGGCCTCAACCTCGGCATCCAGGACGCGTTCAACCTCGGCTGGAAGCTCGCCGCCACCGTCGCCGGCTGGGCACCCGACGGCCTCCTCGACACCTACGAGACCGAACGCCACCCCGTCGCCGCCGCCGTCCTCGACAACACCCGCGCGCAGCTCGTCCTCATGACCGACGAACCCGGCCCCCGCGCGGTCCGCGGGCTCGTCGGCGAGCTCATGGCCCTCGACGGCGTCAACCGCTACCTCGTGGAGAAGATCACGGCGATCGACGTCCGCTACGACCTCGGCGACGGGCACCCGCTCGTCGGGCGACGGCTGCGTGACATCGCCCTGAAGGAGGGCCGCCTCTACGAGCGCATGCACGCCGGACGCGGACTGCTGCTCGACCGGGCCGGCCGGCTGACGGTCAAGAGGTGGGCCGGCCGGGTCGACCGGATCGGCGACGTCGGCGACGAGTTCGACGCGCCCGCGGCCCTGCTGCGTCCCGACGGCCATGTCGCCTGGGTAGGGGACGACCAGGACGACCTGACGGCGCAGCTGCCCACCTGGTTCGGTGCAGCCGCATGAAATTCGGCCTCGGCCGGCACAGAGCGCCCCCGCCCGTGTCGACCTGGGAGACCGCTCGCCGACAGCCGGATCTCAGGGCCCGGAAACCGGTGGCAGACCCGTGTAGCCGGGAGTGAGAGCCTGTTCCGGAGTCAGCCCGAAACCGAGGTCCGGACCGTAGAGCGCCATCGCCAGGGCCTGGAACATGAGCGTGGGCGTGATGCCGTTGGGCTGCTTCGTGGCGACGACCTCGATCGTCGTATGTCGGGAGGGCGAGTACATGGTGATCGACTCGTAGCCGGGGAAGCTGCCTTCCTTGCCGATGAAAGGGCCAGACCTGACGAAGCCCAGCCCCTGGAACCAACGACCGGTGCCGTTGTAGCCGTCGGAGAAGACGTAGGGGATCGGGTCCTTCGTGGCCTCGCGCCATACTTCCGGCTCCAGCAGCGCGCCGGTCGCCAGGGCCCGGGACCAGACACGCAGATCCGAGAGCGTGGAGACCATGCCCCCCGACGCCCCGACGCAGGACTGGTGGAGGGAGGTGACGTCGTCGGACGCAACACCCGGCGCTACGGCGGAGAGGACGCCACCGGTCCCGTACCCGTGGGTGAAGGGCTTGGTCAGACCGTTGCCCGACCTGGGCAGGAAGGTGCGGTGCAGCCCGAGGGGTTCGGCGATGCGCTGCTGGATGGCTGTGCTGATGTCCACGCCGGTGGTCAGTTCCACGACCCGTCCCAGCAGGTCGTAGCCGTAGTTGCTGTAGGACCACATCTCACCCGGCTCGGCGACGGGCGGCTCTGCCGCCCCGGCCGCGAGCACCTCCGCTTCGGTGCATCCGGTGGCCAGCTTGTTCACGTTCGCCTCCTGGACCAGGAAGCCGGTGCTCAGGCCGCTGGTCATGGTCAGGAGCTGACGAATCGTGATCCGGTCACCGTTGGGTACCCCGGCCACCCACCTCGAGATGTGATCGTCGAGCGCCACCCGCCCCTCTCCGACAAGCTGCAGGACGAGGTTGCCCGTGAAGGCCTTCGTCTGGCTGGCGATCTTGAACTGCATGTCCGGGGTGAGCGGCGCCCCCGTCGTGAGATCAGCGACGCCCGTCGCGCTGACGAAGTTCCCCTTGGGACTCCAGATGCCGACCAGGACACCGGGAGTGTGGTTCGTGTCCTGGAACCGGGCGATGATGCGCTGGACCTCCGCCAGCGTCGACGGGTCGAGGGACCTGCCGGCGCTGTGGCCACCCGTCGGCGACGCGGTGGCGGCGGCCGGGCCGGCGCCCGCCACGGTCAGCGTGATCGTGAGGCCCACCACGCCGATGTATCGCACCCACGATCGGCCCATGAAACCCGCTCCCTCGGCGCCGGAGGCGACCCACAGGGGAAGCCCCCTACGGTCTACCGCTCCGAGATGTGTCGCATAAGCGCCGATTGGTCCATTGTGGCCATCGCGATCGGCCGATCGTCACGAACGTTGCCGGCCGTCGTCCAGCGCCGACGCTGTGCGACGGCGCCCGGCGAATCCCACCGTCCCGGCCGCCGGGACGTGACGAACCGAACATGCAAAAGGGCCCCGTCCGCGTTGCGGACGGGGCCCTGACCTTGTGGGCGATACAAGGATTGAACTTGTGACCTCTTCCGTGTCAAGGAAGCGCTCTCCCACTGAGCTAATCGCCCGAGGCGGAGGCGGGAATCGAACCCGCGTACAGGGCTTTGCAGGCCCTTGCCTAAGCCACTCGGCCACTCCGCCCGATCCTCCGGATCACTCCGGCGGTTCGAGACCTGGAGGTCCAGACGTTGACTCAAGGTTCCTCCGAGCGGACGACGGGATTCGAACCCGCGACCCTCACCTTGGCAAGGTGATGCGCTACCAGCTGCGCTACGTCCGCATGTGCACCGTGTCGGTGCGATGGGGAAACATTAGCGCAAGCCTGGAGGGACGGTGCAAGCACCCCCCTCCAGGACCTACGCGCGGCCCCTGATCAGCGCAATCAGTCCATGGTCTTCTCGAGCAGGTCGGTGAGCGCCGCGTCGAAGTCGAGCCACGAGTACTCGCCGCCCTGGGGGACGGCCGCGTAGGTGTGCTCCAGGAAGTCCGACAGCACCGACGCCGACGCGTGGAAGCGCGCATGACCCGACGGCGAGGTGAGCACGAGCTCCACCTGGTCGCGCTCGATCGGGGCGACCGTCACGTCGCCGTCGCCCGAGGCCTCCGACAGGCCGTCGGCCAGCAGCTCGCGGGCGAAGACCCAGACGACCGGCTGCGCATTGCCCGTGCGGAACGACGCCTCGACCGCGAAAGGGTCCTTGACCGAGTAGGCCAGCTCGACGTTCACCGAGACCGTCGAGTCGGGAGCGATCAGCTCGAACACCGTCTGCTTGCAGATGATGTTGGTTACGTCGCGCATCGTGCTCCTCTTCCTGGGGTCCCGCGTGGTCCGTCATGCACAAAAACGAGCGTGTCGCGAAGATGTGACGGGTCGACTGCGGCGAGTCCGCCCGAAAGATCGGCGAAATCCACCCGGGAGGGTGCTCCGAGGGCCTCGGCAACGCCCCGACCTGCATGATCGCCGCGCGGGGGGACGTGTGGGCAACATAGGGTGAACCGCGCACCCGGGACGGTGCGAACTACGAGCGTGAGGAACACCCTGGTGGCCGACCCGACCGGCGAGCGTGACCCGTCGGGTCCGCGCGGCCGCTCGCACGACGGCCCGGGTCGCCCGCCACGGCCCCTGGCGGAACCCGCCGACGACACCCTCGTCCGCCGCATGGCCGGCGGCGACTCCACCGCCCTCGCCGCGCTCTACGACCGCTACGGCCGGCCCGCCTTCTCCCTCGCCCGCAGGATCTGCGCCGACGAGGGCATCGCCGAGGACGTCGTCCAGGAGGTGTTCCTCGCCGTGTGGCGCGACCCCGCCCGCTTCGACCCGCGGCGCGGCGCCTTCGGCTCCTGGCTGATGACGCTCGTCCACCACAAGTCCGTCGACGCCGTCCGCCGCGAGAGCGCCGTCCGCCGCCGAACCGTGCCCGCGAGCGACGACACCGACGACCGCTCCGCCCCCGCCGGACCCGGCGCCGACCAGGCCGCGCTCGGCGCCGTCGTCGCCGGGCAGGTCCGCGACGCCCTCGGTGCCCTGCCCGACGAACAACGCGAAGCCCTCGCCCTCGCCTACTTCGGCGGCTACACCCAACGCGAGGTCGCCGCCCTCGTCGGCGTGCCCCTCGGCACCGTCAAGTCACGCATGTTCACCGGCATCCAGAAACTGCGCGGCAAACTCGGCCCCCTGTTCGGCGACGTCCCCGGCGACGCGACCGGAGGTGCCCGGTGAACCGTCCCGCCCGGCCCGGCTGCCCACGCGTCGAGCAGGCCGTCGGCCTCGTCCTGCACACCCTCGAACCCGACGAGGAACTCCAGGTCCTCGCGCACCTGCCCGGCTGCCCCGACTGCACCGCCGCCGTCCGCGACGCAGAGGACGCCCTGGCGACCCTCGGCAGCTCCGTCGACCAGGTCGACCCGCCGCCCCGGCTGCGCGAGTCGATCCTCGACGCGGCCGCGCGGACCCCGCAGATCGGGCCGCCGCCGAACCCGGCCCCCGCCCCGCCCGCACCCGCGCCGGGACGTCGTCCTGCGCCGTCGCGGACCGCTGCCCCCACACGTCCCCCGACCGGCGGCGGGCACCGCGCGCCCCGGCGACGCACCCGCACCCTCGTCGCCGCCGCGCTCGCCCTGATCGTCGCCGCCGGCATCGGCGGGCTCGCCGCCCGCACCGTCCAGCTGCAGAACCAGCGCGACGCCCAGATCCAGCAGACCCAGACGATCGTCGACATGGTCGCCCAGTTCGACCGCCCCGGCGTCCGACACGCCTGGCTCACCGCCGAACCCGGCCAGAGCCCCGTCGCCGCCGTCATGGTCGACGGCGCCACCCGCGCCGTCGTCACCGTCGGCCTCCCCACCAACTCCGCCGCCGACGACACCTACGTCCTCTGGGGAATGGGCGACGGCGACCCCCGCGCGCTCGGCACCTTCGACGTCACATCCGCGCAAACCGGACCGCACGACATAGGATCGGGCACTGCGACGGTGGACTACGCCGGGTACGCGATCTCCCTCGAACCCGGCAGAGCACTCCCCGCCGTCCCCACGAACGTGGTCGCGACCGGGCAGGTGGAGATCTGAGCGAGAAGACCGACGAACGCGAGGAGCCCAGAGGCATCACCGCGTTCCGGGCACGGATCGAGGAACGGCCCACCTGGCGCCGGGCCTGGAAGATCGGCGTCGGTGTCGTCGGCGCCGCCGTCCTCGCCGCCGGGATCATCGCCATCCCGTACCCCGGCCCCGGCTGGCTCATCGTCTTCGCCGGCCTCGCGATCCTCGCCACCGAGTTCACCTGGGCCAAGCGCGTCCTCGGATACGCGCGCGGCAAGTACGACGCCTGGACCGACTGGCTGGGCCGCCAGCACTGGGCCGTCAAGATCCTCGTACTGCTCGCCACCGCCGCGATCGTCGTCGCCACCCTGTGGCTGCTGAACGCCTTCGCGCTCGTCGCCGGCTGGGTCGGGCTGGAACACTGGACCTGGCTGAAGAGCCCGATCTTCGGGTGATGTAGGGTTGCCGATGGCAGCGGGCGATTAGCTCAGGGGGAGAGCGCTTCGTTCACACCGAAGAGGTCACTGGTTCGATCCCAGTATCGCCCACAGCCGAACGGCCTGGTCAGAGACTCAATACGAGTCCTGAGACCAGGCCGTTCGTCGTTTTCGGTAGTGCTGTCGTGCACAGCGCCCGGTCCAGTCTCCGCCGCCCCGTCGTGATGTGGCCGCCGCGGTCGCGATGGTCGGCGCGGGGATGTCGAGCGTCGTGAGCGCGAGGGGCACGCTGATCGCGCCGGCTGCGTCGGGCACAGGGTGCAGGGCGCAGGCAGCGGGACGGCTCTGCGCCGGCTTTGTCGCTGGGTACCCCCTGCTCGACGCCGGAGTGCTGATGCGCATGGTCGGGGCCCGGCGCGCGGGTTTTCGGAGGATCGCGCCGGTTCCGGGGGCCTGCGCGTCCTGCAGGGTGAGCCTCAACTACACAACCTGCGGGCTGATCGGAATGGCGCCGCGGTGGCTGTACCCGTTCGGTGTGCCCGGCACCTCTGCGACCGGTGCTGAGCCTCTGCCCGGGAAGCGGGGCCTTACATGGGGTGCCGGGCCCACGACGGGGTGCGGGACGGCTTGCCGCGGCGCGCGTTGTGAGGTTGCCGCGCGGGTTCTGATGGCCTCACGTGCTCTGCAGCGTGGGCGTCGACTGTGGAAGGTGCGCGCCGATCGCAGTTGCCGGGCGGGCGCCGGGGTCAGCGGCGACGGGTGCCGCGGCGGGGCGGGGTGCGGCGGGTGGGGGTCTTCTTCGTGGGGCGGGTGTCCCGCTTCGCCGGTTCAGCCTTCGGTGCGGGGGTGCGGGTGGTGTTGGCGGTGCGTCCGCGGACGATCCCGATGAACTCCTCCATCAGTTCGGTGTTCTCCGCGTCCGGCCAGGTGAGGACGACGTCGGACCCGGGGGCGTCGACAAGTGGCCGGTAGGTGAGGTCCCGGCGGTGGTGCAGGCGGGCCAGCGACTGCGGGACGACCAGCAGCCCGACCCCGGCGGCGACCAGCTCGACGGCCTCGGCGGTGGTGGCGGGCTCGTAGGCGCCGGCCCGGCCGGGCCGGCCGTCGGGCCAGCCGAGGGTGTCGTCGTGCGGCCGGAGGACGATCTCGTCGGCGAGCTCCACGATCGTGGTCTCGTCGGCGGCGGTGAGCAGGTGGTCCTTGGGGACGACGACCACGGTGGTCTCGGTGTAGAGCGGGATGGCGTGGAGCCCGGTCCGGTCGATCGGCAGCCGGACGAGGCCGGCGTCGAGCGAACCGGCCCGGATCTGCTCGACGGCCTCGTCGGTGGTTGCCGGGACGAGCTCGAGGGAGACCCGGGGTCGGCGGTCGGCCCACATCCGGGCCCACTTTCCCGGCGTGACGCCGGGGACGTAGCCGAGCCGGAAGGAGTCGGGGGCGCTCACCGGCCCAGGTTATCCGCCGTCACGGCCCCGATATCCTGGGCGTATGGCGCGTCAGAGGTCGGTCCAGACGATGAAGCCCGCGACGGCGGCGAAGAAGCTCGGCGTGCACCTCGACTCGACGCCCGCGGAGTTCCGTGAGGGCGTGGTCTCCCGCGACGAGCTCGACGCCCTGCAGGCCGATCCGCCCGAGTGGCTGCGTGAGCTGCGGGCCAACGGCCCGCACCCGCGCCCGGTGGTCGCGGACAGGTTGGGGGTGTCGATCTCCGGGCTGGCCCGCGCCGAGATCACCGAGCCGCTGACCACGGCCCAGATCGCGGCGATCAAGGAGGAGCAGCCGGAGTGGCTGCGCCGGGAGCGCACCATACGGGCCGAGGCCCAGCGCGAGGAGGCCCGCGTGAAGGCGCTGCGGGTGGAGAAGCCGCGGGCCGGACGCTGAGCTCGACGGTCCCGGCCCGCGGCGCGGGTGGGCGAGTCGGGCTGTCTGCCCGGACCGCGACGGCGGTGGGGCCCGTCAGCGGCGGTGGACCCGCCGCGATGACCAGCGGCGGAGCGGACTCGGTCGGCTTCGTGCACGTGTACTGCGCTGCCGACGACGACGACATTTCTGTTTGACCCTCATACTCGCGGCGGCGTAAACGCTATTCTGAGGATGTGGGTCAATTCGGGTCGAGTATCGCTGGTCGCACGTCATACATTCCGGGACGTTCCCCGATCCGCCCCCACCGCTCGGTGCCGACGGCCCGCCGATGAGCCGGTCGGCCCGTCGTTCGGTGCTCGTCGACGTGGGGCCGCTGCGCGACAGCGTCGCCTTCCGGTACCTCTTCGTCGCCCGCGCGATCCTGCTGCTCGGCGTCGGGCTGGTCGCGGTGACGGTCCCGCTCGAGGTGTACGCCCTCACCGGCTCCACGCCGACGGTCGGCGTGGTTGCGGCCGCCGAGGGGTTCGCGTTCTTCGCCGGCTACCTCGCCGGCGGGGTGCTCGCCGACCGCGGGGACCGCCGGCGGCTGATCGTCCAGACGTGGTTCGTGTGCGGGACGAGCTTCGCCGGGCTGGCCCTCAACGCGTTGTTCCTCCACTCGGTGTGGGCCGTCGCCGTGTTCGTGGTGCTGAACGGTGTGTCCGGGTCGATCTGCATCACCGCGCTGCTCGCGGTCCTGCCCGAACTCGTCGACAGGTCCCAGCTCCACGCGGTCGGCGCCCTCAACACGCTCGCGATGCGCCTCGGAACGGTCCTCGCACCGGCGGCCGGTGGTGCCGTGATGGCGGTGGCGGGGCCGGAATGGAACTACGGTGCGGGTGCCGTGGCCGCGCTGTCGACGTGGGTCGGGTTGTTGGCCGCGCGGGACCGGATGCGGCCGGAACCCGCTGCCGCGCAAGCGGTCTCGCCTGTTGAGGGGCCGATCCGCTCGCTGGTGAACGGCTACCGTTTCATCGTCGGCGAGCCGGTGGTGCGGGGGGTGATGGTCGCCGGGGTCGTCGGCATGTGCGGTGGGGGGTCGCTGGTTCTCGTCCCCGCGTTCGTCGACGCCGAGCTGGGGGGCGACCCGAGGGTCGTCGGCCTGATGTACTCCGCACTGTCGGCGGGACTGATCATCGGTGCGGTCGGCAGCGGCAGGCTCGTGGGAGTGGCCCGGCCCGGTCGGCTGCTGCTCGTCATGATGGTGGTGAGCTTCCTCTGCTACGCCGCGGTCGGGTTCGCCTCGGTGGTTCCGGTGGTCCTGTTGATCGTGGTCGCCGCGGGGATCAGCGTGTCGGTCGAGGAGGTCCTGCGCTACGCGCTGCTCCAGATCCGGACGCCGGCCGCGATGCTGGGCCGGGTCAACAGCGTCTTCGGGGCGCAGAACATGTCGGGCGCGGCGGTGGGGGCCCTCGTGGCCGGTGTCTTCGGTGCCGCCCTCGGGCCCGCCCGTGCATTCTGGATGTACAACGTCGCGATGGCCGTCGTCAGCGCGGGTGTTCTCGTCGCACTTCCCGGCCTGCGCCGCGCCCGGATCGGCGACCCGCCCACGACCGGCAATTAGCGCGAATTCCGCCGGCAAATGGGCGGGAATTCCGCACCGGGCGCTGCGGCACCGTCGACCCGTGCTGAATCTCGACCAGATCCTGGAGACGGCGATCGCCCAGGGGCTCGACCGCTTCAGCATGGTCGCCGTCGCCCGGGAGCTCGGCGTGACCGACATGGCGCTCTACCGCTACGTCGGGTCCCGGGAGGAGCTGTACTCGCGGGCCGCGGCGCGCGCCCACGCCACGTACCCGCTGCCGGCGGAGCAGACGGGATGGCGCCCGCACCTGCTGGAGGTCGCCGAGCAGATGTGGCAGCTCGCCCGCCGCCATCCCGGGATCGAGCGCTACCTGCTGGACGGTCCCTACCATCCCGAGACCCTGCAGCTGTTCTCCGAGAGCATCGCCCGTTTCCGGGCGATGGCCCCGGAGTTCACCGACGACCAGGCCTACGTCCTGCTCAGCCGCGTCGTCTCGGTCACCCTCGCCGCGGCGGACAACGCCCTGAGCAGGCGCTGGCAGGCCGATCCCGACGAGCCGAGCGAGCTCTTCCGGTGGACGGTGCGTGCCCTCGTCGACGGTATGGTCGCCGGCCTCGCCGATCTCCCGGGCGACGGATCGGCCCGCGCGCTCGGCCCGGAGAGCGCCGTCAGCCCGTAGCGGTACGCAGGAACGGCAGCATCGCGTCGATGCCGTACGGGATCGACAGCACCGACGGTGACGACAGCGCCAGGTCGGGCAGGAAGTACGCGTGCCCGTTCTTCACCGCGTTCAGGTTCGCGAGGCCGACGTTGCCCGCCAGGACCTCGTCGCGGCTCGAACCGAACCCGTAGACGAGCAGCACGTCGGAGTCGATACGGGGGAGCAGCTCGGCGGAGAGGGCGTGCTGGGTGTCGGAGGCGGGCAGCGCCTCGACGTACGGGGTGTCGACGAAGCCCAGTTCGTGCATCGTCGTGACCACGGTGGCCTCTTTGCCGCCGACGTAGGTCTCGCCCGAGACGACGTCGAGATAGGTCACGGTCTTCCCGGCGAACGACGGGTTGTCCGTGGCGGTACGCCGCAGGTAGGCCTCGGTGGCGGTCACGAGTGTGTCGCCCTCGGCCGGCTTGCCCAGGGCCTGCGCGATCAGCCGGGTCGAGTCCTGCCACCGGGGTGAGTAGGGCTGGGCGCCGGTCGGCAGCGCGACGGTCGGGGCGATCTTGGAGAGCGTGTCGAACTCCTCGCGGTCACCGCCGGAGGCGACGTTGATGATCAGGTCGGGACGCGCGGCGGCGATCGCCTCGTACGACAGTTCGCGTCCGCCCGTCACCGCGGGGGTCGCCGTCCCGAGCTTCTGCTCGGCCCAGGCGCCGACGCCGCGTTCGAACCCGTAGCGGCTGTGGATCGCAACCGGGACAACGCCCAGCGCGAGCACCGCGTCGGCGTCCGACGGGCCGAGCGTGACGACGCGGACCGGCTCCTTCGGGATCGTGGTCGAGCCGAGCGAGTGCGTGACGGTCACCGGGAAGGACGTCGTCTCGGCGGGCTGCTGCTCCGCCGCCGGGGGTGTGGCGCTGCACCCGGCCAGCACCAGGACGAGGGCGGCGGCGCCCAGGAGTCGCTTCATGAGGGCATCCTAAGTCGTTGTTTGGACATCAAACAACAGGGGTTGCACAGGGCGACGACGCCGGGGCGGCACGGGCGTCGAGCAGGGCGTGGCCGCGCCGCGCACACGATCGGGCACACCCTCGGCGACGCGAGGACGTCGTCCCCGATCAGGTCCGTGGCGGACCCGGTCGCCGGCGCGCCGGCGACGACCGTCGCGCCCTCGGGTGCCTGCACCGCAATGCGGAACTCGCAGCGTCAGCCTCTGGTGGAGGGAAAGATCGGCCCCGCGGGACGACGTGCAGGAGCAGCCGGAGGGCCTGTGCCCGTCCGAAGGTGGTGGAAAGGGGGGTTTACCCCCTCCTGTCCGGGGGTGCACTCGATCCACATCGCGGCAGGAAACCGGCAAAGTTCTCGTCAGCGAAGGAACACCGGAAACGACGAAGGAGCCCCAGAATGTTCAAGAGCACCTGCCCCTCCAAGTCCTACGACAACGACAAGTGGGACGGCGGCTACGGCGGCTACGGCGGCAAGAACGACAAGTGGGACAACGACAAGTGGGACGGCTACGGCGGCAAGGACAAGTGGAACGACTGCGACGACAAGTACGGGAAGTACGACAAGTACGAGGACTGTGACAGCAAGTACGACAAGTACGACGACTGCGACGACAAGTACGGCAGCAAGTACGACTGCGACGACAAGTACGGCAAGTGCGACGACTGGTCCTACAGCAGCTGATCCGACGACCACACGACATGCGCGTCCGGGCCCACCGCCCGGGCGCGCATCGCCGTGTCCGGCCCCGGCGCCCCGCACCGACCGCGGGGAGCGGTCAGCCCTCGACGGGGGACACCGACAGCACTTCGCCGCGCACCGTCGCCGTGAGCATTCCGCTCTGCCTGTGCTCGTTGGCGACGTAGACGCCGATCTGGTCCACGGGCCGCGTCGGGAAGCCGAACAGCACGTACGTCGAGGTCGGGTCGCTGACGCGCAGCCGCTCCGGGGCAGTGGCGAGCAGGGCCCGCACCGCGGCGTCATCGACACCTGCGAGGTCGACGAGGGGGCCGTCGAGCTTCCGGTTCCCCGTGAGGTCACTCGCGCCGGACCGCGGCGGGTAGGCCACCCGGCGGGTGTGCCGGGCATCGTCGGGCTCGACGATCTCGATCCGCGCGTACGTCGGATAGACGGTCGCCCCGACGACGACGGTCCCACCGTGCTCCGACCGCAGCCACCCGAGCATCGCCTGCCAGCCCGTCGCGCCGAAGAGGTCCGTGTCCGCGGACGGCGGCGCACCGGCGGCGCCGGGCGACGTCGACACCGCCGGTCGCGAGCTCGCGATCCCGCACATCGTCGCGACGAGACCCACGCACAACACCACCGCCACGCCGACCAGGTAGGCCCGCGGACCGGACCGGACCCGGTGCGCGGCGGGCGCGCGGCGGCGACCGGTGCCGGGTCCGGAGTCTGCAGGTCGGTGGTGAGCGCCGCGAGCTCGGCGAGCGTGGTCGCGGTCATCGCCGTGGAGATGCGTTCGCGGTGCTCGACGGTGTCGAGCTGCCCGTCGACGAGCGCGCTGTCGAGGATCGCGCAGGTCGCGGACCGGTCGGCGTCGCGCGCCCGGGTGGCCCGCCGCGACACCCCGCTCACGACACGTCCCGGGTGCGGTCGGGCAGGTCGGCGATGCCCACCGCCGCGACCGCGAGCATCCACAGCGAGCACCCGACGAGATAGACGCGTTGCGCGACGCCGAACGCCCCGTGCAGGTCGGCCGCGAGCACCGCGACGACCGCGACGACGAGCCCCGCCGCTGCGGGCGGCGCCCACCGCCATCGCGGCGACAGCGCCCGCACCGCGAGGACCGCCGCCAGCGGCAGCGTGAAGAATGCGATGTTGCCGAGGACGTTGTGCACCTGCCCGGTGGTCGTCACCACCCCGGCCGGGTCGATCGGGAAGAACGCCTGCGCCACCTTCGCCGCCCCGAAGATCGCGAGCACGACCGCGGCGGGCCGCGTCTGCGTCCGCACCGCCCAGGCGAGCGCGAGTGCACCGAGGCCGACGATCCCCGTCGCCACCGCTGCCGCCCACCCGTACGCGCCCAACGCGTACTCGCTGGTCGGGCGCGTCAGCGGATCCACCTCCGGGCGCGCGATGTGGAACACCGCGAGGACAACGAGATCGACGATCGCGGCGACGATCGTGACCACCAGGAAGGGCATCGTCGCAGCCCGGCGCGAAGGAGACATATCCGCCTTTCGAGGCTGAGGATTATGCGCTGCCCCCTCGCACGACGGCACTGCGGTGCCGGGCTCAGCCCTCGCCGCGCTCCAGGTCGGTACCTGGGGCGACCGGGCGCCCGAGCAGTGATGTGCTGTGGGCCTCGCGGTTCCGAACGTCTCCTTCGAATCTTCGCGATACGTCGTAACACGGGCGCAGTTCGGGGCGACGGTCCTGTTGATCGAGTGTGGACGTGTGTGCGGTGTGGGCTGCGGTGGAGGGCGAGTACGTGGAGCACGGTGTCGCGAATGGGGAGCGGGAGCGGCTTGTCCGCGACACGGTGCGGTCGTGGCGGGACGGCCTCGTCAACTTGTCCGCGTCGAACAGACTGCTGAACTTTCGCCCGAGAAAGACGAGTGCGGTAACGATCGTCGGACCCGACGCGTCAGGCATCCTGCGCCGCCTCGCTGCCGGGCGGCACTTCACGTTCACGGAATTAGTCGTCGACATGACCAAGGACGCCGTGGTCGGGGCCGCCGAGCGATCAGGGCGAGGGCTCGAGGAACTCCGGACAACAGCCTCGGACGGAGAGCTCAGCGGTGCACTCCGGAACCTGCTCCGGCGGTCGCACCAGGAGTATCTCGATCGAGGCCTCCGGATCCTGTACCTGGCGATCGGGACTCTTGAGTGGGTCGATGTCTCCGGTGCGAAGTTCTCGAGTCCGCTGCTGCTGGTGCCCGTGGAGCTGATGTACACCGGGCCGCGGATGCTTCCGCACCTCGCGCCCGCCGAGGACGACGCAGTCCTCAATCCGGCCTTGACGCTCAAGCTCGCCGACTCGGAGGTGGAGCTGCCGGACGTGTCCGGCGCCGACGAGATCGACCCGTCGGCTGTGCTGGATCAGGTTCGGCGTGCCGTTGCGAGACAGCGTGGATGGCGGGTCGAGGACCGCACGGTCCTGTCCTACTTCACCTTCGCCAAAGAAGCGATGTACCGCGACCTGCTCGACAACGAAGATCTGATCGCGGCGCATCCGGGCGTCGTCGCTCTGACGGCTGGTGGCCGCGGTGAGGATGTCACCGACTTCGACTTCGCCGAGTTGCGAGACCAGGACGTCGACGAGCGAGCGCCGGTCGATCGCACTCCGCTCGTGCTCGACGCGGACTCTTCGCAGCGGGCCTGTATCGCCGCGGCGGTCGGCGGGCGGTCCTTCGTCATGGACGGCCCTCCCGGCACCGGCAAGTCGCAGACGATCGCCAACATGATCGGGGCCCTGCTCGAGGCCGGTCGGACCGTCCTGTTCGTCTCGGAGAAGGCCGCCGCCCTCGATGTCGTCCGCAACCGTCTCGCCGGGGCGGGTCTGGGCCCGTTCCTCTTGGAGCTGCATTCGAGCAAGGCGACCCGCAAGGAGGTCGCGACTGAGCTGGGACACGCGCTCACACATCGGCCGATTGCCCCGCCGAGCATGGACGCGGTCGAGCTCGACCGGCTGCGGACGAGATTGACCCAGCTCAACCGCTACGCCGCGGCGATGAACGAGCCGAGGGCTCCCTTCGGTAGGTCGTTGCACAGCGTCGTCGGCCGGATTTCCGAGCTCTCCGACGTCGCGTCGGCCCCTGCGACCGGCCACCCCGTTGACAACCTGACCCAGAAGCGGTTCGGAGACATCACGCAGCATGCGCAGGATCTGGCGCGCGCGTGGCGACCGGCGTTGGAGGGATCGACATTCCTGTGGCGTCGCGTCACGCGTCGGCCGGCGCTCACGTCGCACCTCGAAGCGGGTCTACGGGCTCTGGACCGTCTCGATGCGATGCTGCAGGTCAACAACGCCGTCGTCCGGGAATTCGGGATCGGTCGCCTTTCGCAGGCAGCGAGGGTCGCCGATCTGCTGGAGCACTACCTCGCGCGTCCAGCAGGCGTGCCCGAAAGCTGGCTCACCGTTCCGTCACCTGCGGGGATCGAGGCTGCTCTCGATCAGCTCTCAGCGCAGTTGACGACGCTCCGTCGGCTGCGTGACGAGGTGTCGGGCCGCGCCGGGGTGTCGTGGTCGTCGCTACCTCTGGGGTTCGCTCAGGGGACTCTGAGCCCCGGCTACCCCGAGAACCTTGCGCCGAGGCCGTTGGACGTCGAGCAGCTGACGACACCTGCCATCGACCGGCTCGTCGAGAGACTGCTCGCCGATCGGACACGGCTCGACACCGCCCGGTCTGCACTCGACGACCTGGCCGGCCTGCTTCGTCTGCCGACCCCGCGAACGCTCGCCGAGTGCGACGACCTGCTCTTCGTCGCGTCGGTCGCGGAGGACGTCGACCGCCCGGAGGCCGCATGGTTCCGGAACGCTGCTCGGGACACTGCACGGCGGGCACTGGACGACCTCCAGGCCAGGGGCGCCGCACTCGACCACGCCGAGGCCGCTGCCGTCCGGCTGTTCGACGAATCCGCCCTCGATGCGGATGCAGCGGGCCTGATGGAGCGATTCCGCACCGTGCACACCGGTATCCGCAAGTTCGGCGGCGCGTGCCGGCGGGACAAGGCGACGGTCGTCTCGTTCACACGCGAGGGCGTCGGGGCCGCCGACGCACGAGCGCAACTCGGGCTCATCGTCGATTGGCAGAAGGCGGTCGGCGAGTTCGCCGACGCAGCAGGGGGCTATTCGCGCGAACTCGGCAGCTACTTCCGGGGCCGTAAGACAGATGCGGCGCGGGTGTCCCGTGCACTTGCCCGTGCGGCCGCTGTCTCCGATCGATACCCGGGAATGCTCCTCGACGGCGCCGCTGCTCAGATCGCGCACAATGCGTACACCTCGCCTTCGTTGAAGCGCGCGTTCGAAACGGCCGGAGCGGCCCTCACGGAATGGCGTGCCGCGTTCGACGTCGCGGTCGAGGTCGGTCCCAGACCACAGCTGATGACAGGAACCGTCGACGGCGCGATCGAGTGGATCGACGAACATCTGAGGGCGCTGCAGTCGGTCCGGAAGGAGCTGGCGCCGGTCGATGACGCAACGGATCGCACATGGAACGTGGCCGACGCCCGGGGGCTTCTCCTGCTCCAGCGGGAGATGCAGCACGCACTCGCCTCGTTCGAGTCGGCGGCGGAGGACGATCGAACCGCTTTCGGCGACCTGTACGCGGGCGACCGGACGGATCTCGACGGACTGCACGCTGCTCTTGTCTGGCTGCACCGACTGCGCGACATGACCGGCGGCGCACTCACCGCCGCGCAGGTTGCTGCGCTGGGCGAGGGTGGCGATCCTGCCGCTGTGCGAACAGCTTCGGACGGCTGGCGTGAGCGTCGCGGTTCCGTCGTCGCAGCGTTCGACGACTCACGGCGAGCCGAGCTGACTGCCGAACTCGATGACGTCGAGGGAGCACGCGAACTACTGACGGCGCTGCTCGACGATGCTGCAGGGCAGGACGACTGGTTCGCGTACCGCACGAGCAGGGACGCGCTGGAGGTCCTGGGCCTCGGCGAGGCGGTCGAGTTCTGTGTGCGGACGCAGGTGTCTGCAGAACAGGTTCCAGCGGTCATCGAGAAGGCTGTCCTGCGTGAATGGGTCGACCACCACATCGCAGAGGACGAGGCTCTGAGCCCGGTCCGTGGGACGGATCGTGACGCCCTGGTGGCCGACTTCCGGGAGCTCGACCGCCGACTCGTCGAGACGAGCGTCGGACGGATCATCAACAAGTGCAACGAGCGCCGTCCGCGCCGTCAGGTCGGACAGGCTGCTGTGATCAGCAATGAGGCAAAGAAGAAGAAGAAACACATGCCAGTGCGGACGCTGATCGAGCGGACGCAGGATGTCGTGCAGGCGATCAAGCCGGTTTTCATGATGTCGCCGCTTGCCGTCACCCAATACTTGCCGGCCAGTCTCAAATTCGACGTGGTGATCTTCGACGAGGCGAGTCAGGTGGCTCCGATGGACGCGATCAACTGCGTCTATCGCGGCTCGGCTCTCATTACGGCGGGCGATGCAAAGCAGTTGCCTCCGACGAACTTCTTCGCACTCGCCTCGGACGACGGCGACGAGTGGGTCGACGAGGCCGACGACGCGATGGACTTCGAATCAATCCTGGACCTTGTGAAAGGCTCGGGATCGTTCCGCAGTCTGACGCTCAAATGGCACTACCGATCCCGACACGAATCGCTGATCGCCTTCTCGAACACTTCGTTCTACAGCGGCGAGCTCGTGACATTCCCCGGCGCCGATCATGAGGGTCCCGATGTCGGGGTCGAGCTGATTCCTGTCCAGGGCGTGTACAGGCGTGGGTCGTCACGGGACAACCCGATCGAGGCGGCGAAGGTGGCTGAGCGCGTCATCCACCACTACGACTCCCGCCCTGGAAGGTCGGTGGGAGTCGTGACGTTCTCGGAGGCTCAGGCGTCGGCGATCGAGGCTGCCGTCGAGGAGGCTCGGCGCGATCGAGCGGACCTGGACGAGGCATTCGCCGAGAGCCGCCTGGACGGGTTCTTCGTCAAGAGTCTGGAGTCCGTCCAGGGCGACGAGCGCGATGTCATGATCTTCTCGATCGGCTACGGACCGGATGAGAACGGGAAGACAACCAATACGTTCGGCCCTCTCAACCGGGCCGGCGGTTGGCGTCGGCTCAACGTCGCCGTCACCCGGGCTCGGTACCGCAATGAGATCGTCAGCTCGCTCAGGGCCGGCGACATCGGGAACTCGACGTTGAACGAGGGAGTCCGGCACCTCCGCCGCTACCTTGATTTCGCCGAGCGCGGTCTTCCCGCGCTGTCGCTCAGCACAGCAACAGGAGGCGACGCGGAGTCGCCTTTCGAAGAATCGGTCATCCGGACGATCCGTTCCTGGGGGTACGACGTCACACCCCAGGTCGGCGCGGCCGGATATCGCATCGACATGGCTGTGCACCACCCCGATCTGCCGGGGGTCTACGTGCTCGGTGTCGAGTGCGACGGCGCTCAGTACCACTCGTCACGGGTCGCCCGTGACAGGGACAGGCTTCGCGACCAGGTGCTCGTCGGTCTCGGCTGGTCCATGCACAGGATCTGGGGCACAGCGTGGTACCGCGACCGGCAGGGCGCCGAACAGCACCTGAAGAAGGCGATCGAGAGCGCCGTCCGCATGCCGGTCCGGGGCCTGCTCGGAGGGAAGACGCCGGAACCGGCGCCGGAACGTCCGGTGCCACGACTCGTGGAAGTGGAGTTCTCGGAAGTTCCCGAGTGGGCGGAGGAGTACCGCGTCGCGCGGATCGGCCGCAGGCCTCGATGGGTCGAACCGCACGAAGCGGGCGCAGTGGACGAAATGATCTTTGCGCTGCAAAAGATCGCCGCAATGGAAGGCCCTGTCCACATGGACATCGTCCACCAGCGCTTTCGCCAGGCCTGGTCCATCGGGCAGATGGGTGTGCGGATCCGCCGCCGCCTCGACGAAGCTCTGCAGCGCTCAGCGGTCGTCCGGGACGGCGACTTCCTCGACCCTCCCGGAGGCGCCGCGGTACGCGTGAGGACTCCCGCCGACGAGTGCCGGCGGACGGTTGAACAGGTGCACCCAGCCGAGTTGGAGGCGGCTGTCTTCAACCTTGTCCGCGACTCTGCCGGCATAGAGGCAGACGACGTGTCGGTGCAGGTTGCCCGGCTGTACGGCTGGAATCGGGTCGGACCCGAGATTTCGCGGCGGCTGACGGCCACGACGAACGAACTCGTGGAGCAGGGTCGGTTGGAGAGGTCGGAAAGCGGACTGCGGGTCGGGTCGATCGGCTGACGCGCTGCGGGTGTCCTCGTCATCCCACGGGTTCGACGAGTTTCACCGTCGCGAACGGTCGTATCGGACATGAGCCCCACATCCCCGGCCGCACTGCCCCGCGAGGTCGTCGACGCCGCGGTGTCCGCCGAGCGTCGGCGCCTCGCCGTTCACGTCGCCGCCCTCTCCGAGACTCAGCTCGCGACCCGCTCGCTGTGTACGGGGTGGACGGTCCGTGACGTCCTCGCCCACCTCACGACGACCACCCGGCTGACGGTGCCGATGCTGGTGGCGGCCGCGATCCGGGCGCGCGGGTCCTTCGACCGGATGGAGGTCGACCTCGCCGCGCGCCGGGCGGCGGCGTTCACCACCGGCCAGCTGGTGGCGCAGCTGCGGGAGAGCGCGGAGTCGTCACGGCGGTTCCCCGGCAGCGGCCCCATGGACCCCCTCATGGACCTCGTGATCCACGGACAGGACATCTTCCGTCCGCTCGGCGTGCCCTACGGGTCGCCGCCGGAGGTGGTGACCGCGAGTCTCGATCACGTCGCCTGCAACGCGTTCATGGGCGGGCCGAAGCGGTTGGCCGGGGTGCGGTTGGTCTCGACCGGCTCCGGCTGGGTCCATGGCGACGGACCGGAGGTGCGGGGCGCGGACGTCGATCTCCTGCTCGTCGCCTCCGGACGCGGGTCGGGGCTGGCGGGGCTCGAAGGACCGGGTGTCGACGTCCTCGGCGCGCGGCTGGGGGTCACGCCGAGCTGAGGTGTGTACGGGAGGCGCGGTAGGTGAGTGCTTCCCGTGAGGGGTCGGCGCGATCCTCACCCCTTGTGAGCGGCAATAGTCGCTATAGCGACTATTGCCGCTCACAGGGTCTGAACCAGGCGTCGCGGTCGGGGTGGTGGACGCGGCGGGCGGCGGCCATGGCCTCGCCCAGGTCGGCGGCGTGCACGACCGCCATCGACAGCGTGCGGCCCAGCTGACCGTCGTAGTCGGCGTCCGTGAAATGGATCCGTGCCGGGTCGCCACTCATCGTCCTCGTCCCCCTCCGGGTCGGCGGCGGAGCTTCCCTGGGGCCGATCCCTAGTTCTTCGCGCCGTGCAGGCGCGCGGACTGCTCGTCGAGCTGCCCGTCGAGGCGCCGGCGCAGGATCGTCACCCACGAGTCCGGCAGCAGGTCGGGGGTGGTGAGCAGGCGTCGCGCGGCGGGCAGGTCGTCGCGGTCGATGTTCAGCACGCGGTGCACCTCGGCGGCGGTGATCCCGTGCTCGGGCACCCGGATCGCCTCGACGACGTCGCCGCCGCCGATCCGGCCGGGTTGCAGCACGCGGGCGTAGAAGCCGGTGCGGCCCGTGTTCTGGACGCGGACCGCCATGTCGTGGATGCCGTGGTGGGCGGCGAGCTTGAAACACGGGCGGCGCGGCTGGGACACCTGCAGCACCGCCGTGCCCACGGCGTACACGGCCCCGATCACGGCGTCGGACTCGAGGATGCCCTCGACGGTGATGTTCTCGCCGAACGCGGGGCGCTCGACGTCGTCGGGAAGGTGCTCCCAGGCCCGGTAGTGCTCGCCCGGGTAGAGCAGGACCGCCTTGTCGGGCCCGCCGTGGTTCTTCCGGTCGGCCTGTTCGTCGCCGAGGAACCCGAGGGTGCCCACCTCCACCGGGCCGCGCGCGGGGACCTTCGCCATCGCGGACGGCACGGTGCGCCCGTTCCAGCGCAACGAGTCCGTGTCACCGACGGACACGATCAGCACGCGCATCGCACGTCTCCTCCCACCTGTCGGGGCTCCCCGAGGGCCGCAGCTCGGGGCGCGACCCGATGCCGAGTTTTCCACGTTGCCGAGGTGGCAGGCGCCGGCGTCGTCACCGACGCAGCGCTCCGGACGGGCAGCGTTCACCCCGCCCTGCCGATCCGGCGGTCGTGGGCGACGCTGACCGACGATGCCGCTCACCGCCGCCCTCGACGAACGCGGGCTCCGCCGGGTCCTGGTCGTGCTGTGCCTGACCCAGATCGTCGGCTGGGGCGTCCTCTACTACGCGTTCCCGGTGCTGGCGCCGTCGGTCGCGGGGGACACGGGCTGGTCGGTCGCCACCGTGACCGCGGCGTTCTCGGCCGGACTCGTGGTGTCGGCGATCGTCGGCATCTGGACCGGACGCGTGCTCGACCGCATCGGCCCGCGGCCCGTCATGACCGTGGGATCGGTCCTCGCCGTGCCCGCGGTGGTCGGGGTCGCGTTCGCGCCGACGCTGCCGCTGTTCGTGGCGGCGTGGCTGGTGGCGGGCGTCGCGATGTCGGCGACGCTGTACCCACCCGCGTTCGCCGCGCTGACCCGCTGGTGGGGGCCGCGGCGGGTCACCGCGCTCACCGCCGTCACGATGCTGGGCGGGCTCGCCGGCACGGTGTTCGCGCCGCTGTCGGCGACGCTGCTCGACCACCTCGGCTGGCGGCACACCTACCTCGTCCTCGCGGTCGTGCTCGCCGTCGTGACGATCCCGGCGCACGCCATCGGGCTGCGCGGCCCATGGCCCGCGGCCGCCCGCACGGGCACGTCGGACGACGACACCGGCGCCCCACGCACGATCGCCCGCAGCCGGCCGTTCGTGCTGATCGTCGTCGCCGTCGCGCTCGGGACCTTCACGTCCTTCGCGGTGCTGGTCAACCAGGTCCCGCTGCTGATCGAACGCGGCCTCTCCACCCACGCCGCAGCCTGGGCCCTCGGCCTCGCCGGGGTCGCGCAGCTCGTCGGCCGCCTCGGCTACCGACGCATGACCGGGCGCCTCACCCCACGCACCCGTGCCGTCGTCATCCTCCTCGCCGCCGCCGCGACCACCGCCCTGCTCGGGCTCGTCCCCGGGCCCACCGCGCTGCTGTTCGGGGCGTCGCTGCTGATGGGCGTGAGCCGCGGGGTCGTGACGCTGCTGCAGGCCACCGCCGTCAGCGACCGTTGGGGCGCAACGCACTACGGCCGGCTCAACGGGATCGTCTCGGCCCCGGTGACCGTCGCGACCGCCCTCGCCCCCTGGGCCGGCGCCGCCCTCGCGGGGGTGTTCGGCGGCTACCCGCCGGTGTTCGTGCTGCTCGCCGGCTGCGCGGTGCTGGGTGCGGTGCTCGCGCTCGGGACGGCGGCACCGGTTCCGGACCACGCCTGACGCGCGTCGCCGCGAGCCGCGCTCTGATCCACTGGTTCCGCTAGCGTCGGGGCCGGGACCCGACGAAGGGGAGACGCGGATGACCACGACGGTCGCAACGGCACCGGCAGCCCGGCAGGCCGGGCGAGGAATGCGGCTCGCCGACCGGATCATCGACCGCGTCTGGAAGCTCCCACCCGGCGGCCGCTACACCGTCACCCTCGGCTTGCGCGCACCGATGCGCGACGGCATCGACCTGATCGGCGACCTCTACACCCCCGCCGACGAGACCCCGCTCGGCACGATCCTCGTCCGCGGCCCCTACGGCCGCACCACCCTCAACAGCCTCGCCTTCGCCCGCGTCTACGCCGCCCGCGGCTGGCAGGTGCTGCTGCAGAGCGTGCGCGGGACCTTCGGGTCGGGCGGGGCGTTCGAACCCATGCGACGCGAGATCGAAGACGGCCAGGACACCGTCGCATGGATGCGCGACCAGCCGTGGTTCATCGGCAGCTTCGCGACGCTCGGCATGTCCTACCTGGGCTTCACCCAGTGGGCGCTGCTCATGGACCCGCCGCCCGAGCTCGCCGCGTCGGTCATCGTCGTCGGCCCGCACGACTTCAACCGCTCCACCCACGGCATCGGCTCGTTCTCGCTGGCCGACTTCCTCGGCTGGAGCGACATGGTCGCCCACCAGGAGGACGGCTCGCTCACGCAACGGCTGCTGCGGGAACGCTCCACCCAACGCCGCCAACGGACCGCCATGGACGGAATCCCGCTCGTCGCGGCCGGTGAGACCCTGCTCGCCGGTCAGGCCCCGTGGTACCGCGACTGGGCCGCCCGGCCCGACGCCGCCGACCCCTTCTGGAAGCCCATGCAGCTCTCCGCCGCGCTCGACCGCGTCCAGACGCCGGTCCTGCTCGTCGGCGGCTGGCAGGACATCTTCATCCGCCAGACCCTCGACCAGTGGGCCCACCTGCGCGGACGCGGCCTCGACGTCGCCCTGACCGTCGGGCCCTGGACCCACACCGACGCCGCCGCCCGCGGTGGCGGGCGCGTGGTGAAAGAAACCCTCGACTTCCTCGGCGCCCGGCTGGCGGGCCGCCCCGAAGGGCGCCCGACCCCGGTGCGCGTCCACGTCACCGGTGCCGACGCCGGCTGGCGCGGCTCCGCCGACTGGCCCCCGCCGACCTCACCGCGGGAGCTCTACCTCGAACCCGGCCGCGGCCTCGCGGCGACGGCGTCCACGCAGCCCGCCGCGCCCGTCACCTTCACCTACGACCCCACCGACCCGACCCCCGCGCTCGGCGGGCCGCTGCTCGACGGCAAGACCGCGGGCGTGGTCGACAACGGGCCGCTGGAGTCACGCGACGACGTCGTCACCTTCACCGGGGAGCCGCTCACGCGGACGCTGGAGGTGGCGGGCACGGTCGTCGTCGAGCTCGCGCACCGCAGCGACAACCCGCACGCCGACCTCTTCGTCAGAATCTGCGACGTCGACGAGCGCGGCCGGTCGTTCAACGTGACCGACGGCTTCGTCCGGCTCACCGACGCCGACCGCGACCAGGTCGTGCGCGTCGAGCTCGCTGGCACCGCGCACCGCTTCGGCCCCGGCCACCGCGTCCGGCTGCAGATCTCCGGCGGCGCGCACCCCCGCCTCGCCCGCAACCTCGGCTCGGGCGAACCCGCCGCCACCGGCTCGACCCTGCGCCCGTCGACGAGAACCCTCCCCGTCGACGGCCGCTCCCGCGTGGTGTTGCCGGTCGTCGGCTGAGACGCCCCGGCGGGGAGCGATCGACGCGAGGTCCGGCGCGTGTCACGACCCCGCAGGTCGGACCGACTCTCGGCCGTCGGGTCCGGACAGCCCCAGGGCGGCCAGCGCCGCGAGCGACAGTTCACCCGCCACCGTCGGGTAGCGCCGGAAGTGGGGGATCCTTGCGCAGTCGTCGACGATCGTCTTCGCGGTCTTGACCAGCGTCGCGGCGTCGGCGTCGGAAAGGCCGGGGCGGGCCACCGTGAGCCAGCGCTGCCATTCGGCCAGATTGTCGGCCTGAATCCGGTCGATGCGCTCGCGGGCGGCGTCGGGTAGGTAGAGCCGTTCGGTGAGCCAGACGGCGAGGAGATCGGTCGCGTCGAGTGCGACGCGGACGTACCCGTCGACGAGCCGGCCGAGAACCGCGGCATCCGGGCCGGGGGTGCGCAGGGCGCGGATCGTCTCCAGGGCCAGCCACTCGTGCAGCCGGGTGACGGCGGCGACCAGGACGTCGGCCTTGGTGTCGAAGTAGCGGTACAGGGCCGGCCCGACGACGCCGACCCGGCTGCCGATGTCGTCGATGCCGACGCCCGCGAAGCCTTTCGCGCGGAACTCGGTCGCCGCGGCAGACACCAGCTGCTCCCGACGGGCCAGCGGGACGCGTTCGGCGGACCGCGCAGGCTCCTCCGCGGCGGGCGCCGCCGGGGCGTCGATCACCCGCCTGCTCGCCGCGGCGAGCTCCCGGGAGAGATGAGCCCGGGGGAGCGGACTGTCGTAGAACCCGGCGCCGGAGATGACGCTGACGATCACCCAGCTGCGGATGTCGGTGACCTGAGCGCCCAGCTCGGGCTGCCGGTCGGCGAGGAGCAGCTGGTCCAGCTGGTCGGCGATCCACCGCGTCCGGCTCCGGACCAGCCGGAAGTCGTCGGGGTCGAGGTGGCGTGCCTCGCGCTGCCACAGCAGGGAGAGTCGCCGACTGTCCAGCGCGGCCTCGGTGAGCGCGGCCAACGTGGTGTCCAGGTCGCGTCGCCCGGGTGGCTGCGCGCTCAGCTCCGTGATCGTGTCGACGACGTGTTGCTGATCCTCCAGCACCACGTGGGAGAGCAAGGCCTGCTTGTTGGCGTAGTGGCGGTACAGGGCGCGGGCCGTGATGCCGCTCGCCTCCGCGATGTCGTCCATGCGCACGGCGTGGAAGCCACGGACGCTGAACAGCTCGCCGGCGTTGCGGGCGATCTCGGCCCGCCGGTTGCGTGGCCGCGAACGCGGCGGCGCGCTCGCTGCGTCCATGCCGTGGCCTCCTCCCGCCGCACGGATCCTAGCGAGGGAGTCCGGTCCGTCCGACCGACGCGGTGGCGATCGCGCCCTTGGACTGCCCCTGGACGAACTCCTCGAGCGTGGTGGCGTTGCAGCTCATGTACAGCGTGGCGAGGTCGTCGCCGCCGAAGGCGCATGCGACGGCCTGCGCCCCCGTCACCGGCACCTTGTCGGTGAGCTCGCCACCCTCGACCACGCGGAAGAAGCCGGCGTCGTCGCCCGTGGTGAGCGCGTTGCCGAACCAGACGCCGCCGTCGGTGTCGAGGGCGATGCCGTCCGGCATGAACGTCTCCGGCAGCTGCGCCCAGACCTGCTGGTTCGACAGGGTGCCGTCGGTCGCGCGGTCGTAGGCGGTGATGCGGTGCAGGAAGGTCTCCGCGAGCAGCAGGCGTCCGTCGGCGGCGAGGGCCATTCCGTTGGGGAACAGCACCTCGCCGTCGACGCGGTGTACGGCGCCCAGCGGGTCGATGTGGGCCAGCGCAGTCGGCTTCGGCTCCTCCGTCCCGACAGCGAACCCGAAGTTGCCGACGTAGGCGTGACCGTCAGGAGCCACCAGCAGATCGTTCCCGGGGCCGCCCGCGAGGGGGCTGAAGTCGGCGTAGATGCTCAGTGAGCCGTCCGGGCCGATCCGCTGGACCGTCGCGTCGGCCTGGGAGACCACGAGCGGGGTGCCGTCGGGCAGGAACCCCAGCCCCGACGGCGCCCCCGGTACCTCGGCGACCGTGGTGGCCACGCCGTCAGGGGCGAAGGTCAGAACCGTGCCGGCGAAGAAGTCGCTGGCCCACAGCGCGCTCTCGTGCCAGCGCAGGCCCTCGAGGAAGCGGTGCCCGGAGGCGAGCTCGGTCAGGCGGTGCAGCATCATCGCGTCACTCCAAGGGTTGTGTGCTCACGTGCGAGGTCGCGGAGCCGGAACTTCTGGATCTTCCCGCTGGGGTTGCGGGGCAGTTCGTCGAGCAGGATCAGACGCTCGGGGAGCTTCTGACGGGCCGTCCGGCGCACTGTCAGCCACTCGACGAGCCCTGGCAGTGTCACGTGGTGTCCCGGCAAGGCGACGACGACGGCGCAGACCCGTTCGCCGAGCACCGGGTCGGGGGAGGACACCACGGCGACGTCCGCGACGTCGGGATGTTCGAAGAGGTGGTCCTCGATCTCCTTGGCGCTGATGTTCTCGCCGCCGCGGATGATGATGTCCTTCTGCCGCCCGGTGATCTCGACGTAGCCGTCGCCGTCGATTCGGGCGAGGTCGCCGGTGCGCAGCCAGCCGTCGTCGGTGAACGCGGAGTCGTTGAGCGAGGCGTCGAGGTAGCCCAGGAACAGCTCGGGGCCGCGTACCTGGAGTTCGCCGTCGGGGGCGAGCCGCACCTCGGCGGGGCCGATCGGCCTGCCGTCCGTCCGCGCCCGCTTCTCGACGGCGTCCCTGGTGTTGCACACCGTCGCCGTGGGGAACTCGGTGGAGCCGTAGCCGCGGCTGACGGTGCAGCCCAGCGCCGTGGTCGCGGCCCTGACCAGCTCCGGCGGGACGTCGGCGCCGCCGCAGGCGAACACCCGAAGTGAGCTGACGTCCCGCTCCGGCAGCGACGGGTGGTGGACGAGCCCGTGGAGGAAGGGTGTGGCCGCCACGGTGAACGTGCAGCGGTGTTCCTCGATGAGCTCCAGGGCCCGGCCGGGCTCCCAGACGTCGAGGAGCACGACGGTGCCGCCCAGCATGAACGGCAGCTGCAGCCCGTAGAGCACACCGATGATGTGGCCGACCGGGGACGGCATGAAGACGACGTCGGCGGCGGAGAGGCCGAAGAAGTCGATGATGCTGCGGTTCTCGTGATCGAGGGTGTCGTGGCTGTGCAGTGCACCCTTGGGCGCCGAGGTGGTGCCGGACGTGTACAGCAGGAGGGCGATGTCGCCCGACGCCCGCGGGGTGCTGATCGGGTCCGCGTGGCCTTCGGCGAGCAGGTCGTCGAAGCTCGATCGGCCGCCGTCGCCGCCGTCGCCAGGCCCGCCGACCACGACGACGGTCTCGAGCGTAGGGACCTCGTCACGGATCTCGTCGAGCATCGCCGGGTAGTCGAAGTTGCGGAACACGTGCGGGACCACGGCGACCTTCGTGGCGGCCTGGCGCAGGATGAACGCCGTCTCCCGGTGCCGGTAGATGGGGATGATCGGATTGCTGACCGCACCGAGCCTGATCGTCGCGAGATGGACGACGACGGCTTCGACCCGGTTGGGGAGCAGCCACGACACCACGTCGCCGGGCCCCACCCCGCGGCCCTGCAGCGCGGAGGCGAACCGGTCGACGGTGTCGTCGAGCTCCTGGTAGGTCCAGTGCCGGCCCCGGTCGACGACCGCGACGGCCTCCGGGGTCCGGGTGGCGGCCGCGGCCAGGTAGCCGTCGACGAGACGTCCCGCCCAGAATCCCGCTGCGACATGCCGACGGGCCTGCTCGGCGTCGACCCTCGTGGCCTTCACCTCGGACTCCCGGTGGTCAGCAGCGCGGTGCCGATCCGGTGCTGCAGCTCGGTCGCGTCGCCGTACCAGCCGCGCAGCGCCAGGGCGCGGCGGTAGTACCAGCTCACGTCGGCCTCGGTGGTGAAGCCCATGCCGCCGTGCAGCTGGATCGCGTCCTCGCAGACCTGTACCGCTGCGTCGGCGGCGTGGGCCTTGGCCGTCGCCGAGATCAGGTCCAGGTCCGCGTCCGACACGCCATCGGCGTCGGCGAGGGCGGCCAGACACAGATTGTTCAGGCTGGTCGACCGGGCGGACATGTCGGCGGCGAGATGCTTGACGGCCTGGAAGGTGCCGATCGGCCTGCCGAACTGCTCGCGTTGCGCGACGTACTCGACGGTGCGGTCGAGGGCTCCTCGTGCGACGCCGCTGAGCTCGCACGCGAGCAGCAGCCGCGCCCACGCGCGGATCCGGTCGACGAGTCCGCCGTCGGCGAGGACCCTGCGCACGACCGTGCCGTCGAAGCAGACGCGGCCGAACGCGGTCCCCGGATCGGCGCTGTCGAGAGCCTCGATGCGCACCCCGGGGGCGTCCGGGTCGACCAGACAGACCGTCCCGCCGACGAGGACCACCAGGACGCCCGCCTGCACGGCGAAACGCACGGCGTCGACGGTGCCGTCGAGCTCGCGTCCGGTCAACGCGAGCGTGCCCAGGTCGTCCACCCAGTCGTGCGTGACGCCCGGGTCCACGAGTGCGGCGGGGATGCCGGCGGGGTCCGGGGTGAGGCCCTCGACCAGCGCCGGGAGCAGGCTGTTCTCCAGCTGCGGCCCGACGACGAGGTGCCGCCCGTACTCCATGAAGACGCGGCCGAGGTCGGCGGGCGACGCCCCGATCCCGCCACGCTCCTCGGGCACGGCGAGCGAGTACCACCCGAGGTCGGCGAGCTCGGCGGAGAGGCGCGTGTCCCAGCCTCCGGCGTCGAGGAGCTTGCGACGGCGGTCGCCGTCGTAGGTCCGGGTCAGGTAGTCGTCCACTGCGGACGCGAGGTCGTCGTGCTCAGCCACGGGGCAGTCCCAGGAGTCGTTCGGCCACGATGGTGCGTTGGATCTGGCTGGAACCGCCGTAGATGGACGCGGCCCGCGAGTACAGGTGCTCGTGGGCCCATCGTCCGGAGCCCAGCCCTGCCGGCCGGGAGCCCGGCACCGCGCGCAGCGGTCCCAGCAGCGCGGCGATCTCGGCGAACACGGTCTGCTCGACCTCGTTGAGCACGAGTTTGTCAACCGAGTCCACGGGGGTCGGGCCCGCGTCGGCGAGCAACCGTTCGGTGGTCCGGCGGGTCTGGGCGTCGAGGACCCGCATGGCGACGTGCGCGCGCCCGACCGCGGCCCGGGCCCGGTGACCGAGGGTGCCCCGGCTCCGGAGCGCGTCGACGGCGTCCTCCAGCGCGACCTCCAGCTCCACCCTGCGACGCAGGGTCGCGGCTCCGCGCTCACTGCCCAGGGTGTGAGTGGCGATCGCCCAGCCCTCGTTCTCCGCGCCGAGCAGGTTGCGCCGCGGCACCCGGACCTCGTCGAGGAAGACCTCGCAGAACTCCTGGTCGCCGGTCATCTGCCGGATCGGGCGGGCTGTGATGCCGGGACTCGCCATGTCGACGAGCAGGTAGCTGATGCCCGCCTGCTTGCGGACCGAGGGGTCGGTGCGGACGAGAAGGGCACACCACTGCGCCTTGTGCGCCCAGCTGGTCCAGATCTTCTGGCCGGTGACCAGCAGATCGGCTCCGTCGGCGACCGCGCGGGTGCGCAGTGAGGCGAGGTCGGACCCGGCGTCGGGCTCGGAGAAGCCCTGGCACCAGATGTCGTCCCCGGAGAGCAGGCGGGGCAGCAGCTCGCGGCGTTGCTCGTCCGTGCCGTAGCGGTCGATCGACGGCCCGACGACCTCCAGCCCGATCAGCCCGACGGGCTGAGGTGCCCGCGCCCGGACGAGCTCCTCGACGAACACGAGCTGGTGAGCGTGGGTCAGGCCGCTCCCGCCCGCCTCCCGCGACCACGCGAGCCCGACCCAGCCCGCGTCGAACAGGGTTCGCTGCCAGCGCCGCAACACGTCGAACCGGGCGTCCGGGTCCGCCGGGACCTCGAGCGGACCGACGTCGGCGAGCCAGGACCTGGCGCGGGCCCGGAATTCCTCCAGCGACTCCACGGTCACCGCCCCGTGTAGACCGGGTTGCGGCGCTCGAGGAACGCGTTGACGGCCTCCTTGGAGTCCGCGTAGCCCGACAGCTCGCGTGTCTTGCCCTGTTCGAACTCGTAACCGGTCTTGAGATCGCGGTACTCGATGCCGTTGAGGCTGCGCTTCGCGAGCCGCAGCGTGACGGGGCTGTGCCGCCCGATCGACCGGGCCAGCTCCCGGGCCGTGTCGAGGAGCTGCGCCTGCGGAACGATGTCGACGATCCCGCCGTAGGGCAGCAGCTGCTCCGCCGGGTAGAGGTCGCCGGTGTAGTGCATCAGCCGCACCATGCCCTGCGGCACCAGCCGGGAGAGGTGCTTCGCGCCACCGAGAACTCCCACGTTGACCTCGGGCGTGGCGAACCGGGCTCCCTCCGCGGCGACGAGGAGGTCGCACGAGGCCGCGATGGCCAGACCGGTACCGACGGCGACGCCGTGCACCGCGGCGATCACCGGGTACGACGAGTCGTAGATCGCCCAGAACGCCTCCCGGGCCCGCTCCAGCTGCGTCGGCGCGTTGCCCGGGTCGAGTGTCTGGAAGTCGGCAAGGTCGTTGCCCGCACAGAAGTGCTTGCCCCGCCCCGCCAGCACCACCACCCTCGCCTCCGGGAGGTACTCCTCCACGTTGCTGAAGAAGGTGTGGATCTCGCGGTAGAACTGCTGGTCGACCGCGTTCACGGGCGGCCGGTTCAACCACACGGTGGCGACCGGGCCGTCGGTCTGCCAGTCGAGGAACGTCAGGTCCTGCATGGGGTCGGAGTCCTCCGGTCGAGGTGTCAGCGGTGGTAGGCGGCGGCGAACGCCTCGAGCTCACGGGGGATGTCGCCGCCCGCCGGCTGGAAGTGGACCCAGTCGCAGCCGGCCTTCTCGAGCTCTGCGAACCGGTCCCGCCACTGGTCACGGGACAGCGCGAGCCCGGCCGCGGTCAGCACCTCGCCGTTCACGAAGGGACGGTCGATGTCGTTGACGCCGACCACGTGCCGGTCGTGCAGGGCGATGTGACGGACATTCTCCGGGATGTGGTCGTAGGCCGCGGCCCAGGCATGACCCGCCTCGCCCAGCAGCTCGTCGATCACCCCGTGCTCGACGGCCCAGTGCAGGAACAGCCCGGCGCCGTGGCCCGCGGCGTCGATCGCCCGGGCGGAGCCCGGATCCTCGCCGTCGTCGAGCACCGTGCCGATCAGCATCATCATCTGCGTGGGGAAGTCGGGCTCGGGCACGGTGATCCGGAACAGCTCCGCTCCGAGGTCCTGGGCGACCCGGGTTCCCTTCGGTCCCTCACCGGCGACACCCCAGGCGACAGCGATCGGCAGTGCCGGGCCGAACCGCACGTCGGGGTGGATGAGCTGCATGATCGCGCCCTCCCACTCGACCTGTTCCCCACGCAGCAGCGCCTGTACGACCTCGGTGTAGTGCTGGACCTGCGCCCAGGGAACCGGAGGCCTGCCCATGGCGAGCCGGCCGGTGAAGCCGCTCCCGACCCCGATCAGGACCCGGTCGGACCCGGCCGCGTGGACCAGCGTGGTGATCGCCGAGGCAGTGACCATCGGATGGCGCAGGCTCGGGATCAGCACCCCCGGCCCGAGAACGATCCGGTCGGTCCGTTCGGCCGCCTGGTTGAGGATCATCCAGACGTCCGGGTACAACGCGGGCGAGTCGTAGCACAGCGCCCGCTCATAACCGAGCCCCTCCGCGATGCGGATGTGCTCCGGAGTCTCCAGCGACGTGGCGAACGAGCATCCCAGCTTCATTGTCGGGTCTCCCGGTCGAAGGTGTCGAGACTGCAAGTTAGGTGTACCGGCTCAGACTTGTCAATCATCGATAACTGGCGAAGGCGACTATCGTGCTGGTCACGAGGTTGGCTGCAGGCTAATGTCCATGACTACTCACTGATGCAACGGAGGTCGCCATGCTCGTGCACTGCCTCACGGTCAGGTTCACGCCGTCGGCGAGCGCCGCCGACGTCGGAGCCTTCCGCGATGCGATCGGTCGGCTGCCGGGCCAGGTGGACTTCCCCCTCCGCACCCGGCAGGGCCCCGACCTCGGGGAGCGCGCGACGAACGCCGACTACGCGGTGGTCAGCGAGTTCGCGAACGTCGAGGACTTCCGCCGGTACCTCACCCATCCAGCACACCTCGCGGTGCCCCGCGACCACGTCGAGTCCGCGCACAGCGTCCAGTTCATCGTCGACGACCTCGACTGATGCACGGGCCGCGTTCGACCGAGCAGGTCGCGTAACGTCCTGTGGACGGAGCGCGAAGCCCCCGACGCGCCAAGGCCTGACGCGGAGATCCCGTGGTCGAGGTGTGCGACCCCGGTGTGACGCAGGAGTCAGCCGGTACCGCGGAGGTCGCCGATCCCCAGGTCACCGTGTGCGTGCGCGGGGTCGGGCTCGTCGGCGACAGCGGCGGTGCGGGCGGGGGGCGGGTCGTCGAGCATCGCCGTCGACGGCACGAAGAACAGGTTGCCAGTCACGGCCGTCGAGAACTCCAGGAGCCGGTCGGTGTTGCCCTCCGGCTCGCCGACGAACATCCGCTGCAGCATGCGCTCCGGGACGTCGGGGTCGGCGGCGTAGCCGATGAAGTACGTGCCGTACTCGCCGTCGGCGATGGAGCCGAAGGGCATGTTGTCGCGCAGGATCTCCCGCTCGGTGCCGTCCTCCTCGACGATCGTCGTCAGCGCGACGTGCGAGTCCGTGGGCTTGGTGGCGTCGTCGAGCTCGACGTCGTCGAGCATCCGACGGCCGACGGCGTGCTCACGGGCCTCGACGCTGGTCGCCTGCCACCCGTCGAGGTCGTGCAGGTACTTCTGCGTCATGACGTAGGTGCCGCCCGCGAAGTCGGGGTCCTCGTCGCCGACCAGGACGGCGGCCGCGGCGTCGTCGCCGACGGGGTTCTCGGTGCCGTCGACGAACCCGAGCAGGTCGCGGCGGTCGAAGTAGCGGAACCCGTGCACCTCGTCGATGACCTCGACGGCGTCGCCGAGCCGGGTCCGCACGAGCCGGGCCAGCTCGAAGCACGGGAACAGCCGCAGCGCGCGCAGGTGCAGGAACAGGTCGCCGGGTGTCGACGGCGCGTGGTGGCGCGCCCCGCGGACCTCGCGGAACGGGTGCAGGGCTGCGGGGCGGGGGCCGTCGAACGTGCGGTCCCACAGCTCGGCTCCGACGCCGACGATGCAGGTCAGACCTTCGTCGGGGAGGCGGAAGCCGACGGAGCGGACGAGGCCTCCCAGCTCCGGGAGCAGGTCGCGGACGGCCTGCTCGGCGCCCTCGGCCACGGTCAGGGTGAGGAACACCGCGCTCTCGGTGAGCGGTGAGAGCACCGCCTGCGGCTGGGGGTCCACCGGCACCGTGCGTCTCCGATCGTCGGACCGCCGAGCCTGCCCCGGCGTCCGCGGACGATCATGCCGTTTGCACGGCCCGTGCGTCGAGACCAACGCCAGTGCTGTCCGCCCGCTCGCCGGCAGCACTCCTGTCGGTCTCGACGGCGGTCAGGACGCCTTGCGGACTGCTGCGGCCAGCTCGTCTCGGGTCATGGAGGAGCGGCCGCGGATGTCGAGCTTCTTGGCCAGCGCGGTGAGCTCGGTCTTCGTGGCGCCGTCGATGTCCGGGGCCTTCCCCGTCTTCTTCCCGGCGGCCTTCTTCCGCGCTGTCTGCTTCTGCGGCGGCTTCTTTCCTGGTGACTTCGTCCCTGGCGTCTTCTTCCCGGGTGCCTTCTTCCTGCCGGTGCCCGGTGTGCGTCCCCGCGCCTGCTCGACGCTGCGCTCCAGCGCCGCGAGCAGGTCGGACATCTCCGTCGCGTCCGGCGGCTCGGCCTCGACGACGGTCTCGTTGCCGGCCACCTTGTCCTCGATCAGCTTCTCGACGCGGTCGCGGTAGGTGTCGCGGTACCGCGTGGGGTCCCAGTCGGTGCTCATGGAGTCGATCAGGCTCGTCGCCATCTGCAGCTCCTTGCCCTTGACCTCGACGCGCCCCGGGACGTCGAGGTCGTCGGTGTCGCGCACCTCGTCGGCGAAGAACAGCGTCTGCAGGACGAGCAGGTCCCCGTCGGGTCGCACCGCGGCCAGGTACTCCTTGCCACGCATCACGAACGTGCCGATACCGGCGCGGCCGGTCTCCTCCATCGCGCGACGCAGCAGCGCGTAGGGCCGCGCGTACTGCTCCTCGGTGGGTGCGAGCCGGTAGGTGCGCTGGTACCAGATCGGGTCGATGTCGGAGAGCTCGACGAAGTCGCTGATCTCCAGATTGCGTGACCGGCCGGGGGCGATGGCGTCGAGCTCCTCGGGGTCGATGACGACGTGTTCGCCGTCGCCGACGTCGGCGCCCTTGACGATGTCGTCGAACTCGACCTCGTCGCCGGTGCGCTCGTTGACGCGCTTGTTGCGGACACGGTCGGAGGTGCCGCGTTCGAACTGGTGGAAGTGGACGGTGTGGTCGCCGGTCGCCGTGTGCAGGCCGACGGGGATCGACACCAGGCCGAACGTGATCGAGCCCGTCCAGATCGCGCGTGCCATGCCCGGTCCTCCTCGTCGGCCGTTGCGTCCGCATCGGACGTACCCGCAACGGGCCCTGTTCCACACGCGGGCCGTAGCCTGCCGCAGGCGGGTCCGGACGGCGCGAGGAGCAGACGCGATGACGTTGGAGAACTGGGCCGCCCCGATGCCCGAGGTGCCGCTGGTGACGATCGGCGACATCGCCGTCACACCGTCGTGGGTGGTGACCCCGGCCGGGCAGGCGCCCGTCGGGCAGGCGCAGTGGTTCGTGACGGACATGTCCGTCACGACGCAGGAGATCCCGACGTGGGCGGTCGTCTGCGCGGTGCTCTTCTTCCTGGTGTGCTTCCTCGGGCTGCTGTTCCTGCTGGCGAAGGAGACGCGCACGCGAGGTTCGGTGCAGGTCGTCGTGCAGGCGCCGGGGCTGATGCACTCGACGCAGCTGCCTGTCTGGTCGCTGCACCAGGTCCACGACGTGCATGCCCGCGTCAACTACGCCCGCACGGTCTCGGCTTCGGCGCGGTGAGAGCGGCACCGCCGGCGCTGACCCCGGACCGGGTCGTCGCCGGGTACGTGGTCGTCGCCGCGTGGGCCGGGGAGGGGGAGCTGCCCGTCGGGTGCCCGTGGCGACGGCTGACCGGCCGACGCTGCCCCGCCTGCGGACTGACCCGTTCGGTGGCACTGGCCTGGCGCGGACGGGTGCGGGACTCTGTCGACGCCCATCCGCTGGGCGTGGTGCTGCTCGCCGTGATCTTCGTCCGCGTGCTGAGTGGGAAGGTATGGCGCGCAACGCCTCGGGCCGCGGTACGGCCGCTCCGCGCGGAAAGTTCTCGCGCCGACCGACCGGACGGTCGTGCGGTGGTCTACTCTCGCGGCTCCGAGTGACCATCGAGGGTGAAGTTGAGGAGGGGACCATGAAAGCGGCGCCCCAGGGAACGGCCCGTCGCGACGAGATCGTCGCCGCCGCGGCCCGGCTGTTCGACGAACGCGGCTATCACACCACCTCGATGGACGACATCGCCGCCGCGGTCGGCATCAAGAAGCCGACGCTCTACCACCACGTGCAGAGCAAGACCCAGATCGTCATCTGGATCCACGACGAGCTCGTCCACGACCTGACCGACCGGCTCGAGCAGCGCGTCGCCGACAAGCTTCCGCGCGCCGAGATCCTGCTGCGGGTCATGGACGACATCCTCGGCCTGCTTGAGACCCGGCCCGGGCATCTGCGCGTGTACTTCGAGCACCACCGCGAGATCCCCGGCGAGGAGGGGCGCGTCGCGCGTGAGATGCGCGACCGCTACACCGAGACGGTGCGGCAGATCATCGAGGAGGGTGCGGCGGCGGGGGAGTTCCGTGTGGAGAACCCTGGTCTGACGACGTTCGCCTTCTTCGGCATGTGCAACTGGGCCTACCAGTGGTACCGCCCGGGTGGGCGGCTCACGCACCAGTCGATCGCCCGCTACTTCTGGCAGATCTTCATGACGGGGATCGCCACCGGCCCCGAGGTGCTGGAGGGCCACGCCGCGAGCCTCGACGCCTGATCCGCTACCGGGAAACGGCCGCCCGAACTACGGCCCGACGCCGAGCGCAACCTCAGCGCTGTCTCGGGCACGTCGGACAGCGGTCAGGTTGCGCTCGGTCTGTCGGGCGCAACCTCAGCGTTGTTCCGGGCCCGAACCGCAGCAGTGAGGTTGCGCGCGGGTGAAGGGCGATCCGCGGTCGGACTCGAATCGCGCGCAACCTCACTGTTCGTTCCGGCTCGAAAAACAGCAGTCAGGTTGCGCGCGGGTGGTCGGGGTCTGACTCACGGGCGGCCGACGGGGAGGACGGCGCGGGCTGTCGTCGTCACGGTTGTCACCGCGTCCCGGTCGAGGGCGGCGATGTCCGCGGCGACCGCCAGGGCTGCGGCCGTCACCGTGCCCGGGTCCGCGAGACGGCTGGCGAGGCCGACGGCGTGGGCGTCGGCGCCGGTGATGCGGCGGCCGGTGAGGAGCATATCGCGGGCCGGTCCCTGGCCGAGCGCCCGGACGATCCGGTGGATCGCGCCGCCTCCGGCGAGGATGCCCAGCGTCGCCTCGGGCAGGCCGAGGCGGACATCCGGCGAGACGACGCGAATGTCGCAGGACAGGGCGAGCTCCAGGCCGCCGCCGAGGCAGGCGCCGTCGACCGCGGCGATGGTCGGTACGGCGATGTGGTCGAACGCGCCGTAGACGTCTTGGCACAGTTGCACGTAGGACATCTGGTCGTCGAGGTCGGCGCGGGCCATGTAGGGGATGTCGCCGCCGGCGGCGAAGATGCGCGGCACGGCGCTGCTGACGACGACGGCGCTGGTGTGGGCGGGGACGCCCGCGAGCGCCTCGCCGAGCCGTTCGAGGAAGGGCCGGTCGAAGGCGTTCACGGGCGGGGTGTCCATGACGATCTGGGCGACGTCGCCGTGTTGTTCGACGTGGATCATGTGAACCGGGGGTCGCGCTTCTCGGCGAAGGCGGACAGGCCTTCCTGGGCGTTGGCGCCGTCGCGGACGGTGCGCCACAAGGAGAGTTCGGCGGCGAGGCCCGCTTCGTAGCTGTCCTCGGAGGCGCCGAGCGCGAGCTGTTTGGTGGCGCCGAGCGCTTCGGGGGACAGAGCGGCGAGGGTTGTCGCCAGTTCGAGGGCGTCCGTCGGGGCCGACGACGACAGCCGCGTGACGAGTCCCCAGGCGAGGGCGTCGGGTGCGGCGACGGGGCGGCCGGTGATCAGCATGTCGCGGGCGACGCCTTGGCCGGTGGTCCGCACGAGCCGGGCGACGGTGCCGGCGACGGGCGGTGTTCCGGCGGCCGGCCCGGTTGCGGAGACGACGGCGTCGGTGGGGGCGATGCGGATGTCGCAGCACAGCGCGAGGTCGAGGGCGAGGCCGCTGCAGCGGGTCCCGAGGAGCGCGACGGTCGGCAGCGGGAGCGCCTCGACGGCGGCGATGTCCCGCCCCGAGCCGGTCGCGTCCGGGAGCGACGAGGGCAGCCGGAGCAGGACCGCGCGGACGTCGGCGGTCAGTGTGGACAGGGCTGTGACCAGCGCATCCAGGGACGAGTCCCCGATCTCGACGACGGCGACGGCCCCCTCGCGAGCAATCAACGGAACGGAGGCCATAGGACCTTCCTGACGACAGACCGACCGGTCGGTCGAGAGGGTGTCCCGGCGCCGTGGGCGCTGTCAAGCGCGGTCAGGGAGGGGTGTCGGGAGCCGGGTAACAGGGTCGAAACACGTCCTTGACGGTCTTCTGTGACTGCCCCTACAGTTTCGGGCCACGGCACCCGACCGACTAGTCGGTCGTGCTCTTTCCTACCCCCGGAGGACCGTAATGACGCGGTGGAGAAACCGACTGGGCGTCGCGCTGGTGGCCTCGACGGCACTCGTGCTGACGGCGTGTGGCGGCGGCGGTTCGTCGTCGGGAACCGGTGGGTCCGGGGCCGACACGCAGACGCTCGAGTTCGCCGTCGTCGCCGAGCTCACCGGCAAGTACGCCCCCTACGGCCTGCAGCTGCAGGCCGGCGTGAACGAGGCGGTCAAGGACCTCAACGCCTCGGGCGACTACCCGTTCACCATCGCGCCGAAGTTCTACGACTGCCAGTCCGAGCAGGCGATCTGCGTCTCCAAGACCCGTGACGCGGTCACCAGCGACAAGATGCCGCTGGTGATGGGCCCGGTCGTCAGCCTCGACATCCTGCCGGCCGCCGAGGTCACGCAGCGCGCGGACGTCCCGCACGCGGTGTTCGCGGTGCTGCCCGACATCACCGACAACTACACGAACACGTTCCGCTGGAGCGCGCAGAACGACGTCAACAACAAGACGGTCGTCGACTTCGTGAAGGCGAAGCTGCAGCCGGGCGAGGGCGTCGCGATCGTCCACGCGAACACCGACTTCGGCAACGGCGGTGCGAAGGAGCAGGTCGAGGGCCTCGCCGCGGCGGGCATCACCCCGGTCGCGAACATCGGCCACGACCCGTCGCAGGCGGACTACACACCGGTGATGGTCGAGCTGAACGCCAAGAAGCCCAAGTACATCCTGCTGTCGGACTCCGACCCGGCCGACGTCGCGAAGCTGCTGCGTCAGTCGCGGGAGAACGGCGTGACCGGGCAGTGGGTCGGCGCGGACGCCTCGGGCGCCATCCAGCTCGCCGGCGACGACGCGAAGGGCTACATGATCGTCTCGCCGTGGTTCCCGAACAACGCGACGGACCCGAACTCGGTCGAGCTGTCGCAGCGGTTCGTCGCGGCCGGCATCAAGGACCCGGGCTGGATCGCGGCCATGGCCTACGACGCGACGAAGGGCACCGCCGAGTCGGCGAAGGCCAAGGGCTTCACGGCCGCCGACATCACCGCGGGCATGGAGTCGCTGACCGACATGCCGGGCAAGGCGGTCAAGTCGTGGACGTTCACCAAGGACAACCGCCGCGGCCTGACCACCTCGACCATCGGCCAGTGGGACGGCACCGGCTTCACGACCGCGTGGCCGCAGGGCTGACCCGACCGGCACGGCAGTACGAATGACCGACCAGGACGGCCGCGGGCTGGCGCCCGCGGCCGTCCGACCGGGAGGCGGATCGGTGAGCACCCCCAAGACGACCCCGGCGACGCCGGACACCCGGCCCGACGGGCCCCCCGACGACGACCCGCAGCCGCCGTCGTTCACCGCGGAACGCCACGTCGCCCCGCGGTGGGTGCGCTGGGGCGTGCCGGTGGTGCTCGCGATCGTGGCGGTGATCCTGCCGTTCGTCGGCATCGACAGCGCCCAGCAGTTCCTGCTGGCCTACATGGCGATCATCGCGTTGCTCGCGGTGTCGCTGCATTTCCTGATGGGCATCGCCGGCCTGTTCAGCCTCGGGCAGGCGGGCTTCTTCGGCGTCGGCGCCTACGTCGGCGTCGTGCTCATGGACAAGCTCGGCTGGGACGGCGCGATCGCGCTGCCGCTGGTCGCGGTGGCGGGCGCCCTGGTCGGGCTGCTGATGGCGCTGGCGACGCTGCGCGCGTCGGACCTGTATCTCGCCCTGACGACGCTCGCGTTCGGCTTCGTCGGTGAGAACGTCGTGCGCAACATCGACTACCTCGGTGGGGCGCAAGGGATCGCGGGGTTCGACCTGCACTTCTTCGGGCTCACCCTCGACGACCCGCTGCTGATCTACTGGATCGGCCTGGGCTGCGTGATCCTGTTCGGCGTCATGATCACGAGCATGCGCCGCAGCAAGCTGGGGCGTGCGCTCATGGCGGGCCGGGAGGGCCCGGTCGCGGCGCGCAGCATCGGCGTCGACACCGGGCGGTACCGGTTCCTGGCGTTCGGGCTGTCGGGTGCGTTCGCCGCGATCGCGGGCTCGCTCTACACCGCTTACGCCTACGTCCTCGACCCGTCGGTCTTCGGCCTCACGCTGACGACGACGGTGCTGACCATCGCGATCGTCGGCGGGTTGCGCTCGCTGCCGGGGGTGCTCGTCGCGGCGATCGTGCTGACCTGGTTCCGCAGCGCCGTCGACGGCGAGGCCGTCTCCGAGTACGTGCTGCTGATCTACGCGGCGCTGGTCGTCGTGACCCTGCTGTTCCTGCCCCAGGGCATCGGCGGCGCGATGTCGACCCTGGTGCGGCGACTGGCGAACCGGAAGGGGCGCTCGTGAACGAGCCACTGCTGCGCGCGCGGGGCCTGACCCGGCGTTTCGGCGGCCTCGTCGCCGTCGACTCGGTGACGATCGACGTCGCCGACGGAGAGGTCCACGGCCTCATCGGGCCCAACGGCGCCGGGAAGACGACCCTGGTCAACATGCTCACCGGTGTCGACCGGATCGACGACGGCAGCGTGCACTTCGCCGGTGAGGAGACGACGGGGCTGTCGTCGCACAAGCTGGCCTCGCGCGGCATCGCGCGGTCGTTCCAGACCTCGCAGCTGTTCGAGGACGAGGACGTGCTGGCCAACGTCATGGCGGGCCGGCACCGCCACCTGCGGTACCGCTTCCCGAACAACGTGCTGTTCACCCCGCGCACGTCGCGGGAGGAGAAGGCCAGCCTGGCGCGGTGCGCGGAGCTGCTGGAGACGCTGCAGCTTGCCGACGTCGCGCACCGTCACGTCGGCGAGCTCTCCTACGGACGACGCCGGCTGGTCGAGATCGCCCGCGCGCTGGCCACCGAGCCGCGGCTGCTGGTGCTCGACGAGCCGGCCGCCGGCCTGTCGGGTGCCGACGTCGACCTCCTGGAGGCGGTGCTGCGCGACCTCTCCGCGGCGGCGTACACGATCCTGATCATCGAGCACAACATCGGGCTGGTGATGGGCATCTGCGACCGGGTGACGGTGCTGGCCGAGGGTGCGGTGCTCGCGCAGGGCCCGCCCGCGGAGGTCCGCGTGATGCCCGAGGTGATCACGGCCTACCTGGGCAGGAGCGCGGCATGAGGCTCGAGGTCGAGAACCTGTCGGTGGGCTACGGCGACGTGTCGGTGGTGCGCGGCGTCGACCTGCACCTCGAGGTCGGCGAGGCGGTGTGCCTGGTCGGGCCGAACGGCGCCGGGAAGACGACGACGCTGCGCGGCATCATGGGGCTGACGAAGCCGACGTCGGGTGCGGTCCGCTGGGACGGCACCGACCACGCGTCGAAGGCCGCCTGGTCGCGGGCGCACTCCGGGATCGCGCTGGTACCCGAGGGCCGGCACGTGTTCGGGCCGCTGACCGTCGGGGAGAACCTCGAGGTCGCGGTGCGGGCCGTCGGCGGCAAGCGGATCGGCGCGCGCATCGACGCCGCGATGGACCGCTTTCCCCGGCTGCGTGAGCGCCGCGGCCAGCTCGCCGGGCTGCTCTCGGGCGGTGAGCAGCAGATGCTCGCGATCGCCCGGGCGCTCGTGCAGGAGCCGCGGCTGCTCGTGATCGACGAGATGTCGCTGGGCCTGGCGCCGGTGATCTACGAACAGGTCGGGGAGGCCGTGCGCGGCCTGGTGTCCGACGGGCTCGGGGTGCTGATGGTCGAGCAGAACGCCGCGCTCGCGATGTCGCTGTGCAGCAGGGGATACCTGATGTCGGGCGGGGAGATCCTGCTCGGCGGCACGGTCGAGGAGATGTCGCACGAGGACGCGGTCGCCCACCTCTACTTCGGGGCGGTGTGAGGGTATGGACAAGCTTCTGCAGCTGATCGTCGCCGGTCTGGTCACCGGCTCGATCTACGGTCTGATCGCGACCGGCTACGCCGTCATCTACACGGCGACGGGCTTCGTCAACTTCGCGCTGGGCGCCCAGGCGATGCTCGGCGGGTACCTGGCCTACGTGTACTTCCCGGGCCTGCCGCAGTGGGTACGCATCGTGGTCTCGCTCGTCGTCGGCGCCCTGGTGTCGGTGGGCTCGTGGCACCTGCTCTACAAGTGGGCCGCGAAACGGGCGATGCTCGCCGCGGTGATCATGTCGTTCGCGCTGGCGATCGTCTTCGAGGAGATCATCAGACTCTCGGCGGGCGGGGTCAACGTCGCCGCCCCCTCGCCGTTCGGGCGCACCGTCTTCCAGCTCGGCGCGGTCTCGATCTCCGCGCACCAGCTCGCCGTCGTCGTCGTGTCGGCGGTGCTGTTCACCGGGCTGGTGCTGATGCTGGGCAGCAAGCGGGGCGCCGCGGTGCGCGCGATGTTCTCCGACGCCGAGACGGCCGAGGTGCTGGGCATCCGCACCGCCCGGCTGACGACGATCCTGTTCGCGGTGTCGGGCGTGTTCGCCGCGGTCGCGGGCATCTTCGCCGCGCCGCTGCTGACGCTCTCGCCCTACATGGGGCTCAACCTCGCGCTGATCGGCTTCGTCGGCGCGATCCTCGGTGGCCTCGGCCGGATCGGGACGGCGATCGCCGGCTCGATCGTGCTCGGGCTGCTGGAGGCGTTCTTCGCCGGCTACGTGTCGGCGGACTTCCGCACCGCCCTGGTCTACGCGGTGTTCGTCCTGGTCCTCGTGATCCGCCCGGCGGGCCTGCTCGGCCGGGTGGCGAAGGTGAAGGTATGACGCAGAAGTACGAGACGATCTCCGTCGAGCGCGACGGGGCGGTCGCCCGCATCACCCTCGACCGTCCCGACAAGCTCAACGCGCTCGACCCGGCGATGCTCGAGGAGCTCCTCGACGCCGTGGCCGGGATCGGGGCCGACGAGGACGTCGCCGCGCTGGTGCTCACCGGCCGGGGCCGGCTGTTCTCCGCGGGCGTGGACCTGTCGACGCCGTTCTTCATGGAGGCCCTCGACGAGAAGCAGTCCTCGACGGTGTTCTCCGGCAAGCGGCTGCTGGACTGGCAGCACCGCATCATCGCGGGCCTCTACGAGCTGCCGTTCCCGACGATCGCGGCGGTCAACGGCGACGCCGTCGGCGGGGGCGGGTTCGGGCTGGCGATGGCCTGCGACATGCGGCTCGCGGTGCGCGGCGCCCGGTTCTGGATGGTGCCCGGCACACTCGCGGTGGTGCAGGACTTCGGGTTGTCGTGGCTGACGCAGAAGGCGATCGGCCCGTCGCGGACGCTGCAGATGGCGTTGCTGGGCAAGCCCGTCCTCGCCGAGGTGGGGGAGGGCTGGGGCCTGGTCAACGAGGTCCACGACGGTGTCGAGGCCCTCCGCACGAGGGTCGACGAGGTCGTCGCGCAGCTCAACACCATGGGCCCCGACGCGATCCGGATGCTCAAGCTCGTCATCCGCAACGGCGCGACGAGCCCGCTGCGCGAGCAGCTCGCGATGGAGGCCGTCTCCAACGGTCTGACGTTCCAGTCCACGGAGTTCGCCGACCGCAAGGCCGCGTACATGGACGGGCTCCGCAAGAAGGGGTCCCGGTGACTCTCCCACGGACCATGCGCGCGGCCCGGCTCCGCGAGATCGAGGGCACCGTCCGGCTCGTCGTCGACGAGGTCGACGTGCCCACTCCCGGCCCGGGCGAGGTGCTGATCCGGGTCCGCGCGTGCGGGCTCAACCAGGTCGACCTGCTCACCCGCGACGGCAAGACCCCCGCCGACGTCCCGCTCCCGCACGTCTCGGGCACCGAGGTCGCGGGCGACGTCGCCGCCGTCGGCGAGGGCGTCCGCAGGTGGCGCGGCGGTGAGCGTGTCGTCGTCGACCCCGTGCTCTCCTGCGGGGAGTGCGCGTTCTGCCGCGTCGGGCGCGACAACATGTGCCTGCGCGGACGCATCTACGGCGTGCAGACCCACGGTGGGTACGCCGAGTACGCGATCGCCCCGGCGTCGCAGCTGCTCCCGCTCCCCGACCACATGGACCACTCCACGGCCGCAGCGGTCGCCGTCACCGGGCCGACGGCCTGGCACATGCTGCGCCGCCGCGCCGACGTCCGCGTCGGCGAGGACGTGCTGGTCATCGCCGCGGGCGCCGGGATCGGCGTGCTCGCCGTGCAGATCGCCCGGCTCGCGGGCGCACGCGTCATCGCGACGGCGGGCAGCCCCGACAAGATGTCGCGCGCCCTCGACCTCGGCGCCGACCACGTCGTCAACCACCGCGACCCCGAGTGGGCCGACCAGGTGCGGACGTGGACCGGCGGGCGCGGCGTCGACCTGGTGTTCGAGCACGTCGGTGCCGCCACCTGGGAGGGCAGCCTGCACGCCATGGCCCGCGGCGGGCGCCTGGTCACCTCGGGCGGGCACTCGGGCTTCACCGTCTCGCTCGACCTGTGGCACCTGTTCGTCAAGGAGCACACCGTCATCGGGTCGTTCGCGGGGTCGCGCCAGGACCTCGTCGACGTGCTGGACCTGGTGGGGCGCGGCGAGATCCGGCCCGTCGTGCAGGACACCGTCGGCCTCGACGGGATCGAAGGGGCGCAACGACTTCTGGAGGACCGCGGCGTGTTCGGCAAGCTGTTGCTGGACCCGGCGCGCTAGATCGGGGGACCTGTATGAGCACGATTTCCGAGCGGGTCGCGGACTTCACCAGCGGCCTGACCATCGACGCGCTGCCGGCCGACGTCGTCGAGAAGATCCGGGTGACGCTGCTGCACAACCTCGCGGTGGCCCTGGCCGACGACGTCGTCACCGGGGTGTCGTTCCGCTACGCCGACGCCGTGGGCGACGGGAGCGGGGCGCGGCTGTTCCGCACCGGCAAGGCCGTCGCGCCCGACACCGCGGCGTTCGTCAACGCGACGATGATCCACGCCCGCGCGCAGGACGACGTCTACTTCCCGGGGCTCACCCACGTCGGCGCGACGCTGGTCCCCGCGGTGCTGGCCGTGGGGGAGTCGTTGGATGCGCCGGGGTCCGAGCTGGTCGCCGCGCTCGCCGCCGGATACGAGACGGCCGGTGCCCTGTCGCAGGGCTTCGCGCCGCGCACCACCCCGCGCGGGTTCCGGGCGACCGGCGTCTACGGCGTCCTCGGGGCGGCCGCGGGCGCCGCACGGCTGTTGGGGCTCGACGCCGCGACCACCGCCGACGCCATCGGCATCGCGACGAGCCTGGCCGGCGGCACCAACCAGACCTGGGTCGCGGGGAGCCAGGAATGGCTCTTCCAGGTCGGCTTCTGCGCCCGCAACGGGCTGCTCGCCGCCCGCCTCGCCGCCGCCGGTGGCACCGGCGCGCCCGACGCGTTCGAAGGGGCGCAAGGGTTCTACCGGGCTATGCTGGGCGAGCAGACCGACCTGTCGGCCGTGGCCACCGACCTCGGTTCCACCTGGCGCGTGCGAGAGGTCACCTACAAGCCGTTGCCGGTGTGCGCGATCCTGCAGTCGCCGGTGACCGACGCGCTGGCGTTGCGCGCCTCGAAGAGCCTGACCCCCGAGCTCGTCGGCGCCGCTCGCCTCACCCTGTCCCCGGGCGAGGCCGCCTACCCCGGCACCGACTCCGTCGGCCCCTTCCGCGGCGCCGGCGACGCGCTGATGAGCGCCCAGTTCTGCCTCGCCGTGGCGCTGGAGCGGGGCACCGTCACCGCATCGGACCTGCTGCGCACCGACGACGACGGGCTGCTCGACCTGGCGCGGCGCATCGAGGTGATCCCCGACCCGGGACTCGAGCCGCGGTCGTTCAAGCTGGAGATCGACCTGCGCGACGGCGGCCGCGTCGAGCACGTCAGCGAGGACGGCGCCGCCGACTTCAACTGGGACCGCACCGGGCTGCTCGCCCAGATCTCGGCGATGGCGGGCGAGCTGCCGTCGGCGTCGACGGTGCAGACGCTCGTCGACACCGTGCTCGACGTCGAGAACCGGTCGGTGCGTGACGTCGTGGCCGCCACGGTGACGTCGTGACGGTCACCATCGACGAGGCGTACGAGAAGGCGCTGGCGGGCGTCGGCAAGGTCCAGGAGATCCGGATCGGGATCCTCGACGAGCGTGCGCTGCAACGGTTCTCCCTGGTCGTGGGGCACACCTCCCCGGAGTACGCCTCATCGGAGGCGGCTGCTGACCTCGGGTACGACGGCCTGCTCGCCGCGCCGCTCTACCTGACCGCGGTCCTCGGCTGGGACACCGGGCCCGCCGAGTCCGACCTGCTCGCCGACGGCAACTCCACCACCCCGCTGGGCGACGTCGACGTCGCCGGGCTGCGGCTCATGGGTGGCGGCCAGGACCTGACGTTCCACGAACCCGTCGTCGCCGGGCTCGACGTCACGATGCACGCGGAGGTGACGGCGGTGACGCGCAAGGAGGGGAGGTCGGGCCCGCTGCTGGTGCTGGAGGTCCACCGCCGCTATGTGGAGGCCGACGGGCGGCTGCTCGTCGAGTGTCACGAGAGCTTCCTGGCCCGATGAGACACCCTCTGTCAACCTCCGGGTCAGGCTGCTCGTCCGAGGGCTCGGTTGCGGTTGGCGACGTGGAGGTCTTCGTCGTAAAGGACGCGTCGGGTCAGGCAGTGCCAGAGGATCTCCAGCCAGCGGTTGCCGAGAGCGCGCAGGGCGTTGTGGTGGGATTTCTTGGCAGCGATCTTGGCGTCGTAGAACTCTCTCGCCCAGCCGCTCTGGGTGAGGCTGCAGAACGCCCATTGGTGCACGGCGTCGCCGAGGTAGCGGTTGTGCGCCATCCGCCTGGCGACGACGAAGTCGCTCTTTCCGGAGCGTCGGGTGACCGGGGCGCGACCGGCATAGCACTGCAGACCGTTCGAGGAGTCGAACTGGTCGATGTGCTCGCCGATCTCACCGGCGACCCGAGCTGCGAGGCGGTCTCCCAGGCCGGGGAAGCTCAGGTAGATGTCCCCGCCTGGGAAGGCCTTCCCCGGGTCGGGGTCGGTGACGGTGTGATCACGTCCAGTGCGGCGCCCGCCCAGCAGGAGCTCGCCCATCCGCTGTTCCCAGCCGCGACGAGCCTCGTGCAGGGCCAACAGTTGGACCGCGGCCAGCCGGATCCCGGCGGCCTTGGCCCGGACCAGGTAGTCCCGCGTCGGCAGCGATGGCGCGGCGAGGGCTTCGGTGACGCGGTCGGCGAACCGGTCGGGCCAGCCGTGGCGGCCGGCGCGGGCGAACGCGACCAGTTCCTCGCGGGAGGCCGCGGCGAGCTCGTCCTGGGTGGGCCAGCGCTCCAGCAGCCGCAGCACCGTCGGAGCGCCGAGATCCGTGCCCGCGAGAGCGAGCGCAGCAGGGTAGGTGGTCTGCAGGTCGGCTCGGAGCCGGTTGAGCAGCCGGCGCTGGTCGCGGGCGGCGCGTTCGTCGTCACGGCCGATCGCGCGCAGCTCCCCGCCGAGCTCGCCGTGCGGGATGAGCGTCTTCAACGTCTGGTGGCGGTCGAGGGCGAGCAGACAGCAGATCCGGGCGTCCTCGGTGTCGTCCTTCTTCCGCGCCGGGCCACGGCGTCGCGCGACCAGGTCCGGGTTGACCGGCAGCACGGTGAACCCGGCATCCAGCAGGGCCTCGACCAGCAGCCCGTGGCGGGTCTCGAGCACGACCCGGATCTCGGCCGGGTCCGGCTCCAGGCGCAGCGCCCGCTCGACCAGCGCGGCGACACCGTTGGGGCTGTGGGCAATGCGGAACTGTTCGATCACCCCTTTCTCGTCTGTTCCGAGGGCGACATCATGAAACTCTTCAGCCCAGTCGATGCCGATTCCCAGCACGCGAGTGTCTCCTTCCGCCGGCGACATTCTGCGCGGCGGACCGGGAAGGCGCTGCGTCGTGCTGATGAACCAGTCCTCGCGGGACCACACCCTCCTGGGCGTCAGGCCTTCGCCGGGGCCCGGCAGGGGCGCCGTCTCATCTCAGTCCTCGCGGGACAAGCGCCCGAAGCGCTCCCTGCCGGGATCCACCGTGCGAAGGGAAGGTAGAGCCATCAGCGGCACTGCGTACCCCGCCGTCGGAGACGTCGCCGTCGGCGACCCGATCGGCGAGCTCGTCGTCACCCCCACCGAGATCACCCTGTTCCGGTTCAGCGCGCTGACCTGGAACCCGCACCGCATCCACTTCGACGCCCCCTACGCCGCGACCGAGGGCTACCCGGGGCCGCTCGTGCACGCGCACCTGCACGGCTCCTACCTGGCGCGGCTCGTCGTCGAATGGGCGGGTCCGCGGGCGCGGCTCACGCGTTTCCGCTGGCAGAACCGCCAGTACGCGATCCCCGGCGACGAGCTGCGGATCACCGGGACCGTCACCGCGGTCGACGGGCGGCTCGTCGACTGTGAGCTGGTCGAGACCAACCAGCGCGGCGAGACGTGCGCTCCGGGCTGGGCGACGGTAGAGCTACCGGAGTGCGACGCATGACAGCGGCCACTCCCGAGGAGGACACGTGCACGACCTGATCGGCGACCGGACCCTGCGCGACCTGCTCGACGAGCGCACCGCCCGCAACCCGGAGAAGCCCTGGATCGTCTACGAGGACGCCGAGGGCGCCGTCACCGAGTACAGCTACCTGGAGATGTCGCGGCGCGTCGACGAGCTCGCCGCCGGGCTCGCGGCGCTCGGCGTCGGCAAGGGCGACCGGGTGACGATCCACCTGCGCAACAGCCCCGAGGTCATCGAGGCGTGGTTCGCCCTCGCGACGCTGGGCGCGGTGTTCGTGCCGTCGAACGTCGCGAACACGGCGGGGGAGATCCAGCACGTCGTCTCGTACTCGGAGTCGGTCGCGGTGATCACCCAGCCGCTGTTCGCCGACGTCGTCGCGGCCGCGGTCGCGCAGTGCCCGTCGGTGCGCCACACCCTGATGGCCCGCACCTCCACGGCGCCTTCGGGAACGCTGCTCCTCGACGCGCAGCGCCTCGCCGGCGCCACCCCGCCCGACAACGGCGTCACCGCCGACGACGTCGTCGAGATGATCTTCACCTCCGGCACGACGGCCCGCCCCAAGGGCGTGCTGCTCACCCACGCCAACGCGCTGCACTCCGGCGAGCGCTCGTCGCGGGCGCTGCTGCTCGACTCCTCCGAACGCTGCCTGACGTCGCTGCCGGTGTTCCACGTCAACGCCCAGTCGTTGACGGTGCTCTCGTCGCTGACCGTCGGCGGCACGGCGATCGTGCTGGAGGAGTACCGGGCCACCCGGTTCTGGGACCAGGTCCGCGCCCACAGGGCCACGCAGATCAGCCTCGTCGCGATGCAGGCCCGCACCCTGCTCGCCCAGCCCCCGCGCGACACCGACGCCGAGCACGACGTGCGTCGTGTCTTCTACGCCCTCAACATCACCGTCGACGAGCGCGACACCTTCGAGAAGCGCTACGGCGTCGAGCTCGTCAACGGCTACGGCCTGTCCGAGGCCATGACGCTCGTGACCGTCGCGCCGGTGTTCGGCCCCAAGCGCTGGCCGTCGATCGGGGTGCCGCTGCACGACCGCGTCGTCAAGCTCGTCGACGCCGAGGGCAACGAGGTCCGGCGCGGCGAGGTCGGCGAGATCGTCGTGCAGGGCCGGCCCGGCCGCACGCTGATGCTCGGCTACCACAACGACCCGGAGGCGACGGCCCGCACGCTCGTCGACGGGTGGCTGCACACCGGCGACAACGCCTACGTCGACGAGAAGGGCTACTTCTACTTCTTCGACCGCGGCAAGGACATGATCAAGCGCGCGGGGGAGAACGTGTCGACGGTCGAGGTCGAGTCGGTGCTGCTCGACCACCCGGAGATCGTCGAGGCCGCGGTGATCGGCGTCGTCGACCCGATCCGCGACGAGGCCGTCAAGGCGTTCGTCGCGCTGGCCGCGGGCAGCGCGCTCACCGTCGAGGCGATCCAGGAGCACTGCGCCACGAGGCTCGCCAAGTTCAAGGTGCCGACGATCGTCGACATCCGTGAGGAGCTGCCCAAGACCTCGATCGGCAAGATCGAGAAGAAGCTCCTGCGCGGCGAGGGGTAGGGCCGGCGGATGGACGGGGGGTCGTCGCGGCACCTGGAGATCGTCCAGGCGGCCGCGCGGCTGTTCGACGAGCGCGGCTACCACCACACGTCGATGGACGACATCGCCACGGCGGTGGGCATCAAGAAGCCGACCCTCTACCACCACGTCCCGAGCAAGGGCCGCATCCTCGTCTGGATCCACGACGACCTCGCCGACCGGCTGCTGACCAGGCTGCGGGAACGGATCGGCTCCGGGGCGCCGCCCGCGGCGATCCTGCTCGGCGTGCTCGAGGACCACCTGGAGCTGCTCGACCGCGAGCCGTCCAACCTGCGCTGCTACTACGAGCACCGCCGGGAGCTGCCGCCCGAGGACCAGGCCAACTCGCGGGCCCGTCGCGACGAGTACTTCGCGGCGACGCTGAAGGTGGTCGAGGACGGCGGTGCCCGCGGCGACTTCGCGGTCACCGACCCCCGGCTGACGACGCTCGCGTTCTTCGGCATCTGCAACTGGTCCTACCAGTGGTACCGGCCGGGTGGCGCGATGTCGGCGAAGGCGATCGCCGTCAGTTTCTGGCAGTGCTTCCTGTCGGGGGTCGCGGCGACGTGCACGGGGCCGGCTCCCTGAGAGGTAGGTCTCCCTCGGTGTGGTCCCACCTGGGGGTATGTTGTCGTCGTCACCACCCGACCGACTAGTCGGTCGAGTATCTGGAGGGGAACCCGATGCCCGACGCCCACCGCGCCACCGGCCCCGTGGGGCTGCCCACCGTCACCGCCGACGACGCCGCCCTGCGCGATGCGCTCGTCGCCGGGAACATCCCCACGCTGCTGCTCGTGCTGCGCACCCTCACCGGCGACCCGCGCTGGTTCTCCCCGCCGTACCGGCCCTCGCGCACGATCGCGATGAACGACAACGACACCGGCGGCCTGCCAGAGGAGATCCAGCAGGAGATCCGCGACGCCGTCCTCGACGTGCTGCGCGACCTGCGCGACGGCACCGGGGTGCTCGCCCCGCCGCCGCTCGACGGAGAGCTGATCGCGATGCTCAGCGAGTCGCTGGGCGAGCAGGTCCCCGCCGAGTACGCCGAGTCGATGGCCGAGGACGCCGGCTTCGTCCCCTCCGACGTCTTCGACGGCCCGCCCCTGGGCGCCGACCTCTCCGTTGTGATCATCGGTGCCGGCATCTCCGGCATCTGCGCCGGCACCGCACTGCGCCGCCTCGGCGTCGACGTCACGATCCTCGAACGCAACGACGACGTCGGCGGCACCTGGCTCGACAACGACTACCCCGGCGCCGGCGTCGACACCCCGAGCCACCTCTACGCGTTCTCCTTCGCGCCCTGGCCGAGCTGGACCCGCTACTACGCCAAGCAGCCCGAGATCCTCGACTACCTGCGCCGCGTCGCCGACCAGGAGGGCCTGCGCCCGCTCATCCGGTTCGGGACGGAGGTGCTCGGGGCGACCTGGGACTCGCCTTCTTCCACCTGGCGGGTCCGGGTCCGTTCTCGCGAGGGCGTCGTCTCGGAGATCGTGTCCGACGTGCTCGTCAGCTCCGTCGGCCAGCTCAACCGGCCCGTGATCCCCGCGCTGCCCGGGCTCGACACGTTCCCGGGCCCCGCGTTCCACACCGCCGAGTGGGACCACAGCGTCGACCTCGCCGGCAAGCGCGTCGGGGTTGTCGGCACGGGTGCGTCGGCGATGCAGGTCGTACCGACCATCGCCTCGGACGCAGGCTCGGTCGTGATCTTCCAGCGGTCGCCGCAGTGGGTGGCGCCCAACGGGAACTACCTGCGCGAGGTCGACCCCCGCACCCAGCTGCTGTTCGAGCAGGTCCCGTACTACCGGCCCTGGTACCGGCTGCGGCTGATGTGGATGTTCCAGGACAAGCTGCACCCGACGCTGCAGCGCGACCCCTCGTGGGAGGGCGCCGCAGACGGCCGCTCCATCAACGCCACCAACGACAAGCACCGCGAGTTCTTCACCCGCTACCTGCGCGAACAGCTCGGCGACCGCGACGACCTGATCGCGAAGTCGCTGCCCGACTACCCGCCCTACGGCAAGCGGATGCTGCTCGACTGCGACTGGTTCACCACCCTGCGCCGCGACGACGTCTCGCTCGTCACCTCGGGCGTCGCCGCGATCGACGGCTCCACGGTCGTCACCGACGACGGCGGCCGCCACGACGTCGACGTCCTCGTCTTCGCGACGGGCTTCTCCGCGCGGAAGATGCTGCACCCCTTGGACATCCGCGGCCGCTCGGGCGAGTCGCTGCGCGAGCGCTGGGGCGACGACGACGCCTGGGCGCACCTGGGCATCGAGGTGCCCGACTTCCCCAACCTGTTCCTGATGTACGGGCCCAACACCAACCTCGGCCACGGCGGCTCGACGATGTTCCACGCCGAGTGCCAGGTGCACTACATGGTCGAGCTGCTGCGCGCGATGGTCGCCGCCGACGTCGCCGCGGTCGAGGTGCGCCCGCAGGTGTGCGAGGACTACGTCGCCCGCGTCGACGCCGCCCACGAGAACATGATCTGGACCCACCCCGGCATGAGCACCTGGTACCGCAACGCCGCGGGCCGCGTCGTCACCAACAGTCCGTGGAAGCTGCAGGACTACTGGACGATGACGCGCCGTCCGTCGCTCGACGAGCACCTCGTGACGCCGGCGCGTCAGAGGTCGTCGAAGGGCGTGGCGTAGCGGAACGCGCCCCACGGGGCGTCGTCGTCGAGGGCCAGGACCTGGAAGTGCACCCCCCATGCCGGGTCCGGCGCCTCGATCCCGACGGTCCGGGCGTCGACGAACCCGAAGCGCCCGTAGAAGTTCGGGTCCCCGAGCAGCCCGACGAGCCGCTCCCCGCGGGTGCGGGCGGCGTCGACGGCGGCGGTGACGAGCGCGCTCCCGATCCCGTTGCCCTGTGCGCCGGGCAGCACACCGATCGGTCCGAGCCCCAGCGCCTCGGTCTCGCCGACGTGGGCCCGGGTGCAGATGACGTGCCCCACAACCTGTGAGTGGCGATGGTCGCTATCGCGACCATCACCACTCACGACCGCGACCAGGGAGAACTTCGGCAGGTACCAGGCGCCGCCGCGGAGCCGGTCGGTCAGGGCAGCCTCGATCGCCGGGCTCCCGTCGGGCGGGGCGAACGCGGCGAGATGGACGGCGCGGACGGCGTCGTGGTCGGCGGGGGTCTCGGGGCGGATCAGCACGTCGCACATCGTCGAGGGGCCGGACCGTGGTGTCGACCGGATTACCCGATGCCCGACTGCACGAACGGCCCTTTCCCGCAACTCGGCTGCGGGAAAGGGCCGTTCGGGCACGACGCGTGCGGTCGTGAGTGGCGATAGTCGCTCCAGCGACTATCGCCACTCACAGGGGCTCACGGGGTGATGACGACCTTCAGCGCCTGGTTCGCGGCGGCGTTCTTGAAGACGTCGTAGGCCTCGTCGATCTGGTCGAACGTGAAGCGGTGCGTGCCCATCTTCTCCGCCGGGATGCGGCCGCTCGCCACCATCTTCAGCAGCGTCGGGATCGACACCGTGTCGACCAGCCCCATGGTCAGCGTGACGTTGCTGATCCACATGTCCTGCATCGGCAGCTCCACCGGCGTCCCGTGCACGCCGACGTTGGCGATCGTGCCGCCGGGCCGGACGAGCGAGGCCGCGGTCAGCAGCGTCTCCGGGTAGCCGACGGCCTCGATCGCGACGTCGACCCCCAGACCGTCGGTGAGCGCGGTGACGTCGCCGACCGTGCCGGGCCCGACCTCGACGGCGTCGGTCGCGCCGAACTCCAGGGCCTTCTCCAGCCGGAACTTGTTGGAGTCGATCGCGATGACGCGCGAGGCGCCCCACAGCCCGGTCGTGAGGACCGCGGAGAGACCGACCGCGCCGGCGCCGACCACCGCGACCGTGTCGCCCGGGCGCACCCGGCCGGCGAGGACGCCGACCTCGTAGCCGGTGGGCAGCGAGTCGGCGAGGAAGATCGCCTGCTCGTCGGACACGCTCTCGGGCACCTTGTAGAGCGAGGTGTCGGCGTAGGGGACGCGGACGAACTCGGCCTGGGTGCCGTCGATGAGGTGGCCGAAGATCCAGCCGATCCCGCCGACGGTCTGGCAGTGCGACGGCATCCCGCGCTGGCAGTACTCGCAGCGGCCGCACTTGGTGATGGCCGGGACGAGGACGCGGTCACCGACGGCGAACCCGCTGACCGCGTCACCGACCGCCGTGATCGTGCCGACGGCCTCGTGGCCGAGGATGCGCCCGTCGGTCACGGCGGGCACGTCGCCCTGCAGGATGTGCAGGTCGGTGCCGCAGATCGTGGTCGTGTCGACCCGGACGACGACGTCGGTCGGGTCCTGCACCGCCGCGTCGGGGACGTCCTCCCAGGCCTTGTCGTCCGGGCCGTGGTAGACCAGTGCCTTCATCTGCTCACTCCGTCGGTCGAAGTAGTGGGGTCGATCGCAGGGCTGCCGGGGCGTCGGCGTCACCGACGCTAGTGACGCAGCACACCGGTCGGTGTCCCGTTCTGGGACCATCTCCGCGCCGCGCGCGCGACCGGCAGGACCCGAGTGACCCGGGGACGGGACACTCAGCCGATGTAGGAGATCCCGAAGGCGTCGATCTTGCGGTACAGCGACGAGCGCGCGATCCCGAGCATCTCCGCCGCCTTGTAGCGGTTGCCGCGGGCCTCGTAGAGCGCCTGGATGATCACGTCGCACTGGGCGGCCTCGAGCATCGACATCCGCGGCGCCCGGTGCGCGAAGCACGACGGCGGCAGGTCCGGCGCCTGGATGACCCCGACCGGTTTGCGGGCGACGACGTAGCGCAGCACGTCCTCCAGCTCGCGGACGTTGCCCGGCCACGCGTAGCCCTCCAGCACCCGCACGACCTGCATGCTCAACGTCAGCGACCGCCCGCCCGCGAGGCCGTGCAGGATCGACATCGCGATGTCGCCCAGCTCGTCCGCGCGGTAACGCAGCGCCGGCACCCGGACCGTCTCGTGGAAGTGCCGCAGCAGCAGCCCGTACGGGCGGGTCGCGTCGGCCGACGCGGTGTCGATGCACCCCGCCACGACCAGCGGGTCCGGCATCGCGACCAGGGTGCGCAGCGACTCGTCGAGACGGCGGGCGGCGACGGGGGAGAGCAGGTTCATCTGGCGCAGCACGAGCAGCCGGGGGCGGTCACCGGGCTCGCGGGCGACGCGGTCGAGCGGGTCGGGACCGCCCGTCGAGTCGCCGATCCGGGAACAGTCGACGACGTGCACCATCGCCGACGGGTGCGCCCGCCGGAACTGCCCCACCACCAGGGTCTGCTTGCCGACGCCCGCCTCCCCGATCAGCAGCTGGTGCCGCCGGCGACCGACGGCGGCCGCGACCTCGTGCCGCGCCCGCAGATAGGGGGAGAGCAGCTCGCGGTTGGCGCGCATCCGGGCCTCGGCGTGCAGCCGCGCGGAGTGGTCGCCGCCGCGCAGGTCGGCGGCGTAGTCGCGGCGCGTCGTCGGGGCGACGTGCGAACCCTGCCTGCGGACGGCCTCGGGGACGCTCGCCCGGGTGGCGTGGTCGATCGGGCCGCCGGCGACGACGCAGCCGACGACCACCCCCGAGTCGGTCACGGGTTCGACGGCGAGCCCCGCGCAGTGCCCGGACGGCAGGTCGACGTGCTGGTCGCCGGCGTCGGCCTCACCCAGGACGGCGGCGGCGAGGGTCAGGTCGGCGAGCGCGCGCTGGTCGTCGTGTCCGAGCCGGCGCACGCCCGGGCAGGTGAGCAGCACGTCGCCGTCGGTGGCGAGCACCCACTCCGCACCGGCGTCGCGGGCCGCGGCGAACCCGCGGTGGACCAGCAGGCCCCGCCGGTGCGCGCGGTCGGCGACGGCCTGGGCGACGCGGTCGGCGAGCAGCCCCGCGAGCGCTGTCGTGGTGTCGTCGGCGTGCGCGGCGTGGCGGAGTACGACGACCGCGTCCGGGGGCGCTCCGTCGTCCCGGTGGACCCTCGCGGCCGCCTCGGACAGCCAGGTCAGCTCCGGGTGCAGGTGCTCGGGCCCGTCGACCCGCACGACGGCCGCGGCACCGGGGAGCAGCGCCGCGGCCGTCGTGGCGACGTCGGTCTCCGCGTAGCGGAAACCCGGGGTGAACAGCACCCCGTCGAGCAGCGCCGCCAGCGCGGGATCGCCGTCGTGGCGGACCCGGACGACCCCGTCGTGGTCGACCAGCGCCACCGAGCACCGGGGGCGCGGGGTGAGCGCGAAGAACGCGCCGAACACCTCGTCGGCCTCCGCGACCGCCGACCGGCCGGGCTCGTGCCCGACGTAGCAGGCCTCGACCGAGTCGAGGCGCACGCGGGCGTCGACCGCGCGCAGCCACGACGCGAGTACCTCGGGGCGCACGGCCTCGGACGCCGGGTCGATGCGACCTGTGCGTCGGAACCGCTGGGCGGCGGCCTCGACGCCGGTGGGGTCCACCGATCCAGGCTAGGGCGGGTCGGCGCCGGACCGGCCGATCGTCGCAGGTTGCGACACATTCCGTTCGGCCGCGGCCCGCTCTCTCCATCGAGCGTGTCACCAGCGCCGGTGCGCAGCGCTCACGACACGTTCGCCAGCGGTTGCCGGGCCGAGCGTGTCACCAGCGCCGGCGCGCAGCGCTCACGACACGTTCGGTGGGAGGCGGGCGCGCGGGGGCCGATCTCCGTCACGGACAACCACACCCCGCGCCGTTGTCCCCGCGGGACAGCGTCGCGGCTCACAGCCGGAGCTACCGTCGGACGCAGCGGCGGAGGGAGCCACGATGGCGGGCAGCGGTGCGCTCGGGATGATCGAGACCAAGGGTCTGGTGGGTGCGATCGAGGCCGCGGACGCGATGGTCAAGGCCGCGAACGTCGAGGTCGAGGGCTACCGGACGTTGCGCAACGGGCAGGTGTCGGTGCTGGTGCGCGGCGACGTCGGGGCCGTCAAGGCCGCCGTCGACGCCGGTGCCGCCGCGGCCGCCCGGGTCGGCGAGCTCTACACCTCGCACGTCATCCCGCGCCCGCACGGCGAGACCGAGGGCGTCATCGGCCAGGCGGTCGTCCCGCTCGACTAGAGCTTCAGCCCGGCTCGGCGCCGTCGTCGGTCGCGGTCTGGTTGACCTGCAGCAGCCGCAGCGCGAAGTCGGCGCGCATCCGGTCCTCGTGGCGGCTCAGGTCCAGCCCGGTGAGCTGGCGGATGCGCTCCAGCCGGTAGCGCAGCGTCTTGTGGTGCACGAACAGCCGCTCCGCCGCGACCCGCTGTGAGCAGTCGGCGTCAAAGAACGCGCGCAGCGTGCGGATGAGCGCGCCGTCGTTGTCGCGGTCGTAGGCCACGAGCGGGCCGGTGACGTCGTCGATGAAGGTCTGCAGGTCGGGGTCGTCGCCGGAACCGAGCAGCAGCCGCACGATGCCGAGCTCCTCGTAGAGGAACGCGTTCTCCCCGCCGAGGCGGCGCGCCGCCGACAGGGCGGTGCGGGCCTCGTTCCAGGCGCCGGGCAGGTCGACGACGTCACCGTGCTCCCGGCTGATGCCCCAGGTCATGCGCAGGTCGGGCCACTCGGTGTGCACGGCCGCGGAGAACGCGTTGACCAGGTCCTTCGCCTCGCTGCGGTCGAGGTCGGAGGCGATCGCGACGAGCAGGTCACCGCGCAGGCTCGCCAGGCCCAGCCCGCGACCGTCGTCGAGGGTGCGGACGGTGCGCAGCACCTGGCGGCGCAGCCGTTCGGTGCCGGAGGTGTCCCATCCGTGCTCGGCGGCGAGGTCCTCGACGTTCTCGATGCGCCCGTGTACGACGCGCAGCGCGCCGGTGAGCGCGAGGCCCAGCTGCTGGGCGCGGGTGCGGGCGGCGAGCCGGTGCTCGACGGGTCCCTGCAACAGGTCCCACAGCACCTGCTCGATGGCCTCGGCGCGGGCCCGGCTGGCGGCGCGTTCGCGCAGCAGCGCCAGGGAACAGGCCATCGCGACCTGCCCGGCGGTGGCCTCCATCGTCTCGTCGGAGCCGCCGCCGGGAAGCAGGACGACCTGCCCGACCTGGTCGCCGTCGGCGTAGACGGGACGGGTCCAGCTGCGGTCGGCCGCCGTGGTGCGGCGCCGCCGGTTCGGCCGCCCGACGGTCGCGGGCAGCGACGACACCAGCCGTCGGCCGCTGTGCGAGGCGAGCAGCGTGCCGTCGGGGCCGTAGACCCCGATCTCGCAGTCGAGCTCCGCGGCGACGGTGCGCACGATCGACGGCAGCCCGCCGCCCTCGACGACCGTCGTGAGCAGGTCGTGCTGCAGCCGTGAGCTGCGGTCGAGCACCGACACCTGGTGTTGCAGCGCGTCGCGGGCGCGTTCGGCGTCGGCTCGGGCGGCGGCCTGCTCGTCGTGCAGGCGGGCGTTGTCGATCGCGACCGTCGCGAAGTCGGCGAGGGTGACCATGCGGCGCACGTCGCGGTCGGTGAAGGTCGACCGGCGGCGCCGCCACACCTCGAGCACGCCGACGAACTCACCCTGCAGCCGCATCGGCACGGCCAGCGCCGACCGGGTCTCCTCCTTCTCGGCCAGCGACATGAAGTCGTTGCTGATCGTCTCGTCGTCGAGATAGGAGTCGATCTTCGCCGGCTCCCCGGTGAGGAACACGAGCCCGGCGACCCCCTGGCCGCGGTGCATGCGCAGCCGGGCGGTCTCGGCGACCCGGTTGCCGACGCACGCGCGCATCCGCACGATGTCGTCCTCGCGGAGCATGACGCCGCAGATGTCGGAGTCCAGCAGCCGCAGGGTGCGTTCGGCGATGGTGTGCAGCGCCTGGTCGACGTCGCGGGCCGTCAGCAGCTGGGCGACGACCTCGCGCACGGCCTCGCCCTCGGCGTCGGAGTCCTCGACGCGGCCGGTGGCCGAGCGTCCGGCCAGCGCGAGGGACAGCCACACACACGTCTGACGCAGCAGCCCGCGGGTGCCGGGATCGATGTCGAGGCCGGGATCCCAGCACAGCGCGACCGTGGTGCCGGGGGGCACGACGAGCCCGCGCCGGTCGGCCCGCCGGGCGGGCGGTCCGGCGGGGGGCAGCCCGGCCAGCCCGGTGCCGGCACCCGCGAGCGCCCGCCAGCCGTCGTCCGCCCAGGCGGCGACGGTCACGGGAGTGCCGATGAGCAGTGACGCGTGCGCGGCGACGTCCCCGGCCGCGGCGGCGACGTCGGCGGGCACCGACTCCAGCAGACCGGCGAGGCCGGGGCGGCCCGCGGCCCGGGGGACCGGCAGCTGCCGGGATCCGGCTGATGTCATGTCACCCCCGGCCCGGTCAGGTCGCGATCAGCGTCTTGAGGGTACGTCGCTGCGCCATCGCCCGGTACGCGTCGGGGACGTCGTCGAGGGAGACGGTCCCGTCGGCGACGACCGTCGGGTCCAGGACGCCGGAGGCCACGAGCGCGACGAGCGCCTCCCCGTCGCGCATCAGGTTGCCGATCGCGAAGCGCAGCGTCAGCTCGTCGGCGAAGGCCCGGGCGACGGGCAGCGCGAACGCGTCGTCGGTGTGCACGCCGACGGAGACGATCGTGCCACGACGTCTGACCAGGGAGAACGCGGTGTCGAGCCCGCGGGGGCCGCCGACGGCGTCGACCACCGCGTCGGCGCCGCGGCCGTCGGTCAGGCCGGTGACGACATCGGCCGCGCCGGCGGGGTCGGCGACGACCGCGCCCTCCCGGGAGGCCAGCGCCCGGCGCTCGGCGACGGGTTCGACGACCACGACGGTCCCCGCACCGCAGGCCTGCGCGGTCAGGCTGGTCAGCTGTCCGACCGGTCCGCCCCCGATGACGACGACGGTGTCGCCGGGGGTGAGCTCGGCGCGCCGCACGGCGGCGTAGCCGGTGGCGAGGGTGTCGCCGAGGAAGACGGCGGCGTCGAGCCCGATCCCGGCGGGCACGGGCCGCAGCACGGTGTCGGCGAAGGGCACGCGCACGAGCTCGGCCTGGCTGCCCGCGAGGGGAGGTCCGTAGGCGGCGCCGGTGCCGAAGAACCGCCGCTGCGGGCACTCCCAGTGGTCGCCGCGGCGGCACCACCAGCACGTCCCGCACGCGGTGAAGTCGGCGCCGACGACGAGGTCCCCGACGGCGTGCCCCCGCACCGCGGGACCGGTCTCGACGATCTCGCCGACGAACTCGTGTCCCAGCACGCTGCCGCGGGGGAGGTGCTCGCCGTGGGCGACGGCGTGCAGGTCGGTGCCGCACACCGCCGCGCGGCGCACCCGCACGACCGCGTCGGCGGGGTCGTCGAGCAGCGGTTCGGCGACCGACTCGACGCTCACCTCGCCGTCACCGGCGTAGAGGACGGCTTTCATGCCAGCGCGCCCAGCCGCTCTCCGATGCGGGCCGCCGCGTCGCGCAGCGCGGCCAGCTCGGCGGGCCGCAGGTCGATCTCGACGATGCCCTCCACGCCGCGGCGCCCGAGCCGGGCGGGCAGCCCGACGTAGACGTCGCGGATGTCGTAGCTGCCGTCGGCCAGCACCGCGGCGGGCATGACCTCGCCGCGGTCGGCGACCATCGCGAGCACCATCCGCGCCGCGGACATCCCGGGAGCCATGAACGCGCTGCCCGAGCGCAGCAGCCCGACCACCTCCGCGCCGGAGCCACGGGCGCGGTCGACGGCGGCGTCGAGGTCGGCGGGCCCGACGCGCTCCAGTATCGGCCGTCCGCCCGCAGTGGCCTGCGACAACGGGATGACCATCTCCTCGCCGTGGCTGCCGAGTGCGAGTGCGGCGACACCGTCGGCGGGCCCGGCTCCGGCCAGCGAGGCGAGCGCCTGGAACCGCGCGGTGTCGAGCACCCCGGCCATCCCGACGACCCGCTGCGACGGGAACCCCGAGGACGTCCAGGCGTGCTGGGTCATCTCGTCGAGCGGGTTGGTGACGACGACGATCACCGCGTCCGGTGACGTCCGCGCGACCCGGGACGCGACGTCGCCGACGATCGCGGCGTTCGTCGCGATGAGGTCGGAGCGGCTCATCCCCGGTGTGCGGGGCTTTCCGGCCGTGAGCACGACGTAGTCGGCACGACCCGCCTCCTCGACGGTCCCGACGCCACGGACGCGGGTGGTGAACCCGCTGAGCGCGGCGGTGTGGGTGAGGTCGAGCGCGATGCCGGCGGCGCGGCCCTCGTCGATGTCGACGAGGACGACCTCGTCGAACGTGTCGGCGTCGGCCAGGCGCATCGCGGCGATCATGCCGACGTTCCCGGCGCCCACGACGACGACGCGGCCGACCCGCCCGCCCGCGGCGGCGCGGCCGGGACCGGTCGGGGCGGCGCCGGGAGCGGACGCAGCGTGGCCGGGAGTGTGCGAGCGCGCAGGCGAGCGGCCGATCGGGGCGCCGCGGCGGTAGAGCGCCCCGGACGGCGGGCGCACCGGTCGCGGCGCGGACCCGAGCGCCGCCGACAACGCGGCCGGTGCCGGGCTCAGCGGCGCAGCGGTCGGCGCGGCGGTCGGCGCGGGGGCGGGGACGACGACCGTCGGCCGGGCCGCGGTGGTCGCAGAGGTGGCCGCCGGGGGTCCGGCAGGGGAGCCGACGACGATCTCCACCCCCAGCTCCCGGGCCCGTTCCCGGGCCAGCGGGGTGACGACGTCACGAGTCCCGACGTGGACGACGCCGGCCCCGGCTGCCTCGTCGACCGCAGCCGCACCCCACACGGTCATCGCCGGTCCTCCCGGCCGTGCATGCCCTCCAGCGCGGCGACGGCCGCGTCGCGGGCCGTCTGCACCTCGCTCTCGGTGCCCGACAGGAACATCCGCCCGAACCGGCCCACGGCGCGCAGCTCGATCACGGTGATCGACGCCGCCTTCTCCGCCTCGTTGGCCGCGACGGAGATGTACGCGGCCGGGGCGACCTCCATGACGAACAGGCTCTGCCCCGGCATGAGCATGGATCCCTTGCGCCACTTGTTGAGCAGCTGCGCCTGGTAGGGATGGACGTTGGTGATGAACTGCGTCGACGCGATCGTCGGGCGGATGCGGTCGGCCTCGGTCATGCCCAGCTCGTCGAGCACCGCCTGCCCGGAGGCGAGCACCTCGGCCTGCTGCTCGGAGTGGATCTCCAGCAGCCCGAACTCGCGCTCGATGATCTGCAGCGCCGGGCGCACCCCGGCGGCCTTGAGGGCGATGTCGGCGGCGCGGAACACCTCGTTGCCGGGGGCCATCTCGATGTAGAGCTCGGCCATCCCGGCGAGCGGCACGTCGCCGGGGCTGGTGGCGGCGATGTGCGCCGCGCACTGGGGCTGCATGCGGTCGACGAAGGCGTAGGTGCGCAGCGTCGGCGCCGGGTTCGAGGTGCTCACAGGGCCGACCTCGCGATCCCGACCGGGGTGATCAGCAGGGCGTGCGGGTAGGTCACGACGGTTCGCTCCAGGTAGCCGGCCAGCACGTCACCCGCGCCGGGGATCATCAGTGCGCCGCCCGCGAGGTGCAGCGGCAGGTCCTCGTGCCCGACGGTCAGCGCGCGCACGTTCTCCGCGATCCGCTGCAGCCCGGGCACGAGGACGGGCAGGGCCTCGCGCGGGTTCGCGCGCTTGTACGGTTCGGCCTCCTCCAGCGCGACGCCGAGCGCTCCCGCCAGCACGAGATCGAGGTGGTGGCCGCCGCCGGCCCGGTCGTCGAGACGCACGAGCGCGCCGTCGCGGTAGACGCCGACGCCGGTCGACCCACCACCCACGTCGACGACGACCCCGTCCCGCACGTCGAGGGTGCGCTGGGCCGCGGCGACCTCGTCGACGAGCGCGACCTCGTCGAAACCCGCTGCCTCGCAGACGAAGGTGCAGGCGCGGGCGTCGGCGACCGGGATGCACGGCGGATAGGCGGTCGCCGCGGAGGCCAGCTCGGTGCCGAGGGCCTCCTGCGCGGCGTCACGCAGGTCGCGGACGGTCGCGGCGGCCCGCGCGAAGTCGACGACGACACCGTCGGCCAGCGCGCCCGAGGGGCGGCTGTCGACCCACACCGGCCGGTCGCCCGCCAGCACGACGAGCACGCAGCTGGCGGTGCCGAGGTCGACGCCGACCTGCAGTGGCTCGCCGTCGATGCTGCCGGCGACCCCGGTCGCGGCGACCGCGGCGGCGTCGTCGAGGAGGCGGTGCACGCCGGTGAGGAGCATCTACAGCTCCACCGGGTCGTAGACGGTCCGCCACGGCCGCACCTCGTGCGCGATCCGCTTGATGTTGATCAGGTGCAGCGGCGTCACGTTGTCCGAGCAGATCGAGCCGCTCCACGTGCCCGTGCCGAGCTGGAACGAGGGATCGACCTCCGTCGAGAACCCCATGCCGCCGAACAACGCCGGGGTGTTGACGACGATCCGCCCCGCCGGGAGCGCCCCGAACGGCGCGATCTCCTCCGGGTCCGACGCGTGCACCGCGGTGGTGTGGCCCTCGCCGTCGAGGGCGAGGATCTCGCGGCAGCGCCGCAGACCCGCCGCGGGATCGGGCACCTGGTAGACCGACAGGACCGGTCCGAGGATCTCCCGCGACAGCGGCGTGTCCGCGCCGACGGCGTCGAGCTTGCAGGCCAGCACCCGTGTCGTCGACGGGACGCCGAACCCGGCCAGCTCGGCGAGCTTGATCGCGGTCTGCCCCACCGAGTCCGGGCGCAGCGCGCCGCGCTCGTCGAACAGCACCCGCACGAGCGCTGCCTGCTGCGGAGCGTTCATCCAGTAGGCGCCGCGGGCCTCGAACGCGGTCAGGAACGCGGGCGCGACCTCGTCCACGACGACGACCGACTGCTCGGCGACGCAGGCCGTCCCGTTGTCGAACGACTTCGAGGTGATGATCATCTCGGCGGCCTCGGCCGGGTCGGGCACGCTGACGCCGACGTAGGCCGGCACGTTCCCGGCGCCGACGGCGATCGTTGGCTTCCCGCTGGAGTAGGCCGCCCGGACCATGCCGGGCCCGCCCGTCGCCAGGACGAGCGCGATCTCCTTGCGGCTCATGAGCTCCCGGGTGGCGGGCAGGGTCGGGTTCTCCAGGCAGGAGATCAGGCCCTCCGGGGCACCCGCCGCCACCGCGGCCCGCGCCATGACCTCCGCGGCACGCAGCGTGCAGCGGGCGGCACGCGGGTGCGGCGCGAGCACGATCGCGTTGCCCGACTTCACCGCGGCCAGGCACTTGAACAGCGCCGTCGACGTCGGGTTCGTGACCGGGATGATCCCCGCGATCACGCCCATCGGGCAGCCGACGGCCGTCACCCGGGCCTCGTCGTCGACCCACAGGACGCCGACGGCGCGGCGCTCCAGCATCCAGCGCGCGACGAAGCCCGTGTTGTAGCGGTTCTTGTGGATCTTGTGCTCGTAGACGCCGTACCCGGTCTCGTCGACGGCGAGCCGGGCCAGCTCCTCGGCCGCGGCGGTCCCGGCCCGGGCCATGGCCCGCACCCAGCCGTCGAGCGTGTCCTGGTCGGTGCCCTCGAGCTGCTCGAAGGCGCGCCGAGCGGCCCGGGCCTTCACGCGGACGTCTGCGAGGCCGGCCAGATCGGCGTCCAGTGCTGCGGTCATCTCCCACCTCGGAGGTCGGACGGACGTGCGGGCACGGCGGGGCCGCGGGACACCTGGGATCGGCGCCCGCTACCCGTGCGCCGGGTCAGCTCTTCGGGCGGGTGAGGACCGCGAGGATGCCCTCGGTCTCGTCGTGCGGGCGGGGGATGACGTGCACGGACACGACCTCGCCCGCCTTGCCCGCGGCGACCGCGCCCGCGTCGGTGGCGGCCTTCACCGCGCCGACGTCGCCACGCACCATGACCGTGACCAGGCCGCCGCCGATCTCGCGGTGCCCGACGATCTGCACGTTCGCGGCCTTGACCATCGCGTCGGCGGCCTCGATGGCGCCGACCAGGCCCTTCGTCTCGATCAGGCCCAGCGCGCCGCGCGGCGTCGCTGGTGCGGCAGGGGTTCCCGCGGCGGTGGTCGCCATGTCGTCCTCCATGTCGGTGTGCTGAGTGCTCGGGTGGCTCAGGACTTGCGGTAGCTCACGGTTCCCGAGCGGATCACGGTGTCGGCGATGGCGACGACCGCGCGGTCGGTCGGGGCGTCGGCGCCGGCGGCAACCCGTGCGGCGCCTCCCGTCGCGACGAGGACCACCTCGCCCACCCCGGCACCGACGACGTCGACGGCCACGTAGGCCGTCCCGCTCGTCTCCTCCGGGTCGGCGTCCTCGGCGTCCTGCACCAGCAGCAGGGTGAACCGCTCGAGTCCGGGGTCCTTCACCGTCGAGACGACCTGGCCCAGCACCTTGGCCAGCTGCATGCCCGGTCACCCCCGTCGGTCGGCGGGCCGCACCCGGCGGCTCCGCTGGCCGAACGGTAAGGCGGCCCGCGTCGCGGCTGCGTTATCCCGGACGGACAACGTCTCCGGGTGTCGTTGTCCCCGGACGTACTGGCCGCAGCTCCCGGACCGACGAGACTGGTCGGACACGACGCCGCCGTGCCAGGAGGTTCACCGGTGATCCGCCCCGAGGACGCGCAGTTCCACGCCCCGACCAGCGACGACCCCCTGTGGGCCGAGACCAACTACTTCGGCCTCTACGCGGGCCAGGACACCGACCGGCCGATGAACATCGGCGTGTACGGGCTGTTCCGCGAGCCCCTCGGCGTCGTCGGGTCGACGGTGTCGGTCAACAGCCGCCGCGTCACGATGCCCTGGGCCGCCGACTACTGGGACGCCTGGGAGCACCTCGTCGTCCCGCAGCCGTCGAACCTGCTCGACTACACCCTCGCCAACGGGCTGCACGTCGTCTGCTCCGAGCCCAACAAGGTCTGGGACGTCGACTACTCCGACGCCGCCGCCGACCTCGAGCTGCACTTCCGCTACACCGCGCTCATGGAGCCCTACGACATCAACGACCCCGACCAGGACCCCAAGGCCGCCGGCCGGGACATGAACAAGACCTGGGGCCACGCCTACGCCGGGCACTTCGACCAGACCGGGCACTTCGAGGGCGAGATCCGCCTGCGCGGCACCACCACACCCATCGACTGCGTGTCCACGATGGACCACAGCTGGGGGGTGCGCGCCGAACGGCAGACGTCGCGGCTGAGCTGGATGCACGCCCACGTCGGCCCCGACCTCGCGCTGCACGCCCTGTTCGACTTCACCACCGACAACGGCCCCGACGGCCCCTCCCCGCTGACGATGACCCACGGCTACGTCCTCGACAACGGCGTCGTCCGCGGGCTCGCGTCCGGGTCGGGGGAGACGACGCGCTCCGGCCTCTACCCCGAGCACATCGAGATCACCGTGGCCGACGCCGAGGGCCGCACCTGGGACGCCACCGGCGACGCGTTGACGACGTTCCCCTGGCAGTCCCAGCCCGGCGTCGTCGGCCACAACAGCCTGCTGCGCTGGACCCTCGACGGCCGGACCGCCTACGGCGAGTGCATGGACTTCGTCGGCATGGGGGAGCTCGGCCGCGTCTACGACCGCGTGCACGCCGCCGCCGCGGGCGTGTGAGCCGACGGTGAGCGCCCCGCCGGTCCAGGCGGTGATCTTCGACCTCGACGGCACCCTCGTCCAGACGCGCATCGCGTCCTGGGAGGTCTTCGAGAAGCTCAACCGGCGACACGACCTGGGCGTCGACGAACCCGAGCAGTACTTCGACCTGTTCCGCGGCAACATCTACGACTCGATCGCGAAGCTGTGCCGCGACGAGGCGCACGCCACGCTCGTCCGCGACGAGTTCCTGCACCTGCTGCGCAGCGAGTACACCCCGCCGCTCGTGCCCGGGGTCGCCGACGTGGTGCGCCGGCTCGCTTCCTCGTCCACCCTGGCGGTCATGTCGTCGAATGCCATGCAGGTGCTGCGGCGCGTGCTCACCGCCAACGACCTGGCGTTCTGCTTCGCCCACGTCTTCGGCGGCGACGTCACCCCCGACAAGCGGACCGCCATGCGCACCTTCCTCGCCGACCCCGGCAGCGGCTTCGGCCGCCGCTGCGCCGCCGACTACGACGAGGCCGGCCTCCGGCCCCTGCCCGATCCCGCCGCCACCGTGCTGGTCACCGACACCGCGGGCGACGTCCGCGACGGGGTCGAGGTCGGCATCCGCGTCGTCGGGGTGGCGTGGGGAATGCACAGCGTCGAGGAGCTGACCGCGGCCGGCGCCGAGTTCGTCGCCCTGTGGCCGCAGGAGATCACCGCGCACCTGTTGGGCGACACCGCCTCCGAGCCCGCAACGGGCGCCTGCGCGGTAGAGCCTGTGAGCGGGAATAGTCGCCATGGCGACTATTCCCGCTCACGAGGGCCGGACGAGCGTGTTCGTGCCGCGTCGGTGCGCCGGGAACGCCGCCGGGCTGCGGTGCCCGTGTCGCCTGCCGCCCCGCCCTCTCCTGCCGCCCCGCCCCCCTCTGCCGCCCCGCCCTCGTCCGCCCCGCCCTCGTCCGCCCCGTCGCACCCCTCTGCCGATGCCGAGCTCCTCGACGCCGTCCGACGGGTGGTGCGACGGTGACCGACCCCTCGCCCGTCACCGAGAGAGGCCTCGACGGCGCGTTCAACTTCCGCGACCTCGGCGGCCTGCGCGCCGGCGCCGGCGCGCACGTCCGGACCGGCGTCCTGTTCCGCAGCGACACCCTCCAGGCCCTCACCCCCGCCGACGTCGCGCACCTCACCGAACGCCTGCGCCTCGAGCTGATCGTCGACCTGCGGATCGGGCCGGAGGCCGTCTCCGAGGGCCGCGGCCCCATGGCCGAGGTGCCCGTCAGCTACCTCAACGCCCCGCTGCGCGACCTGCCCGTCTCCGACCTCCCGCCGCACGAGCAGAGCCTGCAGTTCTACCTCGAACACGTGGAGTCGCCGACCTCGGTGCTCTCCACGGTCGTGCGGATCGTCGCCGCCATGGCCGGGCGCCCGGTGCTGCTGCACTGCGCCGCGGGCAAGGACCGCACCGGTCTCGTCGTCGCCCTGCTGCTAGGGCTGCTCGGCGTCGACGACGAGGACATCGTCGCCGACTACCTGCGCTCCGGGCTCAACATGCCGCGCATCAAGGAGCGGTTCCTGGGCTGGCCGCGCTACCGCGACCACATGGCGACGGTTCCCGGTGAGGTCTACGACGCGCTGGAGTACACGATCCGCGGCTTCCTCGCCGAGCTCGACACCCGCTTCGGCGGCGCCCGGCAGTGGGCCCACGAACGCGGTATCGCGGACGCCGACCTGGACCGTCTCCGCGCGGGCCTGCTCACCTGAGGTCCTGCCCCGCGACCCACCTCGCGCGCAACCTCACTGTCGTGATCCGGGCGCCGGACGACCGTGAGGTTGCGCGCGGTGTGAGGGTGAACCCCACTCCGCGCGCAACCCGATGGTGGTTCGGCGTCCAGGACGACCGTGAGGGTGCGCGCGGGGTGAGGTCGCGGGGCTACTGCAGCGCCGCCTTGCCCAGGGCCAGGCGCACGGGACGGACCTCGCCGACGTCGACGGCGAAACGTCGGAACCCCAGGGCGTAGAGCTGCGCGACCATCTGCTCCGAGACTCGCCCCGACAGTCGCATCCCGACCCGGCACCCCGCGTCCTGCGCGGCGGCGACCCGCACCAGCAGGTCCTCCACGGCCGGGTCCAGCGCCACCCGCGGATCGCAGGAGAGCAGCCCGCGGCGGACGTAGCCGTCGAGCGGCTCGGCGGTGAGCAGGTGCCGGGCGGGGATGCCGAACACGGCGGCCTGCAGCGTCCGGACCTCGACCCACAGCACGTCGCCGGCGGCCGCGATCTCCTTGGCCGCGAACGCCGCCCGCGGCCCGGTGACGTAGGCGCCCACCCCCACCGGCGAACCCGTGCCCAGCTCGCGCAGGGCAGCGGCCTCGGCGGCGTCGGTGAGGTGCCGGACGGCGAGGTGCACCCGGGCGGCGCCCGCGGCCCGCTCCAGCCCCCGCAGCTGCGCCTCGACGAGCGCGGGCCGCCCGAGCGGCACGGTCAGCTCCGGGTGCCGCGTCGTGAGAGCGGTCTGCTGCAGCAGCTCGCGGGCCTCGTCGGCGACGAGGTCGATCGCGCGGACCCCGATCTCGACGTCGCCCGCTGCCGCGAGGAGCGGCGCGAACTCGGTGGCGACGAGGTCGGCGACCCCGTCGAGAGCGGTGGCCCCGTCGTCGGCCAGCAGGTGCGAGACCAGCCCGTCGAGGTGCCCGGTAGCGACGAGGACGTCGTCGATCGCGGTGACCAGCCCGGACGCGCCGGCGTCGCGGGCGTCCGAGACGTCCGACGGCAGCGTGACCCGCGCCAGCACCTCGGCACCGGCGCCGTCGGAGGCCATCGCCAGCAGGTCGCCGAGCGCGCCGGTGGCGGCGGCGGGCGTCGACACCGCGAAGCGGCCCGCGAACAGTTCGCCGGTGGACCCGTCGAGGGAGACCTCGTCGCCCTCGTGCAGGGTCCGGCCGTCGACGTGCAGGGTCCGGGCGGTCTCGTCGACACGCAACGCACCCGCGCCGACGACGCACGTCGTCCCCAGCGCCCGGGCGACGACGGCGGCGTGGCTGGTCGAGCCGCCGGTGGCGGTGACGATGCCCTGGGCCGCGATCATGCCGTGCAGGTCGGCGGGGCTGGTCACGGTCCGCGCCAGCACGACGTCCTCGCCCGCGGCGGCCCGTTCGCCGGCCCGGTCGGGGTCGAGCACCAGCACACCGCTGACCTGGCCGGGGCAGGCGCCGATGCCCGTCGTCAGTACGCGGCCCTCGGCGCGGGCCCGGGCGACGTCGGCGTCGGCGAACCCGGGCCGCTGCACCTGCCGGACCTGCTCGGCGCTGACCCCGCGCAGCGCGGCGGCGGGCGCGGCCAGGCCCTCGGCGACGAGGTCGGCCGCGATCCGGACGGCCGCTTCGGGGGTGCGCTTGGCGCTGCGCACCTGCAGCAGGTAGAGCGTCCCGCGTTCGACGGTGAACTCGATGTCGAGGACGTCGCCCTGCGCACGTTCCAGCCCGTCGCAGGTCGCGCGCAGCTCGGCCAGCACGTCGGGGGCGAGTGCCTCGGCCACGGGGTCGGGGGTGCGGGTCCCGGCAACGACGTCCTCACCCTGGCTGTGCGCGAGGTACTCGCCGAACAGCCCGGGCTCGCCGGTCACCGGGTTGCGGGTGAACACGACGCCGGAGCCGGAGTCGTCGGACAGGTTGCCGAACACCATGGACTGCACGACGACGGCGGTGCCCAGGTCGTGGGGGATGCCGTGGAAGTCGCGGTAGGTGCGGGCGCGGCGGGTGTTCCAGGAGCGGAAGACGGCCTCGATCGCCCCGACGAGCTGCTCGCGGGGATCCGCGGGGACGGACTCGCCGAGCAGCGTCTCCTCGCAGGCCGCCCAGATGCGGTCGTACACCGCGCCGGGGTCCTCGCCCGGGTCGACGGCGGCGACGAGGGCGTCGACGCCCTCGCCGGGGTCGAGCGCGTCGAGCACGGTCTCGGCGTACATGGCGTGGAAGCGGGCGACGACGTCGGCGACGAAGCGGCTGTCGCCGGTGGCCTCGGCGAGCGCGACGGCGGCCGCCCGGTCGAGACCGAGGTTGAGGATCGTGTCCATCATCCCCGGCATCGAGATCGGCGCGCCGGAGCGGACGGACAGCAGCAGCGGGACGGGCCCACCACCGAACGTCTTGCCGGCCGTCGACTCCAGCGCCGCGAGCCGGCCCCGGACCTCGTCGACGAGACCGTCGGGCAACGAGGAGGCGCCGAGGTATGCGCGGCACGCGTCGGTGCCGATGACGTACCCGGGCGGCACCCGCAGGCCCTGACGGGTCATCCGGGCGAGCCCGGAACCCTTGCCGCCCAAGCGGTCGACGTCCGCGGGATCGGCCTCGTCGAAGGCGATGGTGAACGCGGTCATTCGGTCCGTTCCCGGCCGAGCGTGCGCAGCAGGTCCTCGTGGAACTCGAACCAGACGTTGTGCACGGAGTCGAGCGTCGGCGACGAGACGTACTCGTGCTCGCCCCGGTCGATGCGGTCGACGGCGGCGGCGAAGCGTGCCGGGTAGGTGCCGAACCGCGGATCGTGGCCGGCGAGTGCCTCGAGCAGCGGGCCGAGCCGGGCGATCAGCTTGTCCAGCCGCGCGATGACCTTGTCGTCGTACTCGGAGTCGGAGTGGTCGTTGGCGACCTTCCGGCCGCCGACGTCGATCTGCTGCCACGACGACATCGTCGTCAGGAACTGGGAGTTGACGGTCTCGAAACGGTCGACGAGCGCCGCGACATCGGCATCCTCGCGGACCGCGGCGTATCGGAGCGCGGCGGCCGAGGCGAGCGCGGGCTCGGCACCGTCGGTCGGCAGGGCGGCGCCGCCGGCGACGACGACGAGGCCCTGCGCGGCGAGCCGGTCGAACGCGGCCTCGACGTCGGCCTGCGCGACCCCGGAGGCCGCGGCGACGGCGGGTGCGGTGGCCATCTTCTTCAGTGCGACGACGTTGAGGACGTCGTAGTCGGTCTTGTCGGACACGGTCGCGCTCATGGCTGCCCTCTCACAGCAGGACCGGGCGGCGCGGCGGGGGTCCGCCGCGCCGCCCGGG
>NZ_BJVJ01000014.1 GCF_007989085.1 Pseudonocardia sulfidoxydans NBRC 16205
CAGGTCGACGCCCGCGAGGTCAAGGTCCCGACCACCGTGGCCTGCTGGGAACGCCGCGCCGACGACGCGCGCCACGGCAACTGGTCGCACGCGGCGCACCTCACCCTGCTCCTCATTCGCCAGGTCCCCTACGGGGAAGCTGCGGCCGCGGCCCTCACCATGCGGGTCCGCACCGCGCATGCCAGCGGTGAGACGATCGGGGACTTCCTCCTCGGTCACACCTACGCTTGCTGCGCTGAGTTCTGTTGGCGCGCTTGGCACACGGCAGGCTCGTTGCCAAGGCGGAGAAGTCATCGAGCGCGGGCGGCCGGGCCCACCCCGCGCGGGCCCGGCCGGCTCCGGCCACCGAGGCGGGACGCGGACGCCATGGCGGGCCTCAAGGGTCCCGGTCCTGGGTGGTCAAATGTGCCCTGCCGCTTCGGCCGGTCCCGGAGCGAGGTCGGGCCACGGCACTACAAGGGAACTGACCAGACCACTCGCGTTCCCCCGTGATCGGGAGTGGTCGTCTGGAAGGTGCCGCTGTGGTACTCGGCGCGCTGCTGCGCGCAACGTAGTTCACGGCCGCGGTGCATCCTCCCGAGTCCGACGCCGTCGTCGGCGACTTCGAGGGTGAGCCGGTGGGGGCTCGTCGTGACGGTGACTTCCACGGAGCGCGCGCGGGCGTGCCGCACGACATTGGCAAGTGACTCCCGTAACGCGACGACCAGGTCGTCGCCCATATCGTGCGGGACGGCGTCGGTGAGCGCGGAGCTCAACGACACAAGCGGTGGGAAACCCAGCACGGCGGCCATGTCGGCGACGACGGCCTGGAGCCTGCCGGGCAGGTCAGCTCCTTCCACGGCGTCGCGCTCCGTCGCAGGGAAGACGATCGCGCGGATCTCCTTGATGGCCTGGTCAAGAATGCGGATGGCATCGTCGATGTGACCGGCGGTGAGCGCAGTGGCGTGTGCTGTGGTTGATACACGCAGCCGGGATGAGGCGTTGTCGAGGCTGAGCCCGGCCGCGAAAAGGCGCGGGATGATGGTCATGGACAATTGGTCTGCCATCCGGTCGCGCTCCGCGGTGACAGCGCCGCTCGCCGGGGGACTCGAGCGGCCTCGTGCATCATCGTCGCCCAGGCGAGCCCTGGGACGCGCCAGCTGCGGCCGCTCGGGTGTCATGGCGCGCGATGAGCGATCGAGGGCGCCGCATGGCACAGGTTCCGCCTGGTGTTCACACGCATTCGGCCCCCTCCGCCATTGACAAGGCTTGCCACCAGCCAGTTGCACGTGCGGTGCTGTCGCGGCCAGGGTCCAGGGCTGCGACACAGGTGTACTCCGCCCAGGGTGGGGCGGCAACCGCTGTCGGGGTCCGATGCCGTTTGTCACCGGTAGGAGGTCTTCCGGGTGAGAAGCGGACTCCGCATGCACTTCCGACCGGAGCGGCCTGTGCCGCACCCAAGATGAGTAGGTTGCATCCCTGGCTTGACGCTCGATCTGGCCCCCGTCGTGCTCTTGTCACGTTTCATCGGACGGCGGGAGCTGGCACGTGATCGGACTGCAGCGCGGGGCTCCGGAAGGGTGCGGGCCGGGTGCGTGAGCTGGGGATTGTGACCCGACAGGCGTGCCAGGCGTAGTCGACCGAGTTCGGGACAGCGGGGCGTTAGCGTGGACCACGAAGACCTCCTGGGGTCGGTGCGGATGCCGTCAGACCGCTCCGCACCAACCACAGGAGGTCTTCCCCGTTCAAGATCAATCAGGTCGTGTCGTCACACGGCCTCGACCAACGTCCCCGGGCAGTACACGATCACGGATCTAGCCACATTGGTTCGACCTTCCGGACGACGCTGTGCGGACGGTAGGGCTAGACTCGGGAGTGCCGAGAGCATTCTGCACGTGGCGATCTGGCCCACGTCGTCCTTGGTGAACTTTGACACCGGGCGCGAGATCGCCCGGGAACGGGAGCCCGACGTGTCGTCGGCAACCACTTCACTCAATCACCACTCCACCACGGGGACCGGCACCTCCGAACCGCCTCGATTCGAGCTCAAGGACCCGACCCCGACCCCCACCGGCCAGGTGGACGGCGCGTGGTGGCCGCGATCGCGCCATCTCGCTCGCGAGCTCCTGAACCTGATCCCGGCGCTTGTCGGCCGGTTCGGCCCGGTCGAACGGGTCGGTTACCACCTGGGCGACTGGGACGAGACGCCCCGCCGGGTCGCCGTGGACGGTGTCGCCGTATCGACAGGCGGCTACGACCACCAGCGGACCTGCACCGTCGACATCCTCACCCGGAAGCACCGCCTCACACTGCTCGTGGTGCCGGTCGACGAGGCGCCCGAGCATGCCCGTGCGGCGATGGCTGCCGCGGCACGACCCGGCAACGCGGACACGGTCGCGGACCTGCTGTCCGCGACCACCCTGTCCTCCTGAGCGCGGCTCACAATCCTGTCTGTCGCAGCGACACCACCACGAAGAGGCGCTATGAGTACCGTTCCCGACGTCCGCACCCCCTACGAACGACGAGTCGACCTCGTCACCGAGGTGGTGACGACGTACTCGCCGCTACCGAAGGCTGCGGCGGACGAGCTCGCCGTGCTGATCCTGCATGCTCTGGACCACATCCCCGAGAAGGTGCGATGACGACCGCCCGGAGATGGCCGTTCCGACAGCGGCCCGGCCGGACGCCCGCCCGCACCGGGACGCCTGCGGCCGCGCTCTCGCGCCGGCATCCCCTGCCCTGGCGGAACACCCCGGCAGGCGGCGAGAACCACGTCACCGACGCGCACGGGAGCGCCGTCTACGACGGGCCCGATGCGGCCGAGATGTTCCGGCTGCTGGCTGCCGCGACCGGCCCGCGCGCGTCCGGAGCCGCCCCCGCCCCGGATCGAGCCGAGCGGGCGACCGGCTCATGATTGCCGGCGGGACTGGGGAGGAAGGTCGGCCCACCATGGGAGACGGAGTGGTCGCACCCGAACCGCAGCGCCCGGCCGCCCGGCCGGTCATGGTTCTGGGCCACGGACTCACCGTCAGCGCGAGCCAACGCGCACACGTGATCGACAAGATGAGCAACCTCCGACGGCACGACGACGCCGTCGACAGGTTCGAGGTCCATGTGTTCCGCGAGCGCAACCCACGGCAGACGAAGCTTCGCGATCGTGTCGAGATCAGTGGTTTCGGTCCGGGCTTCACCCTCAGCGTGCAGGCCCGCGGCTCCAGATTCCATCCCGCGTTCGCCGCGGCGCTGGTGAAACTCGAGGCGCGCCTGCACCGCCACCGCGACCGGCACCTGACCCGCGAGCACAGCGGCGGCCACCAGAACCCGGTCGTGAACACCACTGCCTAGCGACGCGGACACCAGCCCCGCACCGCACACCCCGTGAGGGGCAAACGGACAGGAGAGACCGTGTCGACGACGAGTGCCCACCCGGACACCCTCGAGCTGCGGAGAGCCGACGTGCAGGGCCCGAGCCACGACCCCGCGGTGGCCGAACACTGCGTCGAGCGGTACGTCGGCGCGGTGGTACACGCCCTCGGGCAGCGTGGCGTGTTGGCTTGTCCGCCCCAGCGCACCGGTGAGGCAGGCGGCCTGACCCGGTCCGTCCTCATCGACTGCACGGCACTTCGCATCACCACCTGGGAGAACCGCGGGCGACGAGACCCCCGGGCGTCCCTGGGGGCCGTGCTGCAGCCCGGACGCGCACGTCCCGTCTCCATCGTCTGGGACGAGCGCGTCGGCTGGTCCGCCGAGCTGGGCCGGGCTCCGACTGCGCGGTCGGTCCGCTACCGGCACCCGGACCCGTTCCCGGCCCCCGGGCAGATCGCGGAGTTCGTCAGCGATCTCGCGATGGCCGATGGCCACACCCCGTCGTCACCGTGATGAGCACGTCCCTCCCGGCCGACCACGACCCGGCCACGCCGATCCGGTCCTCCGCATCGCGGCGCACGCGCCGACGTGCCCGCAGCCGCTCCCGAGCGGCGACGCCGCCGCCGACCGCGAACGATGCGCCGATGGTCCCGCCCCGAGCGTCCGACGACTGGCAGGCGCGCTGGGAGGCCGACGGTGGCCGCGTCCTCTAGCGTGGCCGCGTTCTGCGGCCTGGGCTCCCGGCGATCGTCGGAGGTGCGCGTCTGCGCCGGGCCGACGAGCGACGGACACCACGCTGGCCGCGTTGCCGCGGCGCGTAGTCGGAGCCGCGGCGCGTAGTCGGAGAGGGTTCCGGGTAACCCCTCTCGTCGTAAAAGCCCGGGCCGCTGTGCGGCCAGGGCTCTCCTCCTCCGCTTCGGACCCCGGCGGAACCACTCGGCGCATACCGCAACGGGTGATCGTCAACCGAAACGGAAACCGCATGACCCCAAGTTCCACCGCGTCCACGCCGGTCGTGGACGTCGATGCCGCATCGATGCCGGCCACCGACCGGACGGATGAGCCGGTGGCCAAGCCCCTGCTCGCCGCCCGCCGGCCGGCTGGTCAGGCAGCGCTCGTCTACGGCTTCACCCTCCTCCCGATGCTCGCGCTGGTCGCGGCAGTGCCGCTCGCGTGGGGCTGGGGGTTGTCCTGGCTGGACGTCGGCCTCGCCGTCGGCTTCTACTTCCTGTCCGGGCTGGGCGTGACCGCCGGGTTCCACCGTCTGTTCACCCACCGGTCCTTCAAGGCGCGCCGCGGTCTGCGCAGCGGGCTCGCCGTCGCCGGCAGCCTCGCGATGCAGGGCGACGTGATCACGTGGGTCGCCGACCATCGCCGCCATCACGCGTTCACCGACAAGGCCGGGGACCCGCACTCGCCGTGGCTGTACGGCACCACTCCGGCGGCGCTTGCCAAGGGGTTCTTCCACTCCCATCTCGGTTGGCTGTTCGCCCGTGACTGCACCAACGCCGAACGCTTCGCTCCCGACCTGCTCGCGGACGCCGACGTGGCCCGGATCAGCCGGTTGTTCCCGCTCTGGACCGTGATCAGCCTCTTGGCGCCGGCCCTGATCGGTGGGTTCGCGACCCTGTCGTGGTGGGGTGCGCTGACGGCCTTCTTCTGGGCCGGTCTGGTCCGGGTCGCGGTGCTGCACCACGTGACCTGGTCGATCAACTCGATCTGTCACATGATCGGAGACCGCCCGTGGGACGCTCCCGGCCGGGCCACCAACGTGTGGCCGCTCGCGATCCTGTCGATGGGCGAGTCGTGGCACAACCTGCATCACGCCGACCCGACCTGTGCCCGGCACGGCATCGGCCGCGGCCAGGTCGACATGACGGCCCGGCTCATCCGGGTGTTCGAGCAGCTCGGCTGGGCGCACAGCGTGCGCTGGCCCACCCCTCGCCGGATCGCGCGGCTCACGGCCCGCGACTGAAGGCCGTCGGGACTCCGGCGCCGGGCGGTCCGGTCGCTCGACGTCCGCCCGTCACCGCGAATGCGGCGACCTCGGACCACGCAGAGGGGAACCGAGCAGATGTCCGACGACGCCGCCGAGGTCGTCCGCCCACAACGTCGTGGTGACGGGCCTCGACGAGGGACCCGTGGTCGTCCTCGCGCACGGCTTCGGCTGCGACCAGAACGTGTGGCGGTTCGTCCTCGACGACCTTGCCGCCCGGTGCGCGTCGTGCTGTTCGACCACGTGGGCGCCGGCCGGTCGGACCTCTCGGACGTGCTCGGCCTCTGCCGTGCCCTCGACCGCGGTCCCGTGGTCCCGTGGTCCTCGTGGGGCAGTCCGTCAGAGCGTCGATCGGCGTGCTCGCCGCGGTCCGGGCCCGGAGCTGTTCGCCGGTGTGTTCCTCCTGACCCCCTCGCCCCGCTACGTCGACGACGGCGACTACCGCGGCGGGTTCAGCGCCGCCGACGTCCACGAGCTGCTCGAGTCGCTCGACAGCAAGTATCTCGGCTGGTCGGGCGCCATGGCCCCGGTCATCATGGGCGCGCCCGACCGGCCCGAGCTCGCCCAGGAGCTCACCGACAGCTTCTGCCGGACCGATCCACTGGTGGCAGGGGTGGTCGCCCGTGCGACGTTCCCGGCCGACAACCGGGCGGAACCTCGCGAAGGTGAGCGTGCCGACGTTGGTGATCCAGAGCGCGCAGGACGTGATCGCGCCGCCTGCGATGGGCAAGTACGTCCACCGGCACATCGCGGGCAGTGCCATATTGACCGTCGACGCCACCGGCCACTGCCCTCACATGAGCGCCCGGGCGGCCACGGCTGATCGACGTTCTGCGCCGCGTCGCCCTCGCGGTCCCGGGAATCCCGGCGTCCGACATCGACGGCGTGTCCGCGGCACTGGCCTCCTTCACCGACGAGGACGCCCGGCGCGCGTTCGTGCAGACCGTCCGCAGCACCCTGAGCTGGTCCGGCCAACGACTCGACGGCACCAACCGGCTCTATCTCCTCGCCGACGTGCCCGTACTGTTCATCGGGGGCGCCGCGGACACCGTCATCCCGTTCTCTCACACCCTCGCCGCGCACGACCGGTTGCCGGGCAGCCGTCTGGAGGTCTTCGACGACACGGGGCACTTCCCCCACTCCGAACACCCCGTGCGGTTCGCCGCCATCGTGCTCGACTTCATCCGGACCAGCCCCCGACGCACACCGACGGCGAAGCCCTCCGCCGCCACCTGCGCCGGCCCCCCGCCGGAACCGTCGGCGACGCCGACCTGTCGAATGCGTGACAACGCAGCGCAACCCTTGCGACGCAACCGCGCCGGCAGCGCGGCCCCGCGGCCACCACCGCCCGGCCACGACCGCTCGGTTCGGCGCCGATCCGGTCCGTCGGGTCCACGTGGTCGCGACACGGGCCCGTCCGGGCGGTTGCGGAGGCGCTCGGACGGGTACGTTCGCCAGCAAGTCGGTGTCAGGCCCGGTTCCCGCCGCACCCACTCCGCTTCGAGGTGGGAGGCCCGTGAGCCGTACCGGATCAGCTCGTCGGAGCACGCGGTGCCGCGGTGGCTGAACGCGGCGCGGCCACCAAGCAGATCGCGGCGCTCATCGCCGAGGACCTGGACGAGGAGGCGCTCGCGCGCAAGGTGTGTCAGGCGTGCGTCGAGGAACTCGACGTCGACGGCGCGGCGATCTCGGTCCTGCCCGCCAATCCGTCACGACGCACGCTGTGGGCCACCGACGCGACGGCCCTCGCCCTCGAAGACCTCCAGTTCACCCTCAACGAGGGCGTCTGTGTCGAGGCCGCGACGAGCGGGGTGCCCGTCCTCGTGTCCGACCTGGCGAGGACCAGCGAGCACTCGCGGTGGCCGGTGTTCGCCGCGGAGGTGGCCGAGCGGACGCCGGCGAAGGCCCTGTACGCCCTCCCCCTGCACTGGGGGGCGTTGACGATCGGTGTGCTGGACCTCTACCGGCTCCGGGCCGGCGAGTTCACCGCGGTGCAGTGGCAGGACCTTCTCGGGGTCGCGGAAGTCGCCGCGCTGTTGCTGCTCCAGCTCCGGACCCGACCGGGGTCGGCTCGGAGGGCCACGGAGGTCCCCGACGGCGAGGCCCGCCGCGGCACGGGCCCCGGCGTGGCCGGTGTCGACGGCGACGGTCGCGGGAACCCCGAGCTTCACGACGACGGCCACCCGGACGACACTGAGGGCCGGGACGCGGCGCTGAGTGATGTCCTGTTCGGGCGGCCCGAGATTCACCAGGCCGTCGGGATGGTGCTGGTGCAGCTGGGTATCGGCCCGGAGGAGGCGCTGGCCAGGATGCGGGCGTGGGCGTTCTTCGAGCAACGGATGCTCATCGACGTCGCCCGGGACGTGGTCGAGCGGCGATTGGTATTCACCGAGGAGATGAGGTAGTACCGATGCACTCAGAGGGCCACGTGCCGATGGTGCGCCCCGTCACCGGAGACGCACGGGAGCGACAGATCTCGCGGGCGTTCGTAGAGCTCGCGGACACCCTGGTCGACGACTACGACATGATCGACATGCTCGACCGGCTCGTCGCACACAGCGTCCTGCTCCTCGGCGCCGACGCCGCGGCGATCATGCTCGTCGACGCCGACGGCGAGCTGCGCACGGTCGCGGCGTCGAGCGAGGACGCCGAGCTGATGGAGCTGCTGCAGCTCCAGGCCGGAGAGGGGCCGTGCGTCGAGTGCGTGCGGGCGTCGGCCCCGGTCGCGGTGGTCGACCTGTCCGACACCGACCGGTGGCCCCGCTTCGTGGCCGCGGTGGCCGCCCGGACCGAGTTCCGGTCCGTGCACGCGCTGCCGTTGCGGCTGCGGGGACAGGCGATCGGGGCGATGAACCTCCTGCACCGTGCCCCGGGCCCGCTGCCCGAGAACGACCTGGCGTTGGGGCAGGCCCTGGCCGACGTGGCGACGATCGGCATCCTCGCCGAGCGCACGGTCCGCCGCACCGAGGTCGTCGCCGAGCAGCTGCAGACGGCGCTGAACAGCCGGGTCATCATCGAGCAGGCCAAGGGTGTCATCGCCCAGTACGGGGGCCTCCCGATGGACCAGGCCTTCGAGCGGCTCCGCGGCTACTCCCGTCGTCACAACCTGCGGCTGGCCGACGTCGCGCGCAACGTCGTGAACGGGAGGCTCAACCCCCGGGGCGTGGTCACGGAGGCGGGCGCCCGGCGGCGGTGACCGCACCACCGGATTCGACGGCACCGACGCCGTCCGGTACCGACCCGGGCTGATCCATGGGGCTTGTCGCCACCCATCGCCAGCGGATCGCCTTCTTGTACGCGCCGCTGAGGACGTAGTGGATCTTCCGGATCGTCGCGTTGCCCAGCGGCCGGCACTTGTGCGGTCGGCAACGGTCATCGCAGTCGTGCGGACGCGGGGTCCGATGATCTGTCCCACGCCTCGTCGTGCAGTGCTCTCGGCACCGTCTGAGCTCCGCGTAGAGAGAGTCCAGGACGTCGGCGTCGACGCTCCCGACCTTCCGGTCACCATGAACGGCCGGACGTGCTTGTCGACGTACTCGCGGTACCCGGTGACGGTCCGCTTGCCGCCCTGGTGCTGGTCGAGGTAGCGGTCGAGCAGCTGGTTGACCGTGGCCGATGTGTGCGGACTTCGTCGCTGCTTGACCTCGGCCACGAAGCGGAGCCGAACCTCCTCGGCCCGGTCCCATACCTTCGGGCCCGGCGGTACTACCTCGATGAGGTTGTACCGGCGTTTCGTGATCGGGTCGACGCCCCCGTAGACGCGGAGAGCACCGCTCGGCAGCTCGTCGATGCTTCCCTGCTGACGCTTCCGCGGATTGATCGCCCTGGCCATGACGCGAGAAGCTACGTCGTTCGTGTCACACTTCGTGTCACATCAGCGGGCAGCCTTTGAGCAGGCCGAGTGTTTCCGCAGGTCAGCGGTGGTGGAGACGAGGGGAATCGAACCCCTAACCCCCGCCTTGCAAAGGCGGTGCTCTGCCAATTGAGCTACGTCCCCGAGGAGCAGGGACGACGGTACCCCGCTCGGAGTGGTCAGCGAGTGGTGGCCTCGTGCCAGAGGTCCTCCTCGTCGCGGCCGCGGAGCTTGACGGCGACGAGCAGAGCGGCGCCGACGGCGACAACGGCCAGGGCGATCAGCTTCTTCAACGAGATCACGTCCTCGACGGGAGATGTGTGACCGAAAACCGGAAGAGTGGGCCTAGCTGGATTTGAACCAGCGACCTCGTCGTTATCAGCGACGCGCTCTAACCAACTGAGCTATAGGCCCCTGCGGCGAGTTCGACACTACAGCAGCCCCACCACCGCCCCCGCACCGGCCCGGTCGAGCCCGGTGCGAGGACGATCTTCGCAGGTCAGTCGCGCTCGGAGAGCGTGACCTCGACGCCACCGACGAGGTCGGCGGAGACGTTGTAGACGAAGGCGCCGATCGTCATGGCGACGGCGAACAGCAGGCTGTTGATCGCGCCGATGACGGCGGCGATGCCGAAGACGCGGCCGGCGCTGATGAGGGCGCTGCCGGTCTGGGTCTCACCGGAGACGAGGTCGTTGTAGGTGCCGTTGAGGCGGTCCCAGACACCCATGCCGTCGAGGACGCCGTAGAGCACGCCGACCGCGACCATCCAGATGAAGAAGATGACGACGGCGAGGACGAGCGCGAGCTTGAGCACCGACCAGGGGTCGAGACGCTTGAGCTGCAACGCCGCCTGCCGCGGCCGGCGGGGTGCCGCGGACATGGCCGGCGCGCCGGGGCCCTGGTGTTCGGCGGTGGGCGCGCCTGCGGGGTCGATGTAGGCGGTGGGACCGTCGAACAGTCCGCCGGCGACGGGCGGTTCGGCCACCGTGGGCTGCGCGGTCGCGACGGGTTCCGAGCCGGGCATGCGCTGCCACGGCGGCGGGGTCTCGGCGTGCGGCCCGGGCGCGGGGACGCCTTGGTCGTCGGCTGGGGCCGCGGTGGTCGTGGCCGGCGAGGTGGGGTGGGCGGTGTCCTCCGCCGGCCGGGGCGTCGGCACCGGGCGGGCGGTGGGGCTGGGTTTGCCGTTGCCCGGCACCGATTGCGCCGCAGCGGAATCCGTCCCGGCAGCGGAGTTCGTCCCGGCGGCGGGTGTGGCCGCGGCGGCGGGTTTGGTCACGTCGACCGAGCCGTTCCCGTTCTGCACCGCGGGCCGGATCTCGGTCGGCGCGTCGGCCGACCCGCCGGCCGCTGACGGCTCCGCTCCGTTGCCGCCGGGCGCCGACGCCGTCGATGCGGTCGGCGGCGCGGTCGGCGGCGCGGTCGATGCGGTCGGCGACGGCGACCCGGTCGCCGGGGATCCGGCACCCGTCCCGTTGCCGGCCGTGTCCGCCGAGGGGGCGGCGTCGGACCCGGTGCCAGGGGCGGCCGCGTCGCCGGTGGCGACGCGACCGCTCTCGTCGGCCTGCTTGCTGTTCTCGCTCACGAGGTGACGCTCTCCTCGGTGCTCGGCACGGTGACCAGCTCGATCGTCGCTGCAGGGATCAGCTCGTCGAACCGTTCAGCTCGGCGTCGTCGGCATCGTCCTCGGCGTTGCGCGCGACGGCCTGCAGCGTGGCGTTCTCGCCCAGGTTCATCAGGCGGACCCCCTTCGTCTGCCGACCGGCCTTGCGCACCTCGCGGGCCGATGTCCGGATCACCCCTCCGGTCGAGGTGATCGCGTACAGCTCGTCGTCGATACCGACGATGAGTGCGCCGACCAGCGTGCCACGACGGCGGTCGTACTGGAGCGTCAGCACGCCCTTTCCGCCGCGGCCCTGCACCGGGTAGTCCTCGATCGGGGTCCGCTTGGCGTAGCCGCCGGCGGTGGCGACCAGGACGAACTTCTCGTCCTGCACCACACCGATGGAAAGCAGGCGGTCGCCGGTGTTGAACCGCATGCCCAGCACGCCGGAGGTGGCGCGGCCCATGGGGCGCAGGGCGGCGTCGTCGGCGGTGAACCGGATGGACTGGCCCTCGGCGGAGACGAGGAGCAGGTCGTCGTCGGCGGAGCAGAGCACCGCACCGACGAGCTCGTCCTCGTCGCGCAGGTTGATGCCGATCAGGCCGCCGGAGCGGTTGGAGTCGAAGTCCTCGAGCTTGGACTTCTTCACCAGGCCGCTGCGGGTGGCGAGCACCAGGTACGGCGCCGCCTGGTAGTCCTTGATCTGCATGACCTGGGCGATCTGCTCGTCGGGCTGCAGCGCGAGCAGGTTGGCGACGTGCTGGCCGCGGGCGTTGCGGTTGGCCTCGGGCAGCTCGTAGGCCTTGAGCCGGTAGACGCGGCCCTTGTTGGTGAAGAACAGCATCCAGTCGTGCGTGGAGCACACGAAGAAGTGGGCGACGATGTCGTCCTGCTTCAGCGTGGCGCCCTGCACGCCCTTGCCGCCGCGTTTCTGCGCCCGGTAGAGGTCGGTCTTGGTGCGCTTGGCGTAGCCGGTCTCGGTGATCGTGACGACGACGTCCTCGACGGCGATGAGGTCCTCGTTGGTGACGTCACCGTCGTCGGCGACGAGCCGGCTGCGGCGGTCGTCGCCGTGCTTGTCGATGATCTCCTGCAGCTCGTCGCGGACGATCTGGCGCTGCCGCTCGGGACGGGCCAGGATGTCCTGGTAGTCCGCGATCTCGCGCTCGATCTCGGCGAGCTCGTCGATGATCTTCTGCCGCTCCAGGGCCGCGAGGCGGCGGAGCTGCATGTCGAGGATGGCCTGGGCCTGGATCTCGTCGACGTCGAGCAGGTCGATGAGGCCCTGGCGCGCGACGTCGACCGTGGCCGACGCCCGGATGAGGGCGATGACCTCGTCGAGGGCGTCGAGCGCCTTGACCAGACCACGCAGGATGTGGGCCCGCTCCTCGGCCTTGCGCAGCAGGTAGCGGGTGCGCCGGACGATGACCTCGATCTGGTGGCGGATGTAGTTGCGCACCACCTGGTCGAGCCGCAGCGTGCGGGGCACGCCGTCGACGATCGCCAGCATGTTCACGCCGAAGCTGGTCTGCAGCTGCGTGTGCTTGTACAGGTTGTTGAGGACGACCTTGGCCACCGCGTCGCGCTTGAGCGTGAACACGATGCGCATGCCGATGCGGTCGGACGACTCGTCGTTGATCTCGGAGATGCCCGTGAGCTTCCCGTCGCGGATCATCGTCGCGGTCGACTCGATGAGGTTGTCCGGGTTGACCTGGTAGGGCAGTTCCGTGACGACGAGGATGGTGCGCCCCTTGGCGTCCTCCTCGACCTCGACGACCGAGCGCATGCGGATCGAGCCGCGGCCGGTGCGGTAGGCGGACTCGATGCCGTCGCGGCCGACGATCAGGCCGGCCGTCGGGAAGTCCGGGCCCGGGATGCGGGCCATCAGCGCCTCGAGCAGCTCGTCGTCGGAGGCCTCGTGGTTCTCCAGCGCCCAGATCACGCCGGCGCCGACCTCGCGCAGGTTGTGCGGCGGGATGTTGGTGGCCATGCCGACGGCGATGCCGACGCTGCCGTTGATGAGCAGGTTGGGCACCCGCGACGGCAGGACGACGGGCTCCTGCGTCTTGCCGTCGTAGTTGTCGAGGAAGTCGACCGTGTCCTGCTCGATGTCCTGCAGCATCGCGATGGCCAGCGGGGTGAGCCGGCACTCGGTGTAGCGCATGGCCGCCGCGGGGTCGTTGCCCCGGGAACCGAAGTTGCCCTGGCCGTCGATCAGCGGGTAGCGCATCGACCACGGCTGGGCGAGCCGGACGAGGGCGTCGTAGATCGCGGAGTCGCCGTGGGGGTGGTAGTTACCCATCACCTCGCCGACGACGCGCGCGCACTTGACGTAGGAGCGGTCGGGCCGGAACCCGTTCTCCCCCATCGAGTACAGGACGCGGCGGTGGACGGGCTTGAGGCCGTCCTCGACGAGCGGCAGCGCGCGACCGACGATGACACTCATCGCGTAGTCGATGTAGGAGCGCTGCATCTCCTGCTGGATGTCGACCGGTTCGATCCGGTCGCCACCACCCGCACCGCCGGTGGGCGGGAGCGTGGGGTCCAAGGTGTCTGTCACGAGTTCCTCTTATCCATACGTGCGTCTAGGACATGTGTGTGGATCACACGTCCAGGAAGCGCACGTCCTTCGCGTTGCGGGTGATGAAGGAGCGGCGGGACTCGACGTCCTCGCCCATCAGGACCGAGAACAGCTCGTCGGCCGTGGCGGCGTCGTCGAGCGTGACACGCAGCAGCACCCGGTGCGCCGGGTCCATCGTGGTCTCCCACAGCTCCTTGGCGTTCATCTCGCCGAGGCCCTTGTAGCGCTGCACTCCCTCTTCCTTGGGCAGCTTCTTGCCCGCCTCGCGGCCGGCGGCGATCAGCCCGTCGCGCTCGGAGTCGGAGTAGGCGAACTCCGGCTCGGCGCCGCGGCCCGCCCACTTGATCTTGTACAGCGGCGGCTGCGCGAGGAACACGTGACCGTGCTCGACGAGCGGGCGCATGAAGCGGAACAGCAACGTGAGCAGCAGCGTGCGGATGTGCTGGCCGTCGACGTCGGCGTCGGCCATCAGCACGATCTTGTGATAGCGCAGCTTGGCCAGGTCGAACTCGTCGTGGATGCCCGTGCCCAGCGCGGTGATGATCGCCTGGACCTCGGTGTTCTTGAGGACGCGGTCGATCCGGGCCTTCTCGACGTTGATGATCTTGCCGCGGATCGGCAGGATCGCCTGGGTCATCGAGTCTCGGCCCGACTTGGCCGAACCACCCGCCGAGTCGCCCTCGACGATGTAGACCTCGGACTTCGCCGGGTCGGTCGAGCGGCAGTCGGCCAGCTTGCCGGGCAGGCCACCGATGTCGCCGGCGCTCTTGCGGCGCACCAGCTCACGGGCCTTGCGCGCCGCCATCCGCGCCTGCGCCGACTGCACCGCCTTGTTGACGATCGTGCGCGCCTCGGCGGGGTTGCGCTCGAACCAGTCGGCGAGCCACTCGTTGCTGATCCGCTGCACGAACGACTTGACCTCGGTGTTGCCGAGCTTCGTCTTGGTCTGGCCCTCGAACTGGGGCTCCTTGACCTTGACCGACACGATCGCGGCCAGACCCTCGCGGATGTCGTCGCCCGACAGCGCCGGGTCCTTCTCCTTGAGCAGCTTCTTGTCGCGCGCGTAGCGGTTGACCGTGCTGGTCAGCGCCGCGCGGAAGCCCTCCTCGTGCGTGCCGCCCTCGTGGGTGTTGATCGTGTTCGCGAACGTGTAGACCGACTCGGTGTAGCCCGAGTTCCACTGCATCGCGACCTCGAGCGCGTGCCCGGGGGCCTCGCCGGAGAACGAGACGAGCTTCTTGTGGATCGGGTCCTTCGTCTTGTTCAGGTGCGCGACGAAGTCCTCCAGCCCGCCCGGGTAGTGGAAGACGTGCTCCTTGACCTTGGCGACGTAGCCCTCGGCGTCGGGCTCCTCCGCCTCGTCGCTGTCGCCGTTGCGCTCGTCGCGCAGCACGATGGTCAGCCCCTTGTTGAGGAACGCCATCTCCTGCAGCCGGCGACGGATCGTCTCGATGTTGTACGTCGTGGTCTCGAAGACGTCGGGGTCGGCCCAGAACGTGATCGTGGTGCCGGTCCGCTGCGTCGCCGCGCCCTTGTTCAGCGGGCCCGGGATCGAGCGTGTGTACTGCTGGTCCCAGTGGAAGCCGTCGGTGTCGATCTCGACGTCGAGACGCGTGGAGAGCGCGTTCACGACGGAGACGCCGACACCGTGCAGACCGCCGGAGACGGCGTAGGAGTCGCTGTCGAACTTGCCGCCCGCGTGCAGCATCGTCAGCACCATCTCGACGGCGGGCTTCTTCTCCACCGGGTGCATGCCGACCGGGATGCCACGGCCGTCGTCGACGACGCGGACGCCGCCACCTTCCAGCACCGACACCTCGACCTTGGTCGCGTACCCGGCCATCGCCTCGTCGACCGCGTTGTCCACGACCTCCCACACCAGGTGGTGCAGGCCGCGCTCGCCCGTCGAGCCGATGTACATACCGGGGCGCTTACGGACCGCTTCCAGGCCTTCGAGGACGGTGATGGACGACGCGCTGTAGCCGTTCTTCTTCTCCGCTGCCACGGGCTGTAGGTCTCCTCGTACCAAGGTCCCGCCCCCCGTGCGCACTGCACGCGCGAGGTGACGGTCGAACGGGCGGATCGGGGTCCACCCGAAGCACCCTCCCGATTCTACCGGTCTCACCCGACAGGAAGCGGCCTAGGACGCCCCTGTGCGCGTCGGAGAGCGCCGAACGCGTCACAGCACGAGGGCGACCGCTCGAACGGGGCTCGCGCGAGGCTCCCGGCCCGTCACGTGGCGCTGAACGGCGCGAGAACGCGTCCAACGGTACGTCCCGCGCCATTCACCCTCGTTCAACGACGACACGGCGGCGGGGATGCCCGGATCTTCCCCAGGCCCGGATCGATCAGCCGCCTCCGCGCCCCGGCCGGTCACCCGTACGTGTCGCGCGGGCCCCGGCCACGCACGTGCCGCGGCCCGTGCCGCCAGCTCGGCGCCGACGGCCCGACCACCCGGATGCGGCGCACCACGCCGTCGCCCACCGCGGCCGCGAGCCGGACCAGCAGCTGGCGCTGCAGCGTCCGCAGCTGCGTGGCCCACGCCGTGGACTCCGCCTGCAACGTCAGCTCCCCGTCGCGCAACGACACCGGCGTGCAGTGGTCGGCGATGTCCGGGCCCACCAGCTGCGGCCAGCGCCCGAGGACCGTCGCGTCGGTCAGCCGCGGCGACCAGCCCCGGTCCATCGACACCCGCGACAGCATCTTCCCGAACGGCTGGGGGTCCCGGTCGTCGGGACCCGGGCCCGACCAGCGACGCCGGTTGCCCCTCGTGCCGGCCCGCCGCCGACGAGGCTCCCCCGCCGCCGCACGCTCCGACGCGCGCTGCGCCGACGCCTCCCGCGCCGCCCGCAACGCCTCCCGCGCCAAATCCGGCCCGCGCAGACCGTCCGCGCCCGCACCGGCCCCCGGGCCACGACGAACGGCCGGATTCTCGTTGTCCCCAGGGGTGGGGACAGAGTGGTTGTCGTCACTCACGATCGGCGGCGCCTTCCCGTCGACAGGCGGTGGCTCCCTCGAGCTGTCACCAGATCCAGCCGAGTTATCCACAGTATCCACAGCGTTGTCCACAGCAGGGCGTGCTGAACGGCCCGTCCCGGGCGGATCGTTGCGCCGCAGGTCATGTCGTCGTCACCCGCTGATCATCGGCCGGTGAGGCCGGCATGCGGACGGCGCTGCCACCACTCACCGCGATCCGGACACCCCCGAGCTCCTCCGGGACGTCCTCCGCGACCGCCGCCGTCACGACGACCTGCTCCGCCTGTGCGGCGACCGCGGCCAACGCACGGCGCCGCCGCGCGTCCAGCTCCGCGAACACGTCGTCGAGGATCAGGACCGGTTCGACGTCGTCGCTCTGCAACAACCGGTACGACCCGAGCCGCAGCGCCAACGCCAGCGCCCACGACTCACCGTGGCTCGCGTACCCCTTGGCCGGGCCCTCGCCCAACCGGATCTCCAGATCGTCGCGGTGCGGGCCCACCAGGCACACCCCGCGCTCAACCTCCTGCCTGCGGACGCGGCCCAGTGCCTCGAGCAGCCCCTCCTCGAGCACCGCCACGTCGGCGACCAGCACACCGTCGAGGCTCGACCGGTAGTGCAGCGCAGCAGGATCCGACGACGGCGCCACGTCGGCGAACGCCGCCACCGCCGGTGGCGCCAGCCCGGCGACCAGGTCGAGCCGGCCCGCCAGCAACTCCGCGCCGTGCCGGGCCAGGTGCCCGTCCCACACGTCGAGCGTGCGCAGGTCACCGCCCGCGCGCGCCGTCTTCAACAAGGCCGACCGCTGCCGCAGCACCCGCTCGTAGTCGGCCCGCACCCCCGCGAAACGCGGATAGCGGGCCACCAACAGATCGTCGAGGAACCGGCGACGCTCCCCCGGATCGCCCCGCACCAACGCCAGATCCTCCGGCGCGAACAACACCGTGCGCAGAATGCCCAGCACGTCGCGCGGGCGCGGCACCGGCGAGCGGTTCACCCGCGCCCGGTTGGCCTTGCCCGCCGTGATCTCCAGCTCCACGGCCAGCTCCCGGCCCTGGTTCACCACGACGCCGCGCACCACCGCCCGCGACGCACCCCGCCGGATCAGCGGCGCGTCGGTGGCCACCCGGTGCGACCCGAGCGTCGCGAGGTAGCCGATCGCCTCGGCCAGGTTCGTCTTCCCGACACCGTTCGACCCCACGAGGACCGTGACCCCCGGGTCGAGCTCCAGATCGGCCTGCTCCCACGACCGGAAGTCGGTGACGGCCAGCCGCCGCAGATGCACCACGGGCTCCCGTCGATCGCGTGCGTGGAACCCCGCCAGGCTACCGAGAAGGACCGACGGTCCCGGCCTCAGCCGGGCAGCCGGACCGGCATCAGCAGGTGCAGGTAACCGCCGTCGGGCGCCGGTGCATCCTCGCCCGAAGACGCCACCACTGGACGCACCAACGCCGGCCGGTTCGGCGTCGTGAACGTCAGCTGCGTGCGCTCGGTGTGCAAGGCGCCCAACGCATCCAGCAGATACGACGGGTTGAACGCGATCGTCAGCCCCTCACCCGTGAGGATGCAGGGGATCTCCTCCTCGGCGCTGCCCACGTCGTCGCCGCCCGCGGCCAGCCGCAGCCCGTCCTCGCCGAACTCCAGCCGGATCTGCGCAACCCGGTCCGCGACCAGCGCGACACGCTTGATCGCCTCGACCAGCACCGACACCTCGATCTCGGCCGCCGTCGTGCTCTCGGCCGGGATCAGCTGGCGGAACCGCGGGAACTCCGCGTCCAGCAGGCGCGTCGTCGCCCGCCTGCCGTTGCCCGTCAGGCCGAGCATCCCGTCGCCCGCCGACAAGGCGATCTCGACGGTCCCCGCGCCCGACAACGTCTTCGCGACCTCCGCCAGCGTCCGCGCCGGAATCAGCACCGCAGTGGACACCGACGCGTCCTCGGGGTCCCAGTCGAGCTCCCGCACCGCCAGGCGGAACCGGTCGGTCGCCGCCAGCGTCAGCCGCGACCCCTCGATCTCCAGCCGCACACCGGTCAGCATCGGCAGCGTGTCGTCACGCCCCGCCGCCACCGCGACCTGCGCCACCGCCGACGCCAGCGTGTCGGCCTGGACCGACCCCGCCCGCTGCGGCATCGCCGGCAGCTGCGGGTAGTCCTCCACCGGCATCGTCGGCAGGCTGAACCGGCTGCTGCCGCAGTTGATCGTCGCGCGCGACCCGTCGACCACCAGGTCCACCGGCTTGGGCGGCAACGCCCGCGTGATGTCCGCGAGCAGCCGGCCCGACACCAGGACCTGACCGGGATCCCCGATCGTCGCGTCGAGCTCCACCCGGGCCGAGGTCTCGTAGTCGAACCCCGACACCGTCAACGTCTCCGAGCCCGGATCCCCACCCCCCTGGATGAGGACACCGCCCAGGACCGGGACCGGCGGCCGCGCGGGCAGGCTCCGCGCGACCCAGGCCGCGGCATCGGCCAGGACGTCGCGTTCGACCCGGAACTTCATGACGTGAGGACCTTTCACCGACGGTCACGAGACTGCGACCGGATGGCCAGGCACCCGGGGACGAGCAGCGTGTCGACCTGACGAACGGAGCCGGACGCGAACGGGACAGAGCCGGGACGCGGACGACGGCCGGGGACGACCAGGTCGGCCGGACCACCGTAGAGCCTCCGCAGCGCCGGTGTCACGCCGGGCCGTTCGCCCTTCGAGGCACTCCTCCGTGACGGCCGCGCGTCCCCCATCCACCGCCCTCTTCTTCTTGTGTATTTCTCAAGAGAGAGATCCAGCAACAGCAGTAGGGCCTGTGGATGGTGTGGATGGGCGCCGTCGCCGCAGGTCCCACGGTGCGGCGCGATGGGGACGTCACCCCGGGACGGCCGGTGGAGGGCTGCCGCCACCCGTGGACAACCTCCGCCCCGCCCCTGTTGTCCCGGATCCATCCCCCGTGTCCACACGAGTTGTCCACGGATCCGAGGGCAACGATCCACGGGCCTCCGGCCGTCAATCCACAGAGTTGTCCCCAGATGTGGGTGAAAACTTGGTCGTGCGCCGACGCTGCGCGACCGGTCGTCCCGGTCGCGGCGGGTGCGCAGAAGGCGGCGGAACCCACTCTTGTCCCGCGAGGCACACGACAGTCAACGGAGCGTGACGACAAGGGGTGCGACGTACACGCCCTCGCGATCCCCGCTTGCGCCGAACGTGGCCTAGCGGACGACGAGCGGTTCAGCTCGGAGCGACACGCGGAGACGACCGGTACCACCGAGAAGTGTGGACGGCCCCCGGTCGGCGGCATCCGCGCGCGGCTCTGCGCCCCCCTCCGGACGAGCCGCGGGCAGGGCCGCGCCCGCCGGTCTCGCACCGGGACCGGCGCGCAACCTCACCGCGGTGCCGAAGCGCCGAGACGACCGTGAGGTTGCGCGCCGAGGGGAGCGAGCGGCACCGGGACGAATCGTCGTGCGAGGCGACTCGGAGCGCCGGTGTCGACGCGCACTGGTCGAGGCCTCCGGGGCGAGGCCTCTTACTGAGCGAGGGCCCGGTGAGCGACGACCCGGTGAGCGACGACCCGGTGAGCGACGACCCGGTGAGCGACGACCCGGTGAGCGAGGGCCCGGTGAGCGAGGGCCCGGTGAGCGAGGGCCCGGTGAGCGAGGGCCCGGTGAGCGACGACCCGGTGAGCGACCATCTGGTGAGCGACCATCTGGTGAGCGACCATCCGGTGAGCGACCATCCGGCAGATCGGCCGTCGTAGCGGCTTGATGATGTCGGCGCCGATGCGCTTGTCGCTCGGGTGGGGCCGGACCTGTACGCACGGCTGGGGATGGGGCTGGGTGTGCGGATACCGCTCTCTGATCGTCGGTACCCCGAGCGTCGGTCGTCCTGCGCGTCGGGGTGGCAGCCGATGCCGGCCTCGGTGCGGTGCCCGGCATGGTCGCCGACCGGGTGCGGCACTGGAGGCCCGGCGAACGTGTCCTGAGCGCTCCCTCCCCGCGCTGACGACACGCTCGACGTCGCGCCGTCCGTCGAACGTGTCGTGAGAGCGGACGCGTCGCTCTGGTGACACGCTCCGGGGCTCCGGAGCCTCGGAGCCCCGGAGCACGGATTGCCACGGGGGTCGAGCTTGCGCCGCGCATGTCGAGGCGCTGGGCAGGTCGTGGCTCCCGGGAACGAACGGCCCACTCGCGCAACTGAATTGCCCCACTGTGCCGTTCGTTCCCCGTCGGGGCGGCGTGCCGCACCCCTGCGGTCGGGGCGGCGTGCCGCACTCCTACGGGCACGGCGCGGCCGGAGCCGTTGGGGCGCAACGACCGTCGTCGGGCGGAGATCAGCGGCGGGCGCGCTGCTTGATGCGCGCCGTCAGCTCCTGCACCTGCTCGAAGGTCTTGCGGCGCAGGGAGATCTCGTTGCGGATCTTCTTGTCGGCGTGCATGACCGTCGTGTGGTCGCGGCCGCCGAAGGTCTGGCCGATCCGGGGCAGGGAGAGGTCGGTCAGCTCGCGGCACAGGTACATCGCGATCTGGCGGGCCTGCGCCAGCGCCTTCGTCTTCCCCGGCCCGCACAGCTCGTCCATGGTCACGTCGAAGAACTCCGCCGTGACGGCCATGATCGTCGGCGCGGTGATCTCCGAGGCCGCGGAGTCGCCGATGAGGTCGCGCAGGACGATCTCGGCGAGCTGGGTGTCGACGGGCTGGCGGTTCAACGACGCGAACGCCGTGACCCGGATGAGTGCGCCCTCGAGCTCTCGGATGTTGCGCTCGATGCGGGCGGCGATGAACTCCAGGACGTCGCCGGGGACGGCGAGCCGGTCCTGGGCCGCCTTCTTGCGCAGGATCGCGATGCGTGTCTCGAGCTCGGGCGGCTGGATGTCGGTGATGAGACCCCACTCGAACCGGGTCCGCATGCGGTCCTCGAGCGTCTCGAGGCGCTTGGGCGGGCGGTCGGAGGAGACGACGATCTGCTTGTTGGAGTTGTGGAGGGTGTTGAAGGTGTGGAAGAACTCCTCCTGCGTACCTTCCTTGCCTTCCAGGAACTGGATGTCGTCGACGAGCAGGACGTCGACGTCACGGTAGCGGCGCTGGAAGGCGACCTTGCGGTCGTCACGAAGACTGTTGATGAAGTCGTTCGTGAACTCCTCGGTGCTGACGTAGCGCACCCGCATCCCCGGGAACAGCCGCTGGGCGTAGTGCCCGACGGCGTGCAGCAGGTGGGTCTTGCCCAGCCCGGACTCGCCCCAGATGAACAGCGGGTTGTAGGCCCGGGCCGGTGCCTCGGCGACCGCGACGGACGCGGCGTGGCTGAACCGGTTCGAGGCGCCGATGACGAAGGTGTCGAACGTGTACTTCTCGTTGAGTCCAGGCCGCGAGCGCGCGGTGGCGTCGGGGCCGGGCGCGGAGTAGGTGGGCCAGCCGTCCTGGCCCGGGCGGCCGTCGCCGGCATGCGGCCCGGTCGCTCCGATGCGGCCGAGCGAGCCGCCTGCGGGCCCGTTGTCGGCGAAACCACCGTCGATCTCGGGGACGGTGGGGGTGTCGGACGGTGCCCCGGCGGCGACGTCGAGTCGTTCGGGGACGGCGGTCGGCTCGAGGTCCTGGCCGTTGAGTGCGCCGCCGCCGTTGGGGGACAACGCGTCGGCCTCGACGGAGGCGTCGATGTCGGTGGCGAGCGGGACGGAACGGTCGAGGGGTCCGGGCGCGGCGGCGCGGCCGGCGGCGCGGGGGTCGGGCGGGTCGGGGACCTCGGTGCCGCCGGACGCGGCCGAGGCATCGACGACGACGGCCAGGTTCACCTGGACGCCGAGGTGGCGGCCGAGGGCGTCGCTGATCGGCTTGCGGAGGATGCGCTCGATCGCGTCCTTGGCGAACTCGCTCGGGGCCGCGAGGAGTGCGGTGCCGTCGAGGAGGCCGAGCGGACGGGTCAGCCGCAGGAAGGCCCGCTGCTGCGCCGAGAGGGTCGCCGCTCCCGCCTCACCCGAGGCGCCGGACAGGTCCGCGATGACCCGGTTCCAGACCTTTCCCAGATCCCCTGGCTGGTCGGTCACCGGGCCTGCTCCCTCCGCAGCTCTCGTCCGTTCCTTCGGGGGGCCGTCCCTTGCGCACGACGGACCACTTGTCGACCGGACGCCCGGAGACCCGTCGGGTCCCCGCAGTCGATCCCCAGAGTTATCCACACTTGTGCGCAGACCGTACGCAGCACGGGGGCGCGGGCGCCTCGCGGGCCCACGTCGGTGTGTCGGAGCGGGTGTTCCCGATCCCCCCGGATCGAACTGTGAGGGGCGAAGGTAACAACCCCCGACCCGATGCCACAAGGCGCCCTCCGGGCCGCTCGCCGACCTCGGCGTGTCGGCTTGCGCTCGCCGGGCGGAGTCGACCGCGGGGGCGGTTTGACCCCCTCTTCGGGCGCTGCGTACCCTTGAACGAGCCGCGTCCGAGGACTGGCACGTTCCGCGTGCCGTCGATCGTTCGCGAGGTCGCGCGCCCCCGGGGCTCGTCGGCCTGTCCGAGCACCACCGCACCACCCGAGACATCGTCCATAGCGACACGACGCCGCCTGTTCGCAGGGCCGGAGTCGACCAGGAGAGCCGACAGTGAGCAAGGGCAAGCGCACCTTCCAGCCGAACAACCGCCGTCGGGCGCGCAAGCACGGTTTCCGGCTGCGTATGCGCACCCGCGCGGGCCGCGCGATCCTCGCTGCGCGTCGCAGCAAGGGACGCGACAAGCTCTCCGCCTGATCAGGCAGCGGAGTGCTGCCGGCCGGGGCCCGGCTCACCCGTCGGGACGAGTTCGCGACGACGATGCGGCGTGGTCGCCGTAGCGGCCGGTCGCATCTCGTCGTCCATCTCGACGTCGCGGGTTCCGACATGCCCCGGGCCGGGTTCGTCGTCAGCAAGGCCGTCGGCAACGCGGTGGTCCGTCACCGTGTGACCCGGCGGCTTCGCCATGTCGTGGCGCCCCGGCTCGCCGCGCTGCCCGCCGGGGCGCGCCTGGTCGTGCGGGCGCTGCCGCCCGCGGCCACGGCGTCGTCGGCGGAGCTGGCCGGCGACCTCGACGGCGCGCTCCGCACCGCGCTGCGGCGCCTCGCCCCGACGGCCGCGCGATGACCGGTCCCGGCAGCGAGCCCGTCCATGGTGACGACCCCGACGTTGCCGCGGCCGCCGACCAGACGCCCGCAGCGGCGCCCCGCCCGTCGCCGGTGGCACGCGTGATGATCGGCGCCCTCCGCTTCTACAAGCGCTGGATCTCGCCGGCGTTCCCGCCCGTGTGCCGCTTCTACCCGTCCTGCAGCGCCTACGGGATCGAGGCGCTCCAGGTCCACGGCGTGCTCCGCGGGAGCTATCTGACGGTTCGTCGGCTTCTGCGCTGCGGACCGTGGCACCCTGGCGGTCTGGACCCGGTGCCACCGCGCCGCCCATCACGCCACGACGACGACCGACGCCCGGCCGAGGACGCGGACGCCCGTCGCGGCGCCGACCCCGGTGAGAACCACGAGGAGCAAGCCCGGTGCTGAACTTCATCTACTACCCGGTCTCGGCCATCCTGTGGTTCTGGCACAAGGCTTTCGGCTTCGTCTTCTCGCCCACCAGTGGTGTCGCGTGGGCGCTGTCGGTCGTCTTCCTGGTCTTCACGCTCCGCGCGATCCTGTACAAGCCGTTCGTCGGCCAGGTGCGGTCGATGCGCAAGATGCAGGAGTTCCAGCCGGAGATCCAGAAGCTCCGGAAGAAGTACGCGAACGACAAGCAGAAGATGACGCAGGAGATGCAGCGCCTGCAGAGCGAGCAGGGTGTCAACCCGCTCGGTGGCTGCCTCCCCATCCTCATCCAGGTGCCGGTGTTCATCGGCCTCTTCCACGTGCTGCGCGAGTTCAAGCCCGGGAAGACCGAGAACTACATCTTCAACGCCGCCGACGTGCAGTCCTTCGTCGAGTCGGACCTGTTCGGCGCCAAGCTCGGCGCGTCGATCGTCCCGCTGCAGGGTGCGCCCAGCCTCGACCAGCTCGGCACGACCGTCGGCCAGATGTTGATCGTCATGATCCCCCTGATGATCATGGCCGGTGTCTTCACGCACATCACGGCGCGGCATTCCGTCGCCCGGCAGACGGAGGCCCAGGCGGCCAACCCGCAGTCGGCGATCATGAACAAGCTGATGCTGTACGTCTTCCCGATCGGTGTCGTCGTCGGTGCGCCGTTCCTGCCGCTCGCGATCCTCATGTACTGGGTTGCGAACAACCTGTGGACGCTCGCCCAGCAGCGCATCGTCTACAAGAAGATCGACGCCGAAGAGGCCGCCAAGAAGGAGCAGGCGACGACCAACAGGCAGGCGCTCGCGCCCAAGCCCGGTCAGAAGCCCAACCGCAACGGTGCCACCGCGAAGAACGACGCCGACACCGCGGACGGCGCCGCCGAGGTCGACCTGACCAAGGACGCCGACACCGCCGGCGACGCGGCCCCTCCCCCGGCGAAGAAGCCCGGCGCCAAGCCGGTCAAGCCGTCCTCCGGCCAGCAGCGCGGGGGGTCCAACAACGGATCGCCCAACGCGCGCAACGGAAGGACCACCAGCGGAGGCTCACGGCCCTCCGCGGCCCGCAAGGGCCGAAAGCGCCGCTGACCGAAGCCACGAGCCGGGCCCGTCGGGGTCCGGCGCCGGAGGTCCGGACCCAGCTCCCCCGCTGCGGTTCCGGCCGCCCGGATCGTCAGGAAGGGAGACCCACCGTGCCGAAGACCGCCGAGGACGGTTCTGCCGACACCGCCGCCGACGCCCCCAAGCCGGCGACCGCCGAGGAGCAGCTGATCCGCGAGGGCGACATCGCGGGCGACTACCTCGAGCGCCTGCTCGACCTGCTCGACTACGACGGCGACATCGATCTCGACGTCGAGGCCGGCCGGGCCATCGTCAGCATCGACGGCGGCGAGGACCTCGAGAAGCTCGTCGGCGACCGCGGTTCGGTCCTGGAGTCGTTGCAGGAGCTCACCCGGCTCGCCGTGCAGCAGGCCTCCGGGAACCGCAGCCGACTGATGCTCGACATCGCCCAGTGGCGGCAAGGCCGTCGCGACGAGCTCACCGAGCTCGGCAAGCGCACCGCCAAGGACGTCCTCGACTCGGGGCAGCCGGTCAAGCTGCGGCCGATGACGCCGTTCGAGCGCAAGGTCGTGCACGACGCCGTCTCCAAGATCAAGGGCGTCAACAGCGAGAGCGAGGGCGAGGAGCCCCGTCGCCAGGTCGTCGTCTTCCGCAGTGGCGGCTGACGTCCCCGCGCACGGCGACGTCGCGCCCGTCGCCTCACCGCCGTCGGTGGCCGCCGAGATCTTCGACGAACGGCTGCCGGCGGCGGTGCGCTATGCGGAGCACCTGGCGACCACCGGCGTGGAACGGGGCCTCATCGGGCCCCGCGAGACCGAGCGGCTGTGGGACCGGCACATCCTGAACTGTGCAGTCGTGAAGGAAGTCGTCCCGGACGGGGCACGCGTCGTCGACCTGGGTTCGGGAGCGGGTCTGCCCGGGATACCGTTGGCCCTGGCACGTCCGGACCTGCACGTCGTCCTCGTGGAACCGCTGGCCCGACGGGTCGACTGGCTCACCGAGGTGATCGAGGACCTGGACCTGCCGATCCAGGTGCAGCGCGGACGGGCCGAGGAAACCGAGGTCCGACGGCGATGGGAGGGGGCAGACGTGGTCACCGCACGAGCCGTCGCACCGCTCGCCCGTCTCGCCGGATGGGCATTACCCCTGCTGCGCCGAGGTGGCAGGCTGGTCGCCGTCAAGGGTGCGTCCGCCGAGCAGGAGGTCGCGCGCGACGCGGTCGCCGTCCGCAAGGCCGGTGGCGGCGACGCGACGGTCGCCCGGTGCGGCGAAGGGCTCGTCGAGGTGCCGAGCACCGTCGTGCTCGTCGAACGGACCGCGGCGCCGCGTGCCGGGCGCCCGGGCCGGAGGAGGGAGCAGCGATCGTGACCGAGGCCGACGTTTCACGTGGAACATCGGGCGGTCCGGCGCCGAGTCCGGGATGGACGCCGATCGCGGAGGAGGCCGAACGGGCCGCCCGGATGCGACACCCCGACCGCTACGCCATGCCTCGCCCGGCCCACCGCCGCGTGCTGACCGTCGCCAACCAGAAGGGCGGGGTCGGTAAGACCACGAGCACGGTCAACCTCGCCGCAGCCCTTGCGTTGCACGGGGTTCGCGTCCTCGTTGTCGACCTCGACCCGCAGGGCAACGCCAGCACCGCCCTCGGCGTCGACCACCGAGCCGGCACCCCGTCGGTCTACGAGGCGCTCCTCGGCGAGATCAGCCTGCTCGAGGCCGCGGTCCCCAGCACCGCGTCACCCGACCTGCTGTGCGTCCCCGCGACGATCGACCTCGCCGGCGCCGAGATCGAGCTCGTCAGCATGGTGGCTCGCGAACAGCGTCTCAAGCAGGCCCTCAGCCCCGACGTCCTCGACCAGCTCGACGTCGACTACGTCCTCATCGACTGCCCGCCCTCCCTCGGCCTGCTGACAGTGAACGCGCTCGTCGCGGCCGCGGAGGTGCTCATCCCCATCCAGTGCGAGTACTACGCGCTCGAAGGGCTCGGGCAGCTGCTCAGCAACATCGACCTCGTCCGGTCGCACCTCAACACCAGCCTGCACGTCTCCACGATCCTGCTCACCATGTACGACGGCCGCACCAAGCTCGCCGATCAGGTGACATCCGAGGTCAGGCAGCACTTCGGCGGCGTGGTCCTGCGTACCGTCATCCCCCGCAGTGTGAAGGTGTCCGAGGCGCCCGGCTACAGCCAGACCGTCCTCGCCTACGACCCCGGCTCCAGGGGCTCCATGTCGTACGTCGACGCGGCCCGGGAGATCGCGGCCCGTGGCGCGGCGATGGGTGCCGACAGCGCGGCAGGCGTCGAGACGAACGGGCGGTAGAGCATGGCCGAGCGCAAGGGTGGGCTGGGCCGCGGACTCGCCGCCCTCATCCCCACCGGCCCCCCGCTCGACACGGCATCCCCCACCGCGCCACCGGTCCCCGACTCGTGGAACCGCGGCACCCCCGCGTCCACCGGTGTCGACGAGCCCGCGCCCGTCGCCGGCGCGCACTACCGCGAGATCGACGTCGACGCGATCCGACCCAACCCCAAGCAGCCCCGCACCGCCTTCGACGAGGAACACCTCGCCGAACTCGAACACTCCATCCGCGAGTTCGGGCTGCTTCAGCCCGTCGTCGTCCGCGACACCGGCGGCGGCCGCTACCAGCTCATCATGGGCGAACGACGCTGGCGTGCCTCCCAGCGTGCGGGGCTCCACCGCATCCCGGCCATCGTCCGCAGCACCGCCGACGACGCCATGCTCCGCGACGCGCTCCTGGAGAACATCCACCGCGTCCAGCTCAACCCGCTCGAAGAAGCAGCCGCATACGAGCAGCTCCTCGCCGAGTTCGGCGTCACCCACGCCGAGCTCGCCGACCGCATCGGTCGTAGCCGCCCCGTCGTCACCAACATGATCCGGCTCCTCCGGCTGCCCGTCCCCGTGCAACGCCGCGTCGCCGCCGGCGTCCTCTCCGCCGGGCACGCGCGCGCCCTCCTCGGCCTCGACGACCCCGGGCGCCAGGAAGAACTCGCGACGCGCATCGTCGCCGAAGGCATGTCCGTCCGCGCCACCGAGGAAGCCGTCCTCCTCGCGCGCAGCGAGAAGCCCGCCCCCGCCCGCGCCGCACGGCGCAAACCGATCCACGCCCCCGGTGCCGAACGTCTCGCCGAGAGCCTCTCCGACCGCTTCGACACCCGCGTCCGCGTCGAGCTCGGGCAGCGGAAGGGACGGATCGTCGTCGAGTTCGGCTCCGTCGAGGATCTCGAGCGGATCGCCGAGCTCATGAACAGTCCGAAGGACCACGGCTGAGGCCGATTTTCGGGTCTGCGAAGGACCATCCGAGGACCCTCGGTGATCGACAGGCGGTTGTCGGATTATCGGACTCGGCGCGTCTAGTCATGTGCTACCGAACGGTTTGCGGTTCGTGAAGGTGCTACACGTCGATGAGGTGAGTCGAGCCGAGCGCCGGCCCGGCGTGACATGACCCCCTGTGGCTGGGGACCGCTGTCGAGTCGGCGGCTGGGGCATCGCCGAGAACCCGACGGTCGACTCCACGGGTCGCGAAACGCACGGCCGCTGTCGGGTCGGGAGCTCGCGCGATCCACGGCGACGCGATACCGCCCGGCTGTCGACGCAGACGAAGCCGATGCACATCCTGGTGGCGATTGCGCACCGACTCCACCAGGGCTGGCTCGGCTTCATCCCGATCGGACAGGCAACGCGCGTGGGGCCCCGACCCGCAGAACCTTGAGCGGGTCCGGCTTGTCGCATGCCTACGGAAGCAGCGTCTGCGGCCTCGGCGTGTTGAGCGCCGACTGCCCGCAGGCCGGCGTGCTGGGCGGACAGGCGTCGTGGGCGGAGGCGTTGCGGGCGGGGTCGGCTGCGCTGTTTCACGTGAAACCGCTCCTGTTCGCTCGCGGCGGCGAGTGGCGCGACTCGGCAACGTGGATCGGCGAGTCAGAGTCCGTGGCCCTCCGGGCGGGCCAGACACGACTGCTGTGAACTGACGGTCCTGTGGTGATGCGCACAAGGCCAGCCGCGGTCGTGTAGGCCCAGGCCGCGTTCGACCAGGGGGCCGACGATGCTCGTGGCCGAGGCCTACAGCGGCCCTGCTCCGCGCGCAGTACCCCGCCGCGATGGGTGCCAGTCGCTCGCGCAGGGGCCGGTTGGTGCGCGCGCTCGGGGAGGAGCTCGTCCATGTACGGCGACGCCCTAGACCGGTCACAGCTGGACGATGAGCCGATGCTGCGGTTCGAGCGCGGCTCGGGCCTACCGTTCTCCGCGGTTTCGGCGTTGTCGCCGAGGTAGCTGCGCATGACCCGGCCGGGGCGAGCACTGGACTCGTCGGCGCACTTCCGGCGGAGCGGCACCGACAGATCTGTGGTCGAAGTTCTTGTCGGCTCTGTTCTCGTGGGCGCAGATGTCCTTGAGTCCCGTGCTGAGCTCGCTGAGGTGTCGACGAGCCTCTGCGGGTCTGGGGCGGCTTGCGGGGCGGTCGGGAAGTACTGTCCCCACGGGACTGGTGGGGCGTGCGACGAGGTCGACGCACCCGGTTGACCCGACTGCGGGTGCTGCCCCGAGGCACGATGTCGTGCGTGATGGCGAGATCGCGTCGTGAGGCGGGAGACGCCGACCACGGGAACGGCCGGCCCACGTTTCACGTGAAACACGCACGGATCTGTCCTTCGGCGTGGCGGCTGCTGCGGATCGAGACACCTCGGAAACTCCGAGCGTGGGTGCTCAGCGTCGCGCCCATGTCCCCTGGGGTGTGCCGGGGCCGAGCCGAGGACTCCTCGTCGAACTGCCGCGGATGCGGGTCCGATGCTCGGCTGCGCAACGGTCCGGGTACGCGTCGTCGGATACGGGAGGCCGCCGCGCGAAGAGCGACACTGGGTGGCCCGCACACAACGGCGACGCTCCCCCGCTCGTCGTAGCCGCACCTCCGTGGACGGCGCGGGGAGGCTGCTGCTCGTCGGAGTCGACCTCGCGCGTTGCATCGTGGTCGACTCCGCCGCCGGCGTTGTGCTGCTCGACCTCGCCGAGATCGTGTGGCTGCGGGCCCCTTCGAGAGGACGGAAGAACGGGCGGCGTCGGATGGGCTGCGTGGACCTCCCGCCGAGGGCGCCCGAGTCCGACCGGCCGGTGGACTGGATCGAGCACCGAGCCGTCTGTGTCGGGGCTGCTGGGAGCGCAGAGAAGGGCGACGTCCCGAGGATTCACGTGAAACACCCACCGTGTCGATGAGACGAGCACAGGGAGCCGGACAGTTCCCGCCCGCGTCCTCGCCGCGACGACCGAGATCCGGTCGTGTCCGCGGCGCCGAACACGAGCAGGGGTAGTACGACTGGCCGCACGGCGGACATCGCTCGAAAGGGGCGTGTCCGGGGGCGACGCCACTGGGCGACCGGACGCGCGAGCGATGGTCAGGTCCGGTCGACGAGCACGCCCGACATTCCATCCGAGCGTTGTCAGGGCTGCCGCACGGCTTTCCCGCAGAGGGCTGCCGGAGAGCACTGCCAAAGAGGGCTGCCGGAGAGCACTGCCAAAGAGGGCTGTCGGAGAGGGCTGCCGGAGAGCGCTGCCGGAGAGCGCTGTGGAGGGGCCTGTCGCCGTCCCAAGCGGCCGCTACAGGCGCTCCCCCGCGATGTCTGCAGGAACGACGATTGACAAGGGTCGGAGCAGCAGCGCCGCGGGATGGGTACCGCCGCGAACGGAGAGGACGCCGCCCGGTCCGGGAGCGGCACCTCGAACTCAGCCGCGATCAGCGCGGTGCGTCGTCGCAGAGGGCTGTCGCATGGAGGCCGCTGTAGGCGTTCAGTGCCACCGGACGCATACCCGACGCGGGACGGACTGGCCGCCGCCCGGTCCGGCGGCGCCACCTCGAACCCCAGGCGATCGGCTCGCCGCGCTGCCGCACAGAGCTACCGTACAGAGGTGCCGCAGGCGCTGCCCGCCACGACCGCACGGACAGCGATTGGGAGGGGTCGGGCGAGCAGCTGCGCGGCAGGCTTGGCACGGACGCGGACTGGCTGCAGCCCGGTGCAGGAGCGGCACGTCGAACCTGAGCTGGGCGAGCTCGTCGCGGCGTTTGCCACGGCGACGCCGCCGCCGGGCTTTGCACACGATGTCGACCGGCTTCCAGCGCCCAGGCGTGATCGCCCCGCCGCCTTCGCAGAGGGCTGTCGTGAGACCTGTCGCACGGGGGCCGGTGCTGGGCACCCGACTGCCCAGGTAGGCAGGGACGACGATCGACAGGAGGCCGAGCAGCAGGGTTGCGGGATGGGTACCGCCGTGGACGGAGAGGCCGCCGGTCGGTTCGGCGGCACCACGTCCCGCCCCGAGCGGGTCGCTTCGCCGCGAGCTGCGACGACCACGCGCGCGGGTCATGCACGAGCTCGTCCTCTCGACGGACGATCGAGGCGGGTGGGGCGCGACGCTGCCGAGGGACGCCGCCGAGTTCTCCGCGAGCCTGCGCCTCGAAGGAACCGGCCTGTTCCTCACGGTCGGCGTGTCGCTGATCATCGGCAACTACTATCGGTTCGTGTCGCGCCGGATCGAGACCCGCCCGAGGACAACCCCGACACCGAGGTGTCCGACGACGCCGGCGACGTCGGGTTCTTCTCGCCGGGCAGCTACCGACGGCCGAACCCGTTCGACGGCCCCGCGTCCGCCAGCTGTCCGACAGCCGACCTCGTTTCACGTGAAACACGCCGGCAGAACCTCAGGCGCGGTCGACCGCGCGTTCCACGAGGGTGGCGAAGAGGTCTCCGAGGTCGAGTCCGGCGGCGGTCGCGGCGGTGGGCAGGAGGGAGGTGTCGGTCAGCCCGGGCGAGACGTTCAGCTCCAGGATCTGGACGTTCCCGTCGCAGTCGACGATGGCGTCGGTGCGGGAGAGGTCGCGGAGCCCGAGGAGCCGGTGGGCGGAGAGGGCGACGTCCTGGACGCGAGCGAGGAGTTCGGGGTCGAGCGGCGCCGGGCAGTGGAAGGTCGTGTTTCCAGGGGTGTAGCGGGCGGTGTAGTCGTAGACGCCGCCGAGGGGCTCGACGCCGACGGGTGGGAGGACGCGGGGCGCGTCGTCGATCTCGACGACGGAGACGGCGACCTCGGTGCCGTCGACGAAGCGCTCGGCGAGGACGGTGTCGCAGTAGGCGAGGCAGCTGACCATGGCTGAGGGCAGGTCGTCGATGGTGGTGACGACCTGCGCGCCGAGGGCGGAGCCGCCCTGGTCGGGTTTGAGCATGAGTGGCAGCCCGAGCCGTTCGACCATGGCGTCGAGGACGGCGCGGGCGCCGAGCGCGCGGAAGGTGGCGTGCGGGAGGGCGACCCAGTCGGGGGTGTCGAGGCCGGCCCGGCGGAGTTCGGACTTGGCGGTGGGTTTGTCCCAGACGCGGCGGCAGGCCGGTGCGGGGGTGCCGACGAAGGGGACGTCGAGGAGTTCGAGCACGGCTTGGACGGCGCCGTTCTCCCCCTCCCCTCCGTGGAGGGCGATGACGACGGCGTCGGGCCGTTCGGTGCGCAGGCGCTCGACGAGGTTGGCGTCGACGTCCCACTCGAAGACGCCGACGCCGGAAGAGCGCAGCGCACCGGCGACGCGACGGCCGGACCGAAGCGACACCTCTCGCTCGTGAGAGAGCCCACCGGCAAGCACCGCCACGGTCCGGTCGGTCACGTCAGCTCCTGGTCGATCCGAAGAAGAGTGGGCTCACGTTTCACGTGAAACACGCTCAGGCGGTGTCCGGCGAGGGGGCGTCGGGGCCGGACCGCAGACGCGGGGTACGCGCCGGCACGCCGAAGGTTCTCATGACGTCGAGCTCGGCGCCGAGGACGCCTGCGAGCCGCCGGACGCCCTCCTCGATGCGCTCGGGCGTCGGGTAGCAGTACGACAGCCGGAGCTGGCTGCTGCCGAACCCGTCGGCGTAGAAGCCGGTACCGGAGGCGTAGGCGACGCGGGCGGTGACGGCGCGGGGCAGCATCGCCTTGGTGTCGACGCCCTCGGGCACGGTGAGCCATACGTAGAACCCACCGTCGGGGACGTTCCAGCTGCAGCCGGGCGGCAGGTGCGTCTCGAGGGCGGCGAGCATCGCGTCGCGGCGTTCGCGGTAGGCCTCGGTGAACGTCTTGACCTGGCTGCGCCAGTCCTGCGTCTGCAGGTAACGGGAGACGATCATCTGGTTGAAGGTCGGCGGGCACAGGGTTGCCGACTCCGCGGCGAGGACCAGGCGGTCGCGGACCGCGGGTGGGACGAGGGCCCAACCGACGCGGAGTCCGGAGGCGAAGGTCTTGGAGAAGGAGCCGAGGTAGACGACGTCGCGGTCGAACGAGCGCAGCGCCGGGTAGACGGTCCCGGAGAACCCGAGCAGGCCGTAAGGATTGTCCTCGACGACGGCGACGCCGTAGGAGGCGCAGATCTCGAGGATCTCGGTGCGGCGTTCGACGGCGAGGGTGACGCCTGCGGGGTTGTGGAAGTTCGGGATCGTGTACAGGAACTTGGGCGTGATCCCTTGGCGTGCAAGCGATTCGAGGGCGTCACGGAGGTTCTGCGGCACGAGGCCGTGGGCGTCCATGGCGACGTGGACGACGCGCGCCTGGTACGCGGCGAAGGAGCCGAGCGCGCCGACGTAGGAGGGGCCTTCGGCGAGTACGACGTCACCCGGGTCGCAGTAGATGCGGGTGATGAGGTCGAGCGCCATCTGGGAGCCCACGGTCACGACGACATCATTGGGGTCGGCGTCGATGCCTTCGAGTCGCATGACCTCGCAGATCTGCTCGCGCAGCGCGGGTGTGCCCTGCGCGGAGCCGTACTGCAGCGCGGTCTGGCCCTCGCTCGCGACGAGTTGCCCGACCTCGGCGGCCAGGGTGTCGAGCGGGAGGGCGGCGAGGTTGGGCATGCCGCCGGCGAGGGAGACGACCTCGGGCCGGCTGGCGACCGCGAACAAGGCGCGGATCTCGGAGGCGGTCATGCCGGCGGTGCGTCGGGCGAAGCGTCCGGTGGGGGCTGCCGCTGCCGCTGCTGCCGCCGTGCTGATGTCGTACGGATCGGGCACGGTGGGCGGCGGAACCGGCACCTGGGGCCTCCCCTTCAGCAGGTCAAGCGGCGCAAGCGGACCGCCCGAGTGTAACCGGGACGGGGGAACCTCCTGCCCTTCGGCGAGCCTGGAGGCCCGGTCGCAGCACATGTGCTGTCCAACGGGTCTGGATCGATCTAACATCGACGGGGCCCGGCCCTGTGCGTGATCCGCAGCCGGACGCGCACGCGAGAGCGTCTTCAGTAGCCGGAGGTTGCCTTGTCCTGGCACGTCGCCAGCATCACTCTGGACAATCTGGACGAACTCCCCAAGCGCTGCCGTACCTGCGTGTTCTGGGAGCTGTCGGAGCACCTGGGCAAGCAGGCCCAGGAGTTCGGGTCCACGGAGTTCGAGAAGGAGGCCTGGGTCTCGGGCGTCCTCCTCGAGTGGGGTTCGTGCGGCAAGATCGTGCACATGCAGGGCGCGCCCGCGGGGTACGTCATGTACGCGCCGCCGTCGGCGGTCCCCCGTGCGGCCGAGATGCCCACGGGTCCGGTGAGCGCCGACGCGGTCCTGCTCACGACGATGCAGGTGCTGCCCGAGTTCGCCGGGGAAGGCTTGGGGCGCATGCTCGCCCAGGCCGTCGTGAAGGACCTGACGCGTCGTGGTGTGAAGGCCGTCGAGGTGTTCGGCGATGCCCGTCCGGGTACCGAGCCCAGCTGCGTGATCCCGGCGGAGTTCCTGAAGGGCGTCGGGTTCAAGACGATCCGTCCGCACCCGCGCTGGCCGCGGCTGCGGATGGAGCTGCGCGCGGCGATGACGTGGAAGGAAGACGTCGAGGCCGCGCTGGAGCAGATCCTCGGGACCGTGACGATCCCGCTGCAGTCGACGCCCCCGATCGAGCGCCAGGTGATCCCCGCCCGCTGAGGCACCGGTTGCTGAAGCACCGGCCGTGTGGCGCGCAGGAACCGCCTGCGCGCCAACGGGTTCAGATGGCGGTGGCCTCGTTGCGCGCGATCTCGTGCGCGAGGACGTCGGAGAAGGTGAACGTGCCTGTCGGGTGGTCGTTCTGGCCCAGTAGGTACAGACGTTTGACCGCGACGAGGATGCCCTCGGCGACGATGTCGCGGAAGTCGGTGCTGAGCAGCTTGCGCCGGTCGCCCATGTTGGTCAGGTATCCGACCTCGACGCGCACGGTCGGCATCCTGGTGAGCCGCAGCAGCTCCCAGGTGCGGCCCTGGCTGCCGCAGTCGAGCATGGAGGTGCGGCTGAGCAGCTCACGTTGGATGAGGCCGGCGAGGGCCTCCCCCACCGTCGACGTGGGGCCGGAGCCGCTGCCGAAGTGGAAGGTCGCGAGGCCCTGCGCGTGCATGCTGGGGTTGGCGTCGGTGTGCAGCGACAGGACGAGGTCGGCGCCCGCGGTGTTGGCGAACGCGGCGCGCTCTGCCTCGGGCGGGCAGGTGTCCTCGCGGCGGGTGAGCATGGCCTCCATGCCCGTGGCCGACATCCGGCCGACGAGCCGGCGCGCGAGGTCCCACATCAGGTCGGCCTCGGCGACCCCGCTGTTGACGACGCCGCGGTCGGGTCCGCCGTGGCCCGGGTCGACCACGATGCGTTTGCCGCGCATGCGGGGCCCGGCGCGGCGCAGGAGCTCCTGCTCGCGCAGCAGGCCGGGGCGGCCGCCGGTGACCTTGCGACCGAGCTGGCGCAGCGCACGCAGCGTCTGCGGGCCGCACACGCCGTCGGAGGCGAGGCCGTAGTCGCGCTGGAAGGCTTTGAGGCCGCGCTCGGTGAGGTCGTCGAACACGCCGCCGGGGCGGCCGACGTCGTAGCCCAGTTCGAGGAGCCGCTCCTGCAGGGTGACGACGTCGTCGCCACTCATCGGCGCGGAGACGAGGAGGGCGAGCATCCGGTCGCCGAGCTTCCAGCCGGCCTCGCGCAGCGCGCGGTAGGTGGCGGGGCCGACGATGCCGTCGGTGATGAGTCCGCGGCGCTGCTGGAAGGCGCGCACGGCGTGCTCGACGTCGGCGTCGAAGGTGAACTCCGCGGGCGAACCCGGAGGTGGCGCCTGCCGCCCGGCGGGAAGCCCCAGGCGCACGAGCATCTCCCGGATCTCGGCGACGGCCGGACCGCTGTCTCCGCGGCGGAGCAAATGCATGCACCCTCGCTCGATCGTCGTCAGTCCGCCGCCGTCGGCGTGCGGCCGCGGCCCATTCTGCCCTGCGCCTCCCCGACCGGGGGACAGCGGGGCGTGCCCGGGCGTGTCCTCGTCGTGACCTGCGGTGTCGGAGGGGTGGCCCCCGGAACGCGGAACCGGCCGGTTCCCAGCGGGAGCCGGCCGGTCCGTTGCCGAACGGTCGTTCGTGCCTCAGCCGAGGTAGTCGGCGAGGTCGGAGAGCAGCGCGGCCTTGGGGCGGGCGCCGACGATGGTCTTCACCGGCTTGCCGTCCTTGAACAGGATCATGGTCGGGATCGACATGACCTGGTAGGCGGCGGCGGTCTTCGAGTTGACGTCGATGTCGAGCTTCGCGACGGTCAGCTTGTCGGAGTGCTCGCCGGCGATCTCGTCGAGGACGGGGGCGACCATCTTGCACGGCCCGCACCAGGTCGCCCAGAAGTCGACGAGGACGGTCTTGTCGCTCTTGAGGACGTCGGCCTCGAACGAGGCGTCGGTGACGTCGACGGTGTTGTTGCCCATCGTGTTCTGCCCTTCGCGGTGATGATCGGTGGAGGAGTGGGGGTCAGTGCGCGGCGGCCGCGGCCTCGGGAGCGGCGGTGCCGTAACCGCCACCGGCGAGCTCGGCCGGGACGGGGGTCTCGGCGAGCCAGCGCTCGGCGTCGATCGCGGCGGAGCAGCCGGAACCGGCTGCTGTGATCGCCTGACGGTAGGTGTGGTCGACGAGGTCGCCGCAGGCGAACACGCCCTCGATGGTGGTGCGCGTCGCCGGCGAGTCGACCTTCACGTACCCGTCCCCGTCGACGTCGACGAGCTCGCGGACGAGGCCGCTGCGCGGGTCGTGGCCGATGGCGACGAACATCCCGGTGACGTCGAGCGTCGACTCCTCACCGGTGACGGTGTCGCGCAGCCGCAGGTGGGAGACCGATCCGTCGCCGTCGACCCGCAGCACCTCGGAGTTGAGCTTCCACTTGATCTTCGGGTCGTTCTGGGCGCGCTCGAGCATGATGCGCGACGCCCGGAACTCCTCGCGGCGGTGGATGATCGTGACCGAGCGGGCGAAGCGGGTGAGGAAGGTGGCCTCCTCCATCGCGGAGTCGCCGCCGCCGATGACGGCGATGTCCTGCTCACGGAAGAAGAACCCGTCGCAGGTGGCACAGGCCGAGACACCGCGGCCGAGCAGCTCCTGCTCGCCGGGGACGTTCAGGTACCGGGCGGCCGCGCCCATCGCGAGGATGACGGCGCGCGCCGAGAACGTCTGCCCGTGGGCGGTGACGGTCTTGACCGGGCCCTCGAGGTCGACGGAGTCGACGTCCTCGGAGCGCAGCTCGGCGCCGAAACGCTTTGCCTGGTTGCGCATCTGCTCCATGAGCTCGGGGCCCATGATCCCGTCGGTGAAGCCGGGGTAGTTCTCGACCTCGGTGGTGGTCATGAGTGCACCACCGAACTGGGAACCCTCGAACACCAGCGGGTTGAGCTGGGCTCGGGCTGCGTAGACCGCGGCCGTGTAGCCGGCCGGGCCCGACCCGATGATGATCAGTTCCCGGACGTCGTCGGTGCTCACCGCGGCGGTCCCTCCTCAGGTTGGTCGGGCGGGGCGGGAAGCTCCGCATCCGGTCGATTCAACACGAGTCTAGGAGCGGGCATTCCTCGTCCGCCGCCGGTCAGGGGCGATGCGGGTCACCGGCCGAGGGTGTGGTCGGCGAGGACGCGCGTGCAGGCGGTGTCGACGACGAGCACGCGGTACGTGCCGACCGTCCCGGTGGGCAGGACGAGCAGGACACCGGGGGTGCCGTCGACGGCGGCGTCCCGGGTCGCGAGTGCGGTGACGGGCGGGATGTCGACGGCGGCGAGGCAGTCGGCCTGGCGTGCCGGGTCGTCGAGGGGTCCGTGGCCGGCCCCGGGGGTGCCGACGAGGGCGTGCCGGTCCGTCGGCGGGGAGGTCGGCGCGACGATCGGCCGGCCGACGATCGCGACGACGGCGGCCGCCGCCGCGAGCACGGCCGCCAGCACCACGCGGGACGGGCGGTGCGGGCGCCGGCCGGGCCTTGCCCCACGACTGCCGGCTCGCGCCCCACGACTGCCCGAGTGCTCGGCAGGACGGGCGGCAGTGCGGCGGTCTGCCCGCCGCCGTCTGCGGGCGGGCCCCAGGTCTACGCGGGACAGGAGGGTGTCCGGCGGCGAGGACCCGGCGTCACGACGGAGCGCGTCGGCGGCCGCGAGGATGTCGGCCCGCAGGTCCGCGGGCATCGAGGGTGCAGCGGGCATCGAGGGCGCAGCGGGCATCGAGGGCGCAGCGGGCATCGAGGGCGCAGCGGGCGCCGACGGCACCGAGGGAGTGTCGATCGACGGCGAGGGGCGGGACGCGGAGAGCGTGGCGAGGTCGCGGCGGGTCGCGTCGAGCGCCGCGAGGACCGCGGCGGCGGACGGGTCGTCGAGGGCCGCGACGCACCGGGGGCAGGAGCAGTCCTCCCCGGCGCAGGGCGGGCCGTCCCAGAGCGCGGCGAGGTGGAGGCGGTCGGTCACTGGTACTCCTCGCGCAGGTGGCCCAGCAGTTCGGCGAGCCGCAGCCGGCCGCGGGCGCAGCGGCTCTTCACGGTTCCGGTGGGGATGTCGAGGAGGCGGGCCGCGTCGGCGACGGGGTGGCCCTGCACGTCGACGAGCTCGATGACGGTCCGCTGTTCGTCGGGGAGCATCGCCAGCGCCGCGACGACGTCGATCCGGGTGGTGGCGGTGTGGGAGGGGTCGGGGCGACGGTCGGCGACGTCGTGCTCGGGCCAGGGTTCGGCGGGGCGGCGGTGGTCGCGGCGGATCCGGTCGATGCAGACGTTGACGAGTATGCGGTGCAGCCAGGTGCTCAGCGCCGCGTCGCCACGGTATCCGTCAAGTCGACGAAAAGCGGTGAGCAGGGCTTCCTGGACCGCGTCGCGGGCGTCGTCGGCGTTGCGCAGCACCTGCAGGGCCACGGCCCAGAGCCGGTCGCCGTGGCGACGGACGAGCTCCTCGAACGCCTGCGCGTCGCCCTCGCGATGGGCCGCGACGAGGGTCGCGTCGTCGAGGGCCGGTGCGGACACGCGCGCACGCTACGAAGCACGCGCGCTCCCCCGCGGCAGTTCGCCGGGAACCGTCAACAGCTGCGAACGGTCAGGCGCTGCGAACGGTCACACGCTGCGAACGGTCAGACCCCGGCGCGCTCGAACGTGACCTCGTTGATCTCGGTCAAGTTCTGTCCGTTGTCCTTGCCGAGCTTGGTGATCCAGATGAGCACGTGCTGCACGGGCTGGCTCTCGGAGAGCGAGATCGGCGTGATCCCCGAGGTCAGGGTGGTGTCGGCGATCGGGACGGTGTCGTCGAAGTCGGAGTCGGCCGACGGCGCCGACCGGATCTGGACGACGGTGCCGTCGCTGGGTGAGTTGATCGTCAGGCTGGACAGCTGCACGGCCGACGCGAACGACACCATGATCCCGACGCCGGGCTTGAGCACGGGGAACTGCTGGCGGTAGGCGTAGGTCCGCCAGCTGGTCTGCGGGTTGCCGTCGATGACGCGGGAGATGCGGCCGGAGTTGTCGGGGTCGTCGGTGGTGTCGTAGACCTCGACGCCGGCGGCGGCGACGGCGCTGGTGGCGGCCTGGGGTTGCGGCGGGCCTCCGCCGGCGACGGCTCCACCGGTGGCGACGGGCGCGTTGACGACGATCTTCGGTGCCCCGGAGGAGTCGCCGAACACGGAGCCGAGGACCAGGCCGAGGTAGCCGAGCACGACGACCACGCCGACGGCGAGCGCGCCGAGGCCGATCATGAGCTTGCGGCGGCGGTCGCGGTCGGCGGGTGGCTTGCGCCGCGAGGAGTCCTGCCAGACGTCGCCGGGCTCGGGCGGCAGGCCGTCGTGCACCGGCGGGAAGAGGGCGTTCTTGTCGTCCTCGGAGACGATCTCGGCGAGCATCCGGTGTACGGCGGCAGCGGTGCGGACGCGTTGGGCGGAACCGTCGCGGGCCAGGGCGCCGAGGACGACGGCGTCGAGCGCGACGGGGACGCCGGGCCGGACCTCCGAGGGTGGGAGGACGCGGCCGTCGGGGTCGCCGCCGACCTTGCGGTCGGCGGCGGGCATCCCGGCGCGGGCGGCGTCGGCGTTGGAGAGGGGCCAGCGACCGGTGAGCAGGGCGTAGAGGACGGCGCCGAGGCCGCGGACGTCGTCGTCGGGCGTGACGTCGGGGCGGGCGAGGACGAAGGTGAGCTGGGCGCGGCCTTCGGTGCCGATGCGGACGCGCTGGGGGTGGTCGCAGCCGAGGACGAGGCCGTGCCGGTGCGCGGCGGCGGCGGCCTCGGCGAGGAGCTCGACCATCCGGGCGGCGGTGAGGGGCCGGATCATGCCGTCGGCGAGGACCTCGGCGAGCCCGCGGCCGCCGCACCACTCGCTGACGGCGGCGCCGAGGACGTCGGGCGGCAGGGAGGCCCCGCCGGGGGCGAGGACGTCGAGCAGGCGGGCGGCGCCGTGGTGTTCGAAGCTGCCGGTGCGCAGGGCGCGGACGATCATCTCGCCGGCGCGGGCGGTGCCCTCGGGGTCGTCGGAGTCGGGGTCGGCGGCGAGCCGGCGCAGCAGGGTGACGGCGACGTCGCGGCGCAGGACGGTGTCCTCGGCGGTCCAGAACTCGGCGCCGGCGGCGGGCTCGGAGCCGAGTTTCTCGCGCAGCCGGTAGCGGCCCGCGAGGGTGCTGCCGGCGTCGGTGGCCACGTCACCCACGGGCGCTTCGCCCATCACGGGTGCGTCGTCCGCCACGGGCGCGTCGGGCACGCCGTCCGCGCCGGGAGCGGCCTCGTCGGACGGTCCGCTCGGCTGTGCGGGGACGGTCGCGGTCACGGTGCGCGTGGACACGGGCCGCCCCTTCGTCTGCCCGCTCACCAGCGACGCCTCCCCCCACCGGCCGCGGCTTCACGCCCGGTCACATTCCCCCGGCGGCCAGACTACGACAGGGTGGGCGCCTGCGGGGAACAGCCGGACCGGGCGCGTCGGGGGCGATTCCCCGCCGCGGCCGCCGGATCGGGGGTTCTCGTCACTCTGTCCTGATCGGGACGGTGGGTCCGGTTCCCGCAGGTTCCGGCGGTGACGGCCGCCGCTCCCCCGGCGCCGGCGGCCCGCCCGGCCCGGGGCCCGGGCCGTCGCCGGGACCGTCGGCGGGGCCGTCCGGGGGTCCCGAGCGGTCCCGCGCACGGCGCACGATCCGGCGGATCACGAGCAGGACGAGCAGGGCACCGGCGATCACGGTCAGCCACACCGTGACGGTGCCGTACGCGGTGGAGCGGACCTGCAGCCGCGTCGGCGGGCCCAGGTCGTCACCGCGCGGGGTCTGGACGATGGCGTCGACGGCGAACTGGCCGGCACGCACGACCTGCGCGCTGACCCGTACCTGGATGCGCCCGAGCGGTGGGATGCGCTGGTCGGGGATGGGGGCGACCTGCAGGCCCGCGGTGCTGGCGATGACGATGCGCACGTCGAGGGCCACCGGCAGGCCGTTGGACACCGTCATCAGCAGCGGGGCGTCGGAGGTGCCGAGCGAGTAGGGGCCGGGCGGTTCGAGGACGCGGACGGTGGCGCGCAGCTCGTCGAGACGGGTGGACGCGAGATCGGCGGCGCGGGTGGCGAGCACCGGCCGGCCACGCCAGGCGGCCGAGACGGGGCGCAGCATCGCGCGGCGCAGCGGGACGAACACGTCGTCGGGGGTGACGTCGGCGCCGGGGTCGGCGACGGCGGCGGTCGCGACGGCGTCGATGTCGCCGACGAGGCCGCGGGTGCGGTCGACCACGGAGGCGGGGACCTCGGCGGCGCCCGCGCCGATCGGGTAGAGCAGCGACGTCGGGCGGGTCGTCGCGCCGCTGGTGGTGAGGGCGCGGGGCTCGAGCAGGCCGCGGTCGGTCATCAGCGAGATCGCGGACAGCAGGGCGTCGGCGCCGGTCCCCTCGGCACCCCAGAGGTGGGGCGGGGCGAGCAGGACCGGTGACGACGGGCCCTGTCCCGGCGACGAGGTGGCCCGGAACGCGAGTGCACCGATGAGGTCCTGCGTCGACAGCGGGGTGGAGACCGCCGCCGGTGAGCTGGTGACGGGCCCGCCCGCGGTGGCGGGTGCGTCGGCCGGGGTGGCGGCGGAGGTGAGGAGGTCGTCGGCGAGTGCGGCGCCGGGGCCGTCGTCGAGGGCGACGACGCCGGTGCGGCCGGCCTGGGTGACGGCGGCGGAGGACAGGACGAGGCCGCCGACGCGTTCCGGTCCGGCGAGGGCGGAGAGCGTCGCGTCGTCGATGACGCCGTCGGCGGGCCAGAGCAGCGAGTTCTGCAGCGGGGTGTCGAGGATGTCGCCCGCGACCTCGCGACCTGCTTCGACGGCGCGGACGGCGGCGTCCTCGTCGCCATTTCTCGTCAGTGCGACGAGATCGGCGTCGGCGAACGGGAGGGCGACGACACAGCTGCCGCGCAGTGCCGCCGTGACGCCGGCGAGCCAGGCCCGCGCGGCGTCGGCACCCGTCCCCGGGCTGACCGTCCCGTCGGGGGCGCGGACCTGGTAGCCGTCGGCCATCGCCTGCGCGGTCTGCAGCAGGTCGGGGTCGACGGCCACGCACAGCCCGGTGCGCAGCGTCGAGCCGACCGGCGCCCGCTGGGCCAGAGCCCCGACGAGCCCGTTGAGCCGCCCGCCCTCGGCGAACGAGCGCGCGAGCTCGTCGTCGGTGAGCGTCGTCGTCTCGCCGGGGACGCCCGGCAGCCGGTGCGGGACGTCGACGATCGGGTAGAGCATCGTGAACGGCCGCGCGGTCCCGGGGACCGTGCCGCCGACGTCCTCGGAGAGCGCGCCGTCGACCACCGCTGCCGGCAGCGACAGGACGGGCAGCAGCATCCGGGTGGCCGCGAGCCGGGCGCGGGCCTGGCCGTCGGGCTCGCCGTTGACGTTGACCAGCAGCGGGTAGGTGCCGGGGGTGTCGATGCCCAGGCCGGTTCCGCCGGTCGCGCGCAGCGGGGCGTCGATCCGGACGGAGATGCTCGCACCGGGCTCGAGCGTGCCCGGGACGTCGACGAAGCTCGGCGAGACGGCGTCGGTGCCGGCGCGGCCCTCGAGTGCGGCGGCGGCGTCGGAGTCGGTGTGCAGCGGGTCGCCGCGCTGCAGCCGCACGGCGAGCCCCGCCACGGGCACGGACCCCGTGTTGGTGACGGTTCCCGTGACGGTGACGACGGACGGGCCGTCGGACGTCACGACCCGGGGGGTGAGCTGGTCGAGCGCGAGCTGCAACGAGGCGGCCGGAGCGTCACCGGGAGCCGCGGTGGCCGATCCGGCGAAAGGGCCGGCCAGGAAGAGCAACGCGATCGCGACCAGGGCCGCGACCGGCCTCACGCCGACTCCTCCAGCAACTGCGTGGCCCGGCGGATCAACCGCCGCTCGTCGGCATAGGCGAGGCGCGACTCGAGCTCGCCGAGCGGCACCCACGCCACCTCGGACACCTCGACGTCGAGATCCGACAGCTCTCCACCGAGCGCGCGCATGAGGAAGTGGTGCACGGTCTTGTGCACTCGCCGGTCCTCCGCGACGAACCAGAAGTCGATGGTGCCCAGGGGTGCGACCACCCGACCGATGATGCCGGTCTCCTCCTCGACCTCGCGCACCGCCGCCTGCTCGGCCGTCTCACCAGCCTCGATGTGACCTTTCGGCAACGACCACAGCAGACGGCCCCGGCGGTCGAGCCGCCCGATGATCGCCGCGACGTTGAGCGCGTGGTCGACGACCAGACCACCCGCCGAGGTCTCGTCGACCGTGCGCAACCGGCGCCTGCGCTCCGGTGGGCGGGCCGCGCGGCGCCCTCCTGAGCGACCGCGCGAGGTGGACATGGCCCGATGGTATCGAGCGGGGGCAGGTCCGGCCCGCTTCTCGACGTCACGCGGCGGGCCGGACCTCGACCGCGGGCGTCGGAAGCGGTGCCCGGGCCGCCCCCTAGACTGGCCCGCCGTGTCTTCCCCGTTGTTGATCCCCGGCTCGTCGGCGTCCACCCCCACGGTGAGCGCCGACGCGATCTCCGGCGCCCCCGCCCGGCCGGGTGACGGCTCGGACGACGCGGCCCTGCGTCGCGCCCAGGAGAATGCCCTCGTGGAAATGCTCGCCGTCCCCGCTGTCGCCGACCAGCTCGGTGAGCGGTTCCGCGCGGCGGGCCACCGGCTCTACCTGGTGGGCGGCAGTGTCCGCGACGCCCTGCTCGGCCGGGGCAACGAGGACCTCGACTTCACCACGGACGCGCGCCCCGAGCAGATCAAGGCGCTGCTGACCGGCTGGGCCGACACGGTCTGGGACACCGGCATCGAGTTCGGCACCCTCGGCGCGCGCCGGGCCGACCACGTCCTGGAGATCACGACGTTCCGTGCCGACGCCTACGACCGCGTCGGCCGCAACCCGGTCGTCCGGTTCGGCGACTCGATCGAGGGCGACCTGGTCCGGCGCGACTTCACGGTCAACGCGATGGCCGTCGAGGTGCACGCCCCGCGCGGGGAGCGCCGGTTCGTCGACCCGCACGGCGGTCTCGCCGCGCTCGCGGCCGGGACCCTCGACACGCCGGCGACGCCGCAGGAGTCGTTCGCCGACGACCCGCTGCGGATGCTGCGCTGCGCCCGGTTCGTGTCGCAGCTGGGGTTCGCGCCGGCCCCGCGCGTCGTCGACGCGATGACGGAGATGGCGGGTGAGCTCACCCGGATCACGCGTGAGCGGGTGCAGGCCGAGTTCTCCAAGCTGATGGTGGGCGCGCACCCGCGGCGCGCGATCGAGCTGATGGTCGACACCGGCCTGGCCGACCACGTCGTCCCCGAGGTCCCGGCCATGCGGCTGGCGATCGACGAGCACATGCAGCACAAGGACGTCTACACGCACTCGCTGGTCGTTCTGGAGCAGGCGATCGACCGCGAGACCGACGGGCCGGACCTGGTGCTGCGGCTCGCGGCGCTGCTGCACGACGTCGGCAAGCCCGACACCCGGCGCAAGGAGTCCGACGGGCGGGTCAGCTTCCACCACCACGAGGTCGTCGGCGCCAAGATGGTCCGCCGCCGGCTCCGCGAGCTGCGCTACCCGAAGGTCGTCGTCGACGAGGTGGCGCAGCTGGTGTTCCTGCACCTGCGCTTCCACGGCTACGGCAACGGCGAGTGGACCGACTCGGCGGTGCGCCGCTACGTCACCGACGCCGGGCCGCTGCTGGATCGCCTGCACAAGCTCGTCCGGTCCGACAGCACGACCCGCAACCGGCGCCGGGCCGCGGCCCTGCAGCGCAGCTACGACTCCCTCGAGGACCGGATCGCCGCGCTGCGCGCCCAGGAGGAGCTCGACTCGATCCGTCCCGACCTCGACGGGAACGCGATCATGGAACTGCTCGGGCTGCCGCCCGGACCACTCGTCGGCAAGGCGTACAAGCACCTGCTGGCGCTGCGGATGGAGCGCGGACCGCTGGCGCACGACGAGGCGGTCGCCGCGCTGCGGGCGTGGGCCGCCGAGAACGGCGTCTGAGGGTCAGGACCTCGCGGCGGCGCCCGCGGTGCGACGTCGCAGCAGCAGTTCGTGCGCCCCGAACCCCAGGACGTAGACGACGGCGGCCGCCCCCAGCAGCGCGGGGGCGCGGCCGTCGGGTGGGCTGAGCAGCGCGGCCGCGGTGATGGCGAGGACGTAGCTGATGTTGAACAGCGCGTCGTAGAGGGCGAAGACGCGGCCCCGGACCTCGTCGCCGGTCTCGCTCTGCACGGCGGTGTCGGCGCACAGTTTCACGACCTGCCCCGTCGCCGCCAGCGCGAACGCCGCCGCGAGCACCGCCGGCAGGGACAGGAACACGGCCAGCGCGATCTGGGCGGTCATCGACACCCCGAGCGCGATCCGGACCGTCGTCGCCCGCCCGATCCGGTGGACGAGCCACGGCGTGAGCAGGGCCGCGACACCCAACCCGATCGCGGCCAGGACGACGGCCTCGCCGACACCGGTCATCCCGGCGCGCAGCACGCCGGAGTCGGTGAACGCGTAGCGGAACAGCAGCAACGACACCAGGGTGCCGACGCCGAACGCGAGCCGGTGCGCCATCAGCGCCGCGAACGACGCCGCGACCGTGGGGGTCGACGCGACGGCGCGCAGGCCGTCGGTCATGCCGTGCAGCACCACCCGGGTGGCCGACGACTCGGCCGCCGGTGTCGCCGGCGCGATGCCCTCCTCGGGCGCCACCCGGTCGGGCCCGAGGCGGCCGCGGACGAACCGTGACGCGACCAGGGCGGCGAGCAGCGGGCCGAACATCGCGATCGTCGTGACGACGGCCGAGCCCGCGTCGCCGGAGCCGATGACGGCGCGCAGCCCGATCGCGGTGGCCCCGCCGATCGCGGCGGTCGCCGCGCCGAGGGTGGCCGCGATCGTGTTGGCCTCCACCAGATGCCGGGGCTCGACGACGTGGGGCAACCCGGCCGACAGCCCGGACAGCACGAACCGGCTCGCACCCGCCACGGCCAACGCCGCCAGGTACAGCGGCACCCCGTCGACGCCGGTCCCGACCAGCACCGCGACGACGGCCACCAGGAACGCGCGCACGATGTTCGCGACGACGAGCACCCGGCGCCGGTCCCACCGGTCGAGCAGCGCCCCGGTGAACGGCCCGATCACCGAGTACGGCAGCAGGATCACCGCGAGCCCGGCGGCCACCGCGAGAGGATCGGCCTGCCGTTCGGGGTTGAACAGCACGGCCCCGCCGAGCGCGGCCTGGAACATGCCGTCGCCGAACTGGGCGGTGAACCGGACGCCGAGCAGCCGGCGGAAGCCGGAGGCGCGCAGCAGTCGGGCGAGCCCGGCCTTCTCCCGCTTCGCGGAGGTGGCGGTGTCCCCCGTCGCGGGGGCGGAGGACGAGGACACGACCGGAAGGCTACTGCCCCCGTGCGGGTGCGACGATGGTGCCGTGAGGGACCTCCGCGACGGATCCGCAGGCTCGACCGTGCCCGTCGCGCCGGGCACGCTGCTCGTCGCCTCGCCCGGTCTGTCGGACCCGAACTTCCGCAGGACCGTGGTGTACATGGTCGAGCACCGCGACTCCGGGAGCCTTGGCGTCGTGCTCAACCGGCCCGGTGACGTCGTCGTCCGCGACGTGCTGCCGGCGTGGGAGAACCTGGCGTCGACGCCCCGGTCGGTGTTCGTGGGCGGTCCCGTCGACGCCCGGACGGCGCTGTGCCTGGCCGCGATGCGCACCGGGGTGTCGACGGCGGGCTTGCCCGGCGTGGTGACGGTGCACAGCCCGGTCGCGCTCGTCGACCTCGACTCCGACCCGGCCGCGCTGGAGTCGTCACTGCGGGGGCTGCGGGTGTTCGCCGGCTACTCCGGCTGGGACTCGGGCCAGCTCGACGGCGAGATCGAGCGCGGTGACTGGCTCGTCGTGCCCGGGCTGCCCGACGACGTCATCACCGGCCGGCACACCGACCTGTGGGGCCGGGTGCTGCGCCGGCAGGGGACGCCGCTCGCGCTGCTGGCGACGTTCCCCGCCGAGGTCGGGCTGAACTAGGAGCTGATCCCTGCGGGGCGGCAGCCCTCGATGAGGTCGCACCCCGCGCACGTGCCCGCGCACGGGGCCGGCTCGTCCTCGACGAGGCGGGCCGCGCGGTCGCCCAGCGCGCCGCCGATCCCGGCCAGCACCAGCACCCCGAGCACCGTCACGACGAGCAGGATCACACCCAGCAGCACGTCCGGACGGGCCAGCGAGACGGCCGCGCCGGCGATCGCGACGACCGCGGCGGCGCCGACCAGCGGCGCGGCGACCCGGTTGGCCGCCGCGAACGCCTGCTCCGACGACAGCGTCGCAGCGGTGCGGACGCCCGCGAACCGGTTGCGGCGCAACGTCCCACGGGAACCGGTCACGGCGACGGCGCCGAGCGCCACCCCCACGATCAGGAGGACGGCGCCGAGGACCACGCTGAGGACGACAGGCACCCGTCCAGGGTAGGCCAACCCGTTCGCGGGGCCTCGGCCAGCGGCGTTACGCTGGTCGTCGCAGATGGCCCGCTTCGACGCGGTCGCGTCGGGAGTGATCCGGCGCTCGCGGCCGGGCCCCCGTCCCTCCCGGGCCGGGGTCTCCGACGTCTCGCTCGCGGGCCCGGTCCCGCGGGCCTCGTTTCGTGGCCGTCAGGTAACTCGAGCTGAGCGGACGGACATGAGCACGGAGACCACCACCGCGGACGTCACGGCGGAGCGCACCGACGACGCCGGGGCGCCCCCGTTCCGGTACGGCGCGGCACTCGCCGGGCGCATCGAGCGCAAGTGGCAGGACCGCTGGGAGGCCGAGGGCACGTTCCGCGCCCCGAACCCCGGCGAGCCCGGGTCGGAGCGCAAGAAGGTCTACCTGCTCGACATGTTCCCGTACCCGTCGGGCGCGGGGCTGCACGTCGGCCATCCGCTGGGCTTCATCGGCACCGACGTGCTGGGCCGCTACCTGCGGATGACCGGGCACAACGTGCTGCACGCCATGGGTTTCGACGCGTTCGGCCTGCCCGCCGAGCAGTACGCGGTGCAGACGGGCACGCATCCGCGCACCACCACCGAGGCCAACATCGCGCGCTACCGCGAGCAGCTGCGCCAGCTGGGCCTGGCCCACGACGACCGGCGTTCCGTGGCGACCACCGACGTCGAGTTCTACCGCTGGACGCAGTGGATCTTCCTGCAGATCTTCAACTCCTGGTACGACGTCGACGCCGACCGCGCCCGCCCGATCGCCGAGCTGGTCGCGCAGTTCGAGTCCGGCGCGCGCCGCACACCCGACGGCCGCGCCTGGGCCGAGCTGTCGGAGGCCGAGCGGCGTGCCGCCGTCGACGGGTTCCGGCTGGCCTACATCTCCGAGGCGCCGGTGAACTGGTGCCCCGGGCTGGGCACGGTGCTGGCCAACGAGGAGGTCACCGCCGACGGCCGCAGCGAGCGCGGGAACTATCCCGTCTTCCGGCGCAACCTCAAGCAGTGGATGATGCGGATCACCGCGTACTCCGACCGGCTGGTGTCCGACCTGGACCGCCTGGACTGGCCGGAGTCGGTGAAGGCCATGCAGCGCAACTGGATCGGCCGGTCCGAGGGTGCGCGCGTGCGGTTCGCCTCCGCGGCGGGCGACATCGAGGTCTTCACGACACGCCCCGACACGCTGTTCGGCGCGACCTACATGGTCCTGGCGCCGGAGCACCCGCTGGTCTCCTCGCTCCTCCCGGAGGCCTGGCCCACCGACGTCGACCCGCGGTGGACCGGCGGTGCGGCCACGCCCGCGGACGCCGTCGCGGCCTACCGCGACGCCGCCGCGCGCAAGACGGAGCTGGACCGTCAGGAGAACAAGGACAAGACCGGCGTCTTCACCGGCGCGTACGCGACCAACCCCGTCAACGGCGAGCAGGTCCCGGTCTTCGTCGCCGACTACGTGCTGATGGGCTACGGCACCGGCGCGATCATGGCCGTCCCGGCGCAGGACACCCGCGACTGGGACTTCGCGACGGCGTTCGGGCTGCCGATCGTGCGCACCGTCGACCCGGGCGAGGGCTGGGAGGACGAGGACGGCGGGGCGTTCACCGGCGACGGCCCGGCGATCAACTCGGCCAACACCGAGGTCAGCCTGAACGGCCTGGCCGTGGCCGAGGCCAAGCGCGTGATCATCGACTGGCTGGCGGGCAAGGGGTTCGGCGAGGGCGTCGTCCAGTACAAGCTCCGCGACTGGCTGTTCTCCCGGCAGCGCTACTGGGGCGAGCCGTTCCCGGTCGTGTGGGACGAGCACGGGCCCGTCGCCCTGCCCGACGCGCAGCTGCCCGTCGTGCTTCCCGACGTCGACGACTACTCCCCCAAGACCTACGACCCCGACGCCGCCGACACCGAGCCGGAGCCGCCGCTGTCGCGGGCGACCGAGTGGGTGGAGGTCGAGCTCGACCTGGGCGACGGGCCGAAGCCCTACCGCCGCGAGACGAACACGATGCCGCAGTGGGCCGGCTCCTGCTGGTACTACCTGCGCTACCTCGACCCGGACAACCACGAGCGGTTCGTGTCCGAGGAGGCCGAGAAGTACTGGGTCGGCAAGGACCTGCAGCGCTCCGCGGCCGATCCGGGAGGTGTCGACCTGTACGTCGGCGGCGTCGAGCACGCCGTGCTGCACCTGCTGTACTCGCGGTTCTGGCACAAGGTCCTGTTCGACCTGGGCCACGTGACCAGCGAGGAGCCGTTCCGCAAGCTGTTCAACCAGGGCTACATCCAGGCCTTCGCCTACACCGACGCGCGCGGGCTCTACGTCCCGGCCGAGGAGGTCGTCGAGGTGGAGGCCGCCGACGGGACCGCTGGTTTCACGTGGAACAACGAGCCGGTCACCCGTGAGTACGGGAAGATGGGCAAGTCGCTCAAGAACGTCGTGACGCCCGACGAGATGTGCGAGCGCTACGGCGCCGACACGTTCCGGCTCTACGAGATGTACACCGGCCCGATGGAGGCCTCGCGGCCGTGGTCGACGCGCGACGTCGTCGGTCCGCAGCGGTTCCTGCAGCGTGTGTGGCGCAACCTGGTCGACGAGGAGACCGGCGAGTGCCGCGTCACCGACGCCGCGCTGGACGAGGAGACGCTGCGCGCCCTGCACAAGGCCATCGCGGGCGTCCACGAGGACGTCCCGGCGCTGCACTACAACACCGCCGCCGCCAAGCTGATCGAGCTGAACAACCACCTGACCAAGACGTACGCGGGTGCGGGGGTGCCGCGTGCCGCGGCCGAGCCGCTGGTGCTCATGCTCGCGCCCCTGGCACCGCACGTGGCCGAGGAGCTGTGGTCGATCCTGGGCCACGACGAGTCGCTGGCCTACGCGTCGTTCCCGGTGGCCGACGCGCGCTACCTGGTCGCCGACACCGTCGAGTACCCGATCCAGTACAACGGCAAGGTCCGTTCGCGCATCACCGTCCCGGCCGCGGCCGACGCCGCGAGCGTCCAGGCCGCCGCGCTGGCCGACGAGAAGGTCGCCGCGCTGCTCGACGGCCGTGAGCCGCGCAAGGTGATCGTGGTGCCCGGCCGGCTGGTCAACATCGTCGGCTGACGCGTCCGGCACGAAGCCGCCGCGCCGCAGGAGTCAACGGCTCCTGCGCCGCGGCGGCCTCGCCGGCAGCGGTGTCGCGTCGCCGCGGCGGGCGGCGCTGCGCCCCGGATCGGCCAACCACTTCTCCACCTCGACGACGACCGTCGTCGCCGCCGCGATGGCGGCCCCGGCTTCGGCGGCCGGGACGGGTTCGTAGCCGTGGTCGGCGAGCAGCGACTGGTTGAACAGGCTGCGCAGCACGCGACCCGACTCCGGGTCGAGGGCCCGCTCGCGGACCACGCGGCGCACGAACGCCGACACGACGTCGGAGAAGTCGCCGCGGGTCTCCCCCAGCACGAGCAGCGCGGTCTCGGCCGCGTGGTAGGCGCCGTGGAACGCGCGTGACAGCGCCTGCGTCGTGAACCCGTTGTCCAGCAACAGAGTCGCGGCGTCGATCTCCTCCCGCGCCCGCGCCATCCCGGAATGGTTCACCCCGCCTGGCCCCCCGCGCTCACGAGATCCGCACCGACCCGGTCTTGGCCCGGATCAGCATCGGCTCGGTCGGACGACCCATGGCCGACTCCGCGACCGGCAGCGCGGTGATCGTCAGACCCGACCGTTCGGTGTGCCGCCACAGCACCGCGTCCATGCGGCGCAGCTCGTCCCACGTGGAGTCGACGCGGTCGAGGACGACGAGCAGATCCAGGTCGGACTCGACGCCACCCTCGCCGCTGGCCCACGAGCCGTAGAGCAGGACCCGGTGCAGCCGGGGGCCGTACAGGTCGGCGAGGTCGCCCGCGACGGCCGCGGGCACGTCGGCGTTGCGGGGTGAGGGATCGGGGGTGCGGGCCAGCGCGCGGCGGCCCACCTCCTCGTCGACCAGTCCTTCGGCGAGCAGCCACTCGATGGCGCCGCGACGGGCGCGGGCGTCGCGGAAGCGGTACCACTCGTCACGGACCTCGGGGAACTCGAACAGCGTGTTCTTGAACCGCCGGAACGCGCCCCGGCCGTTGATGGCCTGGTCGAGCAGCTCGGCCGCCCTGCGATGCTGGACGGCCTCGACGAAGTCGCTCATGTCGCCGTACCCGGCGCCGGCCTCGGTGGGCGGGATGCGCACCCAGCCGGCGGGCTCGTCGTCACGGTCGGAGACGAGCTGGATCGTGCCGTCGCCGGGGTCGATCCACCAGCTCACGCCGGGGGTGCGGTCGTCGCGGGCAGCGCCGAGCCCGGCGAGGTCCACGTCGTCCGGGTCGAGCATCCCAGGATGCTATCGCCGCGCGAACGTCGCCGGTGTCCAGAAAAGAGACGCCCGCAGGCCCGGCCGGACGGTATGCCTGGCCGGGCCGTGCGCGGGGAGCGTGGTCCCTGGGTTCTGGGAGGGCCTCAGATGCGGCGCGCTCCGGAGAACGGCATCGACGCCAGGGTGCTGATCTTCACCGGCTGGCCGGCGGTGCTGGCGTGCACGACCTTGCCGTTGCCGATGTACATGGCGACGTGGCTGACCGGCTTGTAGAAGAACACGAGGTCGCCGGGCTGCAGGTTCGCCTTCGACACCGGGGTGCCGAACGTGGACTGCGCGCGGCTGGTGCGCGGGATGGTGACGCCGGCCTGCTTGAAGGCCCAGTACATGAGGCCGGAGCAGTCGAAGGCGCTCGGGCCGGCCGATCCGTAGCGGTAGGGCGCTCCGAGCTTGCTCATGACGATCGAGAGGACCGACTTGCTGCTGGCGGCCGGCTTCACCGCGGTCTCGACGACCGGGGCGGTCACCGCGACGGCCGGCTGGGCAGCGCCGGCGCCGGGGACGGCGGCAGGGATCTCGAGGACGGCGGCCGCTGCGGGCGCCGCGGGGGTGGCGGCGGGGAGGATCGCGAAAGCGGAGGCAGCGGCGGCGGTGGCCGCGACGACGGCCGTCCGGATCGTGAGGAAGCGGGGGGTGTGCGTGTGCACGGGGGTGTTCCTTAGGGGGTAGCACCGCCGGACACGCGCGGACCGCACGCCGGGTGTGCGGGGGAGCGGGAGCCGGGCCGGTCGCCGTCGTCCTGGGGGGTCGGACGGTCCGTGCCCGGTTCGTGGTCCGGACGATGACCCCACACTCCGCAGCTCCGGGTGAGCCTTGGTCGTGCAGGGCCGTAGCCCAAATTACGAACAGATTTCGACGATTCACCATGACGCAAATCTCAAACAATGGTGCGTATTCGGGTGATCGTTGTCACGGAAAGGAACCCGATCGGCCGAATCTCGTCGACGTAATTCGGTGCTGTTCCGGAGTCGAAACCGCGCAATGACGTGTGACCGGTCACGGGAGGGTGAGTTATCGTCCCGTTATTGGGTCGGACGGGTGACAAAAATTGCGGTCCGGAAGGATCGGAAATAGTTCCGGAACGGAAACGACGAGACCGCGGAACGGAGACAACAGATCCGGGGTACGACGAAGGCCCTGCCCCGCAGATGCGGGAGCAGGGCCTTCGGGTGGGACGGCGGCCGAACGTCAGTTCTGGCGCTCGCCCCGGATGAACTGCTCGACGGCGTCACGCGCCACGTCGTCGCCGTACTGCTCGGGCGGCGACTTCATGAAGTAGCTCGACGCCGACAGGATCGGGCCACCGATCCCACGGTCCTTGGCGATCTTGGCCGCGCGCACCGCGTCGATGATGATGCCCGCCGAGTTGGGCGAGTCCCACACCTCGAGCTTGTACTCCAGGTTCAGCGGCACGTCGCCGAACGCGCGGCCCTCGAGCCGGACGTAGGCCCACTTGCGGTCGTCGAGCCACGCCACGTAGTCCGACGGGCCGATGTGCACGTTGTCCTTGCCCATGTCGCGGTCGACCTGCGACGTCACGGACTGCGTCTTGGAGACCTTCTTGCTCTCCAGGCGCTCGAGCTCCTTCATGTTGAGGAAGTCCATGTTGCCGCCGACGTTGAGCTGCATCGTGCGGTCGAGCTGGACGCCGCGGTCCTCGAACAGCTTCGCGAGCACGCGGTGCGTGATCGTCGCGCCGACCTGCGACTTGATGTCGTCACCCACGATCGGCACACCGGCCGAGCGGAACTTCTCGGCCCACACCGGGTCCGAGGCGATGAACACGGGCAGCGCGTTGACGAAGCCGACGCCGGCGTCGATCGCGCACTGCGCGTAGAAGCGGGCCGCGGCCTCGCTGCCCACCGGCAGGTAGCAGACCAGCACGTCCGTCCCGGTGTCGCGCAGCACCTGCGCGACGTCCACCGGCTCCTCGTCGGACTCGGTGATCGTCTCCCGGTAGAAGCGACCCAGGCCGTCGAGGGTGTGCCCGCGCCGGACGGGCACGTCGAGCGGCGGGACGTCGGCGATCTTGATCGTGTTGTTCTCGCTGGCGAAGATCGCCTCCGAGAGGTCGCGACCCACCTTCTTGGCGTCCACGTCGAACGCGGCGACGAACGTGACGTCGCGGACGTGGTACCCGCCGAAGTCGACGTGCATCAGACCCGGCACCCGGGTCGTCGGGTCGGCATCCGCGTAGTACTGGACACCCTGGACCAGCGACGCCGCACAGTTGCCGACGCCGACGACGGCGACACGCACCTGGCTCATGGCCGGCTCCTCCTTCATCTGTCTGGTGTATCCGGCTGCGTCGCCGGAGGATCCTGTCGTTGTTCCGCCTGTTCGCGGCTGATCAGCTCGTTGAGCCAGCGGACCTCGCGGTCGGTGCTGTCGAGGCCGAGCTGGTGCAGCTCACGGGTGTATCGGTCGATCTGCTCCCCCGCCCGGCCGAGGGCGGCCCGGATTCCCTCACGCCGTTCCTCGACGGCGCGCCTGCGCCCTTCGAGGATGCGCATCCTCGTCTCGGCCGGGGTCCGCGAGAAGAACGCGAGGTGCATGCCGAACGTCTCGTCGTCCCACGCCTGGGGACCGGCGTCGGCGAGCAGGTCGGCGAAGCGCTCCTTGCCCTCGGCGGTGATCCGGTACACCTTGCGGCTGCGCCGCGACCAGGTGCCGGAGGTGGTCTCGGGAACGGGCTGGTCGACGTCCTCGACGATCAGGCCCGCGCGGGTCAGTCGACGCAGCGCTGGGTAGAGCGACCCGTAGGAGAAGGCGCGGAAGCCGCCCAGTCGCAGGCCGATCTGCTTGCGCAGCTCGTACCCGTGCATGGACGCCTCGTTCAGCAGCCCGAGGATCGCCAGTTCCAGCACGGCGCATCCCTCCTCGGTGTGCTCGGCCCCGGGACCCCGCGACCGACGGGGACCTCTCGCCCGACTATATCGGTCCGATACATCTTCGCTCGATCGCGAGAGCCTCGTCACTCGTCCACGAGCCGGCCCGGGGGACGGTGGATCGGGAGCGTCGTGGTCCGCGCGTACCCTGGTCGGGTGCTGACGCAGCGACAGGTCGTCGACTACGCGCTGCAGCGCCGGGCGCTGCTCGCCGACGTCCACTCCGGCAGGACCGGGGTCGCCGAGGTCTGCGACGCGAGTCCCTACCTGCTGCGCGCCGCCCGTTTCCACGGGCAGCCCAGCGACGTCTCCTGCCCTGTCTGCCGCAAGGAACGTCTCACCCTCGTCTCGTGGATCTTCGGCGAGGAGCTCAAGCACGCCGCCGGATCGGCCCGCAAGCCCGAGGAGCTCGACCGGCTGGAGACGCTGTACAACGAGTTCTCGGTGTACGTCGTCGAGGTCTGCCGGACCTGCAGCTGGAACCATCTCGTGCAGTCGTACGTCCTGGGTACGGGAGGCCGCAGCGGGCCGCCCGCCCGGCGGCGGTCGGCGGGGGAATGACAGCCCACGCCGATGAGCCGTCGAACGCCGTTGCCCCGAAGCGCCGTTGCCCCGAGTCCACGCCCGCCCTACCGGCACGAGCCGGGCCACACCGCCCGGTCCCCGCGTCGCCGGCCGCCGGTCGTGGAGTGAGCGGAGTCGAAGAACCGCATGAGACGAACTGATCGGTCCGCACGCCACCAGCTCCCCGGGTGGCGCGCGACGGGGACCACCCCGACGACCGCCCGCCGTCTGCGGGACCCGCACGGACGGGGCCGGACGACGACCGACCACGGAGCCATTCGGTGACAGACCCGCGCGATCCCCGGTTCGACCCGTCCCGCCGCCCCGGTCCCCCGCGACCCGCGGCCGGCCCGCCGCCCCGCCCGCCCCGGCCCATGGGCCCGCCCCCGGGCCAGGCCGGTCCGGCCGCCGCGCCCGGCGGTCCGCCGCCCGGCCGCGCCGTCGTCCCGCCGGTGAACCGCGACGTTCCGCTGCTCACCCACGACGACGCCCCGCGCGCCGAACCGATGCCCCCGCGGGCCGACGCCCACACCACCGTCACACCTCGCCCGTCCGCCCGGCCCCGGTCCGGTCCCGGCGGGCCCGGGGGCCCGGGCGGTCCGCGCGACCCCGGAGGCCCCGGCCGCGGCGGCGGTGGCGGCGGTGGCGACGAGCCGCCCCTGCCCCCCGAGGCCGCCAAGAAGCGCAGGTGGCGCCGCATCCGCCGGGTGATCTACGTGGCCGCCGGCGTGTTCATCCTCGGCCCGATCCTCGCGTTCGTCATCGGCTGGCTCGTGTTCCAGGTGCCCACCGCCGACGACGCCAAGATCACCCAGGTCGCGACGTTCACCTACGCCGACGGTGCGCCGCTGGCCACCGTCCGGCCCGACAACGTCAACCGCACCAACGTCACCCTCGACAAGGTGCCCGAGCCTGTCCGCCAGGCCGTGCTCGCCGCCGAGGACCGGACGTTCTACAGCAACTTCGGCTTCGACGTCACCGGCATCATGCGCGCGATCTGGAACCAGGTCACCGGAGGCGTCGGCGGCGGCTCGACGATCACCCAGCAGTACATCAAGGTGACCACCGGGCAGGACGAGGTCTCCTTGTGGCGCAAGTACAAGGAGGTGGTCCTCGCGGCGAAGATCTCCAAGGAGCTGTCCAAGGACCAGATCCTGGAGAACTACCTCAACGTCATCTACCTGGGCCGCGGCGCCTACGGCGTCCAGGCCGCCAGCCAGGCGTACTTCGGCAAGGACGTCTCCGACCTCAGCGTGTCCGAGGGCGCGATGCTCGCCGGCATGATCCAGTCGCCGTCGCGCTGGGACCCGGCCAAGACACCCGACAAGACCCTCGAGCGGTGGAACTTCGTCCTCGACGGCATGGTCGGCCAGGGCTGGCTCTCCCCCGCCGACCGGGCCGCGCAGAAGTTCCCCGAGTGGAGGCAGCCCGCACCCACCGGCGGCGGCATCCCCGGGGACAGCCGCGGCCACATCTACAACCTGGTCCGTGCCGAGCTCGAGGCCCGTGGCATCTCCGACACGGAGATCAACACCGAGGGCCTCACCATCACCACGACGATCGACCCCGAGAAGCAACAGGCGGCGGTCGCCGCGGCGCAGAAGGTCATGAAGGGCCAGCCCGCGAACCTGCGCACCGCGCTCGTGTCGGTCGACCCGAAGACCGGGGCGGTGCTCGCCTACTACGGCGGTGACAACGGCGTCGGGCTCGACTACGCGCAGGTGCTCAAGCAGCCCGGGTCGTCGTTCAAGCCGTTCGTACTCGCCGCGGCGCTGCAGCTGCCCAGCCCGGTCGGCCTGGGCTCGACCTACGACGGCTCCTCGCCCATGACCATCGCCGGCGCGAAGGTGTCCAACTCCGAGGGCGTGAGCTGCGGCAACTGCACCGTGAAGACGGCGATGACGCAGTCGATCAACACCGTCTTCTACCAGATCGCCGTGGCCATGGGCCCGGCCAAGGTCGCCGACGCCGCACATCAGGCCGGCATCCCGGCCGACCTCCTGCCCAACCCCACCGGCGGCATCTCCCTGGGTGACAAGGAGGTCCACCCGATGGACATGGCGGCCGCGTTCGCCACCTTCGCCGCCGACGGAGTCCGCCACGACCCGTACCTGATCAGCAAGGTCACGGCGTCCGACGGCCGCGTCCTGTTCGACATCGGCGCCGTCCAGGGCCAGAACGCGTTCCCCCAGCAGGTCGCCCGCAACGTCACCGAGTCCATGACCGACGTCGCGTCGTCGTCCGGGATCGCGCTGTCCGGTGGCCGCCCCGTCGCGTCCAAGACCGGCACCGTGCAGAGCTCCGTCGCCGGGCAGAACAACGACGCCTGGACCGTCGGCTACACGCCGTCGATCTCCACCGCGGTCTGGGTCGGTACCGACGACAACTCGCCGATCAAGAACTCGGCCGGCCGCCCGATCTACGGCCGGATGCTCCCCGGCTCGATCTGGCAGCAGTACATGAACGCCGCGCTCAAGGGCACGCCCGTCGAGCAGTTCTCCAAGTTCGTGCCCATCGGCACCCCGCCCTACTCCGAGGTCACCACCACCCAGCCCACCGCCGGCAACGACGACGAGGACTACTACGGCGACGACCGCGGCGGTGACAACGGACGTCGCGGCGGCGGTAACGGCGGCGGGAACGGCGACGGCGGCGGCGGAGGCAACCGCGGCGGCGGGAACGGCGGCGACGGCGGCGGGAACGGCGGCGGCAACGACGGCGGTGGGAACGCCCGCGACAGTGGCGACGGGGCCGGCAGCGATGAATGACGCCGCCCGGATACCGTTCGACGGGTGACGCGCACGACAGGCGACCGCGGACGGACGAGAACCGTCCGCGGCACGCCGGGCGACGCGCCACCGCCGCGCGTCGTGCCCAGCTGGACCGAACCGATGGCGGCCGCCGCCAGCAGGATCGTCGGCGGCCCACTGGGTCGGCACGCCACCGTCGGTCGCAGCCGGTTCTGGACACCCCTGCGCGTCGTGCTGCTCTTCGCGGTCGCGGTCATGGCGCTGAGCTGGCTCGCCAAGTCGCCCTGCCTGCAGCAGTACCCGGCCGGCGACGGCTCCCTGGCCCTCGACTGGCGCAACGACCGCCAGTACGTCGCCATGTGCTACTCCGACACCGTCCCCCTCTACGGCCTCGAAGGCCTCGAGCGGGGCGCGCTGCCCTACCGCGACGCCTGGCTCGAACAGCCCGGCACCCCGCAGGAACAGCTGCGCTACATGGAGTACCCCGTCGTCACCGGGTTCTTCCAGTGGTTCAACGCCCGCCTCACCGACGGCTGGCTCGCCCTCGCCGCGCACATCCCGCTGCCCGTGGCGCTGCCCGTCGTCGTCTACTTCGACTTCTCGGCCGGCTGGCTCGCGCTGGCCTGGCTCGTCGTCGCCTGGGCGGTGTGCCGGCTGCGGCCGTCCCGCCCGTGGGACGCGGCGATGGTCGCGCTCTCACCGCTCGCGCTCGTCCACCTGTTCACCAACTTCGACGCGCTCGCCGTCGCCTTCGCGACCGCGGGCCTCCTCGCGCTGGCCCGGCGCAGACCCTGGCTCGCCGGGCTGCTCATCGGCATCGGTGGCGCCGCCAAGCTCTACCCGCTCATGCTGTTGCTGCCGGTGCTGCTCGTCGGCTGGCGACGTCGCGACACCGGCGGCCTCACCCTCGCCGTCCGCACGATCGCCGGCGCCGTCGTCGCGTGGGCGGCGACCAACCTGCCCGTCGCGCTGCTGTGGACGCCCGGCTGGTGGGAGTTCTTCCGGCTCAACCAGACCCGCCCCGCCGACCCCGACTCGCTCTACTACGCGCTCAGCTACTTCACCGGCTGGGCCGGCTTCGACGGCGACCTCGCCTCCGGCCAGACCCCCGCGATCCTCAACGCCGTCACCCTCGGCCTCTTCGCGCTCGCCTGCGTCGGCGTCGTCGTCCTCGCGCTCAAGGCACCCCGACCACCCCGGCTCGCCTCGCTCGCATTCCTGGTGATCGCGTCGTTCCTGCTGGTCAACAAGGTGTGGAGCCCGCAGTACTCGCTGTGGCTGGTGCCGCTCGCGGTGCTCGCCCTGCCGCGCTGGCGGCTGCTGCTGGCCTGGATGTTCGTCGACGCCGCCGTCTGGGTGCCGCGGATGTTCTACTACCTGACCCCCGAGAAGAAGGGCCTCCCGCCCGACTGGTTCCTCGGCGCGGTCCTGCTCCGCGACGCCATGGTCGTCCTGCTCTGCGTCCTCGTCGTACGCAGCGTGCTCCGGCCCGGTGCCGACCCCGTGCGGGCCAACGGCCCCGACGACCCCGACTGGCCCGGCACCACCCCGGCACGGCCGCGCGTCCGCGACGTCATCCCCGCGCCGAGCGCGTCGGGCAGCACCGCGCCGAGCGGGTCGGGCAGCACCGCGCCGAGCGGGTCGGGAATCACCGCTCCAGCCGCCGCACCAGCTTCAGGCCGGACCACGTCGCGTCGATCGCGCACACCTTGACGTCCACCCAGCCCGATGGCAACGCGTGGTCGCGGACGCCGTTCTCGTCGAGGTCCGTCGCCACCCCCGACGCCTTCTTCGGCCACGCCACCCAGACCGCGCCCCGCTCGGTGCTGCGCTCCACCGCCCGCGACCAGCGCCTGCGCAATGTCGCGACGTCCGGGCAGAACACCACCTGCACCTCGTAGCCGGCACCCGACGCACGCCGGTGATGCGGCGCGTCCAGGCCGAACCCGGCCGGGGTGCCGACCAGCAACGTCCGTGTCCCCTCCCGGATCCCCAGCTTGCGGGGCAACGGCGTGCCGGAGTAGCCGGCCGGTGCGGCGGGGGTCACAGCGCGACAGCGTATGCCCGGGCGGTCGTATGAGGCAGTGTCGGCGCAAGGTGGGGGTGAGCAGTGGAGCCGAGGGCAGTCGTCGCCGCGCGGATGGCCGCGTTCGAGCCGGTCCGCGTCGACCGACCCGACCTGGCCCGCGCCGCCGTCACCATCACGCTCGTCCCCGATCCCGACCCGGCCCCGACCGGCGACGCTCCCGGGGACGACCCGCTCCTCGACGGGCTCGCCCTCCTGCTCACCCGCCGCGCCCCCACCCTGCGTCGCCACGCCAACCAGTGGGCGCTGCCCGGCGGACGGCTGGACCCGGGCGAGACCGAGATCGTCGCCGCCCGCCGCGAGCTCGACGAGGAGCTGGGCCTGCGTCTCGACGACGACGCCGTGCTCGGCGTCCTCGACGACTACCCGACACGCTCGGGCTACCTGATCACACCCGTCGTCCTGTGGGGCGGGCCTGCTCGAGACCTCACCCCCAACCCGGCCGAGGTCGGCTCCGTGCACCGGGTCGCGCTGCGCGAGATCGACGTCGAGCCCCGGTTCCTGACGATCCCCGAGTCCGAGGCGCCGGTCATCCAGGTGCCGATGCTCGGCCGCTTCGTGCACGCTCCCACCGGCGCGGTGCTGCACCAGTTCCGCGAGGTCGTCCTGCGCGGGCGCCCGACGCGGGTGGCGCACCTGGAGCAGCCGGTCTTCGCCTGGCGCTGAGCTCGAAATGATCGCCGTTTCCGGCGCATGGACGCCGCAGATGGCGCTCATGTGCCACGAACAGCGATCACCAAGGTGCCGCAGGGGCTGGTCAGGGTGTCGAGGTGGCCGAGCTCGGTGTGTCGCCGACGGGTTCGCGCTCGTTCTCAGCGCCTGCCTTCTCGGCGTCCGCCGGGTCCGTGGCGGCGGCTGCGGCGGGGTCGTCGCGGCTCGTCGTGTCGGCGGGCGGCGGCTCAGCGGGCTCGGGCGCGTCCGCCGGCCGGGGCGGGCGGAGCGCGAAGGTCGGGGGCACGCGCAGGAACAGCACGAACAGCGCGACGAGCAGCGCGGCCCGCCCCCAGACGCCGACCGCGACGGCCTGCGCCGCGAGCCCCTGGGTGATCTCCAGGTTCACGCCGGCGCGGACGTCGTAGAGCCAGCGGAAGATGCCGATCCCCATGACGGCGTCGGCGACGAGGTACCCGGCCACGACACCCCACGGCACCCGCAGCAGCACGAAGAACGGCAGCAGCCACAACGTGTACTGCGGGCTGTGCACCTTGTGCAGCAACAAGAACCCGCACAGCATCGCGGCGCTCACCGCGACCCACGGGTAGGAGCCGAGGCGTCGCATCCGCCACAGCCCGATCCCGGCGGCCAGCAGGAACGAGGCGACGACCAGCGTCGGGGACAGCCACGACACGAGGTCCTGGAAGGCGACGTCGTCGGGCTCGGAGTACGGCCGGAAGCCCCAGAACCAGAACGAGTTCGTCGTGAAGTCGACCTTGCGCAGCTGCTGGAAGGTGAACGACGCCCGCCAGCCGTCGAACCCGGCGATCGCGAACGGCAGGTTGACGACGACCACGGTGAGCGCGGCGGCACCGGCGACGCGGACGGCGCCCCACCAGTCGAGACGTCCGCCGGGGACGCGGTCCTCACCGCGGGTGAGTACGTAGAGGGCCAGCGGCAGCACGAACGCGCCCGGATAGAGCTTCAGCGCGAACCCGAGCCCGAGGAGCACGGCGGCGACCGTGCCGCGCCGGTGCAACGACCAGCGGGAACGCAGACCGTGCAGGACGAAGACGGCGCCCACCGCGCACGCGACGACGGGCAGATCCCAGTTGTGGAACGCGTACAGCACGAGCGGCGGGCCGAGCGCCCAGAGCAACGCCCGCCACCGCGACAACCGGCCCAGCAGCCAGCCCGTGGCCAGGCCGAACGGGGCCATGATCAGGGCCGACGCGAGCAGGAACCCGGCGTCGGTGTGGGCGCCGAGCGCGGCCAGCCACATGATCAGCCCGGTGAGCACCGGGTACTCCACGGTCCCGCCGGTGAGCGTGCCGTCGGCGTCGATCCCGCCGTCGACGTAGGGGAAGACGTGCTTGTCGATGTCGCGGCCGATCCAGAGGTGCTGGATGTCGGAGTAGCAGACGTCGAGATCCTTGCGGTTCTCGTAGTCGGGCGCGCTGCGACCCTGCGCGTCGAACTCCGGGCCCGTGCACCGGGCCTTGTTGACGTAGCCGAGCACGAGCGTGAGACCCGTGAGCGCGACGACGACCGCCAGCAGCAGCGCCGTTCCGCGCCGGGACGGCGCGACGGCCTCGGACCCGGGGACCGGGGCGGTGCCGACGGCCGTCCGGATCACCGCCCCAGCCGCTCGCGGAGGAACGCGATGTCGGCGGCCTGGCCCTCGGCCGGGGTCTCGACGACGACCGGCGCCCCCGCGGCCTGGGCGACCGCCGCGAGCTGCTCGGCGTCGATCGTGCCGGAGTCGATGTTGGCGTGCCGGTCGCGCGCCGAGCCGAACTCGTCGCGCGAGTTGTTGAGGTGCACCAGGTCGATCCGGCCGGTGATGGCCTTGGCGCGGTCGACGACGTCGACCAGGTCCTCCCCCGCGGCGAACGCGTGGCACGTGTCGAGGCAGAAACCGACGCCGAACTCGCCGACCGCGTCCCACAGCCGCGACAGCGCGTCGAAGCTGCGGGCCATCGCGTTGTCGCCGCCCGCGGTGTTCTCGATGAACACGGGAACGGCGAAGCCGCCCTCGTCCTGCTGGCGCTCGACGAACTTGCGCCAGTTGTCGAACCCGACCCCCGGGTCGTCGGACTGCGTGACGTGGCCGCCGTGCACGACCAGCCCGATCGCACCGACGTTCGCGGCCTCCTGGGCGTGCTGCACGACGAGCTTGCGCGACGGGATGCGGATGCGGTTGTTCGGCGATGCGACGTTCACGACGTACGGCGAGTGGACGACGACCGTCAGCTCCCCCGACCGCAACTGCTCGGCCTGGGGGTGCGCGGGCGGCTTCTTCCACCCCTGCGGATCGGCGAGGAAGATCTGGACGACGTCGGCCCCGCGCTCGGCCGCGGCGCCGACGGGATCGTCGTCACGGACGTGGGCCCCGATGAGCATGGCGTCAGCCTAAGGGGACGCCCCCCGACACCGCTCCCGCACCGTGCGGGGCGGCCGGAGCCGGGCAGATCCGCGCTGGTAGCCTCGACGGATCACCCCGACCGGTGTCCACAGGGACGCCGCAACGACGGTCCCGCCGAGGCGGGACCCGATTTCTGTCGGGGGGTGGTGAGAACCTCCTGCCGCGGATGCACCGCGGCCGTCACGAGTCCATAGGAGGTGAGTGGTTCTCATGCGTCATTACGAGGTCATGGTCATTCTCGACCCGAGTCTCGACGAGCGCACCGTGCAGCCGTCCCTGGAGACCTTCCTCAACGTCATCCGTACCGATGGCGGTTCGGTGGAGAAGGTCGAGGTCTGGGGCAAGCGCCGGCTGGCCTACGAGATCAACAAGAACCCCGAGGCGATCTACGCGATCCTCGAGGTCACCGCCGAGCCGGCCACCGTCGCCGAGCTCGACCGCCAGCTGGGCCTGAACGAGTCCGTGCTGCGTACCAAGGTCCTGCGCCGCGAGCCCAAGAAGCAGCGCACCCCCGCCCCGGCAGCCGCGAGCTGAGGAGGCCGTCATGGCCGGCGAGACCGTCATCACCGTGGTCGGCAACCTGACCGCCGATCCCGAGCTGCGGTTCACCCCCTCGGGTGCCGCGGTCGCCAACTTCACGGTGGCCTCGACGCCGCGCACCTTCGACCGCCAGTCCGGCGAGTGGAAGGACGGCGAGGCGCTGTTCCTGCGCTGCAACGTGTGGCGGCAGGCGGCGGAGAACGTCGCCGAGACGCTCACCCGCGGCATGCGCGTCATGGTGCAGGGCCGGCTCAAGCAGCGGTCCTTCGAGACCCGCGAGGGTGAGAAGCGCACCGTCGTCGAGCTCGAGGTCGACGAGGTCGGCCCGTCGCTCAAGTACGCGACCGCCAAGGTCAACAAGGTCAGTCGCGGCGACGGCGGCGGCGGCTTCGGTGGTGGCGGCGGCTTCGGCGGCGGTGGCGGTGGCGGCGGCAACCGTCCTTCGGGCGGTGGCGGCGGTGGTGGCGGCGGCGGTTACGCCGACGACCCCTGGGGTTCGGCCCCGCCCGCGGGCAGCGGCCCGGCCATGGACGACGAACCCCCGTTCTGATCGAGACCACTCCCCGGCGCGCCCGGTAGGCGCGAGGGGACACCAGTACATCCAGGAGCACAGGAATGGCGAAGCCCGTTCTGCGCAAGCCGAAGAAGAAGGTCTGCGCGTTCTGCAAGGACAAGGCGCAGGAGATCGACTACAAGGACACCGGTCTGCTGCGCAAGTTCATCTCCGACCGCGGCAAGATCCGCGCGCGCCGTGTGACGGGCAACTGCCGTCAGCACCAGCGCGACGTGGCCGTGGCCGTCAAGAACTCCCGCGAGGTGGCGCTCCTGCCGTACACCTCGACGGCGCGCTGAGGAAGGACGTCACCGTGAAGCTCATCCTCACCGCCGACGTCCCGAACCTGGGCGGCCCGGGCGACATCGTGGAGGTCAAGGACGGCTACGGCCGCAACCTCCTGCTGCCGCGCAAGCTCGCGATCGTCGCCACCCGTGGCGCCGAGAAGCAGGTCGAGTCGATCCGCCGCGCCCAGAAGGCCCGCGAGATCCGCGACCTCGGCCACGCCAAGGAGGTCGCGGGCCAGCTCGAGGGCCTCGCGGTCACCGTCAAGGCGAAGTCCGCGGGCGACTCGGGCCGGCTGTTCGGTTCGGTCACGGCGGCCGACGTGGTCGCCGCCATCCGCACCGCGGGTGGCCCGGCGCTCGACCGCCGCGTCGTCGAGGCCGGCCAGATCAAGACCGTGGGCACGCACTCGGTCGCGGTCCGGCTGCACCCGGACGTCACGTCGAACCTCGATATCGAGGTCGTCGCGAACTGATCACCCTCGGCGGCCGTCACGGCCGTATTGGTGACGCATTGTGACAGGGGCGGGATCCTGATCCACTCGGATCGGGATCCCGCCCCTGTCGCGTGTCGGGGTGTCGGGCAGAGCCGTTCGTCGTCGACGAGCGGACCCGGGTGAGGTTGCGGTGTATCGGTCATGTCGTCGCCGAGCGACCGTCCGAACGCGCCGGGTGACAGATCCGCGTCCCCATCGCAGCGGGCCGACACGCCGTCGGATCGCGACACGCCAGCGGTTTTGTCCACAGCTCTATCCACAGAGCTGACCTGGGCTTTCGGTGGAAATCCGGGTTCTGTGCACAGTCTGTCCACACCGTGGTCCCAAAGCGCTCCTGGGGTGGAGCGGATCCGTCCCCAGGTCGTCCCCAGGGATGTCGATCACTGCGTTGTGGCTCCACCCGGGCGTCCGTACGCTCCCGTACCGAGGTGGCGGATGTCGTCGGCACGACGACGACCGTTCACCGATCCGTCGCTCGGGGGTGAGGGTCGGAATGCTGTGAATCGAACTGGTGTTCGATAGTGTGTCGAGTCGGGGGTGACGCTGCGTATGGCGCTGTCGGACGATCGGCCCATGGGCCGGCCGCGGGCCGTGCGGCCCGACGACGGGACCGCGGGACCGGAGTCACCGTCCCCGTTCGACCGCCAGCCGCCGCAGGACCTCACGGCCGAGCAGTCCGTCCTCGGCGGCATGCTGCTGAGCAAGGACGCGATCGCCGACGTCGTCGAGGTGCTCCGCCCGGACGACTTCTACCGGCCTGCGCACCAGACCGTCTACGACTGCATCCTCGACCTCTACGGCCGCGGCGAACCGGCCGACGCGGTCACCGTCTCGGCCGAGCTGCAGCGCCGCGGTGAGCTCATCCGCCTCGGGGGCGCCCCCTACCTGCACACCCTGATCGCGACGGTGCCCACCGCGGCCAACGCCGCCTACTACGCCGAGATCGTCTCCGAGAAGGCCATCCTGCGCCGCCTCGTCGAGGCCGGCACCCGGATCGTGCAGCTGGGCTACCACGGTGCCGACGGCAGCGACGTCGACGAGGTGGTCGACCGGGCCCAGGCCGCCATCTACGAGGTCACCGAGCGCACCACGAGCGAGGACTACACCCCGCTCGAGGAGCTGCTGCAGCCGACGATGGACGAGATCGACGCCATCGCCTCCCGCGGCGGCGTGGCCCTCGGGGTGCCCACGGGTTTCGCCGATCTCGACGCGCTGACCAACGGCCTGCACCCCGGCCAGATGGTCGTGGTGGCGGCCCGGCCCGGCCTGGGTAAGGCGCTCGCGCTGGACACGCCGCTGCCCACGCCGTCGGGCTGGACGACGATGGGTGAGGTCGCGGTCGGGGACCTGCTGATCGACGCCGACGGTCTGCCCACGCGGGTGGTCGCGGCGACCGAGGTGATGGCCGGGCGGCCGTGCTTCGAGGTCGAGTTCTCCGACGGCACCGTGATCGTCGCCGACGCGCAGCACCAGTGGCTCACCGGGACGAGGGCGGCCCGGCGGGAACGCCGGGTCACCGGCGACGGCGCGGGTGCCGATGTGCGGTCGGTGGTCACCACCGAGCAGATCGCGGCGACGCTGCGCTCCGACGAGCGGGCCGAGCACTCGGTCGACAACTGCGCCCCGTTGCAGCTGCCGGAGAGCGCGTTGCCGGTGGGCCCCTACACGCTCGGGGTGTGGCTCGCGGCGGCCACGAGCGCCGGCTCGGGCTTCATCGTCGACGATCCGGAGCTCGTCGGGCACGTCGAGGCCGACGGCTACGTCGTCGCCCGGATGCCGAAGGGGCGCTTCGGCCTGCAGCTGCCCGACATCGCCGTCGACCTCGGCACCCGGCACGTCCCGGCCGCGTACCTGCGGGCGTCGGAACAGCAGCGCCGGGCGCTGCTGGCGGGGCTCATGGACACCGCGGGCGCGGTGACCGGTGGCGGTGGACTCCGGTTGACGGTCACCAGCCGGCGGCTGGCCGACGGTGTGCGCGAACTCGCGCACGGCCTCGGCTACCGCTGCACGATGACGACGAGACCCGCGCGCGGCCGGTTGATAGACGACTCGACGAGCTTCGTCATCGACGTCGAGACCGCCGACGAGGTCTTCCGGGTGGACCGCAAGCGCGTGGAGCACAAGGAGCGCTCGGCAGGGCACGAGCAGCAGGGCGGTCGGCGCTACATCGTCGACGTCCGCCCCGTCGAGTCCGTGCCGGTCCGCTGCGTGGAGGTCGACAACGCTGCGCACCTGTACCTGGCGGGCCGGTCGATGGTGCCGACGCACAACTCGACGCTGGGTCTGGACTTCGCGCGGTCGTGCTCGGTGCGCCACGGGATGACCAGCGCGGTGTTCTCGCTGGAGATGAGCAAGTCCGAGATCGTCATGCGGCTGTTGTCGGCGGAGGCGCAGATCCGGCTGGCCGACATGCGCGCCGGCCGGATGAGCGACGAGGACTGGACGCGCATGGCGCGGCGGATGAGCGAGATCAGCGAGGCGCCGCTGTTCGTCGACGACTCGCCGAACCTGACGCTGATGGAGATCCGGGCGAAGGCGCGGCGGCTCAAGCAGCGCAACGACCTGAAGCTGATCATCCTCGACTACCTGCAGCTGATGACGTCGGGCCGCAAGGTCGAGTCGCGGCAGCAGGAGGTCTCGGAGTTCTCCCGACAGATCAAGCTGCTGGCCAAGGAGCTCGAGGTCCCGGTGGTGGCGATGAGCCAGCTCAACCGTGGCCCCGAGCAGCGCAACGACAAGCGCCCGATGCTGTCGGATCTGCGCGAGTCGGGAAGTATCGAGCAGGACGCCGACATGGTGATCCTGCTGCACCGCCCCGACGCGTTCGAGCGCGACGATCCGCGCGCGGGCGAGGCCGACCTGATCCTGGCCAAGCACCGTAACGGGCCGCAGGGCACCATCACGGTCGCGCACCAGTTGCACTACAGCCGGTTCGCCGATCTCGCCCACGGCTGACGCGCCACGTTCTGTCGGCCGAGGGCAGCCGAGTACCGGCGGTCGCGCGCACGGCCCCCCGAAAGCCGTGCGCGAGACCGCGCGGGTCAGGTCGTCGCGGGTCCCGCGCGCCGCCCGCTCTGGGTGCCGACGGCGGCGAGGACGAAGGCGAGCAGCGCCGTCACGATGCCGGTGCCGACGACGGGAACCGCTGCGCTGACGCCGCCGAGGACGATCAGCAGCAGGCCGCCGACGAGCAACAGGCACGGGGCGACACCCGCGTCGCGCATGCTGCGCCGGTGCCGCGGGTTGATCGCGACGGCGGAGCGGCTACGGGGGCGGACGTAGGCGAGTTTCTGGAACAGGCGTGCGAGCTGGGGGTCGCTGCCGACCAGGTTGTTCTCGATGTCGGCGAGGACACCGCGTTCGCGTTCGTTGAGCATGGGCGGACTCCGGGGGATGACGGGCGTTGTCGATCCCGGCTCGGCGCTGATCCCGGAATCACCAGTCCCACCAGGGTATGTGATCGAACCGTTATCTACGACCCGACCGTGTCCTACGTCGCTCGCAGGCCGCCCCGATGCGCCCGCCGCAGCCTCCGGACACGTCCGTTCGGCCGCATCAGGCGCCGATGTGCTCCAGGATCAGCCGGGTGGCGTCGTCGGCGCGCTCGATCGTCGCGAGGTGCGCGGCGGGCAGCACCTCGAGCCGGGCACCGGGGATGGCGCCGACGAGGGTGAGCGTGTGCGGCTCGATCGGCGTCGACAGGTCGTGCTCGGCGCCGATGACGAGCGTCGGCGCCGTGACCGAGCCCAGCCGGTCGCGGTGGTCCCAGCCCGCGAGCGCCGCGCAACAGCCGGCGTACCCGACGTCGGACGTCGCGGTGATCATCGCGGCGGCCTCGGCGACGGCGTCGGGGTGCGCGGCGCCCCACTCGGGCGTGAACCAGCGGGACGCGATCGTCTCGGCGATCGACCCCGTCCCGGAGGTGGTGACGGTCGCGCGCCGCTCCGCCCACGGCGTGCTGTCGGGGAAGTGGGACGACGTGCAGCACAGTGTCAGCGTCCGGACCCGGTCCGGGTGCTCGGAGCCGAGGTACTGCGCGACCATCCCGCCGAGCGACAGGCCGCACAGGTGGAAACGGTCGATCCCGAGCGTGTCGAGGGTGGCGAGGACGTCGCCGGCGAGGTCGGCCACCGTGTAGTCGCCGTCGGGTACCGGGGACCCGCCGTGGCCGCGGTGGTCGAGCCGGACCACCCGGTGCCGACGAGCCAGCGTCTCGACGTTGGGCCGCCACATCTCCAGCGTGCTGCCGAGCGAGCCGACCAGGACGAGGACGGCGGCGTCGGCCTCGTCGACCTCGGTCGGCCCGTCGACGACGTGGTGCAGTTGGACGCTCATGGTGACTCCTCGGTGCTCGCGGGGCGCAGTGTGCGCAGCGCCGCGAGCTCGGTGCCGGTGGGTTCGGGCGTGGTGCGGACGTCGGGTGCCACCTGTAGGTCCCAGCCGGTCTCGGCGCGGACCTGTTCGACGTCGATGCCCGGGTGCACGGCGGTGAGCACGAGCTCGGCGGTCTGCGGGTCGGGTTCGAGGACGCCGAGGTCGGTGACGACGCGGACGGGCCCGCGTCCGCGCAGCCCGAGCAGCGCGCGGTCGAGCGGGCCGGTGCCGTGGCCGACGGCGGTCACGAAGTCGACCTGTTCGACGAAGGCCTGCAGCCGGTGTCGCACGACGATCACGGTCTCGCCGGCCCAGGCGGCGATCTCGGCGGCGGCGCCGGGGCCGGGCAGCCGCTCGGTGGGTTCGTCGTACTCGCCGACGACGCTGGAGCCGATGTTGGCGTAGCGGTCGAGCTGGGCGCCGGGGACGTGGCCGACGAAACCGAGGTCGACGCGGCCCGCCTGCAGCCACTCCCCGTACAGCGAACCCAGCGTGACGTGGGTGAGTGCCCGGTCGGCGACGGTGGCGTCGGTGAGCGGGTCGTCGTCGCGGAGGCGGACGTCGACGGCACCGGACTCGTGGACGACGACGGCGGCCGGTGCGTGCAGCCGGCGTGCGAGGTGGGCCGCGGCGGCGGGGATGCCGTGTCCGACCAGGCAGACCTGCCCGTCGCGCACCGCGCGGGCGGCGACGAACGTCATGATCTCCTCGGCGGTCGGCACGCTCACGACGTGCCCGCCATGGCGTCGAGCCATGCGCCGAACCGGCGGCGGTCGGCGCTGATGTCGGCCCAGTCGCGCAGCGCGGCGTCGTCGGGTTCGTAGAAGCCGTGCACACGGGAGGGCGCGGCCCCGCCGGGCGCGGCGACGACGGCGGTGACCACGGCTTTCGGGAGGACGACGGCGCCGGGCGCGGGATCGAGGGCGTCGACGATCTCCTCGACGGTCACGAGGGCGGCCCGGGCGGCGTGGACGGCGTCGCGTTGCAGGCCGACGGGCCCGCGGATCTCGACGTTGCCGTCGCGGTCGGCGCGTTGGGCGTGGACGACGGTGACGTCGGGGACGAGGGCGGCGACGGCGGTGACGGCCGAGCCGGTGAAGGGGCAGCGGATCGACGTGATGGTCGGGGTGTGATGCGGCAGGTCGGTGCCGGTGTCGCGGACGACGCCGAAGGGGACGCGGGCGGCGCCGGCGGCGTAGCGGGCGGCCATGACCGGGTGGGTGTGCTCCTCGATGCGCAAGGGCGCGGGCCAGTCGTGGCCGAGGGCGTCGAGCAGACGTGCGGGTGGACGGCCGTCGGGTCCGGCGGCGTGGGAGAAGACGAGGGTGTCGACGCACCCTGCGCCGACGAGCTGGTCGGTGAGCTGGTCGGAGGAGGCCCGGACGAGCGTCAGCCGTCTGCGGCGAAGCCGGACGAGTTCGTGCGCGGCGGCGTAGGGGACGAGGTGGTCGACGCCTTCGAGTGCGACGGTGGCGCCGTCGTGGACGAGATCGCCCACGGCCGTCGTCAGATCCACGATCTTCGGCACGGCCCGAACGCTAATGGGGTGCAGGGCACCCGGCAATCGAGCGAGATCGCCGGGTGCCCCCGCACTGACGTCCGTCCTATACGTTCGTCTTAGACGAACGTATGAGTCAGGACGAGGGCTTGAACTTCGCCAGGAGCCGGGACGCGACGGACGGGCGGTCCGACGTGTCGCCCGCCGAGGCGACCGGATGGCCGTGCCGCGGGTTCACCGCGTTGACCAGCAGCGGAGACGGCTCCACAGGTGCCCGCAGCGACCGCACGGCCGCCGTGATCACCGCCAGCAGCGGGACCGCCAGGAGCGCACCCGCGATCCCCGAGATGACGACACCCGCCGCCACCGCGAGGACCACCGCGAGCGGGTGCAGCGACACCGCCCGGCCGAGCAGCAGCGGCTGCAGCACGTGCCCCTCCAGCTGCTGCACCGCGATGACGACTCCCAGCACGATCAGCGCCGGGATGATCCCGTTGGCCACCAGCGCGATCAGCACCGCGATCACGCCGGTGACGACCGCACCGACCGTCGGGATGAAGGCGCCCAGGAACACCAGCGCCGCCAGGGGGATGACCAGCGGGACCCCCACGGCCCACAGGCCGATGCCGATGCCGACGGCGTCGACGACCGCGACCAGCACCGTGGCGCGGGTGTATCCGACGAGCGACGCGAACGCCCGACGGCCGGCGACGTCGACCCGCTCGCGACGGGCCCGCGGCGTGGACTTGAGCAGGAAACGCCAGATCCGGGGACCGTCGTAGAGGAAGAAGATCAGCGAGAACAGTGCGAGGGCGAGGCCCGCGGCGATCTCGGTGACGGTCAGCGCGGTGGTCAGGGCCCCGGACGTCAGGGTGTCGACGTTGTTGCGGATGGCCTGCTCGATCTGTCCGGGCAGGTTGTCGAACTGCGAGGTCGGGATGCGCAGCGGCGGGCCGGCGAGGAGCTGCTGGATGGACTGGAAGCTCGCGCTCAGCTGTTTCTGCAGGTCGGCGAAGCCCGCGATGAACGTGTTGATGACGAACGACAGCAGCCCGCCGAGCAGCGCGACGCCGCCGATGAGGACGAGGAAGGTCGCGGGGCCGCGTGGGACCTTGCGGGCGACGAGCCAGTGCACGACCGGGGAGAGCAGGGCCGCGAGCAGGATCGCGATGGCCACGGGGACGACGACGATCCGCAGCTCGATGATCAGGAAGACGAGCAGGCCGAACGCCGCGGCGATGACGAGTACGCGGGCGCACACCTCGGAGGTCACGCGCAGGGGCGTGGGGACGAGGTCGGTGCCTCGCGGGCCGGTCGCGCGGTTCGGGGCCGGCGCTGCGGCCTCCGGCCGGGCGCGTTCGGTGTCGACGGGCGGTGTCCCGGGCGGTGTTCCGGTCGGCTCGCCGTCGGCCGCGGCGGCGTCGTCCGGGGAGCCGTCACCGGTGTCCCGCCCGCCGGTGTCCGGCTGCGGGTTCGCGAGACCGTCGGGTCCGGTCCGCGCCTCGTCGTCACTCATGGCGCGACCGTATCGCCGGGCCGCGCGTGGTGACGGGTCGAGAGTTCCGGGACGCCGTCGCGGGTGTTCGCGCGGGCGCGTGCGGGACGAGAGGGCCGGTCGCGGGAACCGGGTACGGCATCGCCCGCGACGCTGCGCCGGTCGGGACTCCCGGTCGCCGCACCGGAGCAGCGATGTCCACCGGTCGGGGACCCAGAGCCGAATTACACCCGTGTAGTTGACGTCTGTTCGAGATGGCGATGGTCCATTGGTGGCCTCACTGGTAACTATCAGTGAAACCAGACATTCCAGGAACGGGGCAGCGGAGGCGCTCCCGCATCGCGAACCGTAGGCCCCCTGGCGGTGGGAGTGGAGCCGCGACACGCCGGGGTGCAGGACTGAGAACCGGCGCGATCCCGGGCCTGACGTGCACAGTTCCTGTCTGCCGGCGGCCGGTGTCGAACGGGGCGGGCCGGCCCGCGCCGCCGGGTTCCTCCGCTGGTCCGGGTTCTGTCCAGGGGCTCGGCACGCGGGCTGCGCGTGTCGACGCAGCACCCCTCGGTGATCGATGCAGGCGGCGTCGACGCGTCTCGCGAACAGTGTTCGCGGATCTGACGACTGACGTGCGGTGCCGAACTGATCGCCCTCGGCAGCACTGGGTTACTCGACAGGGTGTGATCATCGTGGCTGCGCCACTCTAACGAGCGAAATCGGCCCGAAAGCCTGTAACGGCGGCTCCGCGCCCGTTTCCACGGGCGTGTGTCCCCGTTGTGGGTGGCAGAGTGCGCCGAACGGCCCCACCCGCCGCGTCTGGTCGGACGGACGAGCCATGTGGTGCACATCGCAGGGGAAGTGGACATCGGAGGTGGGCGTGACGGATCAGGTGAGAGGCGTCGGGGCGGTCGTCGCACGGCGCCGGGTGATGCTCGGGGTGGACGACAGCGGTCCGTTCCCGGGACGTCATGCCAGCCGGACCGAGATCGCGGCGGAGACGCCGATCTTCCACTCGCTCACCGCGGGCGGCTGGCGCAGCCGGCAGCAGGAACCCGCCGCCGAGCGCCGGGCCCGCCGCAGCCGCCGCACCCGCGAGGCCGACCCGCTGAGCGAGTTCCGTCGTGACCCGCTGACCGCGCCCATCCCGGCGCAGGCCTACACGGCGAGCGCCCCGTCCGTGCCCCGTTCGGGCCGGCACAGCTCCCACTCGCTGCCCGACGAGCTCAGCGAGCGGCGCGCCGAGCGTCGCCGCCAGGACGGCGGCCGCCACAGCCGCTACGAGGCGGCCATGCGCGCGGGTGTGGCAATGGGCTGGTGAATGTGCCCCTCCGGGACGGCTGATCGGGTAGGGCCGATCTGCCACCGGAGGGGACGGTGATCTGCTGGGGAGCGGGTCGCCTGCACGACGCGGGCCGGGCGCCCGTGCCGACCGGAGGGGAGACCCGGTCGACACGGCCCCGGCCTTCGCGGCGTCCTGCGACGCCGTGGCGGTCAGACCCTGGCGAGCAGCCGCCGGGCCACCGCTCGCGCGTCCGCCAGTGCCGAGGCGGCGTCCACCCGTGTCGGCTCCCCGGCGTCGAGGACCTGCTCGCCCGCCACCCACACGTCACGCACCGCGCGGGCGCCCCCGGCCCACACCAGGTTGGACAGCAGCTGCGCGTCGTCGTCGGGATCGACGAACGCCGGGTCCTGCAGGTCGACGTGCACGAGATCGGCCCACGCGCCGGTCGCCAACCTCCCGATGTCCGTGCGTCCCAGGGCGGCCGCACCGTCGCGCGTCGCCAGCAGCAGCAGGTCGGCGGCCGTCAGCGCCGCCGCGTCGCCCGTACCGAGCCGGGCCAGCAGCCCCGCGAGCCGCGCCTGGTGCCAGAGGTCGAGATCGTCGCCGGACGCGGGGCCGTCGGTACCCAGGCCCACCCGCGCACCGGCCGCCCGCAACGCCGGGACCCGCGCGATCCCCGCCGCGAGCTTGCCGTTGGACCCCGGGCAGTGCGCGACACCGGCGCCGCGGCGGCCGAGCAGGGCGACGTCGTCGTCGGAGAGCTGGACGGAGTGCGCGGCGAGCAACCGGCCCGCGAGCAGCCCCGACGACTCCAGCAGCGCCGGCACCGACCCGAACTCCTCACGGACGTGCGCGTCCTCCTGCGCCGACTCGGCGACATGGATGTGCACGAGCGCATCCCGGTGCGCCGCGTGCTCGGCGATCGAGGACAACGCGGCGGCGGGCAGCGTGTACGCGGCGTGCGGGCCGTAGCCGAGCTCGATCCGCTCGGCCGGACCCGACCGCAGGCCGTGGGCGTCGATCCGCGCCGACACCTCGTCGCGCATCTGCTCCCACGTGCCGAGCCGGTCCCAGCCCGGCGCGGCGATGATCCCCGGGGTCACGACGGCCCGCGCCCCGACCGCCAGCACCGCGTCGACGACGGCGTCGGTGAAGAAGTACATCTCCGTGCTGGTGGTGCAGCCGGTGCGCAGCAGCTCGATCCCGCCCGCGACCATCCCGGCGCGGACGTCGTCACCGTCGAGCAACGCCTCCGCCGGCCACATGACGCCGACGAGCCACTCCATCAACGGCAGGTCGCCACCCATGCCGCGCAGCACCGTCATCGGGGTGTGGCAGTGGGTGTTGACGAGCCCCGGCAGCAGCAGCCCGGGCAGTGCCCGTACCGGTGCGTCGGACGGCGGGGCCTGCGCCCGCGGACCCACCCAGGCGAGGCGCCCGTCGTCGGAGACGTCGACGACGGCGTCGCGCACCACCGAGCACTCCGCGTCGCAGGTCAGCGCGACCGGCGCCGTGAAGCGGACGGTCACCGTCGCGGATCGAGCAGCGACCGCAGCGACCGGAACGGGGGCAGCCAGGCGCCGCCGTCGGGCAGCGTGTCGAGGGTCATGCGCGGCAACGGCTCGCGGAACACGCCGTCGATGTCCTCGAGGTCGACGAACTCGATGACCTCGGACTGCAGCGCGAACGTCGCGTACTCGCGGAAGCCGATGACGGTGACGCCGGCACCTTTGGCGACGAGCTCCTCGAGCGGCTCGCGGAACGCGCGGCCGTCGCCCGACGCGACGACGACGTGCTGCAGCACGCCCTCGTCGGCGCGCAAAGCGATGTGGCGCAGCATGTCCTCGTCGACATCGGAGTCCTCGCTGGTCTTCGGTTTGGCGAAGACGGCGAAACCGACGTTGCGCAGCGCCTCGACCCACGGCCGCACGACCTCTGTGCTGCCCGGGACGACGTTGGTGAAGACGGTGGCCTCGGCGGTCGCCTCCGGGCCCGCGAGGTCGAGCAGCCAGCGGCCGACCGCGTCGAACCGAGGCCGGAAGGTGGAGGTCGGACGCGCACCGAGCAGCGAGCCGAGGCTCATGTCCATGTTCGGCGCGTCCCAGACCAGCAGCACCCGAGGTGGCGGCGACCCGCCGGACTCACTCATGGCCCGACCCTATCCGTGACCGGCGACGACCCGGGGTGTGTGCCCGCCCAACGGACCTCGTGAGTGGCGATAGTCGCTATAGCGACTATCGCCACTCACAGGGTTCGGTGGGCAGGACGTGGACGGTGCCGGTGACCGCCGCCGTCGTCGGATCGCCGGGCCGCGGCGACGGATCGGACGCCGGGACGCGGGCCGTCGCCGCGCTGCCGTCGGGCAGCAGGAGCCGCACGATCCGGGTGTGGCCGTGGAACTCGACCCCCGTGACCTGCGCGGACACCCCGCCCTCCCCCAGCGCGACCTGCTCGGGACGCACCACCGCGGTGACGGCGCCCGTCAGCCCGGTCCCGTGACGGACCTTGCCCAACGGTGTGGACGCGAGCGTTCCGTCGCTCTCCCCCGGGAGCAGGGTCGCGTCGCCGACGAACCGCGCGAGCCACTCCGTCACCGGGGCGGCGTAGAGGCGACCGGGGGCGTCGTCCTGGACGATCCGGCCCTCGTGCAGGACGGCGACGCGGTCGGACACCGACAGCGCTTCGTCCTGGTCGTGGGTGATGAGGACCGCGGCGGTCCCGGCCGTGCGCAGGGTGGCGACGACGTCGGCGCGGACGGTGGCGCGCAGCCCGGCGTCGAGGTTGGCGAAAGGCTCGTCGAGCAGGACGACGGCGGGCTCGGGGGCGAGCGCCCGGGCCAGGGCGACGCGTTGGCGTTGCCCGCCGGAGAGCTCGTGGGGCATCCGGTCGGCGAGCCCGTCCAGACCCAGACGCGCCAGGAGGTCGGCGACACGGCGAGGCCGTTCGGACCGGTGCAGCCCGTACCCGACGTTGCGCGCCACCGTGAGGTGCCCGAAGAGCGCCCCCTCCTGCGGGACGAGCCCGATGCCGCGGTGCTGCGGCGCGACCCGGGTGACGTCGCGTCCGCGCAGCGCGACGCTGCCGGCCGTGGCGGGGTGCAGCCCGGCGACGGCGCGCAGCAACGTCGTCTTCCCGCTGCCGCTCACCCCGAGCACGCTGACTAACTCGCCGCCGCGGACGTCGAGGTCGACCTCGTGCAGGACCGGAGTGCGGTAGCCGGCGGAGAGCCCGCGCACCTGCAGCGCGGCGGTCACCGGCGACCCCGCTCGGACAGGAACCACGCGGGGACGCTCGCGGCGAGGACGAGCAGCAGGGCCGCGGGGGCCGCGGCGCCGTAGGTGCCCAGCGACGTGTGCTGCCACAGGTCCGTCGCCAGGGTGTCGATTCCGATGGGGCGCAACATGAGGGTGGCCGGGAGCTCCTTCATCGTCGTGACCGCCACGAGCAGCCCGCCCGCGGCGATGCCCGGCCAGGCCTGGCGGCCCGTCACCGCGAACCAGGTGCCGAGCGCGGAGCGGCCGAGGGTGCGGGAGACCTCCTCGACCGACGTCGGGACACGCTCCACCGCGGCCCGGGTCGCGCCGATCGCCTTGGGCAGGAACAGGACCGCGTACGCGAACACCAGCACGGGCGCGCTCTGGTAGAGCCCGGGCACCAGCCCGAGCGACAGGAAGACCAGCGACAACCCGACGACGATCCCGGGCAGCCCGTGCCCGAGGTAGGCCGCCGACTCGACGACGCCGACCGCCCGTCCGCGGTACCGGGCGGCGAGCACCCCGACCGGCACGGCGAGCACGACGACGAGGGCGGCCGCGGCGGCGCCGAGCGCGAGGGTGGTGACGGTGCTGCGGGCCAGGTCGGCCCAGTCCGGGGTGGTGCCGGCGCGCACGATGCGACCCGCCAGCACGCCCAGCGGGAGCAGCAACGACAGCGCGGCGACGGCCGCGAGGCCCGTCGCCACCAGCGCTGTCGCCCAGGGACGGAGCGTGACGGGGACGGAGCGCCGGGTGGCGACGACCGCGCGCCCTGCGGAGGTGCGCCGCCGGACCCGACGTTCGGCCAGCACCAGCGCGAGCGCCAGGACCGTCAGCAGCAGGGCGAGGACGGCGGCGGTCACACGATCCAGGGAACCGGTGTAGGACGAGTGGATCGCCCAGGTGAAGGCGGGGAAGCGCAACAGCGCGGGCGCGCCGAAGTCGGACAGCGTGTAGAGCGCGACGAGCAGCGACCCCGCCAGCGCCGCCGGCAGGACCTGCGGCAACGTGACCGTCGTGAACGCGGCGACCGGGCCGCGGCCCAGCGTGCGCGCGACGTCCTCGGGACCGGCGTCGGCGAGCCGCAGCGCCGCCAGCACCGGGATCGTCACGTACGGGGTGCAGGCCAGGACCATCACGCCGACCAGCGGCCAGAACCCGTTGATTCCCGGCCACGCGGCCAGCCACGCGAACGCCGTGATGTACGACGGCATCGCCAGCGGCAGCGACGCCAGCACCCACCACGCCCGGGGCGCGGGCAGCCGCACCCGGGTCGCCGCGACCGCGGTGGCGACGCCCAGCACCAGGCAGCCCAGGCACACCACCACGACCAGCAGCACCGTGTTGGCGGCGAGCTCCCACGTCCGCGCCCGGGTCAGGACGTCGACGACGCGGTCGCCGCCGGCCTGGCCCGCCCGCACGACGAGGTAGACCAACGGGAGAGCGGCGAGCGCGGCAACCGCCGCGCCCGCCGCGAGCAGCGGCCCGGGAGTGCCGGACCGCGAGCGAGACCGGATGCTCAGACCAGGCCTTCCTGGGTGAGCATGGCGACCGTCTCCTGCACCGACGACAGCGTCGCGAGGTCGATGTCCGGGCCGCCGAGGCGCTCCAGCGGCGGCACGGCCTTCGGCGCCCCGGTACCCGCGACCAGCGGGTACTCGGCCGTCTCCGCCGCGAAGTACGTCTGTGCCTGCGGCGACACCAGGAACTTCACGAACTCCGCGGCCTCCGGCGACTGCGCCGCCCCGGTGAGGATGCCCGCGCCCGTCACGTTGACCAGGGCGCTGACCGAACCCGGGTCGCCGAACTTGAGCTGCGCGCGCAGCGTCGTCGGGTCGGTCTCCGACCGGGCCCAGTAGTAGTGGTTGATCAGGCCGAGTCCGGCGGTGCCGGCGTTCACGGCCTCGAGGATCGCGCCGTTGTTGCGGTGGATCTGCACCTCGTTGGCCTTGAGGCCCTTCACCCAGTTGCGGGCGGCTTCCTCACCGGCGCTGACCCGCAGCGCGGTGACGTGGGCCTGGAAGGAGGCGTTGGTCGGTGCGATCGCGACCTTGCCCTTCCACTGCGGCTCGACCAGCTTCGTGATGTCACCGGGGACCTGGTCGGCGGAGTAGGTCTGGCTGTCGTAGGCGACGACGCGGGCGCGCCCGGTCAGCCCGACCCACGACCCGTCCTTCGACGTGTACGCGGCCGGGACGACGGAGGTGACGTCGGCGGGGAGGGTGGTGAGCCGGTTCGCGGCGGCGACCGCACCCAGGGCGCCCGACTCCTGGGAGAGGAAGACCTGCGCCGGGGTGCGGTCGCCCTCCTCGAGCAGCTGCGCGGCCATCTCGGTGGTCGACCCGTACCGGGTCTCGACCGTGATCCCCGACGCCTGCTCGAACTGTTCGATCAGCGGCCCGACCAGCGCTTCCTCACGGCCCGAGTACACGACCAGCGTCCGGTCGCCGGAGGCCGCGGTGGTCGCGGGCGTGGAGGCGCCGCCGCAGGCCGAGAGGGCCAGCGCCGCGGTGAGAGCGCCGGCCAGCAGGCCGAACCGTCGCCGTGGTGAGGACATCGCAGTGACACCTGATCCTTCGCGGATGGTTGAGGGGAAAAGGATTAGGTGAGGCTAAACTTCTGGTATGTCCGAGTCGTCCCCCCAAAATTCGGGGGGACGCACGTCCGTCTTCGTCCTCGACGACCACCGCGTCTTCACCGACATGCTGTCGCTGACCCTCGGGATGCAGCCCGACCTGTGCTGCGTCGCCGTCGCCCACACCCTCGCCGACGCCGCCCGCGTCGCCGCCACCACCGCGTTCGACGTCGCGATCGTCGACCGTCAGCTCCCCGACGGCGACGGACTCACCTTCCTGCCCTGGCTGCGGACGCTGCGCCCGCTCGTCCGCGCCGTCGTCCTCACCGCGCACCCCCGCGCCGACGCCGCCGAACAGGCCTTCGCCGAGGGCGCCGTCGCGTTCCTGCCCAAGGACGGGTCGCTGCACGAGATCCTCGACGCCGTCCGCGGCGGCGCACCCGCCCCCGTCCACCCCCACCTCACCGCGCGCGAGAAACAGGTGCTCGACGCACTCGCCCGCGGCCTCGACGCCCACCGCATCGCCGCCGAACTCGGCATCTCCCTGCACACCACCCGCGACCACATCAAGGTCCTGCTCGGCAAGCTCGACGCCCACACCCAGCTCGAAGCCGTCGTCGTCGCCCACCGGCTCGGCGTCGTCGCGCTCCCCGGCCCCCACTGACCGTGCGCCACGCCGTCCGCCGCGCCCTCGTCCGGCACGCCGTACTCACCGCCGTCGTCACCGCCGTGCTGTCGGGGATCACCGTCGGCGGGCTGTGGCTGTTCGCCAACGGCGAGGCCCACCGCACCGCCCGCGACGTCTCCGGCCGCGTCGCCACCGCCGTCGTCGTCGCCCTCGCCGAACACCACTACGACCCCGTCGACCCCACCTCCCGCGACGACGTCCTCGCCGGCCTCGCCCCCTTCATCGACTCCGGGATGCTCGCCCGGGTCAAGATCTGGCGGGTCGTCGGCGAACAGGTCCAGGTCGTCGTCTCCGACGAACCGCGCATCGAGGGCGAACGCCGCCGCTTCGACGCCGACCTCGCCCGCCGCCTCGACGCCGGCGAGATCGTCGTCCTCGAAGTCCCCGACGACCCCGAACACCGCTACGAACGCGCCGACGGCCGCACCCTGCTGGAGGCGTTCGTCGGCTTCCGCGACGCCTGGGGCGTGCCCATGCGGCTCGAGGTGTACGTGCCCGTCGACACCGCCGCGACCGTCCGCAGCGCGATGGCCGACCTGCTCCCGCTGGTCATCGGCAGCCTGCTCGTCCTGGCCGCCGCCACCGTCCCGATCACCCTGTCGCTGGCGCGTCGCGTCGAACGCGACCAACGCGAACGGCAGGCCGTCCTCCACTACGGCCTCGCCGCCTCCGAACGCGAACGCCGCCGCCTCGCCCAGGTCCTGCACGACGGCGTCGTCCAGGACCTCGCCGGCACCGGCCTGCTCCTCGACGCACTGCTCCTCGACGAGACCGCCGACGGCCGGCGCGAGCTCCTCGGCCGGGCCCACGGACTCGTCGAGCGCGACGTCGGGCTCCTGCGCGGACTGCTCACCGAACTCGCCCCCGGAGGGCTCGGCACCCCCGACGTCCGCACCTCCCTGCACGACCTCGCCACCGAGCACGAGCGGACCGCCGCGGACGTCGCCCTGGAGACGGACGTGCGTCTGACCGACGAGCCCGACGCCCGGATCGTCACCCTCCTGCACCGCATCGGCCGCGAACTGCTGCGCAACGCCGTCCGGCACGGCGCGCCCGGTGTCGTCCGGATCGACGTCGACACCCCTCGCGCGGACCACGTCCGCATGACCGTTACCGACGACGGCTGCGGTTTCGACCCCTCCCTCACCCCCGCCGACGGGCACGTGGGCCTCCGCCTCGTGACGCTCGCCGTCGAGGAGTACGGCGGGACCCTCGTCGTGCGCAGCGCGCCCGGCGCCGGAACCGTCGTCGAGACGACCCTGCCCGTCCGGCTGCCCGCCGCGGTGACCCCGGGGCAGACTGACGCCCGTGGCTCCTGAGAACCCCGACGCCCTCCGCGTCGCCCGCGAGGCGGCGGCCGCGATGGAGTACGCCGACATCGCCGCCCGCGAGGCCGGGGTCCGGCTCGTCGACGTCGGACCCGGCCACGCCACCACCGCGCTCACCGTGACCGACAAGCACCTCAACGGCCACGGCATCTGCCACGGCGGCTACGTCTTCCTGCTCGCCGACGCGGCGTTCGGCTACGCGTGCAACAGCTTCGGCGTGTCGACGGTCGCCGCCGGCGCCGACGTCACCTTCCTGCGCCCCGGCGCCGCCGGAGACGAGCTGGTCGCCGAGGCGCGCCACCTGGGCGGGGCGGGCCGCTCCGGGCTCTACGACGTCACCGTCCGCGCGGGGGACGCCGTCGTCGCCGAGTTCCGCGGGCGCAGCCGCACGGTGCCGGGACTCGCGGCACCGCCCCCGCCACCGGCCTGACGTCCCCGGTTCAGCCGGCGTCCGGGGCCGGGGCCAGGAAAGCCGGCTGCTGCTCCGGGCGCGGGTCGTCGTAATAGCGGTGGAACACGCTGGTCAGACCGCCCGACAGCGGCGGCACGATCCACGTCCAGTCCGCCGGACACGACCGGCCCGCCTTCTCCTCCTTGACCACGTGCGCGAGGAAACGGTCCGACTCCGTGTGGTGGTCGGCCATCGTCACGCCCGCCTCGTCGAACGAGTGCTGCACCGCCAGCGTCAGCTCGACAAGCGCCCGGTCGCGCCACAACGTCCGCACCGAGCTCGTGTCCAGCCCCAGCCGGGCCGCGATCGCGGGCAACAGGTCGTAGCGGTCGGCGTCGGCCAGGTTGCGGGCCCCGATCTCCGTGTTCAGGTACCAGCCGTTGAACGGCGCCGCCGGATACCGCACCCCACCGACCAGCAACGGCATGTTGCTGATCGCCGGCACCGCGTGCCAGCGCAGCCGCAGGTCCGCGAACCACGGATGGTCGGGATGCGACAGCGGCACCTCGAGCACCGCGTCGGCCGGCAGCTCGTGCAACGACGGGCGGCCGTCCGGACCCGAGACCAGCAACGGCAGGACGTCGAACCGGCCGCGCGGCTCCGGCCGGCGCCACCCCAGCTTCTCGACGAGATCCGTGAAGTCGGCCAGCCGCGGATCGCCGCGGACGGTGCCGTCGGGAAGCCTGTGTCCGGCATACCGGATGAGCTGCTCGTTGTGGATGCGCGGACCGGGTCGCTCCGGCACGTCCGGCGCGAACACGGTGATCGACGACCGGATCCGCCCCCCGCGGGTCGCCTCCCGCAGATGGGTGACGCACTCCGCAGCGACGTCGCTCGGTGCCGTGAGGTGACGACGGTCCCGGACCTGCAACGTCTTCCAGTACAGCCGCCCGATGCAGCGCGCCGAGTTGCGCCACGCCACCCGGGCGCCGAACGCCAGCTCCGCCCCCGTGTGCCGGTAGGTGCCCGTCGCCGCGATCTCGTCGAGCACCGCGGCCCGCCGCTGCGGCAGCGGCTCCGCGCCCGCCCCCGCCGCACCCTCCGCGTCGACCAGCTCCAGGAACTCGACCGCCTCGTCCGGATCGACCGGCTGCGGCCCCGGATCGGGCGGGCCCGCGTCGGGCCGGCCGCGACCGGTCATCGGGCAGCGCTGCTCGGGGAGCCCCTCCGACGTCGACGATCCGTAACCGTTGACCACAGCGGTCACGGACAGCCTCCAGGAGATCACTCGATCGATACGGGGAGCGTTCCTGGATCTTTGTACATGGCTACTCTGCGTATGTCACTGTTCCCCTAGTGTGACAACCGTTCGTACATCAGGTCGGAAACCGCCCGTCCCTCCACGACCGCCCGCTGTTCGAACTTCGACACCGGCCGCCATTCGGGGCGCGGCAAGAAGCCGTCCGGCCCCACCCCCGGCGCCCGCCGCAGCGACCGTTCGGCGTCCGCCACATCGCGCATCTGGACGGCGTAGTCGGCCCAGTCGGTCGCCATGTGCAACATCGCCCCAGGCCGCAGCCGCGACGCCGCCAACGCCACGAACTCCGGCTGCACCAACCTGCGCTTGCGGTGCCGCCGCTTCTGCCACGGATCCGGGAAGAAGATGCGGATGCCGTCGAGTGAATCCACCGGGATGCACGAGTCCAGCAGGGCCACCGCGTCACCCCTCAGGAGCAACAGATTCGCCAGGCCGGCGTCCTCGATCCGCAACAACAGCTGCGCCAGCCCCGGCTCGAACACCTCCACCGCGACGTGATCGACCTCCGGCGCCGCCGCCGCCAACGCCGCCGTCGTCTCCCCCATGCCCGACCCGATCTCCAGCACCACCGGCGCCTCACGACCGAACCACGCGGCCGGCGCGAACGGCTCCCGGCCGCCGACGAGATCGTCGACATCCCGGCCCAAGGTGCCCCACAGCCGGTCCCACGCCGACTGCTGGCCCTCCGTCAGCCGATTGCGCTGATGGACGAAACTCGGGATCCGGTCCGTCCGCCGCGCGCCCCCGCCGGCCGTCGCATCCGTCACGGTCTCGGGGCCCACGGTCATCGTCTCCGGAAAGGTCGGTCGGGGTCTGGCCCGCCGATTCTCCCCGACGCCCTCCCCGACCTCCCGAGGCCCGGCCCCCACGTTGTAACCGATCCGTGACCTCCGCAGGGTGCAACTACGCATCCACGACGCGCCGGAGATCGTCATTCTCTGCGACATGTCCGATTCGCAGGTGACAGACGACAGGCTCGCCGCCGTCGCCGCCGAGCTCGGCAGGCTGGGACGGCGGCTCGACGACCTCGGCGGCGAACTGCTGTCCCTACGGGGAACGCCGCCGGAACCGGCACCCGCCGCTCCCGCCGACCCCCCGGCCGCTCCCGGCCCGGCCGTCGCACCCACCCCGGGCGCCGCGCCCGCCGCACAACAGCCTGCGGGTCCGCGGCCACCCGCACCCGGCACCCTCCCCGGCGCCAAGCCGTGGCCCGGCAACCGCCCCCCCGCCGCCGCGCCCGCCGCCCGCTGGCAGCAGTTCCCGCCCCCGGGCACCGGCGCACCCTGGAACCGGCAACAACACCCCTACCCGGCCCCCCGCCCCCCAGCCGCGCCCAAGCAGAACTGGACCGCGTCGCTCTCCGGCGCCCGACTGCTCGCCTGGACCGGCGGCGCCGTCACCCTCCTCGGCGTCGTCATGCTGCTCGTCCTCGCCGCCTCCCGCGGCTGGTTCTCCCCCGGCGCCCGCCTCGTCGCCGGCGCCGCCCTCGGCGTCGTCCTCATCGGCCTCGCCGCCTGGCTGCACCGCAAGGAAACCGCCCGCACCGGCGCCGCCGCCGTCGCCGGAACAGGCGTCGCCGCGCTCTACCTCGTCGTCGGCTCCGCCACCGCCCAATACGGCTTCGTGCCACCCGCCGTCGGGCTCGCCCTCGCCGTCCTCGTCGCCGCAGGCGGCCTCGGCCTCGCCGACGTCTGGCGCCTCCAGGCTCTCGCCATCGGAGCCGTCGTCGGCGCAGCAGTCCTCGCCCCGATCGTCACCCAAGGCTGGGTGCCGCTCCTCGGCGGTCTCATCGTCGTCCTCGAGATCGCCGCCGGCATCGTCGCCCTGCGTCGCAACTGGCCCTGGCTGCTCGTCGTCGGCGCCGGCTGGGCCGTCCTCTACACCGCCCTCGCCGCCGGCGTCGCCCGCTCCACCGCACTCTGGGGCGCCGGCGCCGCCGCCATCGCGACCCTCGTCGTCGGCGTCGCCTTCGCCCTCTACGCGCTGGTCAAGCGCGACATGACGCCCGCGCACGGCGTCCTGGCCTCCGCCGCCCTGCCCACCCTCGTCCTCGCCGGCCGCCTCGGCGGCTGGGGCGGCGCCGCCCTCGCCGCCGGGGCCGCCGTGCTCATGCTCGGCGTCGCGCTCGTCCCCACGTTCGCCCGGCCCACCCGCGTCGTCTCCCTCGCCGCCGGCGCCGTCGCCCTCCTCGTCGCGACGTCCCTGCCCTTCTCCGGCGAGGTCGCGACCGCCGTCATCGTCGGCGAGGCCATCGGCTTCACCGTCGCCGCCGCCGCACTGCGCAGCCGCATCACCCTGATGTTCGCCGCCGGCTTCGCGATCCTCGGCGTGCTCGGCGCCGTCGCCCAACCCCTCCCGCCCACCGTCCTCGCCCTCTTCCCCATGCCCCCCTTCGTCCGCGGCGGCCTCCCGCAGCAGGGCGCCCTCGTCACCGGGCTACTCGTCGCCGTACTGCTCGTCGGCCTCGCCGTCGCGCTGCTCGTCGCCTTCGAACGCACCGGGCTCCTCGGCTCCCGCGACGGCCGCACCGCCCTCTGGGTCATCACCGGGCTGGTCGGGCTCTACGGCCTCACCGGCATCGCCGTCGCCCTCGCCCTCCTGATCTCGCCCGACCGCAACGGGTTCGTCGCCGGACACGCCGTCGTCACCGTCTCCTGGACGGTCCTCGCCCTCGTCCTCCTCGCCCGCGGCATCCGCAACACCCCCCTGCGCATCGCCGGGCTCGTGCTCGTCGCCGCCGCGGTGGCCAAACTGGTCCTCTTCGACCTGGTCTCCCTCGACGGCCTCGCCCGCGTCGGCGCCTTCCTCGGTGCCGGCCTGGTCCTGCTGGCAGCGGGCGTCCGGTACGCCCGCCTCGTCGCCGAGGCGGAGCAGACCGACAACCCCGCCCCCGCCGGCCCGCCCCCGGGACAACCCGTCCCCGCGGGCGCCCCGGGCCAGGCGGCCGGCCACACCCAGCCGACGGCCCCCACGCAGGCCCAGCCGTCGGCGCAGGGTCAGCCGTCGGCGCAGGGTCAGCCGCCCGCGCAGGGTCAGCCGACGCCGCCCGCGCAGGGTCGCCCGCAGCAGGACCAGGGTGGCCGCGACATCTGGGGCCCGCCCCAGGGCCCCGGCAACCCCAGCTGACCCCGGCGTCGCACCCCCGGCAAGGGGTGCGGCGCCGTCGTCGCGGGTTGGGGGCAGCGTCGGGTCGGGGCAGCAGGGAACCGCGGCGCTGACCGGGCGGCCTGATCGCTGCGGGGTCCTCGGGCCTGCATGGTCTGGGCTCACCGCATGGTCTGGGCTCACGGCGCGGTCTGGGCTCGCCGCGCGGTGTCGGGGGCCCGCTGCGGGGCCCTAGGGCCGGAGCGGGGTCCTCGGGCCGGGGCGCCCTCCGGCTGGGCGTGGTCCTCGGGTCGGGGGCGTGCTCCTCGGGGCGGCGCGCAGGGTCGGCGCGCGGGTTGTGGGATCGCCGCGGGGGTTCTGCGTACGGGGTGCACCCTGCATACCTGACGACGACCGGACAACCTGCGCCCCGACCCGATTGCCGACGCGGCGGACCCGCCGCATCCGTTGCAGCGCTGCGGCACCCGGTGGGCTGTCGCGCCGGGTGGGCTGCCGTGCTCGGTGGGCTGTCGCGCCCTCGTGGGCGTCCGCGTCCGGTGGGCTGCATCTCGTGAGCTGCTGCATTCCGTGGGCTGCGGCACCCGTGCAGCGCCGCCGCGCCCTCGTGGGCGTCCGCGTCCGGTGGGTTGCTGTGCCTCGTGGGCCTGCCGCGCCCGGTGTGCCGCCGCGCGCACCCTCGTGCAAGCGCGCGGCGGTGACGGAAGCGTGCGCCCCGTCGACATCCCTGTCGCCGCGCGGCTTTCACGGTTCGCGCGCAGGCTGCAGGTGCGGTGCCGACGCTGCAACCAACGCGGAGACCCAGAAGTCCATGCGGCGCGGCGTGTGGGGGCACCTGCGCTGCAAGCGGCGCAGCGCACGAGGGCTCAGGTCGCCGCCTGGATTTCCCGATCCGGCCGCTGACTGCAGGTGAGCGCCGACCCGAAGATGCGCGGTGGCCCGGGAACTCACGCGGTGACCGGACTGTCTGGCGCCGAACGCGCCCATGCGGGATCGGCGCAGTGCCTGCACAGCGTGGATCGCCGACGCAAGGGTGCAGCGCGTCGACATTCACGCCCTCGCGCGGGTTTCGCGAGCAGACCGCGAGCTGCGAGTGAGGCGCCGACGCAGTTGCGCGAGTGGTGGTCCGGGAACCCACGCGGTCGCCGGCCTGTCTGGCGTCGCGGCGTCGCACCGGTTGCACGTCCGATGCACGTCCTGCGACGAGTGCACTGCAGATGCGTGAGGCGCAACGCGTGGGATTCAGGCCGCCGCGTGGGTTTCGCGATCCGGCCGCGGACTGCAGGTGAGGCGCCGACCTCGGAATGCGCGCGAGGCCCAGGAACCGGCGCGAGGCCCAGGAACCGGCGCGAGGCCCAGGAACCGGCGCGAGGCCCAGGAACCGGCGCGAGGCCCAGGAACCTGGGCGGCGGTGCCGCACCTGGGTAGAGCGACCGCTCGGGAGGGGCGCCCCTTGGAGCGCCCGAGGGCACGTGCCCCCGGCCTCACCAGGGCCAGAGCCACGACCACCACCGCCCGCGCGGCTCCACGCCGGGGATGTCGTCGAGGACCAGCACTTCGTCCGACAGGCCGTCGCCGTCGAGGTCCATGTGCAGCAACAGGTCGAGGTCGTCGACCACCGCGAGGGTGTCGACGATGCCGTCCTCGTCGGTGTCGGCGCCCAGGTTCACGGGCAATCCTGGCAGGCAGGGGGCCCCGGGCGCGTCGAGGTCATCCGCCAACATCGGATCACGTTCGGGCACAGGCATTCCTTTCTTCGGTGTGTGCGAGTGCCGCGAGCTCGCCCTCGATTGTTGCGAGCCGGGCCGCGACCGCCACGTCGAGCGCGGCGACGGCCTGCTGTTCCACCTGCACCAGTCGCGCGACGAGCACCGCCGTCGAGGCGGCCCGAACCGCCGCAGCCACACCTGCAGCCCACTGCCGCAGACGAGCCCGGTCCGCGGCCACCCACCGGGCCCCGACCGTCAACCCCAGCACGACGATCCCGCATCCCACCGCCGGCCCGACCGACCCCGTCACCGCCGGGGCGCCGAGCACCGGCACCCCCAGCCACGGCAGCACCGTCCGCGATCCCGACAGCACCTGCCACGGACGAGCCGCCGGTGGCAGCGGAGGCAGGGTGAGAGGTGTGGCGTCGCGCGGACGGGTGGCGACGACCTCCATCGGCAGCCCCCGTGACGTCGCGATCCGGCGCAGCTCCGGCAGCAGGTCGCGCTCGACCCGCTGCACGACCAGGTCGACGGCCCGGTCCGCGGCGATACGGGCGTGCGAGGGGAAGAGGGCCCGGTCGGCGCGGCAGGCCCGGTCGACGTAGCGCATCGACTCCGCGGACAGCGCCCCGACGACCGTGGTGACGTGCGTGGGGGCCGACGCCCGGGTCAGCCCGCAGACGGTGCGTACCTCCGCCCGGTACTCCGCCAACCCCGCGCGCTGCGCCTCCAGCTCGGTGCGACGTATCTGCACCGCCTCGGCGTACCGGTCGACCATGAAACGCACGCTCGCACGCTGTCCCGACGCCGCGGAGCCGGTTCGCCCGAATCGTTCACGTCCGCGAACCAGCTGTCGATCTTTGTCGGTGGGCCTCGGTAGGTTGCAGGCGTGGCTCCTGATCCGAGGATCGACCCGGCGTTCCGGGACCTGCCGCTCGACGCGCTGGCCGATGCGGCGTTGTCCCGTGCCCGTGAGCTCGGCGCGCAGCATGCCGACGTGCGGGTGGAGCGGATCGTCTCCCAGTCCATCTCGCTGCGCGACGGCTCGGTCACCGGGGTGTCGGACTCGACGTCGGTGGGTCTCGCGGTGCGTGTGGTGGTCGACGGGGTGTGGGGTTTCGCCTCGCACGTCGAGCTGACGCCGTTGCGGGCGGCGGAGACGGCGGCGCAGGCCGTGGGGGTGGCGCGCACGTTGGCGCCGGTCGCGCGGGAGCGCGTGGAGCGGGCCGACGAGCCGGTGCATGTCGGTGAGTGGGTGTCGGCCTACGAGGTCGATCCGTTCGTGGTGCCGACGCGGGAGAAGGTCGAGCTGCTCTCGGAGTGGTCGCAGCGGTTGTTGGCGGCCGACGGGGTCGACCACGTGCAGGCGTCGGTGTCGCAGGTGCGGGAGAACAAGTTCTACGCCGATCTGGCGGGGACGCGGACGGTGCAGCAGCGGGTCCGGATCGAGCCGGGTTTCACGGCGACGGCGGTCGACAGGGCGGCGGGCGGCTTCGAGACGATGAGCACGCTCGCCCCGCCGGCGGGCCGTGGCTGGGAGTACGCCACGGGCACGGGGTGGGACTGGGACGGTGAGCTGGCCGCGATCCCGGAGCTGTTGGCGGAGAAGACGAAGGCGCCGTCGGTGCAGGCGGGCCCGACGGATCTGGTGATCGACCCGACGAACCTGTGGCTGACGATCCACGAGTCGATCGGGCACGCCACGGAGTACGACAGGGCGATCGGCTACGAGGCCGCGTACGCGGGCACGAGCTTCGCGACGCCCGACAAGCTGGGCGCGCTGCGTTACGGCTCGCCGATCATGCACGTCACGGGCGACCGGACGGTGGAGCACGGGCTGGCGACGGTCGGTTTCGACGACGACGGCGTCGAGACCACGGAGTGGGACCTGGTGCGCGACGGCGTGCTGGTCGGCTACCAGTTGGACCGGACGTTCGCGCCGCGGCTGGGCCTGGAGCGGTCCAACGGCTGCGCGTTCGCCGACTCGCCGCACCACGTGCCGATCCAGCGGATGGCCAACGTGTCGTTGCAGCCCGACCCGGAGCACGACACGACCGTCGAGGACCTGATCGGCCGCGTCGAGCGGGGCATCTATGTGGTCGGCGACAAGTCGTGGTCGATCGACATGCAGCGCTACAACTTCCAGTTCACCGGGCAGCGGTTCTACCGGATCGAGGACGGCCGGCTCGCGGGTCAGCTGCGCGACGTCGCCTACCAGGCCACGACGACTGATTTCTGGGGCTCGATGGAGGCGGTGGGTGGCCCGTCGAGCTGGCGGCTCGGTGGGGCGATGAACTGCGGGAAGGCGCAGCCGGGGCAGATCGCCCCGGTCAGCCACGGGTGTCCGCCGGCGCTGTTCCGCGGGGTCAACGTCCTGAACACGCAGGAGGAGGCGTCATGACGGTGCTGCCGCCGCAACAGATCGTCGAGCGGGTCCTCGGGGCGGGGCGGCGCGCGGATGCCGACGTCGTGGGCCGGGTCGTGCTCGTGTCCGAGACCAGCGAGGCGGTGCTGCGCTGGGCCAACTCCACGATGACGACGAACGGCCTCGGCACGTCGCGCCGGACGACGGTGATCTCGCTGGTCCGGGTCGAGGGTGGCACCGCGGCGGGGGTGGTCGGCTCCAGCGCGGCGATCACCGATCCGGTGCAGCTCGACGAGCTGGTCACGGCCAGCGAGAAGGTGGCGCGCGATGCGGGCCCGTCGCGGGACGCGGCGGAGCTGCCCACCGACGTGGTCGACGACCCGTCGTGGACGGACGAGGCGGCGGGCACGTCGATCGAGGTGTTCGGCGACCTTGCGGGGGGCCTGTCCGACGTGCTGGCTGGCGACCTGCGGCACTACGGCTTCGCCAGCCATTCGCTCACGACGATCTGGCTGGGCACGTCGGCGGGTGTGCGCCGGCGTTGGGTGCAGCCGACGGGGTCGGTGGAGCTCAACGTCAAGACGCCCGACCTCGAGGGGTCGGCGTGGACGGCGGTGGGCACGGCCGACTTCACCGACGTCGACGTGGTCGCGCTGGCGGCCGACGCGTCGCGGCGCCTGGAGTGGGGTGCGCGCCGGACGGCGCTGCCGGCGGGCCGGTACGAGACGTTGCTGCCGCCGTCCGCGGTGGCCGATCTGATGGTCTACCTGGTGTGGTCGATGGAGGGCCGGGCCGCGCAGGAGGGCCACAGCGCCCTCTCGGGGCCCGACGGTCCGCGCGTCGGTGAACGCCTCACTGAGCTGCCGTTGACGCTGTACAGCGACCCGACGGTCCGCGGCCTGGAGTACGAGCCGTTCCTGGTGACGTCGAGCTCCGGCGGCGGTACGAGTGTGTTCGACAACGGCGCGCCGACGCGGCGGGTCGACTGGGTGCGTGAGGGCGTCGTCGACGAACTCGTGTACTCCCGGGCGGAGGCCGCCGAGTTCGGCACGACGTTCACTCCGGCCGGCGACAACCTGTTGTTGACGGGTGGGCCTTCTGGGTCGGCGTCGTCGATCGACGAGATGGTGGCCGGTACCGAGCGCGGCCTGCTGCTGACGTGTCTGTGGTACATCCGTGAGGTCGATCCGACGAGCTTGCTGCTCACCGGCCTGACCCGCGACGGGGTGTACCTGGTGGAGAAGGGGGAGGTCGTCGCGGAGGTCGAGCACAACTTCCGGTTCAACTACTCCCCGCTCGACGTGCTGCGCCGCGCGACGGAGGTCGGGGCGACGGTGCCGACGGTGCCGCGGGAGTGGAAGGACTGGTTCACCCGTGCGGCGATGCCGCCGCTGCGGGTGCCGGACTTCAACATGTCGTCGGTGTCGCTGGGCCGCTGACCTGGCCGTGGCCGCCCTCGGATGTTCGAGGGGCCGGGGGCGCCGAACGGATGGGGCTGGTGAGGCGCCGGGGCCGGGGATCCGGGCGCCGAGCGGTTCGGGCTTCGCGGCGGGGGTCCGGCAGGTGGCGGATCGGCGCACTCTCGTGCCGACTCGGCGGCCGGCGCGGCGCGCCGCGGCCGCGCGACGCTCCGGATGCCTCACTCTGGACCCGGGCGCGCAACGCCTGAACGAACCGAGCACGCTGTCCTGGTACCCGCCGATGCCGTCGCGGTCCGCTAGTCGAGGGAGTCCGTCCGTGTCGTCGTACGACGTGGTCAGTGCCTACACGCTGGTGATCGGTGACGACACCGGTGAGCCGACGGTGAGTGTGCACGGAAGCGCGTCGGCGGCGTGGCGGGAGCTCGACCGTGAGGTCCGGTCGCGGTCGCGTATGCGTCCGAGGCCGCGGCGGGTGGTCGACGAGGAGTCGGCGACGCGGCTGGCGTCGGCGTGGCGGGCGGCCGATCCGGAGTCGCGGTTCTGGAACGTCACGGCGCATCGGCTGCCGATCCTGTTGCCGGTGATCGCGCGCAGCGCGGGCCCGGTGGCGGCGCGGACGGGTTGAAGAGGGCTCAGTTGGGCGGCGGGACGGGTTCGCCGCCTGCAGGACGGCTCCTCTGTTCGGCGATCCGCACCTGGACGTTCTCCGCGGTGACGGCGGCGCGGCGGCGTTCGCGGACGCGGAAGAGCACGAGCATCGACACGCCGTAGGCGATGCCGACGATGACGAGCACGACGCCGAACTTGGTCACCATCGTCTGCAGGACGCCTTCGACGGGCACCTCGATCGTGGAGATGATCGCGAGCACGCCCAGCGTGAGCAGGTGGAACAGCACGGTGAGCAGGAGGTTCAGCGAGCGGGCGGTCTCCTTGCTCTGGAAGACCTCCTCGAGGAACGGTTCTCCGGAGAGGAAGAGCACGCGGCCGACGGCCACGGTGAGGGCGAGCGCGACGACGAGGAACACCAGGTACTGACCGGTGGTCACGGTGGGGCCTCCTGCGATCGGTGTCTGCTCGACGGCGCTGTCAGCAACCTGTACCCGGTGGACCCGTCCATCATGCGCCGGGTCGTGCCGGATTCCGACCCCGTTCGTCACATCCGGTGCTGTTCCGGTCGCGTCGTGTCGGCGGTGCCGTCGCTTCCGGCGGCTTGTTCGACGAGGCCGTCGGCGAGCCGGGTGGCGTGGGAGCCCAGGGTGAGTCCGTCGAGGGGGATGCCGTCCTCGAGGCGGCTCATGACGCGGTCGAGGGCGTCGATGTAGCTCTCGCCGGTGCGGTCGGCGAGGGTTTGCGCGGTGAGCCGGGCGCCGGCGACGACGCCGGCGAAGACCAGGACGTCGAGGTCGTCGCGGGGGCGTCCGTAGGCGTCGGCGATGCGGTCGGCGATGGCGGTGACGGTGATGCCGCTGCGTTCGCGGGCGGCGGCTTGGAGTTCGGGGGCGCTGCGGACGAGGGCCATGCGGATTTCTTCGAGTTCGCGTTTCTCGGGTGGGAGCCGTCGGAAGGCGGTGGTGACGCCGGTGCGCATGGCGTGGAGCAGCGGGGTGTCGGGGGGTAGTTCGGCGAAGGCCTCGGCCATGAGGGGGTCGACGTCGTCGAAGAGGACGACGTCCTCCTTCGTGGGGAAGTAGCGGAAGAACGTGCTGCGTGAGACGTCGGCGGCGGCGGCGATCTCGTCGACGGTCGTCTCGGCGTAGCCGTGCTCGCGGAAGAGGCGCAGTGCGTGGCGTTGCAGGTCGGCCCGGGTGCGGGCCTTTTTGCGTTCGCGCAGTCCGGGGTCGCTCACAGGGCGAGTATGTCCGATCTGCGACTCAGCAACAAATGACACTAAGTATTTTCTGGTACTCAGTTCCAGTTTAGTGCTACCGTCGTCGGCATGGACATCGACGTACTGGTGGTGGGAGCAGGCCCGACCGGCCTGACCTTGGGATGCGAACTGGCACGCCGCGGCGTGCGGGTCCGGGTGGTCGACGCGGCCACCGGGCCCTTCACCGGCTCACGGGGCAAAGGGCTGCAGCCGCGGACGCTCGAGGTGCTCGATCTGCTGGGCGTCGGCCGCCGGCTGATGACGCTCGGCCGGTTCCGGCTGCCGATGCGCCACCCCGACGGCGAGGGCGGCTTCGCGGTCCGCGACCTGCACCCGGGTGCGGAGCCGACGCCGTCGAGCCCGTACGCGCGGCCGCTGATGCTGCCGCAGTTCCGGGTCGAGGAGGTGTTGCGCGACGCCCTCACCGAGGCGGGCGGACGGGTGGAGTTCAGTCGTCGCCTGACCGATCTCACCCAGGACGACGACGCGGCGACCGCGACCTTCGACGACGGTGAGCGCGTCACCGCCCGCTGGGTCGTCGGGTGTGACGGCGGGTCGAGCACCGTCCGGCGGCTGGGCGGGTTCACGTTCCTCGGCGAGACCGACGAGACGGTCCGGATGCTGATCGCCGACGTCCGCGTCGAGGGTGTCGACCGCGACTATTGGCACGGCTTCGGTGGCCCCGACCTCGGATTCGTCGCGCTGTGCCCGCTGGCGACGACCGACCGGTTCCAGTTCCAGGCCTCGATGAAGGCCGACGACGACCGCGAACCGACACACGACGTCGTGCAGAAGATCCTCGACCAGGCCACGGGCGGGACGGTGCGGGTGCTCGACGTCGGCTGGTCGTCGCGGTGGCGGTTGAACGAGCGGATGGTGGACCGCTACCGGGTCGGTCGGCTGCTGCTGGCCGGCGACGCCGCGCACGTGCACTCGCCGGCGGGTGGGCAGGGCATGAACACCGGCATCCAGGACGGCGCGAACCTGGGGTGGAAGCTCGCGGCGGTCGTCGCGGGTGCCGACGAGGCGCTCGTCGACACCTACGAGGCCGAGCGGCTGCCGATCGCCGCCGATGTGCTCGGCCTGTCGGCCCGGCTGACCCGGCGCACCCTGCTCGACCGCGGTGAGGACGGCGAGCGCGCCCTGCAGTTCGGGGTGAGCTACCGCGGCGGTCCGCTGGCGCCGGGGGTCGACGGGGACGGTCCGCGCCCGGGCGACCGCGCCCCCGACGCCACCGGCCTCGTGCCGCCGGACGGAGACCGGCCGGTGCGACTGTTCGACCTGCTCAGGGGGCGGGAGTGGACGCTACTCGGCTTCGGCGTGACCCCACCCGAGGTCGGCGAGGGCGTGCGGTGCGTCGAGATCGGGCCGGGCGGCGTCGTCGACACCGACGGGCACGCCCGCGACGCCTATCTCCCCGTCGACGGCGAGCTGGTCCTGGTGCGCCCCGACGGGCACGTCGGGATCCGGACGACCGATGCCGCCGAGGTCCGCGCCTACCTGGCCGGCGTGCTCCCCGGGGAGCGGGTCAGCGCGTGAGCAGGCCGCGCAGGACGCCGACGAGGTCCTCGACGTCGCCGACCCCGGTGAGTGGCGCGCCGGTGAGGGTGCGCAGGTAGAGGCCGTCGCCGACGAGCTGGACGAGCCAGGCGAGCAGCGGGTCGGGGACCTCGGCGCGTAGGGCGGCGAGCCCGTCGGCGTCGACCGCCGCCAACGCGTCGCGGGCGGTGACGCCCGTGGGGCTGGCGTCGGCGATCCGCAGCGCGGCGAGGTAGGTGCGGGTCAGCCCGACGGGCGATGCGCGCCCGGGGACCGACGTCCGCAGGTAGTAGGCGACCGCGCCGTCGGGGTCGGCCTTCATGGCCTCGGCGTCGGCGGCGCTGCGGTCGCGGAGCCGCTCGAGCAGGCCGGCGGCCAGGGCGTCCTTCGAGGCGAAGTGGTAGAGCAGGCCACCCTTGGAGACGTCGGCGGCCGCGGCGACGGCGTCGAGGGTCGTGCTGCCGGGGCCGGCGTCGATCAGCAGCGTCTCGTAGGCGTCGAGGACGCGATCACGGGCGCTCGGCACGGAGTGAGTCTAGGAGTCGGCCGGCCCGGGCGGGGTGGCACGTCGCACATCCGGCCCATGGCGGGAACAACCTGCGAAACTGTACCGTCTGGACGGTATAGAACTCCCCCGTTCGTTGACGCCCCGAGGACCCACGAGATGACCGTCGCGATCCCGCGCGTCCCCACGCGCCCGACCCCGCCCCCGCGCGCAGGCCACCGCCAGTGGCTCGCGCTCGCCGTCCTGTTCCTGCCGACGCTGCTCGTCGCCGTCGACAACACGGTCCTGAGCTTCGCGCTGCCCGCCATCACCACGGCGCTCTCGCCGAGCGCGACCACGCTGCTCTGGATGGTCGACGCCTACCCGCTCGTCCTCGCCGGGCTGCTCGTCACCATGGGCACGATCGGTGACCGCGTCGGATCGCGGCGCCTGCTCGTCATCGGCGTCACCGGCTTCGGCATCGTCTCGCTGGCCGCCACGTTCGCCACCGACGCCGCGCACCTCGTCGCCGCCCGCGCACTCCTCGGGTTCTTCGGCGCGATGCTGATGCCGAGCACCCTCGCGCTGGTCCGGACCCTGTTCGTCGACCGCGACCAGCGCCGGCTCGCCCTCGCGATCTGGGCGACGGGCTTCGCCGCGGGCGCCGCCCTGGGCCCGCTCGTCGGCGGCGCGCTGCTCGCACACTTCTGGTGGGGCTCGGTCTTCCTGGTCAACGTGCCCGTCACCGCGCTCGTCGTGGTCCTCGCGCTGTTCCTGCTGCCCGAGTCCGCCCGGGTGCGGCGCGGCCGGCTCGACCTGGGCGGCGTCGCCGCGTCGATGGCCGCGGTCGTGCCGGTCGTCCTCGCGATCAAGCTCGTCGCGTCCGGAGGCTCGGTCGCGGCGATCGCGACGGCGCTCGTCGTGGGCGCCGGGGCCGGCATCGCGTTCGTCCGCCGCGCCCGCAGGCTCGCCGCCGCCGGCCGCGAACCGGTCCTCGACCTGCGGCTGCTCTCCTCGCCGGTGCTGCGGATCGCGATGCTCGCCAACCTGACGACGATGCTCGCCCTCACCGGACTGCTCTTCTTCTCCGCGCAGTACCTGCAGCTCGTCCTCGGCCTCGGCCCGATGCGCTCCGGGATGCTCCTGCTGCCCGGGTTCGCGGCGACGGTCGTCGCCGGCCTGGTCGCGGCGTGGCTCGCGCGGCGGGTCCCGATCCGGGTCCTCGTGCCCACCGGACTCGCCACGGCTGCCGCCGGCTACGCACTGTGCGTGCTGCTCGGCGCGTCCACGGGGGCGGCGGTGCTGCTCGTCGCGGGTGTGCTCGTGGGTGCCGGGATCGGGCTCACCGAGACACTGACCAACGACGTCGTCCTCACCGCCGCCCCCGTCGACCGGGCCGGATCGGCCTCGGCGATGTCGGAGACCGCCTACGAGCTCGGCGCCGTCCTCGGCACGGCCCTGCTCGGCGGGGTACTGACCGCCGTCTACCGCGGATCCGTCGACGCGCCCGCGGGCCCGGCCCGCGAGACCCTCGGCGGGGCGGTCGACTCGGCCGACCCGACGGTGATCGAGTCGGCGCGCGCGGCCTTCGCGCTCGGTGTCGACGTCACCGCCGCCCTCGGCGCGGCCGTCCTCGCGGCGATGGCGCTCGCGGCGTGGATGGTGCTGCGCCGTCACACCCGCCCCCGCCCTGCGGCGCCCGCTGCCCCCGTCGCCACCACCGAACGAACGGCACAGTCGCGCAACTGAGTTGCGGCACAGGGCCGTTCGTGTAGAACGTGACGGCGGGGGTCAGCCGAGCAGGAGGCCGACGCCCAGCGCCAGCATCGTCACGGCGACGCAGCCGTCGAGCACCCGCCACGCCCCCGGGGACCGTAGCCACCGGCCGGCGAGGCGGG
>NZ_BJVJ01000015.1 GCF_007989085.1 Pseudonocardia sulfidoxydans NBRC 16205
GGTCGCGCGCCTGCGCGAGGAGGCCCACAGCGCGACAGCGACGGCGCGGAGCCGACCCCTCACGGACACGCGACCACCGGCCATCATCAGGAGGGACGAGCAATGACCACGTTGAACGACATCGGTGCCGCGGACGGCGCCGTCGTCGCCACCGAGCACATTCGTACAGCCCTGCTCGCGGGGACCTTCCTCTTCGAGGACGGTTCCGTGCAGACCTTCGAGCCGTCCGGTGCAACGACGTACGTCGAACGCGGCCGGCCGACCGAGGGGAAATGGAGCATCGACGGCGACGGCCGTTTCTGCTCGTTCTGGCCTCCGGATTTTCGTGCCTGCTACGACCTTTCCTGGATCGTCGACGACGGCGAGGTCATCGGAATCCGGTTCGTCGGCGACGGCGGTGGTCACGGCTTCGTCGGCCGTTACCGGAAATGACGTCCGAGCCGGACCTGTTCTTCTTCCGGAACAACGCCCGCGGAGCGCGCCGGACCTGACCGTTCTCGGCGGCGCGACCATCGAAAAAAACAGACAGGAGTTGGGATGTCCGACAGTCAGTTCATCGACGGAGCCATCGAGCGGAGCGCAGAACAACCGGAGGATCGCGCGGAGCTCCGCAGGATGGTCGCCGAGGCCCGCGACGGCGAGTCGACCGGGGCCGAGACGGGGCCGAGCGACGGTTCGATCCTGAACTTCGCGCTCAATCTCGAATACCTCGAAGCGGAGTTCTACCTGCGTGGTGCCACGGGTCAGGGGCTGCCCGACGACATGGTCGGCGGGACCGGAACACCCGGCCAGGTGTCCGGTGGCCGGCAGGTCGAGTTCCGCAGCCCGTTGGTCAGGAACATCGCGCGCGAGATCGCCATGGACGAGCAGGCCCACGTCGCGTTCCTCCGCGCCGCACTCGGTGACGCAGCTGTCGCCCGCCCGCGGATCTCGCTCGACAACAGCTTCACCGCCGCCGCCACGGCGGCTGGCCTGATCGAGCCCGGCCAGACCTTCGACCCCTACGCGGACGACCGCAGCTTCCTCTTCGCGGCCTTCCTCTTCGAGGACGTCGGCGTCACCGCCTTCAAGGGGGCAGCGCCCTTCATCTCGAACAAGACCTATCTGGATGCGGCGGCGGGTCTGCTGGCCACCGAGGCGTACCACGCCGGGATCGTGCGAGCCACCCTCTTCAGCGAGGGGCTGGCGGACGACTCGGTCTTCGACGCGGTGCGCAAGATCTCCGCGGTGCGCAACGCCGTCAGCGGCCCGGCCGACGACGACCAGGACCTCGGCACGAGGGACGAGGCGAACCTGATCCCGACGGACGAGTACGGCCGTACGTTCGGCAGGAGCCCGGCGGAGATCCTCAACATCGTCTATCTGGACGCCGATGCCGGGGCGTCCGGCGGCTTCTACCCGAACGGGCTCAACGGAGCCCTCACGGAGGGAACAGGGGCCGCGAGCCGGACCTCGTAGCGATGGTCGGCCGGACGGCCACCGGAGACGAACATCGGTAGGCGGTCCGCCGGGCCGGTCCGTGCCGGCGGACCGGCCCGGACCGGCGTCGGGCCCCGAGGGCCGGTCGCCGGCCGAGCGGTCCACGTCGTCGGATCCGCGGTCGTGGCCCGGCGAGATCGTCCGGCGGGTGCGGGGCGGGCGGCTGCGTCCTCACCTCGGCAGCGTCCTCACCTCGGCAGGGTCGGCGCGCTCGACGCCGCAGCAGCCGTGGTCGTCCCGACGAACGCGGACGGGCAGCAACACAGAACCTCCTGCCCGGGGCCGGACCCGGACGACCTGTGTGTGGCGCCGCTGCGCGGTCGGCCCGGATCAGCCGGTCGCCGGAGTGGCTGCGGTCTCGGGAGGTCCGTTCGTGATCTCGGTCCGGACACTCCAGGCGAACTGGAGCAGCAGGGTGACCGGTGACTTCTCCGCGATGTTGATCATCGACTGGAAGTCCTGCTCGGGGACCTCCTCCGACAGCCGGATGGTGCGCTGGAGATAGCGGGAGGCTCCCACGGTCGTCGGCTCGTGATAGCTGACGTCCACGGTGATGTCGCCGGCGTAGTCGTACTTGCGGTCGGCATAGCTCCGCAGCGTGATGGCCGTGCACGAGGCGAGCGCCATCATCAGGTACTCGGTCGGGGTCGGTCCCGCCGCCGGGGTCCCGAACGCCGGGTCGTCGGCCACCCCCACGAAGTCCCCGGCCCGGATCTCGGTCTCGAGCCGGCTCGTGGCCGCCAGCGTCGCCCGTGCGGTCGCGACGATCCGTTCGTTCGGCGTGCTCATGGCTTGTCCTCTCGCGTCCTGCGACGGCCGTCCGATCGGGACGGCATGCTCGGTGCCCGCACCGCCTCGGACCGCCGACGACCCGCGCCCTCGGTCCGTCGTCATCGCCCGTCCGGGGCGGAGCACGACCCGAGCACTGCCTGCACACGAGCGCGCAGGGCCGGGACGGCCTCCTCGGCGAACCACGGGTTCCGGCTCTGCCAGCGGAAGTTCAACGGTGAGGGGTGGACGAGGGTCATGCGGTCGGGAAGCTGGTCGCGGAAGGCCCGGACCGCGTCGGTGAGGGTCGTTCCGGCGGTGCCGGGAAGGTAGTACTTCTGCGCATAGCGGCCGATGAGGACGGTGAGCCTGATGTGCGGCAGCTCCGCGAGAAGCCGCGGATGCCAGCGTGGAGCGAACTCGGGGCGTGGCGGCAGGTCACCGTGTGCCGCCTTGCCCGGGTAGTAGAAGTCCATCGGCAGGATCGCGAACAGTGTCGGGTCGTAGAACTGGTCGTCGGTGACCCCGAGCCAGCTCCGCAGCGTCACCCCGCTCGGGTCGTTCCAGGGGATCCCGCTGCGCTGCGCGCGTGTGCCCGGGGCCTGCCCGATCAGCACGATCCGGGCCGACGGGTGCGCCGTGTAGAGCGGGAGCAGGCCCGCGGCCGTCGCGGCCCGGTTGGCCGGGTCCGCGATGATCTCCTCCCGGATCCGCTCCAGCGCGGCGCTCGTCCCCGTCGCCGATCCGTCCACGGTGGGCGACCGTCAGGTCGACCGGGACGACGGCTGCGTCGCGACGTCCGAGCGGCGTGGCAGCACCCAGTCCGGCCGCGGGAAATGGCAGGTGTAGCCGCGCGGGTAGCGCAGCAGGTAGTCCTGGTGTTCGGGCTCGGCCTCCCAGAAGGGACCGGCCTGCGTGACCTCGGTGACGACCTTGCCCGGCCACAGCTCCGACGCGTCGACGTCGGCGATCGTGTCCTCGGCGACCCTGCGCTGGTCGTCGTCGAGGTAGAAGATCGCCGACCGGTAGGACGTGCCGCGGTCGTTGCCCTGCCGGTTCGGGGTGCTGGGATCGTGGATCTGGAAGAAGAACTCCAGGAGGTCGCGATAGGTCGTCGCGGCCGGGTCGTAGGTGATCTCGATGGCCTCGGCGTGGGAGCCGTGGTTGCGGTAGGTGGCGTTCGGGGTGTCGCCGCCGGTGTAGCCCACGCGGGTGGACAGCACGCCGGGGCGGGAGCGGATGAGGTCCTGCATCCCCCAGAAGCAGCCTCCGGCGAGGATCGCTCGTTGCGGCTGGGTCGTCATCTCGGTTTCCCTTCTCACGCGTCGTCGGGGTCGCGCACGATGTGGACGGCGGCTTCCTCGGCGCTGGCCGCTCCGCCGTCCCGTCCGACATCGACGGCGTTGAGGTAGGCGAAATCGTCCCACTCACCGGCGGGCTCGACGTCGACCAGACGCCCGGAGCGGGCGACACCGACCTCGTCGTCGTACAGCTCGCCGTCGGTGCCGGCGCTGTCGCCGAGCCCGTCGCCGTCGTCGGTGTCCCGGATGTCGGGCAGCTCCCGGGCCAGGCGGCCGGCGAGACTCTCGTGGTCGTGCGCCTCCCGCGCCGTGACGCCGTAGTGGTCCCGCTCCCACGGCCGTTCGGGCACCGTGTAGCCCTCGTCGAGGAGGTCGACTCCGCGTCCGTCGAGGGTGTCGTCGTCCTCGAGCAGGCCGTTGTCGATGTCGACCCCGTCGACGCCGTCGCTGTCGTCAGCCATGTCGTTCTCCTGTCAGCGCCGCCGTTCCTGCCGGCGTTGCGGTCATCCCGTGACCCCGAACCGCTCGACCCTGATCCGTTCGGTGGGCACCCCCGCCGCCACCGCGAGCCGGGTGGCGGCGTCACAGAAGGCGGTCGAGCCGCACACGTAGAGCTCGCGGTCGGTGTCCAGCGCCGCGGCAAGGTCGGGCGCGGTCAGCCGGCCGGGGGGACGGGCGTACCCGTCGGGCACGGTGCGGGTGAACACGATCGACGTCTGCGGGCCCCCGACCTCGGTGGCGTAGTACAGGTCCTCGGGGCCGCGTACCGAGGCGACGAGCCGGAACAGGTCCGGTTCGCCGAGGGCCCGGGCGCGGCGCAGCATCGACATCAGCGGCACGATGCCCGAGCCGCCGGCCACGCCGAGCGCGGGCCGCAGGTCCCAGGCGAAGTGCCCGCCGATCGGGCCGCGCACGTCGAGGACGTCGCCCACCTCGACGGCGTCGTGGAGGAAGCTCGAGACCTCCCCGTCGGGCAGGAGCTCGACCGTCAGATCGAGCTCGGCCGATTCCGACGGCGCGCTGGCGATCGAGTAGGACCGCTGCGCGCGGTAGCCGTCGGGCGCGGTGAGCCGCACGATCATGTGCTGACCGGGCCAGAACGCTCGTGGCTCGGACAAGGTCAGGGTGAAGGACTTCGCTGTCGGGGTCTCCCGGCGGATGCCGGTCACCCGTGCGGTCTGCCAGGGCCCGGGGTGGGGCGCCGTGCCGCGGTCGACGGCGGTCATCAGTCTCCCTGGTAGCGCTGCTCGAGCCAGGGATCGCCGTGGTCGTGATAACCGTTGCGTTCCCAGAACCCTGGACGGTCCTCGGCGAGCAGGGTGAGACCCGACACCCATTTCGCGCTCTTCCAGAAGTACAGGTGCGGAACGAGCAGCCGGGCGGGGCCGCCGTGGATGTCGTCGAGGGGTTTGCCGTCCACGTCCCACACGACCCACGCCTTGCCGCCGGTGAGGTCGTCCAGCGGCAGGTTCGTGGTGTAACCGGTGTGCGATCTCGCCACTGCGAACGCCGCGTCGGCGCCGACTCCGGCGATGTCGAGGAGGGTGTCGACCGAGACACCGTCGAAGCGCATCCCGAACTTCGACCAGGTGGTCACGCAGTGGATCGCGCCTTCGTACCGGGAGGCGGGCAGTGCCCGGATCTCGTCCCAGGTCCACCGAGCCGGTGAGTCGACCAGACCGTCCACCTCGAACGTCCATCGCGCAGTGTCGATGCTCGGGGTCGACTCGACGTGCAGCACGGGCCAGTTCGCGCCGGCGTCGTACTGGCCGGGAGGCAACCGGGTGTCGTGCGTGCCCCGGCTGCGCCCGCTGAATCCCCTCGTCAGGGCCATCTGGAGTATCGCTTTCCGTCGTCGGCGCGCCGCACCGAGGGCGCACCTCGGCGTCCGGTCATCAGGCCGGAGCGCGGCTGTCGGGCTGAATATGGACACGCAGATCCAAACTGTCAAGTCCAGTTCATTGTGACATTTTCAGTCTGAATGGATCCGCAGCTTCCTTCCCATCCGTATCATGCCTTGGGTGACATGATTCCTGTTGACGCTGTTCAGAGGGTCATCGCGATGCGGGCGAGAGGTGGGGTCGCCCGCCCGTGGTCGCAGCTTCCCGCCCGTGCGCCGCGGAGTGAGGATGGACCAGACCGTACAGTGCACGCGGAAGTCGAGTCATCGACGACACGTCGGGCCGATCATCTGCAGCACAGAGTGATCATTTGGCGCACCTCTGGTGCGCCCACTTCGTTCGGAGGCCTGTGGCCTGACTCCGATTGTGGACGGTATCGTCCACAATCCTTCGAGGTGTGCGGCGGACGCAGACCGACTGAGAGAGGTGGCCGGATGAAGGCGATCGTGGTGACGGACCAGGCCGCGGGAACGGCCGGGATGGCGCTGGTGGAGCGAGATGTGCCGGAGCCGGCAGGCAACGACGTGCTCGTCGAGGTGCACGCGTCGGGCTTCACCCCGGGCGAGCTCACATGGCCCTCGAACTGGACCGATCGCCTCGGCCGCGACCGGACCCCGTCGGTACCCGGGCATGAGCTGGCCGGCGTGGTCAGTGCTCTCGGCTACGGCACGAGGGGACTGTCGGTGGGCCAGCGGGTCTTCGGCCTCACCGACTGGACCCGCGACGGCACCCTCGCGGAGTACACCGCGGTGGAAGCGCGCAACCTCGCACCGCTGCCGGGCGACGTGGACTTCACGGTCGGCGCGAGCCTGCCCATCTCGGGCCTCACGGCCTGGCAGGGCCTGTTCGACCACGGCCGGCTGCAGGCCGGGCAGAGCCTTCTCGTGCACGGCGCGGCGGGCGGCGTCGGCTCGATGGTGACGCAGCTCGCGCGCGAGGCCGGCGCCTACATCGTCGGCACCGGACGTGCCGCCGACCGCGAGGCGGCGCTCGACTACGGAGCGCACGAGTTCGTCGACCTCGACGCCGACACCCTCGAGGCCGTCGGCCATGTCGACCTGGTATTCGACGTCATCGGCGGCGACGTCCAGAAGCGCTCCGCCGCCCTGGTGCGAGCCGGCGGCACGCTGGTGACCATCGCCGGCCCGCCCGAGGCGCGGCCCGCCGACGGCGTCGCGATCGACTTCGTCGTCGAGTCCGACCGTGCGCAGCTCGGTGAGATCGCCCGGCGGGTCCGCGACGGGCGGCTGCGGACGAACATCGGCACCGTGGCGACGCTCGACGACGCCGTCGCCGCCTTCAACCCGACCGAGCGGGCGACAGGGAAGACGATCATCCGGGTTCGTCCGTGACCGCGCCGCAGCGCAGGCGCCCGGCAGCCCGGAGATCGACGACGGAGAGGCGTGCGACGTGAAGGCGATCGTGGTGACGGACCGGGCCGCCGGAACGGGCGGGATGCGTCTGGTGGAGCGTCCCGACCCGGACACGACGATGCTCGCCGGCCTCGAGGGCGCCAGCTACGGCGACGTCGTCGTCGAGGTCCACGCGTCGGGCTACACCGGCGACGAGCTGCAGTGGCCCTCGACCTGGATCGATCGGCTCGGTCACGACCGCACCCCATCGATCCCGGGGCACGAGCTGGCCGGGGTGGTCACCGCCCTGAGCTACGGGACGACCGGTCTGTCGGTGGGCCAGCGGGTCTTCGGCCTCACCGACTGGACCCGCGACGGCACCCTCGCGGAGTACACGGTCGTCGAGGCGCGCAACCTCGCGCCGTTGCCGGGCGACGTCGACTTCACGACCGGAGCGGGCGTTGCGATGACCGGGCTGACCGCCTGGCAGGGCCTGTTCGACCACGGCCGGCTCCAGGCCGGGCAGCGCGTCCTCGTGCACGGCGCGGCCGGCGCGGTCGGGTCCATGGCGACCCAGCTCGCGGCGCAGGCGGGCGCCCACGTCATCGGCACCGGTCGCGCCGCCGGGCGTGGGGCCGCGCTCGACTACGGTGCGCACGAGTTCGTCGACCTCGACTCCGACACCCTCGAGGACGTCGGTGGCGTCGACCTGGTCTTCGACGTCATCGGCGGCGACGTGCTGAAGCGCTCCGCGGACCTCGTGCGGGCCGGCGGCACGCTGGTGACCGTCACCGGGCCACCGCCGGCGCGGCCCGCCGACGGTCTGGCGATCGACTTCGTCGTCGTGTCCGACCGTGCGCAGCTGGGCGAGATCGCCCGGCGGGTCCGCGACGGGCGGCTACGGACGAACATCGGCGCCGTCGCCACCCTCGACGACGCCGTCGCCGCGCTCAACGAGCGGGCCAAGGGAAAGACGGTCATCCGCGTTCGTCGCTGAGAGGGCCCCGACCGTCCGGGAGGACGGACGGGGGGCTCGCGCGGTGGGCCTGGCGTCATCGTTGTCGGAGGATGCGGAACACCGTCCGCAGGGGGTAGCCCGTCAGCGTCGCGATCTCGCGGGCGGTGAGGTCGTGCCTGCGTCTGACGGCCTCGACGATCCGTGCCACGTCCTGCGGCCGCAGACGGTAGTGGTCGCTACGAAGGTCGCTGGCTGCCATCAGGATCTCGGAGTCGGTGAGGTTGTCCGGATGGGTGAACCGCAGCCTCAGCAGGTTCATCGTCCCCCTTCGGTCCCGTCCCGGTCGTCCCGGTCGCGGCTCGACGCTATCCGGGGACGGGCAGGCACCGACCCGTCCGCGCCTGACGATCCCCTGACGATGCGCCCCTGACGATGGACCCCTGACGATGTGCATCACCACGCGGTCGCGGGGCGGGGCAGACTCGGACCATGGCGATCGATCCACCGTTCTCGGACATGGTGCGCGACCCCGACCACCAGGCGGGCACCCACCTGCGCACCAGGGCGCTCGTCGAGGCCGTCCTCCAGTCGCTCGCCGACACGAGTCCGGCCTGAGCAGACGGAGCCGTCGAGACGCGCGGCCGCTGCTGCACATATCGTCGTAGTGCAACGGTCCGTGCCGGTGGTCCCACCGGGTCGGCGACGGGTCGTCCTGCCGGGAACGCGGGGCCGGTCGATCCGGGGCCGGCGAAAGCTGACGATTGTTTGACGATGTGGCCGTTGGTGCGGCGTGGAGGGCCGGGACCGGTTTCGATCGCGGCGGAGGAGAACACATGATCGAGACCGTGGATGCGGGCGTCGCGGCGGAGCGGACGAGCGTGCTGCTCATCGACGACGACGCACGCATCCGGCAGGCGCTCGGGCTGGCCCTCGACGACGAGGGTTTCACCGTCGAGGCCGCCGCGTCCGGTGAGCAGGCCTTGACGATGTTGCGCGACAACGACGTCGACGTGGTGCTGCTCGATCTGACACTGCCGGGGGTGGACGGCCTGGTGGTGTGCCGGACCCTGCGTGCGCGGAGCGACCTGCCGATCATCATCGTGTCGGCGCGATCGGACTCCGGCGACATCATCGAGGGGCTCGAGGCCGGCGCGGACGACTACGTCACCAAGCCGCTCGATGCGGGTGAGCTCGCGGCGCGGATCAGGGCGTTGCTGCGGCGCCGCCGTCCCGCCGTCGGCGAGGCCGGCCGCCGGTTCGTGCTCGGTGACGTCGAGGTCGTGCCGGACGAGGGGGTCGTCCGCAAGGCGGGGGTCGAGATCCACCTGACCCGCACGGAGTTCCGGCTGCTGGTCGAGCTGCTGTCGGCCGGCGGCAGGGTGGTCACCCGCGAGGCGCTGCTCCAACACGTCTGGGGCTACGACTACCTGGGCGACACCCGGCTGCTCGACGTGCACGTCCGACGCCTGCGCCGCAAGGTCGAGACGGACCCGGACGAGCCGTGCCTGGTCCTGACCGTCCGGGGGGCCGGGTACAAGGTCGCCCGCGGATGACGGTGCGGCCGAGGCCGTGGCGTGGCGCCTGGGCGAAGCTGACGCTGCGCAGGCGGGTGGCGGTCGCGTTCGCACTGGTGTCGATGGTCGTGACGGGTCTGTTGGCGGCCGCGACGTGGAACCTGGCATCGAACTATCTCGTGGCGCAACGCGAGCAGAGCGCGACGCGTCAGGCGTCGGTCAACGTCCTGCTCGTCGAGGAGGCGTTGCGGAGCGGGACGACGGAGTCGCTGGACGATCTGCTGACCGGCCTGGCGGGCGGCCCCGACACGACGATCGCCCTGCGCCGGGCCGGGACATGGACGACCAGCGGACGCCAGGTCGACCTCGCCGCGCTGCCGACGCAGCTGCGGCACCTTGCCAAGCAGGGTGTGCCGGTCCGGCAGCGGACGGTGTCCGCGGGGATCCCGGTGCTCGTCGTGGCACTGCCCGTGTACGAGGACGGGGCGGTCTACCTGGAGATGTTCCCGTTGTCGGAGCTGGACCGCACTCTGCGGTTCCTGAGTGCGGTGCTGCTGGCCGGGGTCGCGGTGAGCGCGGTGCTCGGGTTCACGCTCGGCTCCTGGGCCGGACGCCGCGCGTTGCGTCCGCTCGGGGAGCTGACCGACGCGGCGGCCCGGGTCGCCGCGGGTGATCTGGCTGCGCGGCTGCCGCAGGTCGACGACGCGGAGCTCGGGCCCCTGGTGGAGACGTTCAACGACACCGCGGACGCGCTGCAGCGGCGCGTGCAGCGCGACGTCCAGTTCGCGGGGAACGTCAGCCACGAGCTGCGGTCACCGCTGACGACGATGATCAACGCGGTGGCGGTGCTGCGCAGGCGCAGCGCGGACATGCCGTCCGCGGCGTCGCAGGCGGTGGCGCTGCTGGACGCCGACGTGCACCGTTTCCGCAGAATGGTGATCGACCTGCTCGAGATCTCGCGCGCCGACCGCGAGATCGACGAGCGCGACCTGGAGCGCTGCGACGTCCAGGAGGTCGTCGCGCACTCGGTCGCCGAGCGGGAGAGCTGCCCGCCGGCGGAGGTGGTCGGCGTCCCGCCGCTGGTGCTGGCCGACCGCCGCCGCCTGGACCGCGTCGTGTGCAACCTCCTCGACAACGCCGGCAACCACGGTGGTGGCGTCACCCGCGTCGCCGTGATCGGGCGTGACCAGTGGGTGCGCCTCGAGGTCGACGACGGCGGCCCGGGCGTACCACCCGCGCAACGGGAACAGATCTTCGAGAGGTTCACCCGCGGCGACCTCGCGGGCAGTCGCGGTGAGGACACCGGCACCGGGCTCGGGCTCGCCCTCGTCGCCCAACACGTGGCACGCCATCATGGGCGGGTGTGGGTCGAGGACAGGCCCGGTGGGGGAGCGAGGTTCGTCGTCGAGCTGCCCGGTATCGGGTCATGAACCGCGTCGGTCGGCGGGCGGTGCTGTGCGCGGCGATCGTCACCGCCGGGCTCTGCCTCGCGGGCTGCGGTGTGACCACGCAGCGGGAGCCGGAGAGGCTGGAGTCCTCGGTCCTCGCCCCACCCCCGACCCCGACGGTGACGGTCGTGCCGGAGGTCCCCGTGGCCCCGCCCGCCGTCACGTCGACCGCTCCTCCGACCCCCGCACCGGCGACGCTCCCGCGGAGCGCGTTGCCGACCGCGTCGGCGCCCGCCGGTTGACAGGGCGTCGACGCGATCACGCGCGGGCGTGGGGTCCTGACGAGTACCTGACGATGGTGACCGAAGGGTGTCGCGGCGACCCGGAACTGCGTAGAACGGACGTCAGGTGGTCGACAGGGCCGAGAGCACGTCCTCCGGGAACGGGTTCAGCGGTCACCGGTCTGACAGCACGGACGGCTGGGGAGCACGTCCGTGGCAGCACGCAGGCGTCGTCCCACAACGACACCTGCCGCACCAGATCGAGGCATCGTCCGCGGGTCCGTCGACCACCTACGTCCCGTCGACGCGGCGCCGACCCGATCGGTCCACGCCGTGCCTGCGCCGCCGGCGGGGCCCGTCCGCGGCCACTCCTGACGAGTGCCTGACGATCGAGGCGGGTGGGAGACCGCATCCGGGTCCTTGCGGTACAACGGGTCTTGGTGACCCCGATCTGAGAGGACGTCGATGGCGATCGCACCCCCGGCGGTGACTGGCCTGCAGCGTCTCATCACCGACCTCGCCGACGAGTTCGACGGCCGCGTCACCCGCACCGGCGTTCGCGCCGAGGTGCTCGGGGCCGTCCAGGACCTCGAGGGCCAGACCGCCCCCGGCGCGGTCGAGGAGTTGGCGCACAGGCTCGCCAGGTACCGGCTGCAGACGCAGCTCGGCGGCGACGTCGATCTCGACGCCCGATCCTGAGCCGAGCAGTCCGGTCGACGAGCCTGGCGGGCGTGCGATTGCCGGCCTGACGCGCGCGGCAACTCACAGATCACTGCGAGCGCACTGACGCCTTCCGAGTCCCCGCCGAGGTGGACAGGTCCGCCGGGCGGACCGCCAAGCGGATGCCCAGGGCCGCCGCGCTCACGAGCAGCCACACGGCGCTGACGACGACCGAGTCCTCGGGGTCGAGCAGGAGCTGCGCCACGGTGGAGACCGGGAACCACAGCCCGCAGAGCAGCGGCTGCCAGCGCAGCAGCCCCCGCAGCCTGCCGACCACGGCGACCGTCACTCCGACGGCCAGCACCATCAGCTGGCCCAGCGGCCAGCAGATGTCGAGGATCTGCAGCGCCGTCGGGAGGTCCTCGTAGCGTGCGTAGCCCAGCGACAGGAGATTGAGCAGGAGCGCGCCCAGCAGCACGGGGATCGTGGCCTGCGGGAGGATGCGCCCGACGCGCCGACCGCCGGCCCCGACGCCTGCCAGCAGGTACATCAGGCAGGCGAGGCCCGCGACGTAGGCGGCGCCGGTGATCGTGTCGAGGGTCTGGATGCCGTGCTGGACCTGGTCCCCGACGAGCAGGAGGCCCACCGCCCACGCCACGGCGCCGGAGGCGAGCGCCAGCCCACCCAGCCGGACGGTGGTGGCGGTGACGCGGCGCCCGGTCTTCGTGGGGTCGGGTGCGTCGGGGCGTCGCAGCGTCGTCGGGTCGCTCGGATGGTGCGGGTGGGTCACGGGGTCCTCCGTCGTGGTGTGCCGTCGTGGTGCCTGGCCGATGCCCGGTGAGCCTGCGGCGCCCGCGTCCCGGGCGGCCAGGGAGCGGAGTCCGCGACCGGCCCGGGTTCGGTGTCCCCGCTGAAGCGGCCCCGTCCCGGGGAGCGAGACGCCGTGTCCCGTGTTGTCCCGGGCCGGTGTCCCGGACACCCGGGAACCCACCGGACCGCGGCCCCGTGACGGCGCCCGTCCGGCACGCGATCATCAGGGGGTGCCAACGCCGTCCACCCGTCCGCCGGCTGCGCTCGGGACGAGCGCGTATCCCGGCGTCGCGCGCCCGGGCGCCGGCCCCCCTGCCGACGGTGACGTGCCGTCGACCGCGGCCGTGCTCGCCCTCGTCGTGGCGGCGGCGTGCGTCGCCGGCACGGTTCTCGTCGCCACGGCCGAGATCGCGCTCGTCGACGTCCCCCGTCCGCCGCTGCTCGACGTCGCGGCGTGGGCGTCGGCCGCTCCCGGCACGGCGTTGGTGATCGCGGGAGCGGTGCTGACCCTGCGGGTTCCGCGGCACCCGATGACCTGGCTGCTGCTCCTGGGGGGCGCGCTCACCGCCGCCAGCGGGTTCGCCACCGGCTACGCGCTGTGGTCCGTGGTGCGCCACGGCGGCGGCTGGCCCGGCACCGGGCTCGCCACCCAGCTGGGCGCCCGCACCGGGCCGCTGCTCAACCTCATCCCGCCGCTGGTGCTGCTGTGGTTCCCCGACGGCAGGCTCCCCTACCGGCGGTGGCGCCCGCTGGTGGCGCTGTCGCTGACAGCGTCGGCGTTCGCCGTGCTGGTCCTCGCGCTGGCGCCGTGGCGGCTCCTGGGTGTCGCGGCGCCGGGTGTCGCGGACGCCCCGATCCCGCTGCCGCTCACTGACGAGGTGTGGGCCGCGTGCCTGGGTGTCGTGCCGTGGCTCGTCGCCACCAGCCCACTCGTCCCCGCCGCGGTGTTCCTGAGCCGGTTCCGCGCCGCGGACCGGCAACGCCAGGCCCAGCTGCGGTGGATGCTGCTGGCGGCGGTGCTGAACCTGTTGCTCATGGCCGTGCCGGCGCTGGTCGGCCCGGGCTGGGCGACCGACCTGGCGTTCGTCCTGTCCATGGTGGCGCTGGCCGCCGCGGTCCTCGTCGCCGTCACCCGGTTCCGCCTCTACGACATCGACCGGCTCCTCGGCCGCCTGCTCGTCTACGGCCTGCTCGCCGCCGCGATCGTCGGCCTCGACCTCGCGGTGTTCGTCGGGACCAGCGCCGCGCTGGGCGACCCGGTCGCGGCGGTCGTCGGCGCCGGGGCGGTCGCGGTCGCCTACGCGCCCTTGCGGTCCCGCATCGAACGGCTGCGGGCACGGCTGTTGCCCGGGCACGCCGAGCCGTACGCCGTGATCTCGGACCTCGCCGACCGGCTCGAGCGCGCCGGCGACCAGGGGACCCAGCTGGAGGAGGTCGCGCGGACGGTGGCGACGGCCGTCGGCAGCCCCTATGTCCGCGTCGAGCTCGGTCAGCAGCACGCGGTGACCGCGGTGGCCGAGCACGGCACTCCCGCTGCGTCGGTCGTCGTGCTGCCGTTCGCCTACCGCGACGACGTGATCGGCAGGCTGGTGCTGGTACCGCCGACCACGGCGCCCCCGCGGGCCCGGCAACAGCTGCTCGCCGACGTCGTACGGCAGGCGGCGGCCGCCGTCCGGCTCACCGCCGTCTCCCGGGAGCTGCAACGCAGCCGCGAGGAGCTGGTCACCCGGGTGGCGGAGGAGCGGCGCCGGCTGCGCCGCGACCTGCACGACGGGTTGGGTCCGACGCTGGCGGCCGCGGCGCTGAAGGTGCAGGCCGCCGGGAACCTCGCCGGGCGCGACCTGCCCGCCGCGCGGGCCGCGCTGACCGAGGTCGCGGGCGATTTGGCGGGCGTGCTCTCCGACGTGCGCGTCCTCGTGCACGACCTGCGCCCCCCGGCGCTCGACCGGTTGGGCCTCGACGGCGCGGTGCGCCGCCTCGCGGCCCGGTTCGGGGGCGGGCTGGAGATCGAGGTCCGGGCGGTGGGCATCCCGGCCGTGCTGCCCGCGGCGGTGGAGGAAGCCGCCTACCACGTCGTGGGCGAGGCGCTGGCCAACGCCTCCCGCCACGCGCGGGCGTCCCGGGTGTGCGTCACGCTGAGCCATGACGGGGCCGTCGGGCACCTGCGGGTGGAGGTGGGCGACGACGGCAGGGGGATTCCGGCAGACGCTGCGGAGGGCGTCGGGCTCGTCACGATGCGGGAGCGGGCGGAGGAGCTGGGAGGGCGGTGCACCGTGGGACCCGCACCGGATGGTGGCACGGTGGTGTCCGCTCTGCTGCCGCTGCGTCCCGCGCCCCGGCCGACCGGGGACCTCGTGGGCGGGGGAACCGCCCGATGACCCCCCGCGTGGTGCTCGCCGACGACCACCCCGTCTACCGCGACGGCCTGCGGATGCTGCTCGAGTCCACGGGTGAGGTCGACGTGGTCGGCACGGCGGCCGACGGCGTCGAGGCCGTGCGGCTCGCCACGGAGCTGCGGCCCGACGTCGTCGTGATGGACCTGCAGATGCCCGGCCTCGACGGGGTGGAGGCGACCCGACGCGTGCTCGCCGCGGTGCCGGAGGCCGGCGTGCTCGCGCTGACGATGCACGACGACGAGGAGAACGTCCTCGCGGCCGTCCTCGCCGGGGCCCGCGGCTACCTCGTCAAGGGCGCCGACCAGACGGCGATCCTGCGGGCGATCACCGCGGTCGCCGCCGGCGAGGTGATCTTCGGGCCGGCGCTGGCCGCCATGGTCACCACCTACTTCGCGGGCCTGGCGCGATCCGGCTCGCCGTCGAACGCGTTCCCCGAGCTCACCACCCGTGAGCGGGAGGTCCTGCAGCTGATCGCCGCGGGGCTGTCCAACGGGCAGATCGCCCAACGGCTCGTGCTCGCGCCGAAGACGGTGCGCAACAACGTGTCCGCCGTGTTCGCCAAGCTGCAGGTCGCTGACCGGGCCCAGGCGATCGTGCGGGCCCGTGAGGCCGGGCTCGGCTGAGGCGTGCAACGGCCGGCCCGGTGGTTCGCGGTCGGTGAACAACTCCGCCGCCGGCGAAACCGTGGCCGGCGGCAGGTCCGTGGTGCCTACGGTCACCGGAGACGAGACCGAGGAGGTTCCGTGGAGACGATCACCGGTGTCGCGGCAGGGGTGCCGTTCACCGCTCTTCCACCGGCCAACCCTGTCGACGGTGCGGCGCCGCTGGTCGTGACCTGGCACATGGTGGACGCACCGCGAACCGACGCGGCGTTCGCCGCCGCGTTGCCGATGGCTGGGGTCCCGGCGTGGAGGGTGCACCTGGGTTTGCCGATGTGCGGGGCGCGGATGGTCGACGGCGGCCTCGACGCCGTTGTCGCGCTCGCCCGCGAGGACGCTCTGCTCGCGTTCCTGGCCCCGTTCGTGCGGCAGGCCGCCGAGGAGTTCCCGGCCGCGCTCGCCGCGTTGCGAGAACAGCTGCCCGTCGACCACGCACCGCCAGGCATCCTCGGTGGCTCGCTGGGTGGAGCCGTTGCGTTGCAGGTACTGGTGGCGTCGGTGGTTCCCGTCGGTGCGGTCGCGCTGGTCAACGCGGCGGTGCGGGTGGGGTCCGCCGTCGAGCTCGTCGAGGGGCTCGCCGGGCACCCCTACGCGTGGACCGCCGAGGCCGAGCGGGCAGCGGCGGAGCTCGACTTCGTCGCCCGGGTCGCCGACCTCGCCTCCCAGCCCCCGTTGCTGCTGGTGAGCGGGGAGCACGACCACGCCAGGTTCCGCGCGGACGCGGTGGAGCTGGTCGACGCACTGCGCGCGCGGTACGTGCATCCCGACGACATCGAGCTGGTCGCCGTGCCGGGTCTGGCGCATCCGTTGGCCGACGAACCCGGCCTCGAGCCGGCAGCGCAGCGGCCGACGGCTCGGGCGGTCGACGCGATCCTCACGGACTGGTTCCGCGCCCGTCTCACGAGCTGACCAGCGGTCGACCTGCATCAGACCGTCGGAGGGGGCGTGTCCGTCTCCAGGCGCAGGGCCCGGAGGTGTGCGTGCAGCCGCTGCAGTCGGCCGGCGACCTCGGGGAGACGATCGGGTGGCACCTGGTCGGCGAGCCGGGTCACGGTCGGCACCGCTCGTTCCAGGACCATCGGGGAGTGCCTGGAGGCGGCCAGGAGCTCGTCGAGGCCCTCGTCGACGTAGTCGGCCCATCCCGGGAGATCCAGATGGATCCGCGTCGCCGAGCCCGGCGCGGTGATCGCGCCGACCGTGAGGTCGCGCTGCGCGAGGTCGAGGAGCAGACCCACCACGGCGTCCAGGACCTGGACCGCGGTGGCGGGGTCGTTGACCGCGGGCGACATGGCGCGGATGCCGATGTCGGCCAGCAACCGGAAGGCGAGGAGCGGGTCCTGGTCGAAGGTCCGGTCCACACCGGTCACGCACGACGCCACCACCACGTCGTCGTCGAGGTCGCCCGAGACCTCGGCCACGGCGGCGCCCGGCCACAGCGTCCGACCCACGCCGACGCGGAACACTACCTCCGCGTCGGTGCGCCCGCCCGCGCGGAGCAGACGACGCAGCTCCAGTTGCTGGAGTGTGGTCTGGGGGCCTCGCCACAGCACCGGCCGCCCGTTCGTCGGAGCCGGCGCCGGCGGTTCGGTCCGTGAGGTCTCCGGTACCGGCCGCCGGGGGTACAGACCCTCGATGACCTCCCGGCCGGCCGCCTGCAGCCGGTCCAGTGTGGAGTTCATCCGCAGGGAGTCGAATGCCTTGGCCTGGATGCTCCACATCAGACCGAGCACGACGAGTGCGACCGCGAACCCCAGCAGCGGCACCACCACGGTGACGTCGCTCGCGCCTGCCATCACCAGGAACGCGGTCGTCGAGAAGGCGAACAGTCCCAGGGCGAGGGCGTACGTCCGCCAGATCCACGGGTCGTCCTGGAAGAGGTCGAGGCGTGGGGTGAAGGTCGTGTTGGAGGACTGCACGACCAGGAACAGCAGCGAGTAGATGACGGTGACCAGGCCCAGGATGCCGAAGCCGAGCGCGCCGAGCACCTCGGCGGCCCGTGCCGTCGGCACCGTGGCGCCGGCGTCGATGCGGGGCAGCAGGATCCCCAGGGCGATGCCGACGGCGGCCATGAGCAGCACGAGCAGCCGAGCCCGCCGATGACGGCGGGCGCGCACGAACCGGATCCGTACGGTGCGACCGGACCCGACGCCGACTCTGCTCACCCGGACAGCCCGCCTCCCCGCCGCTGCGCATCGCCCGACGCAGGCTGACAGGGGGTGTGCCGCGCGGCATCACCCGCCGAGCATGGGCGCCGCCCTGCCCATCGCCGTGGCGCGGTCACCCTCGGACCGGCCGGCAGTGGGTGAGGCCGTTCTCCGTCGCGGCCGCGCGCGGTCTGTCACCCGGGACGGACGATGTGTCGCGCGGACCGCGGTCACACGGTGTCGGTGACGGGCGGGCTCCGGCCGGCCCGCGGGGACCTTCGTCGGCAGAGAGTGGGTGACGCATGAGCGGGCGTTGTCCGGAACTCCGGCCGGGGGTGGGCCGCCCCCGCCCGGGCTCGGGTCCGGCTGTGCCGAGGTCGACGTCGTGACCGCCGCGCCGCTGCCGGAGGCCTCACCGGCCCTCCGGACGCGGGAGTTCTGGGCCCTGATCGGGTACGCGGTGGTGCTCGGGGTGTTCGGCGCGGTCGTCGCGCTGGTCTTCGTCGGAGCGATCACCTTCGGGGGCAGGTGGTACGACGACGCCGACCCGGGATGGCTCGGTGGGCACTGGTGGTGGGTGGCGGTCGCCGCCGCCTCGGGCGTCGCGGTCGGTCTCGCGCGTCGACTGACCCGCCTGCCGTGGACGACCCCCGGCTTGTTCGACGACCTGCAGACCGGGCACGTCGACACGAAGCTGGTGCCCGGGATCGCGGCCGTCTCGCTGGTGTCGCTGATCGGTGGAGCCAGCCTCGGCCCGGAGAAGGCTCTGGGCTCGATGGGTGGTGGCGCGGGCACCTGGCTCGCGCGGCGGCGCACACTGTCGACGGCCGACGCCCGGGCGAACACCCTCGCCGGATTCGCCGGCGCCTACGGCGGGTTGTTCTCCAGCACCGTGATCGTCGTGATGCTGATCATGGAGGTCGCGCGCCCGGGCGGGCAGCGGTTCACCAAGGCCCTCGCCACACAGATCGTGGCGTCCAGCGTCTCGTTCGGCGTGTACTTCGCCATTGCCGGTGCGGTGTTCCTGGGCGAGTACACGCTGCCCGCGTACGGGTTCGAGGACTGGCATCTGCTCGCCGCGATCCCACTCGGCCTGGTCGCGGCGGTGCTGGTGACGGTGCTGGCGGGCTTCGTCCGCGGGGCGACGATGCTGTTCGACCGGATGCAGGTCCCGGACATCGTCAAGTCCGTGCTGGGCGGGGTGATCTTCGGGGTCGTGGGCGTGGTCCTGCCACTGACGATGTTCAGCGGCGCCGACCAGCTCAAGACGATGCTCGGCGGCGTCGGGCTCGGGTCGGGCCTGCTCGTCGCGGTACTCGTCGCGAAGATGCTCACCTTCGCCGTCAGCCAGGCCGGCGGCTTCGTGGGCGGCCCCATCTTCCCGGCGCTCTTCATCGGCGGGACGGCCGGGCTCGTCGTCCACCAGGTGATTCCCGGCGTGCCCCTCGGGCTGGCGTTCAGCTGTCTGCTCGCCGCGGTTCCGGGGGCGATGGCGACCGCGCCGTTCGCGATGGTGCTGATGACCGCGTTCCTCACCCAGGTGGGAGCCCTGCAGACCGCGCCCGTCCTCATCGCCGTCGTCACGGCGTTCCTCGCCATGGAGAGCGTGAAGTTCCTCCTGGCCCGCCGCAGGCAGGCCGGCGCCGCGGCGACACCGGCCGACCCGCCGGACCAGAACTAGCGGAACTCCTGCCAGTGCTGCGGGTCGTCCTCCAGCGACGCGCGGTCCCAGTTGCCGTGCTCGGCCGCGGCCTCGTAGGTGGAGTGCAGGAACTCGGCGACGAGCTTCTCCGGGTCGGCGGAGGTGCGGACGGCCTCGTAGGGCAGCAGGAACTGCTGGAACTGCTCGCTGAAGAACGCCTGCTCGGGGCGGACCGGGTGGTCGCGGAAGCCGTCGGGCTCGGGGTAGGCGTAGGCGTAGAACGCGCCCTCCTCGCCGCCGCCGGGCCAGAACCCGCAGCTGGAGAGCTCGCGGGAGTAGCCCTCGACCATCACCCAGTCCCCGCAGTTCGGGGCGCCGCCGGGGTGTGTCGGGGCGGGGCGGCCGGAGAAGCGGGTGCAGGCCAGGTCCATCGCGCCCCAGAAGAAGTGGACGGGACTGACCTTGCCGACGAAGTGCGACCGGAACTCACCGATGACCCGGTCGGCCGCGACGAGCTGGCGCCAGAACAGGTGCGCGGCGTCGGGGTCGTAGGAGGCGTGTTCGTGGTCCTCGGCGAACGGGATGGCGGGGTCGACCTCGTTGGGACCGGCCGAGATGGCGGCCTCGATCCCCAGCTCGCCCAGTGCTGTGAGGGTCCGGTCGTGGAACTCGGCCACCGACATCGGGGCCAGCGCGATGTCCCGGGCCCCGCCGTCGCTGCTGCGGATCCGCAGGCGGTGGTCGACGAAGTCGAACTCGATGTCGAACGACCCCGACCGGTAGGGGATCGACGACGTGGTCAGCCCGCGGGGCGTCACGTAGAGGGTGACCTGCCACCAGTGGTTGACCAGCGGCGCGTGGGCCAACCGGATCTTGCCGACGATCTGGGTCCACATGTGCAGGGTGTCGCGGGTCGCGGTCCAGTCGGCCACCTTGAGCGCGGGCCAGGCGGTGGCGGCATCGGGGTTCGTCATCGGATCGTCTCCTCGGGCGTCGGTGAGGCGATGGTGCCGGAAGCCCGGCAGGTCACAGAACGTGCTCGCCGTACATCTCCCCGAGCGGGTCGGAGATCAGCTCGATCCGCGCGCCGTCGGGGTCGCGGAAGTAGACGGACACGTCGCTGTGTACGACGTGTTCGACGCCGGCATCGGTGAGGCGCCCGACGAGCTCGTCCCACCGGTCGGGTTCGACGCTGATCGCGACGTGGTGCAGCCCGCCCAGCACCTCGGCGTAGGGGCCGACGTCGAGGCCCGGGAAGTCGAAGAACGCGAGCAGGTTGCCGTTGCCGATGTCGAAGAAGAAGTGCGAGGAGCCGGGGTAGTCGCGGTTCTCGATCAGCTCGGTCAGCGGGAAGCCGAGCACGTCCTGGTAGAAGCGGACGGTGCGTTCGACGTCGCCGGACACGAGCGCGGTGTGGTGCAGGCCGCGGGCGGTCGAGGCCGGGCGCTCCCCGGCGGGGCGCAGGTGCGCGGAGCGGATTCGGGTGCGTTCGGCCTCGTGCACGGAAGGGGCGGTCATCGCGTGGTCCTCTCTCAGGCGCCGAGGCCTGCGTGCATCTCCCACACCAGGATCTCGGCGGGTTCGGTCGCGGTCACCCGCTGGCCGCCGGTGGCGGTGAAGCGCACGGCGTCGCCGGTGGTCAGCGCGCCGGCGCCCTCGAGGGTGACGGCACCGCGCGGGACGAACAGGTGCAGGAACGGGGCCTCGGGCAGCTCGACGCCCTGGCCGGGCTGCAGCCGGGCGACGTGCAGGGCGGCGTAGCGGTTACGGATGCGGATCGCGGCGTCGCCGTGCTGCTCCATGCCGGAGGCGACGGGGACGAGTCCGCCGCCGAGCAGGGCGTCGTCGATCTCGAGCTGCTCGTAGCCGGGGGTGACGCCGCCCTCGTCGGGCACCACCCACATCTGGACGAAGTGCACGTCGTCGCGGTGCTCGTCGCCCTGCAGCCGCCAGGAGTCGTTCTTCTCGCTGTGCAGGATCCCGGTGCCGGCGCTCATCCGCTGGGCCAGGCCCGGGTAGATGACGCCGTTGTGCCCGGTGCTGTCCTGGTGGACCAGCGAGCCCTGCATGACCCAGGTGACGATCTCCATGTCGCGGTGCGGGTGGGTCTCGAACCCGCTCCCGGCCGTGACGACGTCGTCGTTGTTGACGAGCAGGAGCCCGTGGTGGGTGTTGTCCGGGTCGTGGTGGTGGCCGAAAGAGAAGGAGTGCTTGCTGTCCAGCCAGTCGATCCGGGTGGAGAACCGGTCGTCCGCACGCCGGACGTCGATCCGAGGGGTCAGGGTGGGGGTGCTCATGTCCGGTCCTCCACGGGTGTCGGTAGGTGAGTCGGGGCTGGTCAGGCCTGGCGGATGGCGGAGACCTCGAACTCCAGGACGATCTTCTCGCTGACGAGGACGCCGCCGGTCTCGAGCGCGGCGTTCCAGGTGAGCCCGTAGTCCTTGCGGTTGATGGTGGTGGCGCCCTCGAAGCCGATGCGCTCGTTGCCGAACGGGTCGGTGGCCTGGCCCTCGAAGGTGAAGGGCACGGTCACGGACCTGGTGACGCCCTTGATCGTGAGGTCGCCGGTGATGTCGACGCCCTCGTCGGTCGGGGTGACCTCGGTGGAGCGGAAGGTGATCTCGGGGTGCTCGTCGAGGGCGAGGAAGTCGTTGCTGCGCAGGTGCCCGTCGCGGTCGGCGTTGCGGGTGTCGATGCTGGCGACCTGGATGGTCAGCTCGACGTCGGAGCGGGCGAGGTCGTCGCCGTCGATGCGGGCGGTGCCGGCGAACTCGTTGAACCCGCCCCGGACCTTCGTGACCATGGCGTGCCGGGCGACGAACCCGATGCGGGTGTGGGTGGGGTCGATGGCGTAGGTGCCGGTCAGGGCGCTGAGGGCGGTCGCGGTGGTCATGTCGATCCTTTCGGGAACGTCTTGTTGATGTGTCATCTATCTTGCCCAACGATTGGTGACGTGTCAACTATTCCGGTAGAGTGACCCACGTGACCAGATGGCTGGACGCGCGGGAGCAGCGCGCATGGCGCGGCTACGTCGCGATGCAGGCTCAGCTGAACGCCGAGCTCCACCGGCGGCTGCAGGCGGAGTCCGGGTTGTCGCTCGCCGACTTCGACGTCCTCGTCGCGCTGACCGACCGCGCGACCGAGCGGATGCGCGTCCTCGAGCTGGCCGAGGCCCTGCAGTGGGAGAAGAGCAGGCTCTCCCACCACCTCTCCCGCATGCAGAAGCGGGGACTGATCGAGCGGGAGGACTGCCCCGACGACGCCCGGGGCGCGTTCGTGCTGCTCAGCGCCGAGGGGCGGCGGGCGATCGACGCCGCCGCGCCACCCCACGTCGAGGCCGTCCGTGAGCTCGTGTTCGACGGTCTCGACGACGCCGACGTCGACGCGCTCGCCCGGGTCGCCGAGGCCGTCCTGGCCCGGATCGCCGCGCCTCGCTGAAGCAGCGGAGCACATCCGGGCCTCAGTGATATTGATTGAAGTAATCAGCGTATTCCACTGATACTATCAGTGCATACCGTGATGGAATCGATGAATCGGTGGCGAGGCGGCGGTAGCCATGATCTATGAAGTTCCCGATGTGGGGTCCGGTGAGCAAGCTGCGCTGGAACGCATCGAGCGGCAGCGTCGGGCGCTGCGGTTCCGCACGGCAGAGCCGCGGCGCTGGCTCGGGACCGTTCGTCGAGTACTCGCAGCGCGGGCTGTGCAGGGGTCCAACAGCATCGAGGGCATCCACGTCTCCGTCGAGGACGCCATCGCCATCGCGGAGGGTGAGGAGTCCAGCGATCCCCACTCGGTCAACGCCAAGGCCGTCGCCGGCTATCAGCGCGCGATGACCTACGTCGTGAACCTGGCAGACGATCCACATTTCGGCTTCAGCGCGGACCTCTTGCGCAGCCTGCACTTCATGATGACCGACTACGAGCTCGATGCCTGGCCAGGTCGGTGGCGGCCCGGGCCCATCTGGGTCCGTGACGAGGCGAGCGGCGAGGAGGTCTATGCGGCCCCGGAGGCCCCGGAGATCCCGGCGCTCGTCGAAGAGTTGATCACCTCTCTTCGGGAGAAGACCGACACCCCGCCGCTCGTTCGTGCGGCCATGGCGCACCTCAACCTCGTGATGATCCATCCATTTCGTGACGGCAACGGCCGCATGTCCCGCTGCCTGCAGACGCTGGTCCTGGCCCGAGAGCGGATCCTGTCTCCGGAGCTGGCCAGTATCGAGGAGTACCTGGGACGTAACACCTCCCGCTACTACGCGGTCCTCTCGGAGGTAGGCCAGGGTTCGTGGCGGCCGCGGGGCGACGCACGGCCGTGGGTGCGCTTCTGCCTGCAGGCTCATTACGTGCAAGGCATGAGTGTGATCCGGAGGCTCGACGAGTCAGCGGCGATTTGGACGCAGGTGGACGCCCTGCGTGCAGCGGCAGGCTTGGGGGAGCGGACAACTGCGGCACTGTTCGATGCCGCGATCGGCTTGGAGGTCCGCAACGGTAGCTACCGCGCTCAGCTGCGCGGCTGGGACGAGGAAGTCTCCCAGCAGACCGCGACCACTGATCTGCGCGCGATGGTCACAGCAGGCTTGCTGACCCAACGGGGGAAGAATCGTGGCGCCTACTACGGGGCGGCCGAGTCGCTTCGCGCAGTTCGCAGGGACGTGCTTCGAGGCCGGACGCAGATCGATGCGTCGCGGCTGTTCGAGCCGCTCGACGAGTCCGCAGGCTCGGCCTGACGTCGTGTCGGGAACTGTCGGTCGGCCTCGCTATCGTCGGCGATCAACAGAGGACGAGGAGGCGCGGCCTCGTCCTCTGAGCGGTCGCCGTGCTCCCGTACCACGGTGACCTCGACGGTGACGGACTCCGAAATCGCTGCATACGTCGCCGCCAAGACCGGTGCAGTTCCGTGGCGGATGACCTCCTCCGAGTACGTGGCCGCAGTGCCGGAGCACGGCCCGCCGGCAGGGCGACTCACGTCAGTTCCGTGGGACCCCGAGCTGGTCGAGGCGATGAGAAGGCACAGCATCGCGGTGGTGGAGGAGCGCGTGAGCGATTCTCTGCTCGATGACTTGGCCGTCGCGGTCGACCGACGTCGGGGCCGTTCGTGAGAAGCCGGTCGGTCACCCGGGTCCGGGGCCTCCCTGCGGCCCGCGCCCGGGCGGGAGCGGGTCCTCCTCGAACGTGCCGGCCTGCTCGCCCAGCTGCGGCGACCGGGCCCGCATCGCCGCGTACCAGGCCAGCCCGATCACGACGAGCCCGAGGAAGATCCAGGGCATCAGGTTGAGCGGGTAGTCGGGCACGGGGATGACGTTCTTGTAGAAGACGTAGACGAGTGCCGCGACGACGACGACCGCGAGCACCACCGACAACGGGTTGAACTCCCCGCGCCTGCGCAGGAAGGCGGGCAGCGCGATGGCCATCAGCACGTAGGCCAGCATGTAGCCGAAGGTCCCGATGGTGCCGGTGTAGGTGAACACCTCGAGCGGTGAGAACCCGAGGATCACCAGGACGACCGGGACGACGAGCACGACCGGCGCGATGACGGCGATGGCCACGTGCGGGGTCTTGTGCGTCGGGTGCGCCCGGCCGAGCCTGCCGGGCAGGATGCCTTCCTCGCCCATCGTGTAGAGGATTCGTGAGGACGCGTTGATGCAGGCGATCGTCACCGCGAAGAAGGACGCGGTGATGCCCAGGTCGACGATCCAGGAGACACCGCCGAGGCCGTAGCGGGCGGCGAGGTCGCTGATCGGCGCGGAGCTCTGGCCGAGGGTGCCCGGGTCGCCGAAGCCGCGCACCATCGTGTAGGCCGCGAAGACGTACAGGATGCCGACGAGCACCGCGCTGCCGAGCACGGCGCGGGGGATGGCGCGGTGCGGGTTGCGCGCCTCCGCGCCGAGGCTCGCGGCGCTCTCGAACCCGACGAAACCGAGCACCCCCAGCACGATGCCGAACGCGACGCCGTCGAACGACAGACCGGAGAACGTGAACTGCGCGCTGTTGCCGCCCGTCGGGTTCCCGGCCAGCACGGCGATGAGGACGATGAGCACCGCAGCGACCGAGACGATCTCCAGGACCAGCCCGACCCGGGTCGAGATCTTGATCCCGATGATCGCGAACGCGGCGGCCCCGATCGCGGCGACCACCAGGATGATGCAGACGGCGAGCCGGCCGTCGGCCGGTAGACCCAGGCCGGTGAGGAAGGCGCCGAAGTAGAGACCGGCGCCGACGACCCCGATCATCGCGATGAACGCGTACCCGATGACCAGGCCCCAGCCGGCCGTGAACGCGCTGCCCGGCCCGAGGCCTCGCGCCACGTAGCTGTAGAGCGAGCCCGAGGAGGCGAAGCGGCGTCCGAACTGGGTCGCGACCAGCCCGACCAGGATGACGACGACGGTCGCGCACACGTAGGACAGCCACGCGCCGTTGCCGGCGTAGAGGGCGATCAGGGCCGGGGTGGTGGCCATCGCCGCGCTCGGGGCGATCCCGGCGACGGACTGTGCCAGCACGTTGATCTGGGTCATCGACCCGTGTGCCAGCCCGGTGTCGGCGTGGGTCGGGCGCTGGTTCGCTTCCTGTGCGCTCATCCGGTCACCTCCTGGTTCGGAACCGCACGACCGTTGCCGTTGTGGGCGTGTCCGTCGCCGTCGTGGCAGGCCGCGGTCGAGCGGGGCATGTCCAGGGCGGGGTTGCCGTCGAAGAACCCGACGGGCTTGAGCGTGAAACCGATGTAGGACGCCGGCATGACGGGCCAGTCCTCGGGCCGGACCACGTGGTGGGCGCCGAAGCTGTACCAGACGACGACGTCCTCGTTCTCCAGCGGCCGGTCGGCCTCCTGGTACTGCAGGAGCCCGCCGGGTGAGCCGTGCTGGTTCGGGTAGTCGCCCGCGGCGTAGCGCTCCTGCGGGTCGAACCGGGTCACCCACAGGTGCTTGTACGCGAACTGGGCGCGGGCGAACGCCTGCGACCCCTCCTGCTGCAGCGGCAGCACGTTGTCGCCGGGCATCAGCTTGTAGCCGGTCGGCTGCCCGAGCTCGGTGATCTCGTTCGGGTTGACCACGTACCAGACCCGCGCGATCAGCGGATCGATCAGCCGCCGGGCCTCGCTCTCGCGGACCAGCAACGTCTTCTGCGACACCCACGCGTTGCCGTACGGGTTGTCCGGGCCCAACGGCAACGCGGCCGCGTCGACCTCGTAGACCGAGTTGCGCTCCCCGTCGACCTGCATGTCGAGACGGACGTTGAAGAAGTGCTGGTGGTGGGGCCCGTAGAGCCCGGGCGCGACGACGACGCCGTGCCGCGGCTCCTCACCGTCGGCCAGCGCGCCGGTCGAGAGGACGCCGGTCAGCTTCACCTCGTACTGGATGCTGCCGTCGGTGTAGAGGTACCAGAAGAAGCCGTACTCGTAGTTGCCGACCGTCGCGATGCACGAGACGACCAGCCGGCGGGAACGGCGGACCTCGACCTTCTCGGTGCGGAAGTCGGTGTGCTTCCAGCTGATCCCGTAGTCCTCCTCGTGCATGCAGATCGCGTTGGGGATGGTGACCGGTCGACCCTCCTGGTCGTTCGCGGTCGCGTCGAAGTAGAAGATCTCGCCGAGACAGTCGCAGCCCAGGGTCAGCGGGTTGAGCAACATCCCGACGCCGTACTCGCCCTCGTCGAACACGTTCTTGATCCGGTGCGTGGGTGCCGGGTCCCCGTACGGGATGTACATCTCCGACAACGACGCCCGGTACAGCACCGGACGGAGCCGACCGCGGTCCTCGTACCCGACCTGGTGCAGGACGAGACCCTCCCGCGGGGTGTAGCCGATGCGCAGCCGCCAGTTCTGCCAGCTCACCGCGTGCCCGTCCACGGTGAAGCTCGGACCCTCCGGCTGCGTGACCTCCAGCGGCTTCACGTCGTCGCGCAGCTGCGTGAACGCGGGCCGGTTGTCGTCGTCGAACATCAGCTCGGGGACGTAGTTCCCGGACGTGGGCGGCAACGGCACCACACCATGGTCGCGGACGTCGATCACCTCCATCCGGTCCATGTCGAGCAGCACGATCAGCCCCTCGACCGGCCGGGCGTACCCGTTGTCGTCCGCACGCGAGCGGACGAACGTCAACGGCCGCAGCAGCCGTCGTCCCGCCGGGTCCTCGATGTCGTAACCGGCCGCCCACGGGTCGATCATCGCGAGCGAGAAATCGGTGACCCCCCGTTTGCGCATCGCCTCCTGCCACCGCGGGTCGGCCCGGGTGATCTCCTCCGCGCTGAAGAACTCCTCGAGCATCACGCTGGGCTGCACGTCCTCGACGACCCGCCAGGACGTCACGTCGCCGCTGGTGAGCGACACGACCGCCTCGACCGTCTGCTGGTGACGGCGGTCGTAGAGGACGACGAACGCGGCCCGGTCGGGAACCGGACCATCGTTGCGATCATGGTCGAGGACCTCACGCTTGTCGGGCTCGTGCAGCGACACGGTCACGAAGCGGACCTTCTCGTCGAGCTGCCGCTGCTCGCGCAGGATCTCCGCGGTCCGCCGAATCTCGGCGGGGTCGAGTGGTTGCAGCGGGTTCGTCGTGCCGGTGCGGACCTCGGGTGACTGGACGGACACGAGCCCTCCTCCGGGGGAGACACAGGGCTGACCAGCAGGCCAGAAGGCGACGGTAGCCCTGCGTAGCGGGCTCCAACAAGAACACGAGCCGTGGGTGGACGTCATGGAGTGAGCGCGTGCTCCGTCGTGCGGCGGTGTCCACGATGTCGACACCCGGGGCGGTACGGTCCGCGCATGGAGATGTTCCGACTGCGGATCCGTATGCGGGACGTCGAGCCGCCGGTCGTGCGGGTGATCGACGTGCCCGAGGTGGCGACGCTCGCGGAGCTGCATCTGCTGCTGCAGGCGGCCTTCGGCTGGACCGACGTCCACGTGCACCAGTTCACGGTCGCCGGTGTCGTGTACGCCGCCCCGGATCCCGACTGGGACCTGCCGGTCGAGGACGAGGCACGCGCCACGCTCAGGAGCATGCCGTCGACGTTCGAGTACCTCTACGACCTCGGCGACTGCTGGGACCACGAGATCGCGTTCGTCGGCCCCGCCAACGAGCTACCCGGGTGTGTCGACGGAACCGGTGGGCGGCCCCCGGAGGACTGCGGCGGCCCCCACGGCTACGCACGGCTGCTGCAGGTCCTGGCCGATCCGCAGCACGAGAGCCACGCGGACCTGAAGGACTGGGCCGGGGACCTGCCCACGTTCGACCGGGCGGCGACCGACGTCTACGTGCGGCAGACCGCCGGTGAGGTCCCCGAGAGCGTTCGCATCCTGCTGGACGTGGTGAGGGACGGAGTCACGCTCACACCGGCCGGCCGGCTCCCGCGGTCGGCTGTGCGCGCGGTCCAGGCGCATCGCCCCGGGTGGTCCGCCGACGGCAGGCCCGCGACGTTCGAGGAGCACCTGCACGCGCTGTTCGTCCTGCACGGCATCCTGCGGAAGGTCGGTCTGCTCCGGCTGTTCCGTGGAGTGCTGACACCGACGAAGGCGGCCGGTGACGACGCCGAGATCATCCGCCGGCTGCGCGCGTGGTTCGATGACGAGTTCCGCGACTACCTCAGCGCGATCGTCCTCGGCGTGCTGTCGGTCTCCGGGCCGCTGGCCACAAGAGACATGGTGGACCGCGTCGGGGCGCTGATGGGAGACGGTTGGCTCGACCAGGACGGGGTCGGCGCCGACTATCGCCACGAGATCGGGCTGCTGCGCGGCGAGCTGGAGGCGCTGGACCTCGTCTCGACCGACGCGACGACCTGGGAGGCAGGGCCGTCGGCGCGGACCCTGTTGCCGCGGGCCACGCGGCTCGCGCACATCTGGTCGAAGGAGCCGGCGTGGTGAGCGCGGGGACTGTCGTCGGCACGCGGTTACATGCCGATGAGCGCGGCTGCCCGTTCGCGGTGGAACCGGGGTGAGCCGAACAGCTCATAGCTCGACCGGGCCCGTCTGAGGTAGAGGTGCGCGGGGTGTTCCCAGGTGAAGCCGATGCCGCCGTGGATCTGAATGTTCTCGGTGGCGGCGTGGACGAACACCTCGGACGCCGACGCGGCGGCGGTCGCGGCGAGCAGGGGCAGGTCGGGGCCGTCGACGGAGGCGGTCCAGGCGGCGTGGAGCAGCGACGCCCAGGCGGCCTCGATCTCCAGGTGCAGGGTGGCGCACTTGTGTTTGATCGCCTGGAAGCTGCCGATCGGTCGGCCGAAGGCGTGCCGGGTCGTGGCGTGGTCGACCGCCATCCGAAGGCACGCGCGGGCGCCACCGATCTGTTCGGCGGCGAGGGCGAGAAGGCCGGTGTCGGCCGCTCGTGGCAGATCGGCGCCGGTGAGGGGCTCGGCGACCACGTCGGAGAACGACAGTGTGGCGAGTGCGCGGGTGCCGTCGAGAACGGGCAGCGGCGTCCGCACGAGGCCGGGACTGTCGGCCTGCGCCAGGTGGCGGCCGACGACGATCAGGTCGGCGGACGCGCCGTCGACGACCCACGAGGCCTCGCCGGTCAGGCGATCATCCTGCGCCGCAACAGAAGGAGCGACGGTCGCGATGCACGATCCGGCCGCGATGCGGGTGAGCCACTCCGACGCCACCGGGCCCTGGCACCGGCCCAGCACCTCGGCGGCGTACACGGTGCTCAGCACCGGTTCACCGGCCAGGACCCGTCCGAGCTCGGCCATGACGACGACGAGCTCGACCGGCCCGGCACCCTGCCCGCCCAGGTGTGCCGCGATCGTCAGCCCGGGTAGGCCGAGCTCGGCCATCCGGGCCCAGACACCGGGGCGCGCGCCGTTCTGGGGGGAGGAGGTGTGGACGCTCTCGAGGGGTGCGACGTCGTCGAGGAACTTCCGCACCGTCCTGCGGAGGTCCTCTTGCTCGTCCTTCAGTCCGAACTGCACGTCATGCCCCCTGTGACGAGGGCAGTCCGAGGATCCGCGTGGCGATCGTGTCGCGCTGGATCTCGCTGGAGCCGCCGTAGATGGTGCGTGCCCGGGCGTTGAGGTAGTCGTCGGTCCAGGCGGCGGCGGAGTCGGCGGGGGTGCCGAGCGGTTGCGGGCGGAGCCACTCGGCGGCGCGCGGGCCGGTCGGTGCCAGGACCGACGGGCCGAGGACGCGCATCGCGAGGTCGGTGACGGTCTGGTGGTGCTCGGCGGTGAGGAGCTTGACCAGCGAGGACTCGGGTCCGGGCGGGTCGCCGCGGAGTCCTGCGTCCAGCGCGGCGAGCGCGAGGCAGCGCAGCTGGTGGACGCGGGTCCAGCACTGCACGACCTCCTGCCGGACGACCGGGTCGTCGGCCAGGCCGCGGGCACGGATCAGCGTGATCAGCCGGTCCAGCTCGGTGCGGTGGCCCAGCGCCGCGGCGAGCCCGACGGCGCCGCGTTCGAAGCCGAGCAGGGCGAGCGCGACCCGGGCGCCGCCGCCGAGCCCGCCGACGACGTCGTCGATCCTCGCGCGGGCGCCGTCGAGGAAGACCTCGCTGAACTCGGTCTCGCCGGTGAGGGTGCGGATGCCGCGGACGTCGACGCCGGGCCGGCTGAGGTCGAGGAGCACGAACGACAGGCCTCGGGACCGGTGCGCGTCGGGGTCGGTCCTGACGAGGGTGAACATCCAGTTGGCGGACAGGCCCGCGGTCTGCCAGGTCTTCTGGCCGTGGAGGACGAGCTCGTCGCCGACCACCTCGGCGCGGGTGCGCAGGGCGAACAGGTCGGACCCGGCGTCGGGTTCGGAGTAGCCCTGCGCCCAGCGGATGTCGCCGTCGAGGGTCGGGCGGAGGAACCGGCGACGTTGGTCGTCGGTGCCGAGGTGCAGCAGCGTCGGGCCGATGAGGTTGAGGCCGAAGGTGTCGTTGGGGTGCGGGTGGGTGGGGACGCCCGCGCGGGCGAACTCTTCGGCGAGCACGGCCTGCTCGGCGAGCCCGAGCCCGGCACCGCCGTACTCCACCGGCCACGACACGCCGAGGAGTCCGTTGTCGCGCAGGGCGCGGCGCCAGTCGACGAGGAACGCGGCGCGCTCCTCCGGAGGCAGTGCCCCGTATCCCTGCCAGTCCGCGGGCAGCCGGTCGGCGAGGAAGGCCGCCACCCGTTCGGAGAAGGTCACGCCGTCCCGCCGACGGCCTCGTGGTCGGCGAACCGCCCGGCCCCGAAGTAGGCCTCCTCGACGAGGTCACGGTCGGCGAGCAGCGCGGCGGCGTCCTCGGCCAGGACGGCCCGCCCGTGGTTGACGACGACCCCGCGGTCGGCGACCTGCAGTGCCAGCTCGATGTGCTGCTCGACGAGGACGACGCCGATCCCGTCGGCGCGGGCCAGCCGGCCGATCATCGGTAGCAGGTCCTGCACGATCTTCGGGGCGAGCCCGAGGCTCATCTCGTCGACGATGAGCACCTTCGGCCGGGCGAGCAGCGCCTTGGCGATCGCCAGCATCTGCTGCTCCCCGCCGGAGAGCAGCCCGGCACGTCGTGAGCCGAGGTCGAGCAGGGCCGGGAAGCGCTCCAGGACCTCCTGCTCGCGTCGGGTGTCGCGGGTGCGGGCGGCGAGGCGCATGTGCTCGCGGATCGACAGCGACGGGAACAGTCCCCGGTCGTCGGGCACGAGCAACACGCCGTTGCGCGCCAACTGGTGTGGCCGGCGTCGGCCCAGCGGGGCGCCGAGCACGCGGACCTCGCCGCCGAGGAGGGGGACGAGCCCGACCATCGCGAGCAGCGACGTCGTCTTCCCGGCGCCGTTCGGACCGAGCAGGGCGACGACCTCGCCTGCCCGCACGTCGAGCGACAGGTCGCGGATGGCGGGGACGCCGTTGTACCCGGCGGTGAGGCCGTCGACGGACAGCAGTGGCGCGTCAGCCATGACCGACCTCCGTCGGCGTGCCGAGGTAGGCGGCGACGACGCGTGGGTCGGTCCGCGCCGCCGTGGGGTCGCCGGTGAAGATCTGTTTGCCGAACTCCAGCACGGTCACCCTGTCGCAGACGGTGAGGACCAGCGACATGTCGTGGTCGATGAGCAGGATCCCGGGTCCGGCGTCGGCGATCGCGCGCAGCCGCTGCGCCAGGGCCCGGCTCTCCATGGAGTCGAGGCCCGCGGCCGGTTCGTCGAGCAGCAGCACGGTGCAGCCGCCCGCGGCGGCGCGCGCGACCCCGACGAGCTTCTGCTGCCCGAGCGAGAGGTCGCGGGCGAGAGTGTCGGCGATGTCGGTCAGGCCGACCATCTCCAACGCGGCTCCGACGACGTCGCGCCCGTTGCGCCGCCGGCGTCCGAAGACGTCGCGGGCCAGTGACGTCCAGCCGGCGCTGCGGGCGGCGACGAGCAGGTTCTCCGTGGTGGACAGGTTGCCGAACAGCTCACCGGACTGCCACGTCCGGGACAGGCCGGCGGCCCGCCGCTCGTGCGGGGGCAGGTTCTCGATCCGAATGCCGTCGAGCTCGATCTCACCCGTCATCGGTGCGAAGCCGGTCAGGGCGTCGACGAACGTCGTCTTGCCGGCGCCGTTGGGCCCGATGAGCCCGACGATCTCGCCGGGCGCCACGTCGACCGACACCTCCGAGTTGGCGACGAGCCCGCCGTAGCGGACGGTCAGCTCGCGGGCGTGGAGGCCGTCAGACATGGCTGGCCTCTTCCTCGCGGCGCGGGGCGTCGATCGGTGGGGACGTGGCCGGCCGTCGCAGTTTCCTGCGGACGAACTCGACCTGGTGCCGCACCGCCCCGGCGATGCCGACGGGGTTGAGGATCGCGGTGAGGACGAGGGCGAGCCCGAGGACCAGCTCGTAGTACTCGCCGAGATCGAGCCAGGTCCGCATGAGCACGTAGCTGATCCCGAGCGGTCCGATGAGCCCGGCGACGAGGGAGCCGCCGATCGTCGTGATCCCGCCGAGGTAGGCGACGGCGAGCAGCTGCAGCCCGGCCATCACAGTGAACGACTCGGCGGAGAGCTGGCCGCGGCTGAACCCGATGAGGCAGCCCGCGATGCCGGCGATGAAGGCCGACAGTGCGAAGCCGATGACCTTGGTGCGCCGGACGTTGATCCCGCTCGACTCGGCAGCACGTTCGTTGGCGCGCACCGCGAGGAAGGCCCGGCCCATGTCGCCCGACGCGACCCGCACGAAGACCCAGACGATGATGGCGACGATGACGAGCACCATCAGGGAGAACGCGAGCCGGGAGAGGTCGCGGCCCTCACGCACGGCGAGGTCCATCCCGAACAGGCTCGCGTCGGCGATCGGGTTTCCCTCGGGCGGGCTGAGGCTGTAGTTGTTGAAGATGAACCGCTCGATCCCGAGCCCGGCGGCGAGCGTGACGATGGCCAGCTGGGCGCCGCGGATCCGGAAGGCGGGCAGTGCCACGAGCATGCCCAGCGCGGTGGCCAGCAACGCGCACAGGATCATCGAGATCGGGAACGGGATGCCCCAGTCGACCGACGCCTTCGACAGGACGAACCCCGCGGCTCCGGCGAAGGCGCTCTGCGCCAACGAGATCTGGCCCAGATACCCGGTGAGCACCACGTAGGACAGCGCGAGCAGCGACAGGATCAGTGACGTCGTCAACCCGAACCGGATGGTCCCCGTGGTGAACGCGAGCGCGAGCCCCGCGGCCACCACGAGCCCGATCGCGACGAGCGGCCGTATCCGGGGGATCGGGACGTCGGGCAGCCGGATCTGTTGCGTCGCACCGCGGGTGGGCAGCCGCTTGCCCGTCACGAACAGGATGACCATGACGACGGCGAACGGGATGACCTGGTCGAGCCCGGACTGGGCCCACACCGGCCACCACGGCTGCGTCACGAGCAGGCCGATCAGCGACTGGAACGCGCCCAGCCCGATCGCCGCGACGACCAGGACCGGGATGGACTCGAGCTTGGCCACGAGCAGTACGGCCAGCGCGGGCACGACGAGCAGCCCGAAATAGTCGGCGTTGAGGCCGGTCAGTGAGCTCGCGAGGATGACGGCGACGGTACCGACGAACGCCGCCCCCGCCTGCGCGATCGCTGCGAGCCAACTGGGCGAGAAGCCCATCAGCACCGCCGCGCGCTCGTTCTCCGACGCGGCGCGGGTGGCGATGCCCATGCGGGTGAACCGCAGGTAGCACCACACCAGCGCCGCGAGCACGACCATCACCAGCGCGATGAACAGCTCTCGCGTGGGGATCGCTGCGCCGAGCAGGGTCACGGTCCCACCCGGGACGAACGACTCGACGTCGATCTTGTTCGGTCCGAACCGCAGTACGACCAGTGCCTGGATGGTGATCAGGAGCGCCACGGAGACGACGACCTGGGCCAGCACCGAGTTCTGCTGCACCGGCCGGAAGGCGAGGTAGTGGACGGCGAAGCCCAGCGCGATCGCAGTGGCGAGCGCGATCACGAGGGCTGTCGCCGTCGACGGCGGCTCGCCGAGGTCGACGGACCCGACCGGGAACACGAGCGTCCCGGTGTTGCGCAGTTCGGCGAAGACGTAGGCGCCCCAGGTCGCGATCGCACCCTGTGCGAAGTTGATCATTCCCGTCGCGCGGTGGACGAGAAGCAGTCCGCTGCCGAGGCCGATGTAGACGGCCCCGAGTCCGAGTCCGAGGACGACGAACTGCAGGACGGTACCCACGTTGGCTCCTTCCGTTCCCCACCTTGCCGTTCGGAGACGGGCGCGTCAGGCGCTCTGCAGCGCCGCCGGGTCGAGCTCGATGAACCCGTCGGGGTTGATCGGGGCGAGGCTGCCGTCGGGCTGGACGTTGAAGAAGATGGCCTCCTTGCTGCACGCCGACGGGCGGCCCGGCCACTGCTGGCCGTCACAGGTGATGGCGGGCCCGGCGAAGCTCGGCATGTCCTTGACGGCCTTGAGCGCCGTGGTGACCGACGCCGGCGTGTAGTCGCCCTGCACCGTCTTCAGGACGTTGGCGAGGTTGATCATCCCGGCGAAGGAGTAGAGCGAGCGGGCGGACTGCTCGTTCTCGCGGTTCACCTCCTTCATCGAGGAGGCGAAGTCGTCGAGCTGCTGCTGGACGTCGGCGGGGGCGTGGGGTCGCGAGGCCGGGAGCCACAGGCGCGGCTGCAGGATGGCGCCGGCCGCCTGCTCCTTCATCGCCGCGATGAACTGCGAGCACGAGCCCGCGTAGAGGGTTCCGCTGTAGCCCTGCTGGCGCAGCGCCTGGAAGAACCCGGTGCAGCCGTCCTCGGTGAGCGACAGGTTGCCGGCGACGTCGGGCTTGCCCGACAGGGCGGTCGCGGCGAGGACCTGGAAGTTGACGCTGTTGGCCGGCGTGTAGATGGCCGACACGGAGACGCCGAGGTTCTTCGCCGCGGGCTGGACGAGCTTGTCGATGAACGCGTGGCTACCGGCGTTGTCGGACGCTGCGAGCGTGACGATGCGCTTGTCGAGGCGCTGGACCACGGTGACCAGGCCGAGCGCGCTCGTCTCGAGAGGCCCGGAGAAGTAGAACGCCTGGCCCCACGGGAGGGCGTCGGGGATGGCGGTGGCGCTCAGCTCGCCGACGATGGGGGTGCCGGCGCCCGTCAGCACGGGGACACCGGCCGACGACGACGGGTCGTTCGCGTCGAAGACGACCGGCACGTTCGACGTCACGAACTGGTTGGCGCAGTTGACGGCCGTCTCGGGGCTGCCGTCGCCCTGGCAGATCTCCAACTTGACGGGCCGACCGTTGATGCCGCCCATCGTGTTGTTGATGAACCATTCGGCGGCCTGGGCGCCGTACTCGCTCTGGGGGTACGCGGCGGTGGTGCCCTTGGAGGGCGCCTGCACGCCGATCACGATGGGCTCACCGGTGAGACCACCGGCGCCCTCGGACCCGCTGTCACCTCCCGAACTGCATCCCGCGAGCGTCAGCGCCATCGCTGCCACGCATGTGGTGAAGATCGTTCGCATCTTCATGGAGTGGATCCCTTTCGAAGGGGTGCCGGAATCCGCGAGATCACGGGATCGGCGGGGGAGGAGCGTGGGGACAGCAGGCGGGCGGTCGGTCGTAGGTCAGGAGCCGGCCGGGCTGGAGCGCGCCGAACAACTCGGACCTACTGCGCGACGCCCGGGCAGCACCCTCCTGGACCGCGTGCCAGGCGTGGGTCTCGGGACTTGATGGTCTCGCTGAGTTCTGACGATCCGGAGCGTGTCATCGGTGCGGTCGCGACGACGCGGACCGATCGACAACGGCCGGCTCCGGTTCGTTGACACGGCGTCACGCTCCTGGTCACCAAGGTGTCGAGCCCAGCCGCGCTACGCTGTGCGACATGAACCAAAGCGGCGAGCATCGAGAGAATCGCGCTTGACACCCTCTCATGTCAACCACTTCACGACGGCGGTCGAAGTCGTCCCGCCAGGGGGCCGTGGGGCGACCGCCGGTACCGTGCGGGGCCGTCCGGGTACGCTCCCCGCTCCCACCTTCACGCCACCAGCGCTCCGAGGAGGCGACTCATGACCAGGAACGATGATGGCCGGAAGGGGAACGACGCGCGGCCCGCCGACGGCGCAGCCGAGCCGCGGGGAGAGCTCAACCGGTACACGGCGACGCTCGGGCCGCGCGCGCTGAAGACGCGGCGGCGCCTGATCGACAGCGCCACCGAGCTGTTCCGCGAGAAGGGCTACGTGGCGACGACGGTCTCCGACATCGCGCGCAGCGCCGGGGTCAGCCTGGCGACCTTCTACGTGTACTTCGCCGAGCGGTCCGACGTCGTCATCGCGCTGCTCGACGAGGTCGTGGGCGACGTGATGCGCCAGGGCGTCGGGAAGTGGGATCCCCGCAGCGGGCGGGCGGGGTTGTCGCGCGTCGTGTCGTCGTACGTCGAGAGCTTCGCCAGGCACGCGGAGTTCTTCGCGATCCGCGAGTCGGTAATCCACGCCGAGGAGCGGATGCTCGAGCAGTACGTCCAGTACAACCGGCACTTCCAGGAGACGTTCGCCCGCTACCTGGAGGAGGGCGTCGCGCTCGGGCTGGTCCGCAGCGACCTCGATCCGTACGGGATGGCCCGGGCGATGACGTTGATGATGGAGCGCTACTGCTACGACGTGTTCGTGCTCGGCTCCTCGGGTGAGGCGCCGTCGGTGACCGACACCGCGCACCTGTTGGCGACGCTGTGGGCGGACGCGATCGACCTCGCCGAGAGCACTGTCAGACCGCGCGCCGCCGCCGCTGGACAGGCTCTCAAGTAGCTGGCGGCTCCGGTCAACCCAGATCATCGGCGCCTCCCTGGATACCTGCGGTCTTGACGCTACGTGTCCACCTAGCTAACTTGACGACCTGTCAGGTGAGGAGCTCTCAACGTCCTCCCCACGCATGAGTTGCGCCGACCGCCGCAGGGGGCCTCGTGAAGTTCGGCATCGTGTTCGAGATTTCGGTTCCACGCCCCTTCCGGCCGGGTGTGGAGAAGCAGGTGGTCGACAACTGCATCGAGCAGGCCGTCCTGGCCGACCAGCTCGGCTTCGACCAGGTCTGGGCGGTCGAGCACCACTTCCTCGAAGAGATCTCGCACTGCTCGGCTCCCGAGATGCTGCTCTCCGCGATCGCGATGCGTACCGAGCAGATCCGGTTGGGCTTCGGCATCGCGGTGTGCGTCCCGCAGTTCTCCCACCCCGCGCGGATCGCAGAGCGCGCCGCGATGCTCGACGTCCTCTCCGGCGGACGGGCCGAGATCGGCACCGGGCGGTCGGCGACCTGGACCGAGCTGGGCGGGTTCGCCGCCGACCCCGACGAGACCAAGAAGACCTGGGACGAGTACGTCCGTGCGATCCCCCGGATGTGGACCCAGCCCACCTACAGCCACCAGGGCCGCAGCTTCTCCATGCCGGAGCGGGCGATCGTCCCCAAGCCGCTGCAGGACCCGCACCCGCCACTGTGGGTCGCCGTCACCTCACCCGGCACGGAGGTCGACGCCGCCGACCGCGGACTCGGCTGCCTCGGTCTGGTCGTCGGGGGAATGAAGCGCCAGGAGAAGACGATCGACACCTACCGACGACGCATCCAGCTGTGCGACCCGGTCGGCAGCTTCGTCAACGAGCAGGTCAACACCGTCAACTTCATGTACTGCCACGAGGACCCGGCCCACGCGATGAAGCGGGGCGCGCAGCTCTCCGACCACTTCAACTACCTCGCTCCCCAGCAGCTCTTCGTGAAGGAGATCTACCCGACGCAGTCGTACGCCACCGACGGTCTCTTCTCCGCGCTCCGTCAGGAGTCGACGAGCTCGGGCGACCCGATGAGGATTCCTGACGGCATCGCCATCGGTGACCCCGACCGCGTCATCCGGTCACTGAAGCGGTGGGAGGCGATTGGTGTCGACCGCGTCGTGTTCATCCTGAACAGCGTCGAGACCATTCCGCAGGCCGAGGTTCTCGACAGCCTGCGGTTGTTCGCCCGTGAGGTCATGCCGGCCTTCGGGCACACTCCGGCCATCGGCTCGACGTCCGCGGGCGAGGTCGCCTGATGCCCGACTTCGGCACCCTCTCCGTCGCGGCGGCCGAGATCCCGGTCGTCGACCGGTTCGTCACCGAACCGGTCGAGATCACCGACGCCACGCTCCTGCAGGTCGTCTGCGAGATCGGCGTCGCCGGCCAGCTCGCCGTCCTGCCCCCGGCCCTGCACCCGACGAGCCCGCCGATCGCGATCTGGCAGCTCCTCGAGGTGGGCGAGAGCCCGTGGGGCGCATTCCGGCTGGCCAGCATCCGGGTCGGCGCCCGGGCCGCGACGAAGTCCCGGAGCTTCCTCGTGCACGCGTTCGTCGACAACCCCGACGCCGGTACCGCGCTGCGCGAGTCGTGGGGATTCCCGTGCGTCGACGCCGAGGTGGGGCTGCGAGTCGGCCACGACCGCATCGCGGGATGGGCGGACGTCGGGGGGAACTCCCCGTTCGACGTCGAGCTGGAGGACCCGGCCCCGATCGCGAGCGGTTCGGTCTACTACGCCCCCAGCATGAACCTCGCCGCGACGCCGCTCGGGACGCGGCTCCTGCAGGTCGATCCCGAGTACCTCGTCAAGTCGGTCGCCCGCGGCCGGCCGCAGGTCAGGCACCACCCGGGGATCGTCGACGACCGACTCGCGCCGACCTGGCCGATCTCCGCGACGGCCGCGACGGTCGACATCACCCTGCCCACGATCCGGTTCGTCTGCGACCCGGCCCTGCCTGCCGCGCAGGGCACCGAGACCATCACACCCGCGGCGTCCTGACATGTCCGAGAGGAGTCCGATGAGCGGGATCCCGTACCTCACCCAGGAATGGCTCGACATGTCGACCGCGGTCATGGAGCCGATGCCACCGTGCCCGGGTGCGACGTTCGTGATGCAGTGCGTCATGACGCAGGCGCCCGGCGGGGGCGACGTCGTGTTTCACCGCGTCTTCGACGACGGCCGGCTGCTGCGCTCGGTGCTCGCAGCCCACGAGGCGCCGGACGTCGTCCTCTGGTCGACCTACGACGACAGCATCCTGCACCTCACGGGCGGCCTCCCGGAGAAGGAGGCGTTCCGTTCCGGGCGCATCCGGCCCGAGGGCGACGTCGCTCTGCTGAGGACGCTCACACCGCTGAGCCGGTCGGCCGAATACCTTGCCGCCGTCGACGAGATCGCCCGTCGCACGGACTTCTCCGCGCCGTCGCAGCACGCATAGTGTTCGCCGGGAGGGCCGACGTCGCAGCGAGCCGCGGGAGACGACCTTGATCAGTTTCGTGGAGATGCTGGAACTGCCTCGACGACGGCCCGGGGCGGGGGCGGCCTTCATGACCCCGGGCGGCCCGGCCCGGGAGCTCGACGAGCTGTGGACCGACGTCCATCGCCTCGCCGACGCCTTGGTGGGCAAGGGCTTCCGCGCCGGGCACCGGGCGGCGGTCCTCGCGACCGACAGCTACGAGTACATGGTCGTGATCCTCGCGTGCATGCGCGTCGGGATCGTCTACGTGCCGCTGAACTACCGCCTCGCCGCGGCCGAGCTCGACACGATCCTCGCGCACGCCCGACCCGAGCTGATCTTCGTCGGTGACCGCTACGCCCCGGTCGTCGAGAGGTCGCAGGCCGGGCAGGACGCGGCGACGGTCGCGCTCGACCCCGACGGGCGTGGCCGACTGCAGTTCCGCGATCTCGTCGAGTCGGGGCGGGACCGCCCGCACGAGCATCGCACGAGCGACGAGGACGTCGTCGCGGTCTGCTACACGAGCGGCACCACGGGCAGGCCCAAGGGTGTCATGCAGTCCCAGCGCGCCATGAAGACCGAGATCTGGCGGCAGAGCCAGTTCCCCGGATCGCCGGGCGACGTCCGGTACTCCGCGTCGCCGATGTTCCACGTGGCGGGGCACCGCACGATCTTCACGCACCTGGCCCGTGGGTTCACGTCCGTCCTGCTGCCGCAGTTCGATGCCGTGGCACTGGCCGACCTGGTGCGGGCCACCGCGCTCGACGGGGCGTTCCTGGTCCCGACGATGCTGGACCTGCTGCTCGACGAGCTCGGCCCGGGCACGTTCCGGCTCCCGCAGCTGCACTACGGCGGGTCCACCATCTCGCCGCGCCTGCTCTCCCGCGCCATCGAGCATCTTGACGCCGAGATGTTCAACCTGTTCGGCAGCTCCGAGACCGGCCTCGTCACCGTCCTCGACGCCGCCGACCACCGCGCGGCGCACGCCGGTCGCCACGAGCTGCTCGGGTCGCTCGGCCGCGCCGCTCCCGGCGCCGACGTCCGCATCCTCGACCCGGACGGTGAGGAGGTCCAGGAGGGTGAGGTGGGTGAGATCGTCTGCCGCACCGACGGCGCCCTCAGCGGGTACCTCGAACAGCCCGAGGCCACCGCCGAGGTGCTGCGCGACGGCTGGGTGTGGACCGGCGACCTCGCCCGCCGCGATGCCGAGGGCTACCACTACTACATGGGCCGCAGCCGTGACCTCATCATCCGCGGCGGCGAGAACGTCTATCCCCAGGAGATCGAGAGCGTCCTGTCCGCCGTCCCGGGGGTGACCGACGTGGCCGTCCTCGGGGTCCCCGACGAGCGTTGGGGCGAGTCGGTGGTCGCCGTCCTGGAGTGCCGCGGTGAGCCACCCTCCGCCGACGACGTGCGGCGGCTCTGCCAGGAGCGGCTCGCGTCGTTCAAGGTCCCGGGCGAGTTCGTGTTCGTCGCCGACCTCCCGCGTACGGCAGCGGGCAAGATCGCCACGTACCGGTTGCGCGACCAGCTCGGCAGGCGGTCGTGAGCGAGCTGCACGCCGAGCACGAGGGCGACGTCCTGGTCCTCACGCTGAGCAGGGCCGACCGGCGGAACGCGCTCACGGTCGGCCTCGTCGCCGCGCTGGCCGAGACGATCGCGACCGCACCCGACGCCGGAGCGCGCGCCGTCGTCCTCACCGGGGCGCCGCCCGCCTTCTGTGCCGGCGGTGACCTCACCGAGCTGTCCGGGATCGCGGCCCTGGGCGCGATGGCGGTCGGCGAGACGATCTACACCCGGTTCCACGACCTGGTCCGCACGATCACCACCGTGCCCGTACCGGTGATCGCCGCGGTCGCCGGCCCGGCCCTCGGCGCCGGGCTGGACCTCGCGGCGGTCTGCGACCTGCGGATCGCCGGTGCAAGCGCGACGTTCGCCAGCTCGTGGATCGGTGTCGGCCTGGTCCCGGGGATGGGAGGGGCGTTGTGGCTCACCAGGTTACTCGGTGGCGCCCGTGCCGCCGAGCTGGTCCTCACCGGACGACGAATCGATGCGGGCACCGCCGAGCGATGGAACCTGGTCAACGAGGTCGTACCCGACGGTGCCGAACGCGTGCGCGCGACCGAGTGGGCGCGGGAGCTCGCGGTCCTCCCACCCGTGGCGCTCGCCCGCAGCAAACAGGCGCTGCGGCGTGCGCTCACCGACGGCGCCGACGCCGAGCTCGCGGCGCTCGGGTCGATCCAGGCGAGCCTGCTCACCGGTCCCGAGTTCGACGAACGGACAGCACGCTTCCGGAACTGACGACAAGAAGGAGTCCTCCCACCATGCGCGACGGAATGTTCGTGTTCGACAACGTCGTCCACATGTACGACAACAAGGCGAGCAACATCGGGCCGCGCGGCGAGCAGGTCGCGCGCAACCTCCACGGATTCGGCGTCGCCCTCTCCAACGAGCAGTACCCGGCCAACGACCATTTCCTCGGTGAGGAGCTGAGCGTCGAGGAGGCCGGCCGGATCCTGTTCGAGGAGTCCGAGACCGATATGGCGATGGCCCAGACGGTGCCGCTCTTCGGCTGGTGGAAGGACGGGTTCTCGCCGGCCCGGCGTCAGTATGCGCTGAAGGAGGCGTTCCCCGACCGCGTACTGTTCTGCGGGGGTGTCGACCCGCTGTTCCAGGGCGTCGAGGGCGCGTGCAACGAGATGACCCGTCAGGCCGAGGAGTGGGGCTCGGTCAGCTTCAAGTTCTACCAGGCCCACGACAACTCGCTGAGCTGGCGGATCGACGACCGGCAGATCGCGTACCCGATGTGGGAGAGGGCGCTCGAGCTCGGGATCACCAACGTGCAGTTCCACAAGGGGGTGCCGTTCGGGACCGAGCGCATGGAACACATGCACCCCACCGACATCCAGCAGGCCGCGATCGACTTCCCCGAGCTGACCTTCGTGATCCACCACCTCGGCGACCCCTACATCGACGAGTCGATCAGCGTCGCCGCGCGCAACCCGAACGTCTGGCTGGCGTTGTCGGCGTGGATCAACATCTACCCGATCATGCCCAGGGAGGCGCTCAAGCGGCTGGGCAAGGCGTTGATGAACGTAGGCCCCGACCGGCTGGTCTGGGGTTCCGAGGCATTCGTGTGGCCCAACGTCCAGGGCTACATCGACCTCTTCGCGACGATGGAGATGCCGGAGAATCTGCAGGAGGATTACGGCTATCCGCAGATCACCCGCGACACCAAGCGGAAGATCTTCGGCGAGAACTACGCCCGGCTGATGGGGATCGACGTCGGCCAGAAGCTCAAGACGATCCACGGCAGCGACGAACGGACCCCGTGATGACCGCGAACGGCGACCTCCAGCAGCGGGTCGACGCGGCCATCCGCGAGCACATCGCCCGGTTCCTCGACTCGCACGGCGGAGCGGTCGCGAGCGCGGCCGTGACCTCCGACGGCGACGTCACCCTGCAGTTCGACGGCGCCTGCCGGGCCTGCCCCGCGGTCGCCGCCACGTTCTTCAGCAAGGTCGCGCCGATCGTGCGTGCCGTGCCGGGGGTCCGCTCCGTGCACGCCCCCAACGTCAACGTCTCCGAAGCCGCCGTGACCCGAATCCTCGCCCTGTCCGCGCCCGTGCGCCGAACCCCGGAAAGGTGACCACCATGTCCGATCCCACCTTCGCCCCGCCGACGGTCAGTGCCTCCCTCACGAGGACGTTGCTCGACGCCGCTGTCGCGGCCTCGGAGTCGCACGGGCAGGCGAGCGCGATCGCCGTCGTCGACAACTCCGGTGTGCTCAAGGGCTTTCTCCGGATGGACGGCGCCGCGCTGCTCACCGTGCAGATCGCGCAGGACAAGGCCTATACCGCCGCGTCGTTCGGCCTGGCCACCCACGAATGGCACGACTTCATCAAGGACGACGCCCCGCTCGCCGACGGCATCGTCCACACCTCGCGCCTGGTCGTGTTCGGGGGCGGCTACCCGATCAAGGTCGGCGGAGCCGTCGTCGGCGGGATCGGGGTGTCGGGCGGGCACTACAGCGACGACATGAAGATCGCGACGGCGGCGCTCGCCGATGCGGGACACCCCGCATCGGCATAGGTGACGTCAGCTGCCTGCGGCCGGGGGCAGGAGCGGGCTCAGGGCCTGGTCGATCGCGTCCAGGGTCTTGCGGGCCCCGCCGTAGGTGGTTGCCTCGGTCAGCCGCACCGGGAAGGCGCGGCCGGCCTGGACGGCCGGCAGCTGCGCCCACAGCTGGGAGTCGAGGACCTGGCGGACCGCGTCGGGGACCGAGCCGTCGGGGTTGACCGAGTAGGTGATGGCGTCGGCCTCGCCGAGGCTCGTGACGATTTCCTCCAGGGACACGTTCTCGCTCACGGCCTTGGCGCCGGGGCCGGGCTCGCGCACCTGGCCGTAGTAGTTCACGCCGATGTCGTGGGCGATGTTGGTGCCGAACGAGTTGGTGAACTCGCGGGCGAAGGTGCCCTGGGAGACCTGCCCGTAGCTGCCGACGTGGCCGAACTCGAGGGCGGGCAGGACGCCCTGGTACTTCGTGCGGAGCTCGGCGGCGCGGGCGTCGTAGGCCGCGCGGGCGGCGTCGAACCCGGCCTCGGCCCCGGCGGCGGCCGCCTGGCGTTCGCTCAGGTCACGCCACTGCGAGGGGATCTCGGGCCCGATCGCGACGACGGGTGCGATGGCCGACAGTCGCTCGAGGTCGAAGCTCTCCAGCGCCGGCTTGGGCACGCCCAGGACGATGAGGTCGGGATCGAGGGCGGCGATCGCTTCCATGTTGACGTCGGTGTTGGTGTCACCGGCGATGTGGGGCAACGTGTCGTAGGTCCTGCGTTCGTCGGCGTCGAGGAAGGGCAGTGCCCGCGCGAACGCCGAGATCCCGACGAGCGGGGCGCCCGCGTCGAGGAGCGTCGGGACGGCGTAGCCGGTGGCCACGATGCGCTGGGGGCGTTCCGGCACGGTGATGTTCCCGTTGTCCGCCTGGACGACGCGGGTCGCGGTGCCCGCCTGGCCGGCGGGGGCGGTGTCGGTGCCACAGGCCGCGACGAGGCCGAGCAGGGCTGCGGCCGCGAGCGCGATCGTCGCTCGTCCCGGGACGCGGCGTCGGGTGGTGCGGGTCGTCGGGTGCATGGGTTCCCTCCAGGGGCGTCGGGGGCCGGTCACGAGTGGTCGGACGGGTCGGGGGTGGTGCGCCGCGCGGGCAGGCGTGTCGCGGCGAGGGCGGCGACGGCGCACAGCGCGAGGGCGTACCAGAACGTGTCGGCGTAGGGTCCTGGCCCGGGTGCGTCCAGGTGCAGCTGCAGGATCGTGGCGAGCACAGCGGTGCCGACGAGGCCGCCGATGGTGCTCGTCAGGTTCATCCCCGCGGCGGCGCGGGGCAGGTCGGCCGGCGACGTGCTGCGGTACACGGCGGTCAGCAGCGGGGCGCTGATCATCGGGATGCCCACCCCGCGGACCAGCAGCGACACCGCGATCAGCGCGTCGGCGGGCGCTGTCGGGAGCTGGGTGAAGACGGCCGTGCCCGTCGCGACCAGCCCGATGCCGGCGAGCACCAGGGCGCGCGGGCCGGTGCGGTCGATCACCCGGTTGACGACGAGCGTCCCGACGAGGGCGCCGACGCCCTGCGGCACGAGCAGGAAGCCCGTGGACAGGGCTGTCATCCCCTGGCCCGCCTGCAGGGCCAGCGGCAGCAGGAACAGGCCGCCGAACACCGATGCGCCGGCGATCGCGGTGGTGAGCGCGGCGGCGCCGAACGGGGGCCGGGTGAACAGCCTCGGGTCGATGAGCGGGGTCCGTGACGTCCGCAGGCCGTGCCGGAGGAACGCGACGAGCGCCGCTGCTGCGAGCAGGGTCGTGGCGATTGCCGTCGACGGGGCGACGTGGCCGGAAGCGGCGCCGGTGAGGCCGAAGGTGAGCAGGGCCAGGCCGGGGGAGAGCAGCAGCGCGCCGACGACGTCGAACCGGTTGTCCCGCACCGGTAGCGGATGCGTCGGCACGTAGCGCAGCGCGAGCCCGATGGCGACGAGCCCGATCGGGACGTTGACGAGAAAGAGCCACGGCCACCCGGCGACGCGCAGGAGCCAGCCGCCGACGGGAGGTCCGAGAACCGGTGAGACCGCGATGACGAGCTGCGCGATGCTGATCATGCGGCCGATCCGGTTCGGTCCGGCGGTCCGGGCGAGCAGTGCCTGCCCGGTGGCGGGGAGCAGGCCGCCGCCGAGGCCCTGCACGACGCGCGCGGCGACGAGCAGCGGCAGCGACGGTGCCAGTCCGCACAGGACGGATCCGGTGAGGAACACCGCCATGGCGGCGATCCACGTCGTCCGGGCGCCGAACCGGTCGGCGAGCCAGCCGGACGCAGGTACCGCGGCGACGACCGCCAGCAGGTAGGCGGTGGTGACCCACTGGATCTCGCCGACGGAGGCGTCGAGGTCGCGGCCGAGGGTGTCGAGCCCGATGGTGACGATCGCGATGTCCAGCGTCGCCATGAACGTGCCCAGTACGAGGATCAGCGCGGTGCGCACCAACGTCGCATCGATCCGCTGTCCGGTACCGGACTCGGGTCGGTCGGTCATCGACGAACGGGTCCCGGGTCGCCCACGAGGCAGGGGCGTGGCCTGGACGTCACGTCGGTGGTTCCTCTTCTTCCGCTGTGGTGGGGCGCCTCTGCGACGTCCACGGTTCGCGGTCAGGGTAGCCTCGCCAAACCATCGTCTCGTGTCGATGGATGGACACCGGCTGTCGACGGGAGGACACCGCGTTGGCCCGACCCATGCTCGCCCAGGGACTCGAACTCGCGGAGCCGGCGCACTACCACGAGTTCGCCTTCGGCATCGGCCGTCCCGACGGCATGTACATCCTGCGGTACCGCGTCGAGGACTTCCTCGACATGGGCAGCACCCGTCAGGACTTCCTGCACCAGCTCTACATCGCCCCCCACGGCATGCTGGCGGTCCGCCACGGCACCGACTTCGGCTTCGTCGGGCCGGGCGAGGCGTTCTGGGCCTCGCGCGCCGCCCGGCACGAGGTGTGGGCGTCGGGCCCGCAGACCGTCTACCGGGTGTGCCTGCGCGAGCCGCCGCCCGCCCTGCGTGATCTGCGCTGCGGCGCCACCGCGCTGAGCGCCGAGGCGGGCGAGGCCGTCGTCACCGTCTGTCGCGACGACGTCGCCCAGGACGACGGGCTGCAGGCCCGGGCCACGATCGTCGACGGCGTCGTGCCCCTTCCCGCGCGGGGCGACACGACGAACCGGTCGGACCGGGGGCCCGCGCTGCGGGTCGCCCGAGAGCTCGCGCGCAACCCGGCCGACCCCCGGTCGCTGCAGGAGTGGGCGGCCGAGCTGCACCTGAGTGGACGGACGCTGCAACGCGACTTCCACCGGGTGTTCGGCACGTCGTTCGCGCGCCGGCGCACCCAGTTCCGGTTGGAGGCGGCGAAGGTCCTGCTGCGGGTCGACTCCGTCGCGACCGTGGCCAGGCGCGTCGGCTACGCGAGTCCGTCCTCGTTCGTGGTCGCGTTCCGCACGGCGTTCGGCCAGACCCCCGGATCCTTCTCCCGCGACACGTGAGCCGGTAAGCCCGAATGGCCGGCGTCGACAACCCGGTCGAGCATGCGAACACCGCGGCGGCGAGGCCGTGCCCCGGCCGGAGGGACAGTGTCGCGGTGCCAACTACCGTGAGGGCATGCAGATCGGCCTGCACCTCCCGGACCTGACCTACCCCGACGGCCCCGCCGCCCTCGCCGACGACCTCACCCGGATCGTCGTCGCGGCCGAGGACGCCGGGTTCGCGCGCGTCAGCGTCATGGACCACGTCTGGCAGATCGCGGTCCACGGCCCACCCGAACACGACATGCTCGAGGCCTACACGACGCTCGGGTTCATCGCCGCCCGCACCAGCCGCGTCGAGCTGCTGTCGTGGGTGACCGCCGTCAGCTACCGGGCGCCGGGCATGCTCGCCAAGCTGGTCAGCACCCTCGACGTCCTCTCCGGCGGCCGGGCGTGGCTCGGCGTCGGCGCCGCCTGGAACGCCGAGGAGGCCGCCGGCCTCGGCCTCGACTTCCCGCCGTTGGCACAGCGGTTCGAGATGCTCGAGGAGACCGTGCAGATCTGCCGGCAGATGTGGGACCCCACCGACGACGGCCCCTACGACGGCACGCACTACCACCTCGGCCGCACCCTCAACGTGCCCGCGCCGCTGCACCAGCCCAAGATCCTCATCGGGGGAGGCGGGGAGAAGAAGACGCTGCGGCTCGTCGCCAAGTACGCCGACGCCTGCAACATCGTCGACGGCCCCGAACTCGAACACAAGCTCGCCGTGCTGCGCGGGCACTGCGAGACCGAGGGCCGCGACTACGGCGAGATCGAGAAGACCGTCCAGGTCACCCTCGACCTCGACGACGGCGTCGCCCCCTTCATCGCGACGCTCGAACGCCTCGCCGCACTGGGCGTCGACTCCATCCAGGGCAAGCTGCCCGGCGTCTGGGAGACCGAGCGCATCGAGCGGTTCGGCCGCGAGATCATCCCGGCGGCCGCCGAGCTCTGAGCGTCCCGGAAGATGGAGCAGATCGTCACCGAACCCCCGGCGCAGCGCCGCATCCTGCGGGTCCTGATCGCCGCCCAGGTCCTCAGCGGCGCCGGGCTCGCTGCTGGCATCACGGTCGGGGCGTTGCTGGCCCAGGACATGCTGGACACGACAGGGCTCGCCGGCCTGCCCGCCGCGCTGTTCACCGTCGGGTCCGCCGCGGCGGCGGCCGGGGTGGGGCGACTGTCCGACCGGGCAGGCCGCCGCGCGGGGCTGACCTGGGGGTACGCGCTCGGTGCGCTGGGATGCGCGGGCGTCGTGATCGCGGCCGTGATCGGGAACGTGCCGCTGCTGTTCACGTCGTTCTTCGTCTACGGCGCGGGCACCGCCACGAACCTGCAGGCCCGCTACGCCGGCGCCGACCTGGCCGACCCGGCACGCCGGGGCCGCGCGGTCAGCGCCGTCCTGGTGGCGACGACCCTCGGCGGGGTCCTGGGCCCCAACCTCGTCGCGCCGATGGGGGCGGTCGCGACGGCGTGGGGCATCCCGCCGCTCGCGGGACCGTTCCTGCTGGCAGGGGCCGCGTACGCCGTGGCGGCCCTGGTGCTGGGCGTGCTGCTGCGCCCCGACCCGCTGCTGCTGGCGCGCGAGCTCGCCGTCCCGGCGGGACCCGCCGCCTCCGGGGCCGGCGCACCGGAGGTGAGCACGAGCGGCGTCGTCCTCGGCGCGTCGATCATGATCCTCACCCAGCTGGTGATGGTCGCGATCATGACGATGACGCCGATCCACATGGCCGCGCACGGCCACGGCCTCGGCGCGGCCGGACTGGTGATCGCCATCCACGTCGCGGCCATGTTCCTGCCCTCGCCGATCACCGGCCGCCTCGTCGACCGCGCCGGGGCCGTCCCGGTGGCGGTCGCGTCCGGGGCGACGCTGCTGGTCGCCGGGGTCCTGGCCGCCGTCGCACCCGGCGAGTCGCTGGTCGTCCTCACGGTCGCGCTCGCGCTGCTGGGCCTCGGCTGGAACCTGGGCCTGGTCAGCGGCACCGCGATCATCACCGACGCCGTGCCCCTGGAACGCCGGGCGACGACCCAGGGCACCGTCGACGTCGGCATCGCGATCTCGGGGACCGGCGCCGGGCTGGCGTCCGGCCTGGTCGTCGCCGCGGCCGGCTTCCCGGCGCTCTCCCTCGCAGGTGCCGCCTTCGCGCTGGCGATCGTCCCGATCGTCGCACTCACCACCCGCGGGCGGCGACCCGCTCAGGTGCCGGACGGGTCCTGACGGTCACTGCCGCAACGCCTCCGGGTCGCGAGAGGACCGCCCACGTTCTCGCGCACGGTGCTGCCCGTCCCCGCACAGACCTCGACCGGATGTTCAACGACCCCGCCAGCGTGGTGGTCGCTTCTCGGTGAAGGCGCGGGCTCCCTCACGGGCGTCCTCGGAGACCCGGACGGGGGCTACGAGAGGCTCCTGTCGGTCGAACTGCTCGTCGGCGGTCCAGTGGGCACTCGCGGCCATCACCTCCTTGGACGCCTGCACGGCGAGCGGGGCGTTGGCGGCGATGTCGGCGGCGAGGGTGAGGGCCGCGTCCAGTGCGTCACCGTCCGGGACCACCGCGTTGACCAGGCCGAGCTCGGCGCATCGTGCGGCGGTGAGGGGGCGGCCGGTGAGGACGGCTTCGATCGCGATGTTGCGCGGGATCAGGCGGGGCAGCCGTAGCAGGCCGCCCCCGGACGCGACGAGACCGCGGGCGACCTCGGGGAGCCCGAACTGTGCACCGGCCCCGGCGACGATCATGTCGCAGGCGAGCGCGATCTCGAAGCCGCCACCGAGCGCCGGGCCCTCGACGGCGGCGACGATCGGGGTGCGGGGTGGCCGGCCGAGGATGCCGAAGCCGCCACGGCCCTCGACGACGGGCCGCTCCCCGGTCTCGGCGAACGCCTTGAGGTCCATGCCGGCGGAGAAGATCGTCGCGCTGCCGGTGAGGACGGCCACCCGGACGCCTGCGTCGGCGTCGATCTCGTCGAGGGCACTCGCGATCAGCCGGGCGGTGGCGAGGTCGATGGCGTTGCGCCGGTGCGGCCGGTCGAGGGTGAGGACGACGACGGAGCCGGTCCGCGAGAGCTGCAGCGTCGGCGCGACGGCGGTCATCGGGGTGCCATCCGGAGGCCCCCGTCGAGGCGGATGGTCTCGCCGTTGATCATCGGGTTCTCCAGGACGTGCATGGCGAGGGCGGCGAACTCGTCGGGATCGCCGAGCCGGCTGGGGTGGGGCACGCTCGTGCCGAGTGCGTCGCGGACGTCGTCGGAGAGCCGTGCGAGCAGCGGCGTGTCGAACAGGCCGGGGGCGATCGTCGCGACGCGGATGAGGCGCGCGGCGAGGTCGCGGGCGGCGACGAGTGTCATCCCCACGACGCCGGCCTTGGACGCGGCGTAGTTGACCTGGCCGATCTGCCCCTCCCAGGCGGCGACCGACGAGGTCAGGACGACGGCGCCGCGCTCGCCGTCGACGGGGTCGTTGGCGGACATGCGTGCCGCCGCGAGCCGCAGGACGTTGAAGGAACCGACGAGGTTGAGGGTGACGACGTCGGCGAAGTCGTCGAGCGAGCCGGGTGTCCCGTCCTTGCGCAGAACGCGCAGCTGCCTTCCCCGGCCGGCGCAGTGCACGACGGCGCGCAGCGGACCCTGCTCCTCGGCGGCGTCGAGCGCGGCGGCGACGCCGTCCTCGGTGACGACGTCCCCGGCGACGAACCGGGCGCCGAGGCCGGCGGCGGCTGCGGCTCCGCCGGACTCCTTCAGGTCGAGCAGGACGACGTGCGCGCCGCCCTCGACGAGCCGCCGCGCGGTGGCCAGGCCGAGCCCGGATGCGCCGCCGGTGACGACCGCCGAGATCTCAGTGGTGTCCATCGGATTCCCTCTCGTCAGATGCGTTCGAGCAGCAGGGCGTTCGCCATACCGCCTGCCTCGCACATGGTCTGCAGGCCGAACCGGCCGCCGGTGGCCTCGAGCGCGCCGAGCATCGTGGTGGTGAGCCGGACGCCGGAGGCGCCGAGCGGGTGGCCGAGCGCGATGGCGCCGCCGCGCGGGTTGAGCCGGCCGGGGTCGGTGTCGAACTCGGCCTGCCAGGCCAGCGGCACGCTGGCGAAGGCTTCGTTGATCTCGAGGTGGTCGATGTCGCCGATGCGGATCCCGGTGCGCTCCAACAGTTGACGGGTCGCGGGGATGGGTGCGGTGAGCATGGTGAGCGGGTCGTCGCCGCGGACGGCGAAGCCGCGGAACCGGGCGCGGGGACGCAGGTCGTGGGTGGCGGCGAATCGGTCGCTGACCAGCAGCATCGCGGCGGCACCATCGGTGATCTGGGACGAGTTGCCCGCGGTGACGGACCACCGGATCTCGGGGAACCGGCCGAGCATCGCGTCGTCGGTGAAGGCGGCGCGCAGGCCGGCGAGGGTCTCGGTGGTGGTGCCGCGGCGGATGCCCTCGTCGCGGTCGACGACCGTGCCGTCAGGGAGGGTGATCGGGGCGATCTCCTGGTCGAAGCCACCGGTGTCGGCGGTGGTCGCGGCGAGGTGGTGGGAACGGGCGGCGTACTCGTCGAGCTGGGTGCGGGTGAGCTTCCAGCGGGCGGCGACGAGCTCGGCAGCGATGCCCTGGGAGACGAGGCCCGGTGCGTAGCGGGCGGTGACGGATGGTCCGTGGGTGTCGGCGCCGATCCGGTTGGCGCCCATAGGGACCCGGCTCATCGACTCGACACCGGCGACGACGACCACGTCGTGGTGGCCCGCGGCGATGCTCGCAGCCGCGAAGTGGACGGCCTGCTGGCTCGACCCGCACTTGCGTTCGACGGTCACCGACGGCACGTGCTCCGGGAGGCCGGCGGCGAGCCAGGCTGTCCGGCCGACGTTGGCGGACTGTTCGCCGACCTGGTTCACACAGCCGGTGACGACGTCCTCGACCTGCGCGGGATCGATCCCGGTCCTGGTGAGGAGGGCGTCGAGGGTCTGGGCGAGCAGTTCGACTGGGTGCAGCGCGGAGAGGGCGCCTCCGGTCTTCCCGCGGCCGAGCGGGGACCGCACGGCGTCGATCACGACGGCGTCGTTCATGACCTACCTGCTTTCCATCGGGTCCGACAGAATCTTGACATTTGAGGTACCTGGATGTGAGCGTCTAGTCCATCACGCGGGCTCAACGTCGAGATGCAGGAGTGACATGGACGACAGCCTCACGATTCCCAAGGTCATCTCGGTGGACGACCATGCGGTCGAACCGCCGGACCTGTGGACCTCCGCCGCGCCGGCGGGCATCAAGGACCGGGTGCCGCGCGTCGAGCGGGCCAACGCCCGCTTCGGTTGGAGCGGTGGCAAGCACGTGGTCGAGCGCCGTCCCGACGGCGACCCCTGCGACTTCTGGCTCTACGAGGACTACGAGTGGCCGTTCTCCCAGACGTTCGCCTCCGTGGGCGTCGAGGAGGTCGACAACGTCCCCACCAACTACGACATCATCCGGCCGGGCGCCTGGATCCAGTCCGAGCGTCTGCGCGACATGGACGACGACGGTGTCGAGGCCGCGCTCTGCTTCCCGAACACGCTGCCCCGCTTCTGCGGCCAGACGTTCTCCGAGCGCACCGACAAGGACCTCTCGTTCTGGTGCCTCCAGACCTACAACGACTGGATCATCGACGAGTGGGGTGGCGGCGCCGGTCGCAACCGCCTGCTCCCCGCGGTGATCGTGCCGTTCTGGGACGTCGATCTCGCGGTGCGTGAGCTGAAGCGCTGCACCGACAAGGGCGCGGTCGCCCTGTCGTTCTCGGAGAACCCCGCGAACCTCGGTTTCCCCTCGCTGCACACCCGCCACTGGGACAAGCTCTTCGCCGCCTGCCAGGAGACGCAGTCGACTGTCGCCATGCACATCGGATCGGGGTCGCGCGTCTATGCGACCTCGGACGACTCCCCGTTCATCGTCTCCAGCTGCATGCTGTTCGTGAACCCGATGGGCTCGATCCTCGACTTCGTCTTCTCGGGCACGCTCGAGCGTTTTCCGCAGTTGAAGCTCATGTATCTCGAGGGCCAGGCGGGCTGGGTGCCCTACGTGTTCGAGCGGGCCGACAAACTGTGGGCCGAGCGGGGCAACAACGCCTTCGGATCCGATTTGAAGCGCAAGCCGTCGTCCTACATGGCGGAGAGCGTCTTCCACTGCATCTTCGACGACGACACGGGCTTGCGGATGCGCGACGTCGTCGGCATGGACCAGATCTGCTTCGAGACCGACTACCCGCACCCGGACGGCAGCTTCCCGAACACCCGCTCGACGATCGAGAAGATGTGCACGGCCAACGGCCTGAACCAGGCCGAGGTCGACAAGCTGACCCGTCTCAACGCGATCCGTGCGCTGAGCCTCGAACGGTTCGGCTTCACCAGCTGACCGACCAGGCCGCCGATCCGGACGCGGATGCTCCCGCGCCACGACGAGTGAGTAGTCAACGATGATCGAACTGCGCAACCCCCGCGCGTTCTTCGAACCGCTGTGCGTGGGCGCACCGCGTCCGGCCCCGGCCGTGTCGACGGAACCGTCCAGGATGATCCACTTCTTCGATCCAGGCAACGAGCGGATGCGCGCGAAGCTGCCGGACCTGGCCCGACGCGCCGATGTGCTGCTCGGGAATCTCGAGGACGCCGTGCCCACTGACCGCAAGAACGCCGCGCGCGCCGGACTCGTCGAGGCCTGCCGCTCCGGTGCGCTCGACGGTGCGCGGGTGTGGTGCCGCATCAACGCGCTCGACAGCCCCTGGGTGCTCGACGACGTCACCACCCTCGTCTCCGAGGTCGGGGCCCACCTCGAGGTCCTGATGGTCCCGAAGGTCGAGGGGCCGCGCGACGTCCACTTCCTGGACCGGCTGCTCGCCCACCTGGAGGCGCGGGCCGGGCTGACACACCAGATCGGGTTGCACGCCATCGTCGAGACCGCGCTGGGCGTCACCAACCTGGAGGCGATCGCCGCGTCCAGCCCACGCATGCAGGGGATGAGCTTCGGCCCGGCTGATCTCGCGGCGTCGCGACGGATGCGCACACTGCGCCCGGGCGGACCGCACCCCGGCTACCGCACAATGGACGACCGCACGGGCGACGCCGACAACGACGACGCCGCCGGGGCGCGGGTCAGCGTCGTGCAGGACCTGTGGCACGCGTCGATCGTGCGGATGGTCGACGCCTGCGCCGCCTTCGGGCTGCTGCCCTTCTACGGCCCCTTCGGCGACATCTCCGACCCGGAGGGCTGCGAGGTCCAGTTCCGCGCGGCCGCCGTTCTGGGCTGCGTCGGGGCGTGGTCGTTGCACCCCGGCCAGATCGACATCGCGCGCCGGGTGTTCACCCCGCCCGCCGACGAGGTCGCCGCCGCCCGCCGCGTCCTCGACGCCCTCCCGGACGGTTCGGGCGTCCGCATGATCGACGGCCGCATGACCGACGACGCGAGCTGGAAGCAGTGCCGCGCGATGGTCGACTTCGCCGACCGGGCCGCGGAGCGCGACGCGCGCATCGCCGGGGACCCCCTGGCCGGGGTGGCGACATGATGGACTGGAGTGCACGGACCTCGTGAAGCGGTTCGGCGGGGTCGCGGCCGTCGACGGCGTCGGCTTCGGACTTCGCGCCGGTGAGGTGGCGGCCCTGATCGGTCCGAACGGGGCCGGGAAGACAACGGTGTTCAACCTGCTCAGCGGCTTCCTGGCGGTCACGTCGGGGTCCATCACCTGGCGAGGACGCGACATCACGTCGGTGAAGGCGACGGCGCGGGCGAGGTCCGGGCTCGTCCGCACCTTCCAGCAGCCACGGGTGTTCGCGGCTCTGACCGTCCGCCAGAACCTGGTGACGGCGACGCACGCCGTCGTCCCGTCGCGGGTTCTCGCCGACCTGCTCGGGCTGCCGGCCGCGCGCCGCCGGGCCCGCGACCGCCGCGGGCTGGCCGACGAACTGCTCGAACGTTTCGACCTGGGCACCCACGCCGAGGCGAAGGCGGGCGACCTTCCCTACGGACTGCGCAAACGCCTGGGGCTGGTGCTCGGGGTCGCCGCGTCGCCGACCGTGCTGCTGATGGACGAGCCGGCGGCCGGCCTGAACGACGCCGAGGTCGAGCTGCTCAAGCAGGACCTGGCGACGATCCGCGGGTCCGGCGTGACGATCTGCATCGTCGAGCACCACATGGGACTGATCATGAGCGTGTCCGACCGCGTGATGGTCATGGAGTCGGGCCGGATGATCGCCGACGGCACCCCGGCCGAGATCGCGAACGACGAGCGCGTCGTCGCCGCATACCTGGGACAGGGGGCCACGGCGTGAGCTGGCTGAGCATCGACGGCATCCACGTCCGTCGCGGTCATTCGTCCGTTCTGCACGGTGTGAGCATCGACGTCGAACAGGGTGAGGTCGTCACCCTTCTCGGCTCCAACGGAATGGGGAAATCAACGACCCTCCGTACGATCTCGGGCCTTCACCGTCCACATCGTGGGAAAATCATGTTCGACGGTACGCGGATCGACCGTCGCCCTATGCATGAGATAGTGAAGGACGGCGTCGCGCACGTTCCCGAAGGTCGTCAGGTATTCCCGGCGATGACGGTGCGCGAGAACCTGGAGATGGGTGCGTTCGTGCGGCGCTCTGCGGGCGAGGGAATCGAGGAGGCGGTCCGGAGGTTCCCCGTCCTCGAGCGGTTCCTCGACGCACCGGCCGGGTCGCTCAGCGGTGGCCAGCAACAGATGCTCGCGGTCGCGCGGGGGCTCATGAGCAAGCCACGGCTGCTGTTGCTCGACGAGCCGACGCTGGGGCTCGCGCCACTCGTGGTCGCCGAGATCGGTGCCATCATCCGGTCGCTGCGGGAGGAGGGCGTGACGGTGCTGCTCGTCGAACAGAACACCGCACTCGCACTCGACGTCTCCGACCGCGCGTACGTTCTCGTCGAGGGTCGGGTGGAACTGTCGGGACCGTCCTCCGAACTGCTCGCCAGTGGGGAAATCAGAAAGGCGTACATGGGCATCTGAGGTCCGGTTCCTGATTTCTCCGACGATTCCAGGGGACACACACGTGGCAGAGGTTTCACAGCACGCGAGCAGGGACGGCGCGGTGACGCGCGCCGCCGCACTGCAGCGCCAGCACAAGCCGACGAAGACGGCGATGCTGCTCGCGCACTCGATCATCGAGGAGCTGGCCGAGGGCGACCACCCGGTCGGCAGCATCCTCGCGACCGAGAAGCAGTTGCTCGAGCGCTACAACGTCGGCCGCAACGTGCTCCGGGAGGCGCTGAGGTTCCTGGAGATCCAGGGTGTGCTCTGGACGAAGTCGGGTCCCCGAGGTGGGCTGGTCGTGGGCGCCCAGGACGGCTCGCACCTGGGCAGCATCATCACGATGCAGATGCAGGTGCTGCGGACGCCGTTGGCGTCGGTCATCGAGGTGCGCGAGGTCGTGGAACCCCGCGCCGCCGGCCTGGCCGCCGAGCGGGCCACGATGGACCAGCTGGTCAACCTCGAGGCGTCGGTCGAGGAGATGCGCAACACCATCGGCGCCGTCGACCCGTTCCTGCGCAGCAGCGCCGAGTTCCACGACCTCATCGCCTGGAGCGCCGGCAACGACCTGTTCCGGCTGCTCACCACGTCGCTGCACTGGATCACCGACCGCACCGCGCTCGGCATCGACTACTCCGAGCGCCGTCAGCGGGCCGTCCTCACCGCGCACGAGCAGATCTACGACGCGATCCGGAGCAACGACGCCGAGGCGGCCGAGAAGCTGATGCACAGCCACGTCGTCGACTTCCGGCGTTACCTGGAGAGCCGCTACCCCGAGACGTTGCAGGCGCCGCTGCGTTGGGAGCAGGCCCTTTGACCCATCGTGCTCACGCCGGAGCAGGAAGCCGACGACGTGCGGTGCGCTCGGGCGAGGACGACGTCGCGCTCATCGGGTCGGTCATGACGTGGTCGTCTGGGTTCTCGTGTGCGGGAGGGTCCGGGCCGCGATCACGGCTCCGGCGAGGGTGAGCAGGGCGGCGACGGGAACATTCGCCATCTCGCTCGGCCCGGCGTCGCTGCCGCCGGTGGGACGCGGCCGGACGCGGAGCGAAACGAATCGGACACCCGTAGCGAGCCAACCGGCAACGTCCGGATCTTCGAGGAGACCCATGTCCGAGGTGGTCCTGTGAGTGGCGACGGTCGTCGCGGCGGCAGGCGCCGCTCACGAGCTGTTGTCGTCGCTCTGCTGGGCGTGTTCGCCGCGGTCGTCGCCGCCTGTTCCGGCGGGCAGCAGCAGGCCCCGCTCGACCGCATCACCGTGGTGACGACGTCGCCCGTCGAGTCGATGACCTACGCCCCGGAGATGGTCGCCGCGGCCCGGGGCGACTTCGCCCGGCACGGCCTCGACGTCGACCTGCAGGCGCTGCAGGGGTCGCCCGCCGCGCTGCAGGCCGTGGTCGGGGGATCGGCGCAGGTCACCCGGCTCGGCGACATCGAGACCATGATCGCCGTCGGGGTCCGCGACGCGCCGCTGCGTGTCGTCGGTACCGAGATGGCCGTGGGCACGCTGCGGATCATCTCCGGTCCGGGCAAGCCGATCCGCACGCCCGCCGACCTGGCGGGCACGACCGTCGGCGTCCCGTCGCTCGGGGGCACGAGCGAGTCCACGCTGGACCTCGTGATCGCCCGCGGCGGCGTCGACCCGGCCTCGGTCCGCCGCGAGGTCACCGGTCTCGCCCCGGGCGTCTACGACCTCGTCGGGGCCGGGCACATCGACGCCTACATCGCGCCGATGGACACCGCCGTCGTGTTGCAGCGCACGCATCCCGACGCCGTGGTCCTCGACGCCGGGCAGCAGGTCACCGCGGGCGCGCAGGTGTACGTGAGCAGCGCCGACCAGCTCGCCGACCCGGCCGTGCAGGACCGCATCCGGCGCTTCCTGGCCGCCGTCCACGACGCGATGGACTTCATCGCCGCCGACGCTGCGAGCGGCTACGCGGAGACGGCGTCGCTGATCGCCTCGCGCTGGGACGTGCCGTCGATGTCGGACCCGGCCGTCGTGAAGGCGGGGATGGACGCCTACGTGACGACGTGGGGTTCGCTGCGCGGGACGCTGCCGCCCGACCGCTGGCACGGGGCGTATGCCGAGATCTCCGGGCTGGGGCTGGTCCCGGCCGGGCTCGACCCGGGCAGCTGGCTCCAGCAGCTCGGCCCGCAGCAGTGACCACGGTCGACCACGTACGGGCTCACGCGGTCCGCGTCGCCGGGGTCGGTCACGACCATCGACGTCGGCGCGGGCCGGTGACGACCGCGCTGGAGGGGGTGGACCTCACAGTCGCGGCGGGCGAGTTCGTCGCGGTGGTCGGCCGCTCGGGGTGCGGCAAGTCGACGTTGCTGCGGATCCTCGCGGGCCTGCTGGAGCCGACGCGCGGCACCGTCGACGTCACCGGCGGCAGCGATGGCGTCGGCATGGTGTTCCAGGAGCCGAACCTGTTCCCCTGGTACTCGGTGCGCGACAACGTCGCCCTGCCCCTGCGGCTGTCCGGTGTGGACAGTGCGGCGCGGCGCGCGCGGGCCGCCGAGCTGTGTCACGACGTCGGACTGGCCGGGTTCGAGGAGGCCGCGCCGCACGAGCTGTCGGGCGGGATGCGGCAGCGGGCGGCGCTGGCCCGGGCGCTGATCCGCGACCCCACGATCCTGCTGATGGACGAGCCCTTCGGCGCCCTCGACGCCCTCACCCGCGACGAGATGGTCGCCGACCTGGCCGACCTGCACGCGGCGTCGGGCGCGACCGTCGTGTTCGTGACGCACTCGATCCCGGAGGCCGTGCAGCTGGCCGAGCGGGTCGTGTTGCTGACGCCGCGCCCGGGCCGGGTGCACACGGTCGTCGACGTGCCGCTGCCGCACCCGCGTCGGGACACGACGGAGCCCGGCTTCCAGGACGTCGTCCGGCAGGTGCGCGACGCACTGGAGGCGGCGGACTCGTGAGGGGTGGGCCCGCCGTGGTCGGGGCGCTGGTGACGATCGTGGTCGTCGTCGGGGCCTGGACGGTTGCGACGGCCGCGGGCGTCTCCCCGCTGGTCCTGCCGCCGCTGGGGTCGGTCGCGTCGGCGTTCGCGACGCTGGTCCGGTCCCCGGTGACGTGGGGTCAGGTCGGGGTGACGGCGACCGAGATCGTGGCCGGTTTCGGGATCGCGCTCGTGGCCGGGATCGTCGTCGGGGTGGCGCTGGGCCGGCTGCGGTGGCTGGAGCAGGCGGCGCGGCCCGCGCTCGTGGCGTTCCAGGTGATCCCGAAGGTCGCGCTGGTACCGATCTTCGTGCTGTGGTTCGGGTTCGGGCCGACGTCGAAGATCGTGCTGGCGGCGCTGCTGGCGTTCCTGCCGATCACGATGAACGTGCTGCTGGGCGTGCGGTCGGTCGAGCCCGGGCACCGCGACGTGCTCGGTCAGCTGGGGGCGTCGCGGTGGCAGATGCTGCGCAGCCTCGACCTCCCGACGGCCGCGCCCTCGGTCCTCACCGGCGCCGAGACGGCCATCGTGTTCGCGGTGATCGGCGCGGTGATCGGGGAGTTCCTGGGCGGGAGCCAGGGGCTGGGGCATGTCGTGGTCGTCGCGATGAACTCGCTGGACACCCCGCGGATGTTCGCCGCGATCGTGCTGCTGGCGTTGCTGGGCATCACCTTGCACGGCCTGGTCGCGGGCGCGCGCAGGCTGCTGGTTCCGTGGCACACGTCCGCGTGAGCGTCAGCGGTGGCGGGCCACCGTCGTCGCCAGCTCGACGCGTGAGGACAGGCCGAGCTTGCGGAGGCTGTGCGAGATGTGGGTCTGCACGGTGCGCGGGGAGATGTAGAGCCGCGTCGCGATCTGCGGGCTCGTGAGGCCATGCCCGACCAGCTCGGCGACCTGCAGCTCCGTCGGGGTGAGGCTGTCCCACCCCGACGACGGCCGGCGCCGCCTGCCCGTGACGCCGAGGCGCACCTCGTGCTCGCGCAGCCGCGCGGTCAAGCGGCGTTCGACGGTCGTCGCCCCCAGCAGTGCGGCGACGTTCGTGCAGCGTGCCGCGCAGCTGCGGGCCCGGTCGGCGTCGCCGCGGGCCGCGGCCGCGACGGCCGCCTCCTCCCACGCGCCGAGCTCGCCGAGGACGTTGCCGCGCCCCGAGAACGCGGACGCCGCGGCCATGGCACGGTCCGGGTCCCGCTCGGCGATCGCGCGGACGAGGTCGGCGGCGGGGGCGAGGCCGGTGTTCTCGTCGAGGGGGACCGACGCGGTGTCCGACGCGACGCGCGCCAACAGCTCCTTGTCGCCGGCCACGGCGGCGACCCGCGCAGTGTCGGGGCCCGCGTGGAGCGCCCAGAGCAACCGGCCCGTGTCGAGGGTGCCGGTCCAGGTTCGGCGCGCCAGAGCCCCGGCGGCGTCGGTGTCACCCTGCGCCTCGGCCAGCAGCATCTCCGCGAGCGTCACGACGGGCAGCCCGTACTGCTCGGGGAGCGCGCGCAGCTTCCACCGGTCGAGCCCGGCGGCGACGACGTCGAGCTCGCCACGGCGGGTCCGGATGGCCAGGCTCAGCCCGACCGCGCGCGACAGCCACCCGGTCCCGGTGACGGCGGTGGCCTCGAGCCCCGAGTCGACCGCGGCGAGCGCGTCGTCCCAGCGCCCGGCGACGTAGTCGATGGTGCCGGCGACGAACAGGTGGTACGGCAGCTGCCAGCCGCGACCGTGCTGCTGGGCGTGCTGCCGCGTCCGCACCGACCGTTCCCGCGCTTGTTCGACACCGTCGGCGTGCAGTGCGAACCACGGCGGCAACACCGGCGTCGTCGGGCCGTCGGCCCAGTCGGGTGACCCGGCGTCGAGACGTGCCTGCACGGCCTGCTCGATCATCCGCAGCGCCTGCCGGCTTCGGCCGGAGAGGAAGAGGTCCATCGCGGCCGGGAGCAGGGCGGCGCCGCTGCGGCCCGTCGGGATGCCGTCACCGACCGGTTCGCGGCCCTCCAGCACGACCGCCCACCGGCGCAGCTGCGTCAGCGCCTCCCGCGCCTGCGGGGTGAGGTCGCTGTCGAGGCGACGGTCGATCTCGACGAGCGCACCGGGGATGTCGGCGGCGCTGACGGTGTTGTGCAGCCGTAGCCGGACCAGCTCCGAGCGGACGGCCGGGTCGTCGGTGCGTTCGAGGCCCTCGCTCGCCACCTGCAGCGCCTCGGCCATCCGGCCCGCCGCGGCCAGGACAGCGGTGCGGGCGACGGCGATGCGGTCCTCCAGCCGGGTCCGTTGCGGGCCCGGCGGCAGCGCGGTGGCCTGCCGGACGGCGGTGGCGAGCAGGTCGGCGGCCTGGGCGGGTGCGTGCGCGAGGTCGGTCCCGACCACGGCGAGCGCGCTCTCGGCCTCGGAGGCGTCGTCGGCGGCTGCGGCGGCACCCGACTGCTGCAGCACCTGCGACGGGATCCCGCCGACGGCCTGCAGCTCCGCCGCGCACGCCGCGTGCAGCATCCTGCGCAGCGGCGGGTCGAGATCGGAGTAGACGACGTCGCGGTACAGGTCGTGCTGGAACGCCAGGCGTTCGTCGTCGGTCCAGCGGGCGACACCGGAGGAGACGGCCGTCTGGATCGCGCCGAGCAGCGCCGCGGGTTTGCTGCCGGTGACGGCGGCGAGCTGCTCGGGGAACGCCGAGGCGCCCCAGACCGCCAGGACCTGCAGCAGGTCGCGGGTCGCCGGGTCGAGCAGCGCCAGGTGGGTGCGGGCACCGGCCTGGACGGACTCGGGCGCGTCGGTGGCGGCGGCCGTGGTGGCGAGCATGCCGTCCGCGGCGTCGAGCAGGCCACGTCGCTGCAGGTCGTCGAGCATGACGCGGGTGTGGAACGGGTTCCCGCCCGTCATCGCGAGCAGGCCCTGTACCGAGGGCCCGGGCGGCGCGCCGTAGCGGGCGGTGACGAGTGCGTCGAGCTCGTCGGGTGCGAGCCCGCCCAGCTCGACGACGTGCACGTCCGGCCGGGCGGCGAGCACCGTCAGGCTCTCCCGCAGGGGTAGCGGCCGCCGGGTCAGCAGCAGTGACAGCGGCAGGTCGCGGGTCATGTCGACGAGCCAGCCGAGCAGGTCGAGGGAGTCGGAGTCGGCCTGGTGCAGGTCGTCGGCGCACAACAGCACCGGGCCCTCGGCGCACAGTTTCTCCGCGGCCTCGACCATCCGGTCGGCCGTGTCGGGCCGGGGCGGGTACACGGCCTCGATTCCGATCAGCCCCGAGATCAGGCCGAACGGGCGGCTGCGGCTCATCTCGTCGGCCTCGACGCGCTGCACCACCGACCCCGACCGTGCCAGCCGCCCTGCCACCATGCCGACGGTCGTCGACTTTCCGATGCCCGGCAGACCGCTGACCAGGACCGTCCGGGTACCCCCCGCGAGGTTGTCCAGGATCTCCTCGACCGCCGACGCGTGGCGGCCGCCCGGATCCGAGGTCACCCTGCCAGGCTATTGAGGACCGCACCCCCTCGCGTGGCCCATGTGGATGACGTGTGGATCTCTGCGCGGGCGGTGTTGGCGCTGGTCCGAACGTCGGGAACCGGCCCGGTTCGCCGTGGGAGGTGCGTGTTCCCGGCAGGACCGCCGAGGGCATGAATCGGGTGATTCGGACGTAAGGTACGGTCGAGGAGACTCACCGAAGGTGAGGCGCGTCTAGGGTTCCGTCCCGCTGCGGCGGGGGTCTGGTCCGAGAGATGCAGGCGGCCGCGAGGCCGTCCCACGGCGGGGGAAAAGCCCGGGAGACAGCTGATCGGTGTCGGCTGCCCCCGGCGGGCGGCACCCCTCGACCTGGGGCCGCCCATGAATGCCGAACAGCCGTCTCCGCTCCTCGCCGCCGGTGGTGAGGTCACCCCCGGCGAGCACTGGACCGTCGAGGTCGCGGGCCTGGAGATCAACCTCGACACCGTGATCGGGACGCTCGTCGCCGCGATCGTCGTCTGCGGCCTCGGGCTCTGGGCGGCCCGCCGCGCCACCGCCGGCCGCCCCACCGCGCTGCAGCTGACGTTCGAAGCGCTCGTCGGCTGGGTCCAGGGCCAGGTCAAGGAGGGAATGGGCCGCCACGCCCCCGCCGGGCTCGTCGCGTTCGCGGTGACGCTGTTCGCGTTCATCCTGACGGCCAACTGGCTCGGCCTGCTGCCGACGCACGAGTGGGTCCCGTCCCCGACCGCCGACGTGAACCTCGTCTACGCCATGACGATCGTGGTGTTCGTGTGGCTCAACGTGTGGGCGATCCGTCGCTCGCCGAAGCACTACGTGAAGCACTGGGTGGAGCCCTACGCGTTCCTCGCCCCGATCGAGCTGGTCACCCTCTACGTCTCGCGGCCGCTGTCGTTGGCGCTGCGGCTGGTCGGCAACGTGCTGTCCGGCGGCATCATGATCTCGGTGATCGCGATGCTGCCGATCTACGTGTCGTGGCTGCCGATGGCGGGCTGGAAGCTGTTCGAGATGTTCGTCGGCGTCATCCAGGCGCTGATCTTCGCCCTGCTCACGATCATCTACTTCAGCGGCTACGTCTCGGAGAAGGAGAAGGCGTCCTGATCCCTCGTGAGCGGCGATGGTCGCTATCGCGACTATCGCCACTCACAGGGGGAGCAGAGCATCGACGAGGGTCGTGAGGTCCTCGGTGTAGCGCTCGGGCAGCGGCGTCCCCGGGGGCATCGCCGCGATCGCCCGGTGCAGGTGGGGGAAGCTCGCCGGGTCGCTCTCGCGCATCATCCGCTTGCTCCACGCGTCGTCACGATCGTGGTGGCGGGTGAACAGCTCGCCGTAGGTGAACTGCCACAACGTCTGGTGGGCCGACAGCGCCGCGACGCCGTCGAGACCGGCCCGCAGCAGCGCAGCCATCAACCGTTCGACGAGCGGCAGGATCCGCGGACTCGCCAGGCCGTCGACGACGAGCACCGTGACGACCCACGCCTCCTGCGACATCGTCCGGTGCGCGGCCGACATCAGCCCGACGACCTCGGCCCGGGGGTCGTCGACGGGGTCGGGCAGGACGATGCGCGCCGCGACGTCGTCGAGCATCTCGAGCAGCAGCTCCTCACGGTCGGCGACGTGCCGGTAGAGCGCCATGGGGGAGCAGCCCAGCTCCTGGGCGATGCGCCGCATCGTGACGGCCGCGATCCCGTGCTCGTGGGTGAGCCCGAGGGCGACGGTGACGATGTCGGCGCGGTCGAGCCTGCCGTGTCCCCGACGTCGTTCGTCTCGTGTCGCCATCGGCGACATTCAACCCGTCGGCGGGGAGTCGTCGCTCACCACGGTCGGCGCGGTGACCGCGGCCCGCCTGCTCGGCACCACGTTCACGGTTCCGCGGACGGTGGGATCGGCGACGTCGGGGCGCAGGAGCTCGACGAGGTGGGACGGCACCCCGCCGGGCAGGAGGTCGCCACCCAGGACGTCGGGGACCGGGCCGTCGGCGACGACGTGGCCCTCCGCCAGCACGACGACACGATCGGCCGTGGCGGCCACCTCGACGTCGTGGGTCACGAGGACGACACCGAGGCCGTCCTGCGCGCAGAGCCGCCCGAGCAGGCCGAGCACTGCGTCGCGGGTCCCGGGGTCGAGCGCGGACGTCACCTCGTCACACACCAGCACCCGCGGTCGCGCGGCGAGAGCCCGGGCGAGCGAGACCCGTTGGCGTTGGCCGCCGGACAGCTCGGCGGGCAGCAGGCCCGCCGTGTCGGCAGACAGCCCGACTACCTCCAGCAACGCGGCGGCCTCGGCGTCGGCGGCGGCCCCACGCAGGTTCCGCAGCAGCCGCAGCGGGCGGTGCAGTGCCGTCCGGACCGGCTGGCGCGGGTGCAACGCCTCCGACGGGCTCTGCGCCACGTACTGCAGGGCCGCGCGCTGGGGCCGGGTGCGGCGCCGCACGTCGGGGTGCAGGGTGGCGCCGTCGACGGTGACCGTATCGGCGGCAGCGGGGTGCAGCCCCGCGAGCACGCGGGCGAGCGTGGTCTTGCCGGTGCCCGACGCGCCGAGGACGGCGACGCGCTCGCCCGCGCCGACGTGCAGGTCCACGCCGTGCAGCACCCTGGTGGCGCCGTAGCCGCCGACGATCCCCGATGCCGCCAGCACGACCTCGGCCGGCGCCGCCTCGGACGTGAGGGTGAACCGGGCCGGCTCGGGTGGGCCCGACGCGACGACGCGCCCGTCGGCGACGGTCACGAGGCGGTCGACGTTGGCCGCCAACGTCTCCGCGTCGTGCCCGATCCACAGCAGCGCGACGCCCGCGGCCCGCAACGAGGCCAGTTCGCGGTGCACGTCGGCCCTGGCGAGGACGTCGAGCCCGGTCGTCGGCTCGTCGAGCACGAGCAGCCCCGGATCACGCGCCAGCGCGATCGCGAGCGCGACCCGCTGCTGCTGGCCGCCGGAGAGCTGGTGGGGGTAGCGGCGGGCGAGCCCGGCCGGGAGCCCCACGCGGCCGAGGAGCGCGTCGACCCCGGCCCGGTCGCGGCGCACCCCGCCCGCAGCGGTCAGGACGGCCCGGACCGTGCGGTACGGGTTGAGCGACGCGCCCGGGTCCTGACCCAGGTAGCCGACGCCGCGGGGCGGGCGGCCCGGCAGCACCGGCGCGCCCGCGACGTGCACCGTGCCCGCGACGTGGGTGATGCCGTCGCGCAGGTGCCCGAGCACGGCGAGCGCCGTCGTCGTCTTCCCGGAGCCCGACGCGCCGACGATCCCGACCGCCTCACCGGCGGCGACGTCGAGCCGGACACCGTCGAGCACGGTCCGCCCACCCGCACACAGCACGAGGTCACGGACCTCGACGAGCCCGGGCGCCGTCACGCCAGCACCGCCCGGCTGCGGCGGACGGCGTCGTCGGCGAGCACGGTCACCGAGACGGCGAGCAGCGCGACGAGCACCACCGGGACGGCGAGCAGCAGCGGGGCGAGCTCCACGCCCGGCAGCGCCTCGACGATCAGCGTGCCCCAGTCGGTCCCGCTCGGACCCACACCGAGGAACCCGGCGGCGGTGACGACGTAGATCGCCGCGACGAACCGGATGCCGAGGTCGGCCACGAGCGGGCCCGCGACCAGCGGCAACAGCTCCCTGCCGACGATCCACGCCGGTCCCTCGCCGCGCGCGACGGCCGCTTCGACGTGCGCCCGCGTCACGACGGGCGCTGCCGCGGCCCGCAGCACCCGCGCCGACAGCGGCACCCCCGTCAGCGCGACCGCGAGCACCAGCCCGGCGTGCCCGGTGAACGCCGTGAGGATCAGCAGCACCAGCAGCATCGGCGGCACGATCGCGAGCGTGTCGAGTGGCCGCAGAACAGCACCCTCCACCCAGCGGGAGCGGCCGCTGCGGCCGTCCCACCAGGCGGCGAGCAGGCCCGCGACCGTACCCAGCGCGCTGCCCGCGACGGCGCCCGCGAGTGCGGTGCCGAGCATCGGCAGGCCGCCGTCGAGGATGCGCGACAACAGGTCCCGGCCCAGCGCGTCGGTACCGAGGAGGGCCTGGGGGGTCGGCGGTTCGTAGGGCAGCCCGACCGGTGCGGCCGGGTCGTACGGCGCGACCAGTGGGCCGACGACGATGACGACCAGCAGCACCGCGAGCACCCCGGACGCGACACGCGTCCCCGGCCACCTCATCGAAACGCCACCGGAGCCGGCTGCTCGGCCGTGCGCAGCGTGGGTGTCGACAGCCGCACACCGACGTCGGCGGCGAGCAACGCCACCACCACCCCGGCGCCCAGCACCATGACCAGCGCCTGGGCGACGGGCAGGTCGCCGGTGCGGACCGCGGTGACCAGCACCTCCCCGATGCCGGGGTAGCCGAACACCCGCTCGACGAGCACGGTCCCGCCGACGAGCGCGGCCGCCGTCAGCAGCCACACCTGGAGCGCGACGGGCAGGACCGCCGGCAGTACCGCGTGCCGGACGACGTCTCGCGGCGGTTCGCCGTTGAGCCGCGCGAACTCGACGTGCGGCGCCCTGACCGTCGCCGCGATCGTCGCCCGGATCATCCGCACCGCGTACGAGGCGTGCAGCAGGAGCAGCGCCAGCACCGGCAGTACGAGCGCGGCGGGCCGGTCGAGCGGCCCCGCGCCCGGCGGGATCAGCGACACCGCGGGCAGCACGCCCAGCCCGATCGCGAACACCAGCACGAGCAGCCCGGCCGTCACGAACTCGGGTGCGGCGACGAACAGCAGCGACGCCACCGCGACCCCACGGTCGCGCCTGCTGCCGGGCCGCAGCCCCGCCCACATGCCGACGACCAGTGAGATCGGGACGAGCAGAATCGTGGTGAGTCCCGCGAGCAGCGCCGAGTTCGCGACGCGGCCACCGAGGATCGCACTGACCGGCGTCCCCGAGACCGACGTTCCGAGGTCGCCCCGGAGAAGGCCACCGGCCCAGTCGGCGTAGCGGACCAGCACCGGCCGGTCGAGGCCGAGCCGCTGCCGGGTCTCGGCCAGCCGTGCCGGTGTCGCCGACGCCCCCAACCGGGCGTTCGCCGCGTCGCCGGGGAGCAGGTCGACCCCGACGAACACGAGCAACGACAGCAGCACCAGCAGCGCCGCGCCCGTCGCCAACCGGCCGGCGACGAGCCGGATCACGCCAGCCCGGCCTTGCCCAGGTACGGGTACTTCGCGGAGTCACGGACCTCGATCCCGGCGACGTTGCGCCGGCTGATGGCCAACGTGTCGGCCAACCCCCACACGATCCAGTTGCCGCGGTCGGCCATGACCGCCTGCGCGGTCTTCCACGCCGCGGCCCGGGCCGCCTCGTCGGGTGTCGAGAACGCCGTCGCCACGGCGGTCTTCAGCTCCGCGTCGTTCAGTGCCAGCGTCGGGAACGCGGCCGAGCGGGCGTAGGTGACGTCGAGCGGGAACGGACCGAGCGGGAACGTCAGCAGGTGGGTGGCCGCAAGCGCGTCCGGCGCGAAGTACTCCTGGACACCCACGATCTCGGCGCGGGCGTCGAGGCCGGCTGCCTTGAGCTGCTCGACGAACAGCTCGGTCGAGCCGTTCATGCCCGCCTCGTACTCCGCGGAGCGGACGACCAGCGGCGCCCCGACCGCGCCCGCCTGCTCCAGCAGCGCCTTCGCGCCCGCGACGTCGGTCGCCGGAGCCTTCACGGTGTCGTCGAAGTAGCGGGCGCCGTGGCCGAACAGGTCGTTGCCGGTGACGCCGTACCCGAGCAGGACCCGGTCGACCAGGGCCTGCCGGTCGACCAGCATGCGCACCGCGCGCCGGGCCCGGGGGTCGTCGAACGGCCGGATCGTCGTGTTCATGACGAACCCGAGACTGGTGCGCTGCGTGTCACCCGCGCTGCGAACCTCGAGGTCGTCGCCACCGGCACCGGTGCGCGCGACGGTGAACGGGACGTCGGCGGCGTAGTCCGCCTCACCGGTCCGCACCGCGTTCACCCGCGCCGACGGATCGTCGAGACTGATGACGACGATCTCGTCGGCGAACGGTGCGCCGTCCCAGTGGGCGTCGTAGCGGGTGAGACGAGCCTGCCGCCCCGGCTCGAACGCGCCCAGGCGGTACGGGCCCGTCCCGACGGCCGTGCCGCCGGGGGCGAACGTCGCGCCGTCCTTGATCACGCGCATGCCCGCGCCGGCGAACAACATCGCGGGATCGCCGACCGGTTGCAGCGTCGGGATCGTGATCGTGCGCGGATCGCGGACCTGGACCTGCGCGGTGTCGAGGAACCCGGTGAGTTCGTGCGGGACCGGCCGCTCCGGGGACGCGAGGTAGCGCAGGGTGTAGGCGACGTCGTCCGCGACGAAGGGGCTGCCGTCGTGCCAGGTCACGCCGTCGCGCAGGCGCACGGTGAACGCACCGTCGCCCTGGTCGACGCCGACGGCGAGCCGGGGCAGGGGGTTGCCGTCGCTGATCGCGAAGAGCTCGTCGAAGACGGTCCAGTTGCGGGCGTAGTCCGACGGGGTGCCGCTGATGAACGGGTCGAGGGACTCCGCCGCCCCGCCGCCGCCCGAGCCGACGACGGTCGGGGCCGACGCGGGGCTCCCGCAGGCGGTGACGGCGGCCGCGAGGCCGGCCCCGACACCGGCGTAGCGCAGCAGCTGACGACGCGAGAGCGCGCGAGACATGTAGGTGCACCTCTATGAATGAGTACGATGTACGCAATGAGTGAGGTGACGCTAAAGGCACCCGCGACTCATTGTCAACGAGGGTCTGCTGCCCGTGGAGGCCGCACGCCCTGTGAGTGGCGATGGTCGCCATGGCGACCATCGCCACTCACGAGCTACGCGGGGGCGGGCATCGCGCCGATCTGGACGAGCACCGAGAGCAGGTCGGTGGAGGTCCAGCGCTCCAGACAGACCCCGTCGCGCATCCGCAGGATCGTGATGCCGTTCATCGCGATCGGGTTGCCCGTCGCCGGGACACCCATGAACTCGCCGTCGTGCGTGCCCGACAACGTGAACCGGGAGACGATCCGGTCGCCCGAACCGAACGTGTCGTGCAGCTCGATCCGGCTGCCGGGGAACGCCGCCGTCAGCGCCTCGTAGAACGCGCGCACACCGGCCTTGTCCAGTGGCTCCGGGCCGAACCCGTGCACCAGGACGTCGGCGTCGTAGATCCGCAGGTAGCCCTCCAGGTCGCCGGCGTTCCACCGGTCGATCGCCGTGCCGAGTGCCGCCTGGCTGGTCTCGAGGGTCGTCGTCATCGCGTCCGTCCTCCTTCTCCGTGGTCGCGGCGATCGTGGCCCGGTGCCCGGCCCGGCACACCGGTCGTTGGGCCCCTGATCGGTGTCGGGTCCTCACAGGGGCTCACGGTCCGGTGCGCTCGTACAGCCGGCGCGACCACAGGTAGCCGGCGCCCGCGATCACGACGCACCAGACGACCGCCACCAACCCCGTCGTCCCGACCGGCGTGCCCGACAGGAGTGCCCGCAGCGTCTCGATCACCGGGGTGAACGGCTGGTACTCGGCGAACCAACGAAGGGCCGTCGGCATCGAGTCGGTGGGCACGAAACCGCTGCTCAGGAACGGCAGCAGCAGCAGGATCATCGGGGTGTTGCTCGCGGTCTCGACGCTCTTCGCCTTCAATCCCAGCGCCACGGCGAGCCAGATCATCGCCAGCCCAGCGAGGATCAGCAGCCCGATCGCACCGAGCCAACCGCCGATGCCGGCATCGGGCCGGAAACCGACCGCCAGCGCCACCGCCGTGACGGTGACGAGCCCCACGAACACCTGGATCAGGCTGCCGATGACGTGCCCGGTCAGCACCGAGGCCCGGGAGATCGACATCGTCCGGAACCGGGCGACGATGCCCTCGGTCATGTCCATCGCGACCGAGATCGCCGTGCCCTGCACTGCGCCCGCGATCGTCATCAGCAGGATGCCGGGGACGACGTAGTTGGCGTAGGCGGCGCGCCCGGTCAGGCCGGCTGCCGGGCCGCCGAGGCCCGACCCGAGGGTCCCGCCGAAGACGAACACGAACAGCAGCAGGAACACCACCGGCATCCCGACCAGCATGACCGTCAGCGACGGGTACCGGAGCATGCGACGGACGTTGCGGCGCAACATGGTGCGCGAGTCGCGCAGCGGGTGGGTCATGGTCGTCATCGGACGGGCTCCTTCGCAGGGGCTTCGCTCGCCGCACGGGGGCGGCCGGTCAGGGACAGGAAGACGTCGTCGAGATCAGGGCTGTGGACGGTCAGCTCGTCGGGCTGGACGCGGACGGCGTCGAGGCCGTCGAGCACCGCGCGCAGCGAGCCGACGCCGCCGTCGGCGGGGATCTGCAGGGTCAGCGCCTCGTCGTCGCGCTGAGCGCGGGTGAAGACGCCGGCCGCAGCGTCGAGCGCGACCGGCGTGGCGAACCGGACGCTGATGTGCCCGCCGGGAATCATCCGCTTGAGTTCGGTGGCGGTCCCCTCGGCGACGATCCGACCCTGGTCGAGCAGCGCGATCCGGTCGGCCAGCTCGTCGGCCTCCTCCAGGTACTGCGTGGTCAGGAAGATCGTGACGCCGCTCGCCGCCAGCCCGCGGATGGCCTCCCACATCATGCGGCGGGTGCGCGGGTCGAGACCCGTCGTCGGTTCGTCGAGGAAGATCACCTGCGGGTCGCCGATCAGCGTCATCGCGAGGTCGAGCTTGCGGCGCATCCCGCCCGAGTAGCCGGCGGGGGCACGGTTCGCGGCATCGACGAGGTCGAACCGCTCCAGTAGCTCCGCGGCGCGGCGCCGGCCCTCGGCGCGGTCGAGGTGCAGCAGGTCGGCCATCAGGATCAGGTTCTCCTCGCCGGTCAGCAGGTTGTCGACCGCCGAGAACTGGCCCGTCACGCCGATGGCGCGGCGTGCCGCATCGGGTTCGTCGGCCAGGTCGTGACCGGCGATGGTGACCGTGCCGCCGTCGGCGGGAAGCAGCGTCGTGAGGATGTGGACGGTCGTGGTCTTGCCGGCGCCGTTGGGCCCGAGCAGGGCGAAGATCGAGCCGGCCGGGACCGCGAGGTCGATGCCGTCGAGGACGACCTCGGCCCCGAACGACTTGCGCAGCCCGATCACCGACACGGCATCGGAACGGATGGCGGACATGGGTTCTCCTCGTGAGGAAGTAGGGGCGCGTCAGGCACGGCGGACGACGACGTCGCCGCTGTCGGTGTGTGCGTGGATCTCGACGGTCTCGGTGAAGCCGTCGGGATTGTCGCGGGCGTCGAGGGAGTTGCGGACCTTGCCCGACGTCGAGCTCACGTCGAGCCACGCGGCCGTCCCGGCGCGGATGCCGACCTCGAGGACGCCGGACGTCGTCGTCAGCTCGACGGTGCCGCGGACGACCTCGTCGATGCGGACACCGCCGTACGCGGTCTTGGCCGACACACCGCCCTCCGCACGGCCGATCCGCACGTCCCCGTACAGGCCGGTGACCCGCAGGTCGCCCCCCGCGTGGCCGATGCGCGTGCCGCCGTAGTTGTTGCGGACGGTCCCCGCGGCGTCGAGCGTGCGGGCCTCGATGTCGCCGGAACCGGTGGAGAGCTCTGCGTCACCGAGGGCGTGCTCGACGTGGACCTCGCCGTAGGTCGTCTCCAGCGTCAGCGGGCCGCCCTCCTCGACGCGGATGTCGCCGTAGCGGGTGAACAGGCGGCACTCGCCGAGCGACCCGTCGCAGCGGTACTCGCCCATCGAGAGCGTCGCCGTCACGTGTGACCCGGCAGGCACCTCGATCTCGACGATCTCGGCGGCACTGCTGCGCAGCCAGTCGAGCGCCCAGCCGAAGCGACGCTGCGCCGGACCCGTGATGGCGAGCTCACCGTCGGTGAAGCTCACGCGGGTGGTGGTGGCAGTGTCGGCCGCGCCGTCGGGGGTGACGGTGACCCGGGTGTCGGTGCGGTCGCCGGCAATGATGCGGACGCTGCCGTGCGGGAGGTCGATGGTGACCCGGACCGGCCCGGCGGTGTCGAACAGGTGGGTGGTCATGGCCTCAGCCCACCCATCCGGTGAGCCGGCCGCCGTGCGAGCGTCCGGCGCTCCTGCGGTCGGGCTTCGGGTCGAGCGCCGACGTCGCGGCCCGGACGAGCCAGGCGTTGACCGACAGGCCCTCCTTGCCCGCCGCCTCCTCGATCCGGGCCTTCAGCGTCTCCGGCGGGCGGAAGTTGATCCGCGAGGTGGCGCCATCGGTGGCGTCAGGCTGGCTCGGCGGCGTGGCCGGACGGTCCTCGCCGTTCGACGTGGAGCTCGGCGCCGCGGGGCCGGTCGTCGGCACGGATACGACGAAGTCGGGCTCACGGCCCCGCAGCCGCAGGTGCACCGACCCCGGCGCCAGCTCGCGGGTGATCTCGTCGGTGGCGACCGACAGTGCATCCAGCAGGGTCAGCCGGGTCGCCGACTCCAGTGCGGGCACCAGCCGCTCGGCCAGTGCCCGCATGTCGTCGCCACCGGCCTCGGCTGCCACGATCAGCTCGCGGCGGAGGCTCTCGACGTACCCTCCGATGTCCATGGCGCCACTATGGCGCCATAATGGCGCCATGCGCAAGTGGGTTGGCGCCGGAACGTCGGATCAGGGTCGCGCGGTGACCTCGATCCTCTCGCCGCCGAAGTGCAGCGACGTGGCGAGATAGTCGCGCAGCACGTCGGGATGGGCGGAGTCCGCGACGAGGCCGAGGTAGCCGTCGGGCCGGATCAGGGCCATGCCGTCGATCGGCCAGCCGTACGCCTGGGCGAGGGCGTCGTCGGCGGCGACGACCGTGCCGAGATCGCCGAGCACCTCACGCAGCGCGGCCTCCTGCCCGGAACCCTGGACGACCAGCAGGAAGCCCGGCGTGGCCAGCAGGTCCTCGATCGCGACAGCCGTGCCCGCGGGGTCGGGGGCGTGGTCGCCCGCCTTGACCGCGGCGCGCCCGTGGTGCACCGACAGGGCGCTGTCGCGGTAGTTGATCGTCAGCTCGGCCATGGTCGAGGCGGCGACGTCACGGACCTTGTGGACGTGCCCGACCAGGAACATCGCGACGTTGCGCAGCACGGCCTCCGGCCCGGACGCGGTGCCGACCTCGGTCAGCGTCGTCGTCGTGCGGACCACCATGGCCCCGACGGGATGACGCTCGGCGTCGTAGCTGTCGAGCAGCGCGGCGTCGGCCCGGCCCTGCGCGACGAGGGCGAGCTTCCACGCGAGGTTCGCGGCGTCCTGGATCCCGGTGTTCATCCCCTGCGCCCCCGCGGGGCTGTGGATGTGCGCGGCGTCGCCGGCGAGGAACACGCGGCCGAACCGGTACCGCGGCACCTGCGCATGGTGGACCTCGAAGTAGGTCAGCCAGCGCGGCGTGTGCATCCTGACCGCCCCGCCCATCCGGACGTCGGCGAGCGCCTGCATCTCCGCGAGCGTCGGCGCGGTCGTCCCCTCGGGCGGCGGGTCGACGAGGAACATGATCCGGGCCCGGTCACCGGCCAGCGGGAACAGCATGCCCATCCCGTCGGGATGAGTGAACATCCGGATCGAGTCGGGTGCGTAGCTCGTGTCGACGTCCGCGTCGGCCATCGCGAAGTGCTGGCCGTGGAAGCCTCCTTCGAGCGTCGTGCCGACGAGGCGCCGCGTCGTGCTGTGCCCGCCGTCGGCGCCCAGCACCCAGCCGTACCGGGCGGCCGACTCGCCGCCGGCGCTGCGCAGCACGACGTCGACGCCGTCGTCGTCCTGGGTGAGCCCGGCCAGCGCGACACCCCGATCGACGACGACGCCCAGCTCGGCGGCCCGCTCCGCCAGCACGGCCTCGGTGTCGGGCTGCGCGACGTCGAGCACATAGGGGTGGCGGCTGGGCGCGTTGCCGAGGTCCATCCGGACGCGGGCCCTGCCGGTCCGGCCGTCGACGACGTCGAGCGCCGGGACCCGGCGGCCGAGCGACTCGAGCCGGTCCAGCGCCCCGAGCGACGCGAGCAGCTCCATGCTCCGGGCGTGCACGCCGACGGCGCGCGACTCGGTCGTCGGCTGTTCCAGGACCTCGACGACCCGGACGGCGACGCCGAGCCGGGCGAGCTGGACGGCGGCGGTGAGGCCGACCGGGCCGGCGCCCACGATCAGGACGGTGTCGTGGGTGGCGTTCATCGAATGGCTCCTGTCGGGTCCGTGGACCGGGTGTCGGCGGAGGACGCGCGGGTCAGCGCCTCCTCCTGGATCCGGGTGAGGGTGCCGACGAGCAGGTCGGTGGGCGTGTCCGCGAACAGCTCGCGGACCTCGTCGACCCCCCTCGCACCGTGGGTGAGCTCGTCGTCACGCTCCCGAATATGAACGAGACATGACCCAGATCACAATGTCCGAGCGGTCGCGACCCGCGACGCCTTCCTGCTCACGGCCGTCGTCGAAGAACCCTCCGCGTGGGCGATGAGTTCCGCCGGAGCCCGGCGTCTACCCGATGACACCCACACGCGCTCCACGGAGGACAGGACCCCCAGGACTGGCACTTCCCCTACTTCGACGACGAGGTCGGGGCCGTCGTCGGCTCGCCCGAGACCCGCTGAGCGTGCCGCGGGGGCGCGCTGGAGCGATCCGCACCCCGCTCCGCGGCACCCTGCCGGCGGATGCGCGGCGTCTGCCGGGCTGAGGCCGGCACGTGCCGCACACCTTCCGTACGCGCCGCACACGCTGCAGCCCGCGCGCCACGTACGGAAGGTGTGCGACGGCCGGCTGATCGGCCGACGCCGGTGTCGTCCCCCGGGCCCGTCGATCGACCGATCCCGGTGTGCGCCACGGAACGGGACCGTTCACCTACGCCCGGAGAGGCCGGGCGAACGGAACGGACGGAGCAGGACGATGATGAAGAAGACGCTGGTCACCGGCGGTGTGGCGGCGCTGCTGACACTGGGCGCGGTCGCGACGGCCGGGTCCGCGATGGCCGCCGAGACAGCGAGCCCGAACGGGGTGATCACCCGGGCGACGACGTCGTACTCCAGCCCGTCGAACCAGAGCGCACCGGTGTCGTCGCTGCCGAAGGACACGCAGCTGCAGGTGCAGTGCGTCGTCGAGGGCCAGACCCCGCCGGGCAGCAGCAACTTCTACTGGGTGCGGGTCAACGACGCGAACGGGTCGTCGTTCGTGCACCGCGACGCGATCACGGTCGCGCCGGGCCTGCGGCACTGCTGAGCCGCAGCGCTCAGCGCTTCTCGGTGTCCCCGATGGAGCACAACGGGCAGCGGCGCCCGGGTTCGGCGGTGAGGTCGGGCATGCCGGGCGTCGCGGTCTGCCCGCAGATCGTCCGGCGTGCCTGCCCCGAGATCACCCGGTGCAGCACGGTGTCCGACTCGATCCGGACCCAGCGTTGCCCGTGGTGTTCCGCCGGCGGCTTGGGCGCCTTCGGCGCTCGTGGCGCCTTGGGTGTGGAGGCGGCGGGGCGCGTGGCCGGCGCCGGGGGCGCGGCCGGGGGAGGCGCGGGGTTGAGCGAGCGCCGCAGCCGGGCGACGCGGCGTTCGAGCTTCTCCGCGTCGTCGACGACGCGTCGCCACCGTGCGTCGGTGCCGCTGGGGTCCTCGCTGCGCGCGGCGCGGTGGAGGTCGTCGAGTCGGTCGGTCAGCCCGTCGAGGTCGGCGTCGGCCGCGTTCCCGATGCCGCGCACCTCGATCCCGAGGGCGTCCAAGGACTTCATCGCAACGTCGAAATGGTCGAGCGGGCGGCGTTCGGCGTGTCCCGTGTCCACGTCGGGAAAGTCTAGGCCGACGTTTTCGCCGCCCTCCCCGTGGCGCCGTGCGCTACCGAACGAGCTGGAACGTGCTTGCGCACGGGCGCCCGCGGGGCGACCGTGGGGGGCACGGAACGCCACGACGACCGGTGAGGATGCGATGACCGCAGCCACGCGCCTCCGGTCGGTCCTGCGCCCGTCGCCACCCACGGCAAGTCGATCGCGCACTGGGCGCTCGTGCTCGCCGCGCTCGGCTACCTCGCCTGGCAGTCGCCCGACCTGCTCCGATCCGCCACCGAGGCAGGCGACGCGCTCGCCCGGCTCAGCTGGACCTGGACCGGTGTCTGCGCGCTGCTCGCACTGGCCGCCCTCGCCGTCTACGGGGAGCTGCACCGACGGCTGCTCGTCGTCGCCGGAGCGCCCGTCGGCGTCGTCCCGATGCAGGCCATCACGTTCGCGGAGAACGCCATCTCCAGCACCGTGCCCGTCGTCGGCGGGGCCGGGTCGATGGCCTACTCGATCGCCCGGCTGCGCCGCCGCGGCGTCGACCCCACCCTCGCGTCCTGGTCCGTCGTGCTCCCCGGAGCGTTGTCGACGATCGTGCTGCTCGTCCTCGCCATGATCGCCGCCGGAGCGGCGGGCTGGCTGCCGGTGTGGCTCGCCGTCGTCCTCGGCCTGGCCGTCGCGCTCGGGTCGGCGCTGCTCTGGGCCGTCGTCACCCGGCCCGCCGTGCTGCGCCGCGCCCTCACCGGTCTGCTCCACGTCGGCCGCCGCATCCCCTGGGTGTGCCACCACTGCCGCGGCGCCTGGGCCCTCGACCCCGACACCGTCTCCGACCGGCTCGCCGCCCGCATCGGCCTGCTCCGCCCCACCCCGCCGCAATGGGTCGTGCTCGTCGCGTTGGCCGTCGTCAGCTGGGGTTTCGACTTCCTCGCCCTCGCCGCCGCGGCCACCGCCGTCGGCATCCCCGTCGAATGGGCGCCGCTCGCCCTCGGGTTCCTCGCCGTCCAGGCCAGCATCGCCCTGCAGATCCTCCCCGGCGGCGCCGGCCTGGCCGAGGCCGGGCTCCTCGGCACCCTCGTCGCCGCCGGCGTCGGCGCCGGACCCGCCGCCGCCACCGTCCTCGTCTACCGCGTCATCACCTGGCTCGGCCTGTCCGTGATCGGCTGGATCGTCTACGCGATCCAGATCCACGCAGGCCCCACCCACCGCCACCGGCACGCCCCGGAGCTCGCTCCGCACGCGGCCTGACCGGCCCGTCCCACGAACACGGCCCGCCCCACGGGTGCGGGACGGGCCGTGGACGGTCGTTCGTCAGGCGTTGGCGCTCGCGTCGCGGCGCGGCAGCACCCAGTCGGGCCTCGGGAAATGGCAGGTGTAGCCGTTGGGGATGCGCTCCAGGTAGTCCTGGTGCTCGGGCTCCGCCTCCCAGAACGGGCCCGCCGGCTCCACCTCGGTGACGACCTTGCCGGGCCACAGCCCCGACGCGTTCACGTCGGCGATCGTGTCCTGCGCGACATCACGCTGGTCGTCGTTCACGTAGTAGATCGCCGACCGGTACGACATGCCGATGTCGTTGCCCTGCCGGTTCTTCGTCGTCGGATCGTGGATCTGGAAGAAGAACTCCAGAATCTCGCGGTAGCTGGTCTCGGCCGGGTCGAAGACGATCTCGATGGCCTCGGCATGCGTGCCGTGGTTGCGGTAGGTGGCATTGGTGACGTCCCCGCCGGTGTAACCGACGCGCGTCGTGACGACGCCGGGACGGCGCCGGATCAGATCCTCCATACCCCAGAAGCACCCCCCGGCGAGGATGGCCTTCTCGGTCTGGCTCATGTCGGGTTCCTTCCGTCGTGGGCCTGCCACCACGGTCAACACGTGGAAGGGGATCACCCATCCCGGGAAGGCGCTCGCACTTGCGGTGGTGGCGGTCACCCCAGCATGCCCCCCGGGACGCCTCGGCGACAGAGGCAGCCGACGGTCGATCAGCCGAAGTCGGCGGGGCCGAACTCGCGCGGCTCGACCAGAACCATCCAGTTCCCGGAGTTGTCGCGGGCCACGGCCTCGATCCCGTACGGACGCTCCTCCGGCGGGTTGATGAACTGCACACCCTTGGACAGCAGGTCCTCGTAGGTCTTGCGGCAGTCGTCGACGTTCATCCCCAGCCCGTTCATACCGCCGCCGTCCTGCGCACGCCTGATCGCCTCGATCATCTCCGGCGAGAACGGCGGCCCCGGAACCGTCAGATGCACCTGCAGCTCGGGCTGGTTCGGGTGCCTCACCGTGCACCAGCGGTAGCCGTCGCCGATCGTGATGTCGGTGTGCTCCTCGAAGCCGAGGACGTCGATGTAGAAGGCCTTGGACTCGTCGACGTCCTTGACGAAGACGCTGGTGATGCTGATGTTCGTGATCATGCGGGAAAGGCTAGGAGCCGTCGCGGTCCGCGGGCTTCTCCTGGATTGCGGAGTCGCGCTTCTCCGCCAGCCCCCACATGAACACCCAACATCCCGGGATGCGCGGCGCCCCCGCCTCCGACCACCGCCGCTGGAACTCCTTCGGCGTCTCCCCGACGATCTCCCGGAACCGGCTGCTGAACGAGCCGAGGCTGGAGAACCCGACCGAGTGGCAGACCTCGGTGACCGTGAGGTTGGTGGCGCGCAACAGGTCCTGCGCCCGCTCGACCCGCCGCTGCGACAGGTGCGCCGCCGGGGAGAGGCCGTACGCCGCGGTGAACAGGCGCTGGAAGTGGAACTTGCTGATCCCCGCGACCGCCGCCACGGCCCCGAGGTCGAGCTGCTCGGTGTAGTGGCTGTCGATGTGGTCGCGCGCCCGGCGCAGGTGGACCAGCACGTCCCCCGGCACCCGGACCTGCGGTTCCCCCACTCCACGAAGTCTAGGACCCGTGGATTCGACATGAGGGTCGAGACGGCGCCCGGATCGAACCCTCACGTCGAACTCGCCGTCGGGACCGAGGGCGTTCTGAGGCTTGAGGGGCCGCGAGACCCAGGAGCACACTCCACGCATGGGTAAGCGTGACGGATCGACGCTCTCGATCGGCAGCACCGGCTCCATCCTGTCCATCGGGAGCAGCGGTTCGATCCTGTCGGTCGGCTCCACGGGCTCGATCCTGTCGATCGGGTCGGTCGGGTCGTTCCTGTCGGTGTGGTCGGTCGGGTCCTTCGGCTGCATCGCGTCGATCTTCAGCGCGCTCTCGGAGCGCTCGATCCTCTCGTGGCGGTCGCGCCGCGCGCTCCTGGCGTCCGGGGTCGACAACCGCGCCGGGGTGACGCCGATCAGGCCGTCACGTACCGGGTGAGCCGGTGAGCGCCGCGCCGGCCCCGCAGCAGGTGCGGTTCTGCCGTTCCCGCGACGGCGCCCGCATCGCGTTCCCGAGCGTGTCGACCGGCTGAATCCTGTCGAGTTGGAGCCCGGCGACGATCGTCGACGAGCAGGACGCCGAGATGGAGGGGGCGGGCGCGGCCGGAGAGCGAGTTCCGCCGCGTCTTCACCAGCCTGATGATCCCCGGCGCGACGCCCGAGCAGATGGCGTGGGGTGGACGACCTGCTCGAGATGGCCACGTCGGCCGACAACTGTATCGCCGCACGTCGCGGGCGTCACGACGTCCACGTCCGTCCGCTGCCGCCCGAGCTGGACGTGCCGACGCTGGTGATCCAGTCCCGCGGCGACAGGCTCACCGACTTCGACGAGGCCCGCGAGCTCGCCGCGAGCATCCCGGGGCCCGGCTGGATCGAGCCGCAAACCCCCTGTGAGCGGCAATAGTCGCTATAGCGACTATTGCCGCTCACAGGGGGTTTGCCCTCCGACAGCGGGGGAGCGCCCGATCGATCCGCGCCGCGAGCCGCGCCAGTGTGGAGCGAACGCGACCACGGCGACGAAACGGACGGTGCCCGATGCTGCACGCCGAACCGGAGACCGACACCGGGACCGACCCGGCCGAGCTCCACGCCCTCGTACGGCAGCACGGGACCGGCACCCTGCCCGCCGAGCTGCTCACCCGGCTCCACGAGGAACGGACCGCCACCCGCGACCCGTTCCTCATCGACTACCTCGACGGCGTCCTCTCCGCCTCGGGCGCGCAGCTGGGCATGCTCCTGCTGGAGCGGGTCCGGACGGCCGCCGCGCTGTCGGCGGAGGAGATGGCGACACTGCTGGTCGCCGACGTCGTCGCCCACGAACGCACCGGCGACGAGCACCGCCGGCGGGTCCGGCACGCGCTCCGCTTCGTCGCCGTCGCCACCGGGACCCCGCTGGCCGACATCGACCCGCCCGCGTTCCCGGACGGTCCGGCCGAGCCGTGGTTCGAACGCACCGTCACCGCGGCGGACGGCGACGAGTTCGCCCTGGTCCGCGTCCTGCAGGCCCGGGAGATGCTGTTCACCGTCCTCGCCGACGACGTCCGCGCCGCCACCCTCGCGGTCCGCGACGGCCGGCCCGACGAGGCGGCCGAGCTGATCGCCCATGCGACGACGATGTTCGACCGCGCCACGATGCTGTCGCGCGTGGTCGCAATCCCGCTCGCCGGCGACGTCCGGTCGGAGCGCTACGAGCGGTTCGCCGCGGCGTGCGGCCCGCTGGGCACGCGGCTGGGCGAGGCCCGCCCGGACACCCTCGCCGGCTCCGTCGCCGCCGACCCGGAGTCCGAGCTCGTCCCCGCCCTCGACCTCCTCGACGAGGCCCGGCGCCGATGGGCGGGCCGGCTCGCCGCGGACGCGGCCCGGGTCCCGGCAGCCGTGGCCGCCGCCTGATGGGCTGTCCCGACGACCGGGTCGGTTCGGCAGCGGACGTCGTCCGGCTGGGCGCGGTGCCGCGGGCGGCGGCTGCGGGCCTGGTCGTGGCCACGGGCCCGACCTAGTGTCGACGGCATGGACATCCCGGTGCTGGCCTTCGACCGGGCGCGTGGCGCCGACGGCACGTTCGACCCGCAGTTCCTCGACGCCCTGCGCGCCGCGCTGCACGAGGTGGGCTTCCTGCAGCTGACCGACTTCGGCGCCGCCCCCGGCCAGGTCGCGGAGTTCACCGAGGTCGTCGGCCGGTTCTTCGCCCTTCCGCTGCAGGACCGGCTCGCTCTCGACAACCGGCTGTCGCCGCACTTCCGCGGCTACACCCGGCTCGGCCACGAGATCACCGCGGGCCGCCCCGACGCCCGCGAGCAGCTCGACTACGGCCCCGAGCTGCCGGTCCGGCCGCGTGCGGAGTGGGACGCGTCGTTCCGGCTGCTGGAGGGCCCCAACCAGTGGCCCGACGCCGCGCTGCCGGAACTGCGCACCATCGTCCTGGCCTGGGCCGACCTGATGTGCCGGGTCGCCGACGAGCTGACCCGCGCGGTCGCGGCGTCGCTGGGGCTGCCCGAGGACCAGTTCGCCGACGCCTTCTCCGGGGAACCGCACTGGTTCGGCAAGCTGATCCGCTACGTCGGCGCCGACTCCGACGGCGCCGAGGCCCAGGGCGTCGGCCCGCACGCCGACTGGGGCTTCCTCACCCTGCTGCTGCAGGACGGCACCGGTGGCCTGCAGGCCCGCCCGCCGCGGGCGACCGAGTGGGTCGACGTCCCGCCCGTCGACGGGGCGTTGGTGATCAACGTCGGCGAGATGCTGGAGGTGGCGACGCACGGCTACCTGGTGTCGACGGTCCACCGCGTGCTGCCGTGCGCGCCGGGGACGACGCGGCAGTCGGCCGGGTTCTTCTGGTCGCCGCGCCTCGACGCCACGCTCGACGCCGTCCCGCTGACGCCCGAGCTGGCCGCGAAGGCGCCGGGCGTCACCGAGACCGCGCACAACTCGCTGCTGCCGCGGTTCGGTGACAACGCGTTGAAGGGCTGGTTCCGGTCGCACCCCGAGGTGGCGCAGCGCCATCACCCCGACCTGACCGCCCCCCTGTGAGTGGCAATAGTCGCTATAGCGACTATTGCCACTCACGACCGCGCGAGCGCGGTCGTCGTCCGGCTCCGCGCCCTGCACGTCGACAGGACTGCGCACCGGAACGAGGCGGGCAGGTCACACGACCGGTGGCGGCCACGCGAGATCCACGGGACGATCCGGACGTGGACTACGCGACGATGCGTGACCTGTTCTTCGCCGCCCCCTCGCAGGAGCGCCCGCAGGCGCGCGCGGCCACCGGGGCGAGCCCCGCCCGCGCGCTGCGCGACGCCTTCGAACCTCTTGCGTCGCAGGCGATCTGGTCGGCCGAGAGCGCCGACGGCTACCGCGAGCTGGGGCTCGACGACTTCTTCGTCGCCTACGTCCGGCAACGCACCGCGCCGCTGGGCGAGCCCGCCGCGCCGGTCGCGGTGACCGCGATGGGCGTGTTCGCCTACGACCTCATCGCGCCCCAGTACGAGGCCGGGATCGCCGCGATCAGCCGGGCCGACGCCGTCCGTGTCCGCACCAACGCCCCGGGCCCGACGTTGCGTCGTGTACTGGCCGGCGAACCGGATCTCGACGCCCGCGCCGCCGCCGTCCTCGCCGCGCTGCGCCGGGGCCTCGACGCCGCCGACGCCACCTCCCGGCCCCTGTTCACCGGGCTGCGGGCCGAGCCGTGGCCCGCCGACGTCCTCGCCGCCCTCGTCCACGCCTGCAACCAGCTGCGTGAGCACCGCGGTGACTCCCACCTCGCGGTGTGCGCGGTCGCGGGGCTCGATCCCGTCGAGATGAACATCCTCACCGAGCTGTACTGCGGCTACCCGATCCTGGAGTACACCGCGACGCGCGGGTGGAGCCCCGAGCAGATGGAGGCCGCCGTGGGCAGGCTCCGGGCCCGGGGACTCGTCGACGGGTCCGGCGCGATGACCGCCGCCGGCGTCGACTTCCGGCACGGGCTGGAGGAGCAGACCGACGCGATGCAGCAGTCGATCGTCGACGCGATCGGCGACGACATCGGTGTCGTCACCGCGGAGCTGAACCGCTGGTCGGACGCCCTGGTGGCCGGGGGTGCGGCGCCGGTCGACCCCGCGAAACGCCTCGCCGGGTAGGTCGTGAGTGGCGATGGTCGCTATAGCGACCATCGCCACTCACAGGGTTGTCGCTCATGCCGCCAGGGAGATCGCGACCTGTTCCAGGCGGTCCATCGCCTCCTGCATGCCGCCCTCCATGCCCGACCCGATGTGGGCGTCGCGGTGCTCCGGGACGGGGTGCTGCACCAGCATCGTCAACGTCGTGCGACCGTCGGCCTCGGTGAACGTGACCGTGTCGAGCGCCTCGCCGTCGGGCATGCCCTCGAACACCTCGGTCATGACGAGCTTCTCGTGCGTGTCGATCTCGCGGTACTCGCCGTGGAAGCCCACCTCGAAGCCGCCGTCGGCAACGAGGACGTAGCGCCACGCGCCGCCGACGCGCAGGTCGACCTCCGCGAGCGTGACCACGCCGCGCTCGCCCGCCCACCAGCGCTTGATCAGCTCGGGCGTGGTGTACGCCTTCCACACCAGGTGTTTCGGGGCCGCGAACTCCCTGGTGATGACGATCTCGCGGTCACCCTGCAGCGTCACCGTCGCGCTGTGGGTCGTGGTCGTGTTTCCGCTCATCGTTCTCCGCCTCCATCAGTTCCTCGAGTACGACGTCCATCCGGTCGAACCGCTCGGACCAGAGCTGCTCGAAGCCGCGCACCCATTCGTGGATCGGCTTGAGCGGCACGGGGTCGAGCCGGTACAGCCGGCGGCGTCCGTCGTCGCGGACGTCCACGAGGCCGACCTCCCGCAGCACCTTCAAGTGCTTCGAGACCAGGGGCTGTGCGACGCCCATCCGCTCGACGATCTCGTTCACCGCGAGTTCGCCGCGTGCGAGGAGGTCGAGGATCTGTCGCCGCCTCGGCTCGGCCACCGCGTTGAACGCGTCGGTGGTGGTCGCCGCCCGTGCCATGACCGAAGCGTATATCCATATGGGAATACGTCAAGGGGTGCCTCTTCCGGCCTTCACGTTGTTGAATGTCGACGAGGACGTCCCTGTGGCAAGGAGGCCATCGAGTGACCCAGTCCGTCGAGACCGCGAGCGCAGCAGCGACCGCCACCGAGCAATGGCTCACCGCGTTCCAGAACGCGTTGACCGCACGCGACGTCGACGCCGCCGCGGCGCTGTTCGCCGACGAGAGCTACTGGCGCGACATCGTCTCGTTCACCTGGAACATCACGACCGTCGAAGGGCCCGCAGGCGTCGCCGACCTGTTGCGCGCCACCCTCGACGACGTCGAACCCGCCGGTTTCCGCGCCACCGAGGAACCCGCCGAGGCCGACGGTGTGATCACCGCGTGGATCGCGTTCGAGACCAAGGTCGGCCGCGGATCGGGCCTGCTCAGACTCGTCGACGGCAAGGCATTCACCCTGCTCACCACGCTGGACGAGCTGAAGGGCCACGAGGAGCCCGCACGCGACCGACGCGCCCAGGGCGTCCGCCACGGTGCCCACCGCGACCGCGTCACCTGGGCCGAGAGCCGTGAGCAGGAGGCCGCCGAGCTCGGCTACACCGTCCAGCCCGAGGTCGTCATCGTCGGCGGCGGCCAGGGCGGCATCGCGCTCGGCGCGCGGCTGCGCCAGCTGGGCGTCCCCGCGATCATCATCGAGCGCAACGCCCGCCCCGGCGACTCCTGGCGCAAGCGCTACAAGTCCCTCGCCCTCCACGACCCGGTCTGGTACGACCACCTGCCGTACATCCCGTTCCCGGAGAACTGGCCGGTCTTCTCGCCGAAGGACAAGATCGGCGACTGGCTCGAGATGTACACGAAGGTCATGGAGCTCAACTACTGGGGCTCGACGACGGCGAAGAGCGCGTCCTACGACGAGTCCTCAAAGACCTGGACCGTCGTCGTCGACCGCGACGGCGAAGAGGTCACCCTCCAGCCCAAGCAGCTCGTGCTCGCACTCGGCGCGTCCGGCCTGCCTGTCGTCCCCGAGATACCCGGAGCCGAGAAGTTCCGCGGCGACCAGCACCACTCCTCGGCCCACCCCGGACCCGACGAGTACAAGGGCAAGAGGGCCGTCGTCATCGGCTCGAACAACTCCGCCCACGACATCTGCGCCGCGCTCTGGGAGGCCGGCGCCGACGTCACCATGGTGCAGCGCAGCTCCACCCACATCGTCCGGTCCGACACCCTCATGGACCTCGGCGTCGGCGACCTCTACTCCGAGCGCGCCCTCACCGCCGGCGTCACGACGTTCAAGGGCGACACGATCTTCGCGTCGCTGCCGTTCCGCATCCTGCACACGTTCCAGATCCCGGTGTACGCGGCGATCAAGGAGCGCGACCAGGAGTTCTACGACCGGTTGGAGAAGGCCGGCTTCGACATCGACTGGGGCGTCGACGACTCCGGCCTCTTCCTCAAGTACCTGCGCCGCGGCTCGGGCTACTACATCGACGTCGGCGCCTCCGAGCTCGTCGCGAACGGCGACGTCAAGCTCGCCAAGGGGCAGGTCACCGAGCTGACCGAGGACGAGGTCGTGCTGGAGGACGGCACCCGGCTGCCCGCCGACCTCGTCGTCTACGCCACCGGCTACGGCTCCATGAACCAGCTGGCCTCCGACATCATCGGCCAGGACGTGGCCGACAAGGTCGGCAAGGTCTGGGGCCTCGGCTCGGGCACGCCCAAGGACCCGGGCCCCTGGGAGGGCGAGCTGCGCAACATGTGGAAGCCCACCGCCCAGGAGGGTCTGTGGATCCACGGCGGCAACCTCGCCCTGTCCCGCTACTACTCGCTCTACCTGGCCCTGCAGCTCAAGGCGCGCCAGGAGGGCATCCCGACACCCGTCTACAACCAGGCGGAGGTGCACCACACCGAGTGACCCCTGTGAGCGGCAATAGTCGCTACAGCGACTATTGCCGCTCACGACCTGGGGTAGGCCCGCGTATGGCGCGACCGGCTTTCGTCCTGCACGAGCACCGACGACCGCGGCACCACTTCGACCTCCGGCTGGAGGAGAACGGGGTGCTGCGGTCGTGGGCCGTGCCGCGCGGCCTGCCCGACGACCCACGCCGCAACCGGCTCGCCGTCCCGGTCCCCGACCACGCGATGGACCACCTCGGCTACACCGACGCCGACAAGGACATCGCCGACACCGGCTGGTGGGAGGAGCACGACCGCGACGACCGGCGGATCGTCTTCACCCTCCACGGACGCGCCGGCGCCCGTCGCTACGCGCTCATCCACACCGGCGACGACTGGCTGCTCCACCTCACCAAGGAGCAGCCCGACGTCACTTCTTGAGCCGCCGGCTCCCGGCGTGCCAGTCCTCGACCTTCCCCGACTCCTGCGCGCGGACGCCCATCGACGGCAGCTGCGGACGTTCCCGCAGGCTGCGCTTGAGCTCGGCGAACCCGGGGAACCGGGCCAGGCCGACGACGTGGTCCCACAGCTGCGCGGCCTGCTCCTCGTCGGGCAGGCGGCTGATCACCGGGCCGAAGAACGCCACGCCCTCCGGCGGCTCGAAGTGCAGGATCGGGGTACCGACGTCCTTGCCCGTCAACGACAGTGCCTCGTCGGACTCGGCCTGGATCCCGATGTCGAAGGACTCGTCGTCGAGCCGGTCCGCGAACGACGTCGGCAGCCCCGCCTCCGCGAGCGCCCCGGCCGCCAGCTCCGGGGTGCCCTGCCAGCCGAAGTCACGGCTCTTGTCCGGGTCCGTCTCGAAGATCCGGGCGCCGAAAGCGGCGTAGAGCGGGCCCATCGCGTCGCGGCCGTGCTCCTCGCGCACCGCCGACGCCACGCGCAGCAGCCGCAGGCCCGCGGTGTGCTGGGCGTCGTAGCCCTCGGGGAAGTGGCTGTCGTAGTCGAGGTGTGAGTTGATCAGTCGTAGCGAGATGAACCGCCAGTCGACGGCGTAGTCGCGCTGCGACTGGACGATCCGGATCCACTTGCTCGTCATCCAGGCGAACGGGCAGATAGGGTCGAAATAGAAGTTGATGTCTGCTTTTCCTGCTGCATCCACACCCACGTGTCCGAGCCTAGAACGCGCCCGGCAGTACCCGGGGCCCCGACGGCACCTTTCGGTCCCTGTCCCGATCTCGGCGTCGCGGGAGTCGCCGAGGAGGTCGACCGGGACGTCGCCGGACCGACCAGCTGCGGCCCCCGGCCCCACCGGATGGAGTAGAACTGGTCGCAGTCGACGACGACACACTGGGAGACAACACATGCCGCGCCTGGACGTCACCATTCCCGCTCCCGACGGCGATGCCGCCGCGACCCTGCACGTCCCCGACGGCGACGGCCCCTGGCCGGGGGTGCTGATGTTCCCCGACGCGGGCGGCGCCCGGGAGACGTTCTCGAACATGGGCGACCGGATGGCGTCGATGGGCTACGTGACGCTCGTGCCCGACGTCTACTACCGCAACCCCGGCTACGCGCCCTTCGACTTCGCGACCGTCTTCTCCGACCCCGACGAGCGCGCACGCCTCGGGGAGCTCATGGGCTCGCTCACCAACGACCGGCTGATCGCGGACGCGAACGCCTACCTCGACTTCCTTCTCGCCCGCCCCGAGGTCACGGGTACCGGGGCGGGGACGACCGGCTACTGCATGGGTGGTCGCGCGTCGATGCTGGTGGCGGGCGGCGTGCCGGACAAGGTCGCGGCGGCGGCGTCGTTCCACGGCGGCCGGCTCGCCCCCGCCGACGACCCCACCAGCCCGCACCTGCTCGCCGGGGCGGTGAAGGCGAAGGTCTACGTGGCCGGGGCGGCCGACGACGCGTCGTTCCCGCGGGAGCAGTTCGATACCCTCGACGCCGCGCTGACCGACGCGGGCGTCGAGCACACCATCGAGACCTACCCGGCCGCCCACGGGTTCGCCGTGCCCGACAACCCCACCTACGACAAGGACGCCGAGGAACGGCACTGGGCGGCCCTCGGCGACCTCTACGGGTCGGCGCTCAGCCACTGACGGGCGTCTCCCGGCCCGTCCACCGGCGCGTTCCCGGCCGGGGCAATAGGCTCGGCGATCCACACTCCTGGGGGCCGCCCGTGATCAACGACGACGAGCGCATCGCGCTCTTCCTCGACTACGAGAACCTCGCGATCGGTGCGCGGGAAGGGCTCGGGGTGTCGCCGTTCGACTTCGGCCCGATCGCCGACGCGTTGGCCGAGCGGGGCCGGGTGGTGTCGCGGCGGGCGTACGCCGACTGGTCCTACTTCGACGAGGACCGCCGGCTGCTGGCGCGGGCGCAGGTCGAACTGATCGAGATCCCGCAGCGCCTCGGCGGCTCGCGCAAGAACGCGGCCGACATCAAGCTGGCCGTCGACGCCATCGAGCTGGCCTACGAGCGCGGCTTCGTGACGACGTTCGCGATCGGGACCGGCGACTCGGACTTCACCCCGCTGGTCCACAAGCTGCGGGAGATGGACAAGCGGGTGATCGGGATCGGGGTGCAGTCGTCGACGTCGGCGCTGCTCCCGCCGGCGTGCGACGAGTTCCTGTTCTACGACCGCCTTCCGGGTGTCGACGCGCACCCGCCGGTGCGCAGGAGCCGCCGCCGCGAGCCGGTCGCGGCGACCCGTGCGCCGGACCCGGTCGTCGTGGTGACGGAGCCCGACCCTCCACCCGAGCCGGTGCTCGACGAGCCCGTGGCGACGACGGACGGCGACGTCGGCCGGCTGGTCGCGAGCACGCTCGCCGGGCTGCAGCGCCACGCCGACGGCCCGGTGCCGGCGTCGCGGCTGAAGCGGGCGATCCTGCGCAAGGACCCGACGTTCGACGAGGGCGACCACGGTTTCCGCGGTTTCGGGGAGCTGCTGCGCCATCTGGAGGCAGAACGCGTCGTGGAGCTGCGGCAGGGCAGTGCGCAGGGCGATCCGGAGGTGGCGTTCCCGCAGGACGGTTCGGCCGACGACGACGCGTTCGCGCTGCTCGTCGACGTGGTGCGCGGTCTGGCGGGTCGCGACGGTGTGCAGCTGTCGGGGTTGAAGGACCAGATGCGCAAGCGGGTGCCCGACTTCAGCGAGAAGCGCCACGGCTTCAACAGCTTCCTGTCGTTCGCGAAGGCGGCGCGGGCTCGCGGGCTGGTCGCGATGGAATGGGACGATGACCTCGCCGACCACCGGTTGAGCCTGCGGTGAGCGCGCCGCCGCTGGAGCCGATGCCCGAGGACTGGACCCGCGGGCTCGCGGTCGTCGCCCATCCCGACGATCTGGAGTACGGGGCCTCGTCGGCGATCGCGCGCTGGACCGCGGAGGGCCGTGACGTCGCCTACCTGCTGGCCTGCCGCGGCGAGGCCGGGATCGACACCCTTCCGCCCGCGGAGTGCGGACCGCTGCGCGAGGCCGAGCAACGTGCGGCGGCGGCCGAGGTCGGCGTCTCGGTCGTCGAGTTCCTCGACGACCACCCCGACGGCCTGATCGAGTACGGGATCCCGCTGCGCCGCGACATCGCCGCCGCGATCCGCCGGCACCGGCCCGAGCTCGTCGTCACCGGGAACTTCCACGAGACCTGGTTCGGTGGCGGTGGCCGCAACATGGCCGACCACGTCGCCGTCGGCCGTGCCTGTGTCGACGCGGTGCGCGACGCCGCGAACCGGTGGCTGTTCCCCGAGCTGGGTGAGCCGTGGGCCGGGGTGCGGTGGGTGGCCGTGGCCGGTTCGCCGCTCTCCGGCCACGGCGTCGCCGTCGACGACCACATCGACCGCGGGATCGCCTCGCTCGCCGCGCACCGCGCGTACCTGGCGGCGCTCTCGGGCGACATGGCCGACCCCGGGGCGTTCCTCCGCTCGCATGCCGGGCGGGCGGCGCAGCGGCTCCCGGGCGCCCGGTTCGCGACGACGTTCGAGCTCATCCCGGTGTGAGTCCCGGTGTGAGTCCCGGTGCGACTCCCGGTGTGGGACGAGACCGGCCGGCGCCGCGGCCCGGGGTGTCCACGGCGGCGCCGGCCCGGGAGTCAGGCGGCCAGCGTCCCGTGCGGGTCGATCACGTATTTGCGTGCCGCTCCCTTGTCGAACTCCTGGTAGCCGCGCGGGGCGTCGTCGAGGGAGATGACGGTGGCGTTGACGGCCTTCGCGATCTGCACGCGGTCGTGCAGGATCGCCTTCATCAGCCCGAGGTTGTAGCGCATGACGGGGCACTGGCCCGTCGTGAACGACAGCGACTTCGCCCAGCCGGTGCCCAGCGACAGCGACAGGGCGCCGATCTTGGCGGCCTCGTCGATGCCACCGGGGTCGCCGGTGACGTAGAGCCCCGGGATGCCCAGCGCGCCACCGGCGGCGGTGATCTCCATGAGCGAGTTCAGGACGGTCGCGGGTGCCTCGGACGACGACCCGTCGCCGTGCCCGCGTGCCTCGAACCCGACGGCGTCGATGCCGGCGTCGACCTCGGGGACGCCGAGCAGCTGTTCGATCTGGTCCTTCGGGTCGCCCTTGGAGACGTCGACGGTTTCGCAGCCGAACGACCGCGCCTGCGCGAGCCGGTCCTCCTGGAGGTCTCCGACGATCACGACGGCCGCCCCCAGCAGCTGCGCCCCGGCCGCGGCGGCGAGCCCGACCGGCCCGGCGCCCGCGACGTACACGGTCGACCCCGGCTTCACGCCCGCGGTGACCGCGCCGTGGAAGCCGGTCGGGAAGATGTCGGAGAGCATCGTCAGGTCGCGGACCTTCTCCATGGCCTGGTCGCGGTCCGGGAAGACCAGCAGGTTGAAGTCGGCGTACGGGACCATCACGTACTCGGGCTGGCCGCCGACCCAGCCGCCCATGTCGACGTAGCCGTACGCCGAACCCGGCCGGTCCGGGTTGACGTTGAGGCAGATCCCGGTCTTGCCCTCCTTGCAGTTGCGGCAGCGTCCGCACGCGATGTTGAACGGCACCGACGCGAGGTCGCCGACCTTGGTGAACTCGACGTCCGGCCCGGCCTCGACGACCTCGCCGAGGATTTCGTGGCCTAAGGACCAGGCCTGCCGGGGCGGTCGTGCGTCCGCGGACCATGTGCTGGTCGCTGCCGCAGATGTTGGTGCTGACGACCTTGAGGATCACCCCGTGGTTGCACTTGCGGCCGACGTTGGCGGGGTTGACCCCGGGGCCGTCCTTGAGCTCGAGCGTCGGGTAGGGGATGTCGTGCACCTCGACCTTCCCCGGTCCCACGTAGGCGACTGCCCTGTTCCCCGACATGTGCGCTCCCTTCTCGTGACGAATGGCCTCCTTCCCGGCGTACCCCGATGCGGCCGTGACGAGAACCGCTGAACGGCCCGCGTCGCTGAACCGGAGGAGGCACTCACCACCCCCGGGTTGCCCACGACCGTCCGGTCGGTCGACGATGCGGACGTGCCGACGACCGCCACCCGCGACATCTCCCCGTCCGACCGCGTCCGCGACTACACGTCCCGCTTCCGGACGTTCCTCGACACCGAGGTGGCGCCGCTCGAGAACGAGCTGGACACCGCGGGCGCCGGAACCCCGTGGAACCCACGCGTCGACGACAAGGGCCGCATGCACCCGCTCGTCTGGGAGGCCCGCCGCGAGGTGCAGCGCCGCGCGGCCAAGGCCGGGCTCTACAACCCGCACATCCCCGCCGAGCTGGGCGGCGGCGGGTTCGGGCGGGTCGAGATGCACCACGTCGAGGAGTACGTCTACCGCGAGTCGGGCCTCGGCCTGGGGCTCGCCGCGCTCGCCTGGACCGAGGGCGCCAACCCCGCGATCACCCACGTCTCCGACACCGCCCGCGGCCGCTACCTCGACCCGCTGCTCGCCGGCGAGGTGACGACGGCGTTCGCCAACACCGAGCGCGACGTCGGGACCGACGTGCTCGCCATGGGCACCCGCGCCCGCCGCGACGGCACCGACTGGATCCTCGACGGCACCAAGGCGTGGATCACCAACGCGCACTTCGCGGACTTCGTGCAGGTCGTGGCCGTCACCGAGCCCGGCGCGGGCACCCGGTCGCTGTCGATGTTCCTCGTCGACGCCGACGCCCCCGGTTTCCGACGGGGCCGCGACATCCCGACGATGCTCAACGACGGGCTGACCGGCGAGCTGCATCTCGACGGGGTGCGGGTACCGGCGGAGAACGTCGTCGGGGAGGTCGGCGACGGGTTCGCGCTGGCCATGTCGTGGATCAACTGGCGACGGATGTGCCGCGGCGGGATGTGCGCCGGCTGGGGTTCGTGGCTGCTCGACCGGGCGACGGAACGGGCGCGCACCCGCGAGTCGGGCGGGCGCCCGATCGGCGACCTGCAGGCGATCCAGCACCTGCTGGCCGACATGGACGCCGACGTCTACGCCGCCCGCTCGACGTCGCTGGTCGCGCAGGCCGACCTCGACGAGCTGGGCGCCTTCGACATCCCCGCGCACGGCGACGTGCCCCGCCTCGTCTCCCTGATCAAGATCGTCAACGACGAGGCGTTCTTCCGGGTCACCGACCGGGCCGTCCAGATCCACGGCGGCACCGGGTTGCTGCTCGGCTCGGCCGAGGAGAAGCTGTTCCGGATCGCCCGCAACCTGCGGATCCCGGCGGGGACCGTCGAGATCCAGCGCAACGCCATCGCGCGCGGGCTGCTGCGTCCGTGAGGCTGCTCGGCTGCGTCACCGGCCGTTTCCAGCCCGTCCACGACCAGCACCTGGAGCTGTTCGAGCTGGTCGCGGCGGAGTGCGAGCACCTCGTCGTCGCCGTCACCAACCCCGACAGCGGTGCCCGTCGCGAGGAGCCGACGTCGGCGCACCGGCACACGCCCGAGGCCAACCCGTTCACCTACTTCGAGCGGGCCCGGCTGCTGACGGTCGCGCTGGAGGCCGCGGGCCTCGGTGGTCGAATGACGATCGTGCCCTTCGACCTGACGCGTCCCGAGGTGTGGACGCAGTACGTGCCGCGCCACGCCCACCAGTACGTCCGCGCGTTCTCGGCGTGGGAGCGCGACAAGGCCGGCCGGCTCGCGGCGGCGGGCTACGAGGTGACGGTGATCGACGGCGACCCGGCGACGAAACTGCACGCGGCCGACGTCCGCGCCTGTCTCCGGGACGGTGGCGACTGGGCGTCGGCAGTGCCGGCCGCCACCGTCCCGGTGCTGAAGGCGCTGCAGCCGTGAGGGCGCCCGGGTACGGCGAGGGCCAGCCGCGCCTCGACGACGACCGGATGCCCGTCGTGCTCGTCGTGCTCGACGGGCTGGGCGACCGGCCTGTCCCCGAGCTGGGCGGCCGCACACCGGCCGAGGCCGCGCACACCCCTGTTCTCGACGAGCTGGCCCGCCGCGGCGCGTCGGGTTGGCACGTGCCGTTCGGCTGGGGCCGGGCGCCCGCGTCGGAGCTGGCGCACTGGGCGATGTTCGGGTTCGCCGACGTGCCGTTCCCGGGCCGCGCGGTCGTCGAGGCTCTGGGCGCGGGTCTCGACGTGCCCTACGGCGTCGCCGCCACCCACGCCGCGCTGCGGACGTCGGTCGCCGATCGGGGCCTGGTGTGGCTCACCGGCCGCGCCGCTCGCTCCGACGCCGACGACGCCCTCGCCCTGTTGGAGGGTCTCGCCCCGGTCCTGGAGGACCACGCCGCGACGCTGCAGCCGATCGGTGCACGCGGCGAGGCGTTGCTGCTGCTCGACGGCCATCCCGAGGGCGCGGTGACGGACTCCGACGCCTTCTTCGAGGACCGGCACCCGTGGTTGCGGCCGCTGCCGACGCGCCCCGTCGACACCCCGGCAGCGCTCGTCCTCACCGACCTGCTCCTCGACGCCCGCGAGCTGCTCCTCGCCCACCCCGTGAACGCCGCCCGCCGCGACCGCGGCCTGCCCGCCCTCGACGTGCTCACGACGAAGTGGTCCGGCACCCGCGAGCTGATCCCGAGCTTCACCGCCAACGCGGGCGTCGCCGGGGGCATGGTCACCAGCACCCGGCTCTACCGCGGCCTGGCCGAGGTACTGGAGATGACGGACCTGCACCTCCCGCCGGTCCCGGACGTCGCCGCCGACCTCGCCGCCCGCGTCGACGCCGCGGGGGCGCTGATCGCCGAAGGGGCGCGGTTCGTCCACGTCCACACCAAGGCCACCGACGAGGCCGGCCACACCAAGCAGCCCCTCGCCAAGCGCGACGTGATCGAGGCCGCCGACGCCGGTCTGGCCGCCCTGCACGATCTCGCCGACCGGGCCGTCGTGTGCGTGACCGGTGATCACGCCACCCCGTCGACGGGCGGGGTGCTGCACACCGCCGACCCGACCCCGCTCGTCGTCGCCGGCCCCGACGTCCGCCCCGATGCCGTCAGCGCGTTCGGCGAGAGCCACGCCCACGGCGGCTGGTACGGCACGGTGCGTGCGGCGGAGCTGTTGCCGCTGCTGTTCGGACACGCCAACCGTCCCGTGTTCCTCGGTCACCGGGCGACGCCCGCGCCGACCCTGGCGCTGCCCGACCACCCCGAGCCGATGCCCCCGCGTGCCTCGACAGGGCTCGTGCCCTGAGAGGCTCGACACGGTTTCCGATAGTGGATGCTCGCACACTATGAGAAGTAAAGTCGGTCCGGTGACACTTCCTGCGTTCCTCGACCTTCCGCCGCGCTCGGTGAAACCGCGGACGGTCGGCGTCACTCACGTCATCGACCAGGGGGCCGGTACCGCGGCCACGGCCGACCTCCTGGCGTCGGCGGCAGGGCACATCGACATCTGGAAGGTCGGCTGGGGCACCGCCTACGTCGACTCCGCGCTGCCGGCCAAGCTCGCGCTGCTCGAGGCGCACGACGTCGCGGCCTGCCTCGGCGGCACGATGCTCGAGATCGCGTGGGCCCAGGGCGCGGCCGAGGCCTGCCTGGAATGGGCGGGCGAGGTCGGCTTCCGGCTGATCGAGGTCTCGCGCGGCACCGTCGCGATGTCGATGCAGGAGAAGCGTGAGCTGATCCGCCGCGCGTCGCGCGACTTCACCGTCCTCGCCGAGACCGGCGCCAAGTCGCCGGGCGAGCGCAACCCGGCGCGGCACTGGCCGGCCGAGTGCCTGTCCGATCTCGACGCGGGCGCGAGGTTCGTCGTCACCGAGGGCCGGCAGAGCGGCAACGTCGGCACGTTCGACGAGTCCGGCCGGGTCCGTCCCGACGTCGTCGAGGCGGTCGTGGCCGCCACCGGCGTCGAGCGGGTGATCTTCGAGGCGCCGCGCGCGGCCCAGCAGGCCTGGTTCGTCCGACGTTTCGGTCCCGACGTGAACCTGGGCAACGTCGCGCTCGCCGACGTGCTGTCGGTGGAGACGCTGCGGCTCGGGCTGCGGTCGGACACCGCCGCCGTCGTGCGCCGCGAGCACCAGGAGGCGGAGCTCGCCTGACTGTCGTCCGCACTCAGGCGGGGCCGGCCGTCCGGCGTCTTCCGCACCCGGGGAGCACGTTGCCCGACGACTGGGGCACGATGGGGCGCGACAGTCCTTCTCGACGGCGCACCCCGGCCGCTGGTCACGGTCGCGCGCTGCTCCTGACCTGGAGTGACGGTGATTCGCACCGGTCTCCCCTGTCGGGGGGCGTTGACACAGAACGGCCGTTGAGTATGGTAAAAATCCTGAATCGCATAGTGAACGACTGGCGAACCTCAGCGTAGACGGCGGAAGGCGGGCGCAACGTGCCGCGGAAGACAGTGATCATCGGTGGCGGTCCCGCCGGGACCGGCGCCGCAGGTGGCGTGAAAGCCGTGGACCCCTCCGCTGAGGTGGTGCTCTACACGCAGTTCGAGGACATCGCCTACAGCCCGTGCGGCATTCCGTACGTCCACGGTGGCGAGATCGACAGCTTCGACCGGCTGATCCTGGCCGGCAAGCAGGCGTACGTGGACGCGGGCATCGACGTCCACTACGAGACGACCGTCAAGTCGATCAACACCGCGAAGAAGACCATCATGGTCGAGGGCGAGGGTGAGGTCTCCTACGACAGCCTCATCATCGGCACCGGCTTCGCCTACGCCGACCCGGGCGTCCCCGGCACCGAGCTCGGCGGCCTGTACTACGTCAAGAACATCCGGGCCGCCCAGGAGTGGGACAAGGTCATCGCCAACTCCAAGCGTGCGGTCGTCGTCGAGGCGTCCCCGCTGGCCATGGAGATGGTCTCGGCGCTGGCACACCGCGGTATCGAGACGCACCTGGTCGACGCCAACCCGTACGCCCTGTCCAACATGGCGGACCCGGACATCATGGCGCCGGTCGAGGAGTCGTTCCGCGAGCTCGGTATTCACCTGCACTACAACACCACCCTCGAGGCCTTCCTGGGCGACTCCGAGGGCAAGCTGCGCGCGATCAGGACGTCGGCGGGCGAGATCCCGGTCGACCTCGCGGTCGTCGCGACGCACAAGACCCCGAACAACGCCCTCGCGGCGGCGGCGGGCATCAAGATCGGCTCGACCGGCGGCCTCATCGTCGACGAGAACATGAAGACGTCGGCCCCCGACGTGTGGGCCGCGGGCGACGCCTGCGAGATCCCGCACGGCCTCGCGGGTACGCCGCTGCAGGGCCTCACCGGCTCGCACGCCTACGCGCAGGGCAAGGCCGCCGGCCAGAACGCCGCCGGCGGCTCGAAGGCCTACCGCACCGTCTTCATCCCGTGGGGCACGCCCGCCGGCAAGTGGGTCATCGGCGGGGCCTCGTTCGGTGAGGCCACCGCCACCGCACTCGGCATCCCCTACATCGTCGGTGTCGCCGAGGGTGTCTCGCGCTCGCGCTACTACTCGGGCGTGAAGAAGACCAAGCTGAAGATCCTGGCCGACCCGAAGTCGCACAAGATTCTCGGCGCCCAGATGGTCGGCGGCGGCGACGGCATCAAGGAGCGGGCCGACTTCCTGGCCCAGGCCATCCGCTTCGGCATGACCCTCGAGGACCTCGCCACCATGGACACGGTCTTCGCGCCGGCCATCGGCGCGCTCACCGAGCCGATCGTCGCCGCGGCCAACAACGGCCTCGCGGCCGCGAAGAAGGGCTGATCGTGGCAGGCGGGTTCTCCGGCTGGCTCCGTCACAACGCCGAGCACTACCTGCTTGTCGACGCCCAGCGCAAGCTGTCGATCAAGCTCGGGACGGCCGCCCCGCGGCCGCCCAAGGGTGCCAAGGAGATCTTCTGGCTGAAGATCTTCGCACCGGTCTACAGCGTGCTGCCGTGGCCGCTGCGTCACTCGATCATGCGCGCCATGCCGGGAAGTCACCGCAAGACGTGGGCCTCGCCGCCACCCCTGCAGGGGCCGGCGGTCTGACCCTCGAAGCACCACCCATCCAACAAGAAGGAGTGCACTGTGGCTCAGATCGTCGGTGAGCGGGCTCAGGCGGGCGACGCGATTGTCGACTACGACC
>NZ_BJVJ01000016.1 GCF_007989085.1 Pseudonocardia sulfidoxydans NBRC 16205
TATCCGGCTGGTGCCGTAGCGCTCGCACAGCTGCTGCTGGCCGAGCTTCGTGCCGGATCGCAGACGCCCGTAGAGCACGTCGTTGCGGATGAGGTCGGCGATCTGCTGACCGAGCGGGCGGCGGGACAGGCGCGGCCCTGTAGGGCCGTCGGCGTCGCGGGGGGCGCTCATCGCTCGGTACCGGTCCGGGCGCGCTCGTTCCACATCGGCAGAATGATATTGCACTGCCCTGCGACGGCTGGATGCCGTTGCCGCCACGCTCAAGAATAACTATTCTTCGCCGGTGACTGATACTGCCGGGGGCGACGATCCACACGACGAGCTGCGGGAACGGCTGCTGCAGGCGGCGGCCGCGGTGTTCGCGCGAAACGGCTATGCGGGCACGAAGGTGATGGACATCGTGCGTGAGGCCGGGCTGTCCACCGGCGCGATGTACGGACGCTTCCGGTCCAAGAACGAGCTCCTTCGCGAGGCGGTCGTCGGTCGCTCCACCCGGGTCGGGTACATCGCCGCCGAGGCGGCGAGCCTCGCCGAGCTGTTCGACTACCCGGCGCGCTCGATCGGCAGACCGCTGACCGATGCCGAAGCCATGCGGCTCGAGGCCTACGTGACCGCGCGCCGTGAGCCGGACGTGGCGGCTGCTGTCGCCGACGCCTACGCGGCGTGGCGGGAGAAGGTCGAACCGCTCGTCGCGTCCTCGGCGATCGACGGCGGTCTTGCCGACGGCGTGGATGCGGAGGCCGCCCTGCTGCTCTTCCGGGCGATCTACTTCGGGCTGCTGCTGCACAGGGGGGCCGGCCTGACGAGCCCCGAGCCGCAGGCGTGGACGGCGTTGCTGCGACGTGTCACCGCGGCCGTCACGTCCCCTCACCCGGGCGGGGCCGTCGCGGGAGGGGGTGACGCCGCGGCACCCGCTTGACAGTCGTCGTCCACCAGACTTGACTCATGGAATACGGGATACCGTCTTCAATCTGGGACGGTGCGAGCGCGGAACGAGGGTGCGATGAAGCAGTCACTCCGCTCATGGATGGCGGACTCGGGGAAGGAGGCGGGCCTGCGTCGCGTCAACGACCTCGTCAACCCGATGGGGTACGAGGTGACGGCGCTGCTCGCCCAGATCGAGGAATCGGATCCGGCACCGGTCCACTTCACCGCGGTCCGGTCCCTCGACGGGCGGCCCGGCAACTTCTCGCTGCTGTTCAACGCCTACGCGACGCGGCAGGCCGTCGGCACCGTCCTCGATCTCACGGCGGGTTCGTGGCGCGAGCTGCTGGAGCGCTACCTCGACCGTGAACGGGAGCTGCGCGACCCCGTCGTCGTGGCGGACGCACCAGTGCAGCAGCACGTCGTGACGGGGGCCGACGTCCGGCTCGAGGCGCTGCCGTTCGTCCGTCACGTCGAGCACGACGGCGGGCCCTACTTCACCCCGATCACGGTGTCCCGCAAGCCGAACGGGTGGGGACACAACCTGTCCTGGAACCGTGCGATGTACCTCGACCGCGACCACATGGGTGTACACGTCTCCCCGCGGCAGCTCTGGGGCCTGCACCGTGAGGCGGAGAACGACGGCCGCGACCTGCCCGTGGCCATGGTGCTGGGCCACCATCCGGCGTTCCACCTCGCCTCCGCCGCGCGGACCCCGCTGGAGGTCGACGAGTTCGCCGTCGCGGGCGCACTGCTCGGCGAACCGCTGGAGATGGTTCCCTCTCGCACCTTCGGCGCGGACCTGATGGTGCCCGCTCAGGCGGAGGTGGTCGTCGAGGGACGGCTGCTGGCCGGCCGCCGAGCCGCCGAGGGACCGTTCGGGGAGTTCATGCGTTACCTCGGTCCGCAGAAGCTCTCGCACGTCCTGGAGGTCGACGCCGTCACCTGGCGCGACGACCCCGTCGTCCTCGGGATCTTCACTGGGTACGCCGATCACCTCAACGCACACGTGTCGATCCACGCCGGCCACCTCGCCGCCGCGCGAACGGCCGTGCCCCAGGTCGAACAGGTCGCCTGGTTCCGCGGTGGCGGGCCGACCACCGCCGTCATCAGCATGCGCAAGACCGCGGACGGCCAGCCGATGCGCGCGGCGATGGCGGTCATGGCGCCGGCGAACACGCTCAAGCAGGTGATCGTCGTCGACGACGACATCGACGTGTTCGACGCGCAGGAGGTGATGTGGGCCGTGTCGACGCGCGTCCGTGCGGACGTCGACATCGCCGTCCTGCCCAACCTCCAGGGTCACCTGCTCGACCCGTCCCAGCAGGGCTACGCCGGCACGACCGGGCTGGTGATCGACGCGACCTGGCCGCAGGGTGCGGTCCGGCCGCCCACCGCGCGGGTGCCCGACGCCGCGATCGCGGAGTTCCCACTGGGCTCGTACCGGATGGAAGGGGTCTGACATGCGGATGCGCGACGAGGAGTGCCCGGACTGCGGGGCGCGCAACATCGTCGACAGCGGCATGTGCGACATCGGGACGGTCCGCATTCGGTGCGTCGGGTGCGCCGGGTACTTCCTGCCCTCGACGTCCTCGGGCAACCGCACGGTGGAGAATGTCACCAACGCCGGTGTCCCGATCACGGTGTGGGAACCGGCCGCGCGGCCGTCGACATGACTGCGGCCGACACGGGGGTGCCCGGCGCCGGGGCCTGGGCGCTCCGGCGCGGGGACGCCCGGCTGCTCACCGGTGCGGGCGCGTACGTCGGCGACGTCGTGCGGGACGGGCAGCTGTGGCTCTCGGTCGTGCGCAGTCCGCTGGCACACGGACGCATCACCGCCGTCGACGTGACCGCCGCGGCCGCCGCGCCCGGCGTGCGCGTCGTCCTGACCGGCGCCGATCTGGACCGGGTCCCACGGATCCCGATCCGCGTGGTCGAGACGCCCAGGATGGCGGCCCGCCTGCAGCCGGTACTCGCGACCGATCGGGTCCGCTACGTCGGCGAGCCGGTCGCGGCCGTCGTCGCCGACGACCCGTATCACGCCGAGGACGCCGCCGAACTGGTCGACGTCGAGATCGAGCCGCTCCCCGCCGTCGGCGGGCCGGACGACGTGACCCCGATGTGGGAGGACGGACTCGACAACGAGATCGCCGAGTTCAGGGCCACCAACGGTGACGTGGACGCCGCCTTCGCGGGCGCGGACGTCGTCGTCGAGGCCGACTTCCGGGTCGCGCGTCAGTCCGGCCTGCCGATGGAGACCCGCGGGCTGGTCTGCGAGTGGTCCGACGGGTTCCTGCACATCTGGGGTGCCACCAAGTTCGTGCACTTCACCCGGCGCACGGTGGCCGGCTTCTTCGATCTCGATCCGGACCGCGTGATCTGTCACCGGGTCGACGTCGGCGGGATGTTCGGGGTGCGCGGCGAGGTCTACCCCGAGGACTTCCTGGTGCCGTGGGCCGCCCGGGTCACGGGCCGTCCGGTGAAATGGGTCGAGGACCGCCGCGAGCACCTGATGACGATCAACCACTCGCGCGACCACCGGCACCGCTTCGCGATCGCCGCCTCGCGCGACGGGCGGTTGCTCGCGTTCCGCAGCGACGGCACCATCGACGTCGGCGCCTACCCGCGGCCGATCGGTGCCCGGCTCCCGCAGAACCTCGCCGGGTCGTTCCCGGGCCCCTACCGCTGGACCGCGTTCGAGGCCCGGTGCCGCAGCGTCGCCAGCACGAAGACGCCGTCGGGCACCATGCGCGCCCCGTCGTCGGCAGAGGCGATCTTCGTGATGGAACGGGCGGTCGACATGGTCGCCCGCCGGCTGGGCCTGGACCCGCTGGAGCTGCGCCGCCGCAACCTCGTCCCGGCCGCCGACCTCCCGCTCACGGTGGACATGGGTGACGGCGGCGTGCACGCCGCCACCTACGACAGCGGCGACTACCCGGCGCAGCTCGACGAGGTACTGCGGCGCTGCGGGCACGAGGCGATGGTCGACGAGGTGGCGCGGCGCCGCGCCGCGGGCGAGCATGTCGGGGTCGGTCACGCGCTGTTCGTCGACCACTCCGGGATGGGCCGCGAGGAGACGGTGGGGCTCGAGCTCGACACGTCCGGCACCTTCGTGCTGGGCACCTCGGCGACGGAGTTCGGCCAGGGTCTCGAGGACATGGCCGTCCGGGTGCTCGCCGACGCCCTCGACGTCGACGCGACCGACGTGCGGGTGCAGTCCGGTGCCAGCACCGCGCACGCCGGCGGCAACGGCACGTTCGCCTCGCGGTCCACGATCTTCGTCGGCAGCGCCGCCGTGCACGCCGCCACGCAGCTGCTGGAGGTCGCCGAGTCCCGCGCCGCCACCCTGCTGAGCTGTCCGGCGACGCAGCTCGTCCGCACGCCGGACGGGTACAAGGCCGGGAGCAGGTCGATCGCGTGGAAGGAGCTGGCCCCGATCGAGACCGTCGGCCGGCACGCGATGGAGGAGCCGACGCACGGGTTCGGCATCGCGCTGGCCGTGGCCGCCGTCGACCCGGGAACGCTCGCCGTGAGCGTCGAGCGGGTGGTGGTCGGCTACGACGTCGGGCGCGCGATCGACCTGCCGGCCGTGCACAGCCAGCTCGCCGGGGGCGCCGCGATGGGCCTCGGCGGGAGCCTGCTGGAGTCGCTCACGTTCGACGCGCAGGGCCAGCCGCTCGGGGCGACCTTCATGGACTACCTGCTGCCGACGGCGGCCGAGATGCCACCGATCGACGTGCACGTCGTCGAGCTGGGCGGAGTCCCGGGCAACCCGCTGGGCGTCAAGGGAGCGGGCGAGGCGGGGATCAAGGGCATCGGGGGAGCGGTGGCCAACGCTGTCGCGGCCGCCCTCGGCGCCCCCGCGGCGCAGGGCGTGACGGCGCTGCCGATCCGCCCCGACGACCTCGCCCCGCTCCTGCCGTCACCCGTGACCCCCGCCGAACCGTCGGCCGCGCCACCGGCCCGGTCAGGATCGGCTGCCCGTCGGCGACCGGCAGCAGCCGTCGGGGGCGTGCTGGCCCTGGTCGCGGCGGGCTGGCTGGCCCGCCGGGGCCGGAAGGAGCGATGACCATGGACTTCGGACTCTCGACCGACCGGGCCGACCTCGTGGACTGGGCGCGGGGTCTGGCCGCCCGGGCCGGCGGGCTCGACCACGTGCGCGGCCTGCGTACCGACCCCGCGCCGGCGGCGACGAGCTATCGGGCCCTGGGTGCGGCCGGTCTCCTCGGGCTCGGCCTCGGTTCCGGGGACCAGCTCGACCGCGCGCTCGCGTGCGAACAGCTCGGGGCCGAGCTGCTCTGGACCCCCCAGTTCGACAGCGCGATCTGCACGGGCGAGCTGCTCGCGGCCACCGAGGGCGGCGACGTCCCGGCGGGACTCCCGGACGGGTCGTGGATCGTCGCGGCCCCGCTCCACGCGCTCGCGCACCCCGTCGAGCTGCCGCCCGCCGACACGGCCGGCCCCGACGTCGTCGTGCGGTCACCGTGGCTGCCGATCGCGACGCACGTCGCCGTCGCGGTCTGGCTGCCGCCCGACCGTCACGAGGGCGACCTGGCGGTCGTCCTCGTCCCGCGCGCGGAATGGACCGCGCGCCCCGCCGGTTCCTACGTCGACCACCTCCCCGTCCACGAGACGCGCCTGCCGGCCGCGACCCTGCTCGACCGCGGCCGGGTGATCGACCACGGCGACGTCGCCGCCGCGCTCGACGTCGCGACGAGCCGCACCCTGACGGCCGTCGCGGCCTTCGCCGTCGGGGCCGCGCGGCGGGCCCTGGAGACGGCCGCCCGGTACGCGACCGACCGGGTCCAGTTCGGCAGGCCGATCGGGTCGTTCCAGGCGCAGCAGCACAAGCTCGCCGACGCCCTGCTGCACGTCCGGCAGGCCGAGCAACTCGTGCGTGCCGCGGCCGTGCGCACCGACCCCGCGGCGCACCGGCTCGCCTCGGCCGCGGCGGCCCGGCTGGCGCTCAAGGCCTTGCGGCAGGCCGCCTACACCGCCTCGATCGTCCACGGCGGCTACGGGCTGACGCTGGAGTTCGACGTCCATCTCTACTTCGTGTACGCGCAGATCCTCGACGGCTGCTACGGACGCCTCGCGTCGCAGCGCCTCGCCGAGGAGTCCCGACGGGAGGCGTCTTGACCACGCTCGACCAGCAGCAGACCGCGGAGGTCCTGCGCTCCGACCTCGGCCACGTCCGGGTGCTCACGCTGAACCGGCCGGAGAAGCTCAACGCCCTGAGCCCGGACGGGCACGGTCTGTTCGCCCGCGAGCTGCGAGCCTTCCGCGATGACGACGACGCGTGGGTGCTCGTGGTCACCGGGGCCGGGCGGGCGTTCTCCACCGGGCTGGACCTGTCCCGGGCGCCCAACATGATCGGGCGGCTGCCCGCGACCCTCAACGGGCCCGACGGCCTGGAGATCTGGAAGCCGATCATCGCCGCGTTGCACGGACACGTCGCCGGTGGGGGCTGCGAGACCGCGCTGGCCTGCGACATCCGCATCGCCGCGGAGGACACCAAGATCGGGCTCACCGAGGTCCGCCGCGGTCTGATCCCGGGGGCCGGTGGCATCCAGCGGCTCGTGCGGCACCTCGCGTTCGGCGACGCCCTCAAGATCCTCTTCACGGGGGAGTGGGTGTCGCCGCAGGAGGCGCTGCGGATCGGACTGGTGCAGGAGGTCGTGCCCGCCGGACAGGACCTCGAGCGGGCCGTCGAGCTCGCGGAGCAGATCTGCACCAACGGGCCTCTCGCGGTCCGGGCGGTCAAGGAGGCCGCCTACCGCGGCCACGACCTGCCGCTGCGGCACGCGCTCGTCCAGGACCAGCTGATCTCGCTGCGCAACCGGCAGAACGACGACGCCCGTGAGGGTGTGCGCGCCTTCGTCGAGAAGCGCCCGGCCCGGTTCACGGCGACGTGAGCACCACGACGAGCCCGGCCGAACCCACGGCGGCGGTCGGCGAGATGGACGTCGTCCTCACCCCGGAGCAGGAGGCGTTCCGCCAGGAGGTGCGTGCCTTCGCAGCGGAGGCGGTCACCCCGGAGCTGTTGCGACGCACGGGTGGCGCGATCGAGGCGTTCGTCCCCGAGTTCCACCGCGCCGTCGCCGACCACGGCTGGATCGGGGTCCAGTGGCCACGCGAGTACGGCGGGCAGGGACGCACCCCGGTGGACATGGCGGTGTTCTTCGAGGAGATGGGCCGGGCGCTCGCCCCGCTCGGGCGCTACGTCGGCAGCACCGTCTTCGTCGGCGGCTCGATCATCAGCTACGGACGCCCCGACCAGCGTGCGGAGTTCCTCGGCCGGATCGCGGCGGGCGACCTGCTCGGCTCCTTCGCACTGACCGAGCCGGAGGCCGGATCCGACGCGGCCGCGCTGCGCACCACGGCGGTCCGCGACGGCGACCACTACGTCGTCGACGGCGAGAAGGTGTTCATCTCCGGCGCGGAGCTCGCCGACTGCATCCTCACCGCCGTCCGCACCGACCCGGCGGCCGGCAAGTACGCCGGCATCAGCCTGCTCCTGGTGCCGGGCGACGCGCCCGGGCTCTCGGTGCGACCGCTGCACACGGTGGCGGGGCTGCGGGTGAACGTCGTGGTCTACGACGGGGTGCGGGTGCCCGCCGACCGGCTGCTCGGCACCGAGGGCAACGGCTGGGCGCACCTACAGACGACGTTCGGGCTGGAGCGCTCCCTGTCGAGCGCGCAGCTCGTCGGCAGCCTGTTCCGGCTCTACCGCGACCTCCACGTGGCCGCGACGGCCGAGGTGCACGCCGGGCGGCTGGAACCGGCCCGGCTCGCCGACCTGCACGACTGCCGCGCCGAGCTGGAGGCGGCCCGGCTGCTGTCCTACCGCGCCTGCTGGCTCGACCAGAACGGGGCGATGACCCTCGACGAGGCCGCGGTCTGCAAGCTGACGCGCTCGGAGCTCGCGCTGCGGCTCGCCACCGTCGGGCTCGACCTGCTCGGCGAGGTCGGGCTGGTGGCCGGCCCCGACGGGGTCCTCGGCGGCCGGCTCGAGGCGCTCTACCGGCGGGCGCAGTTCTACATCACCGCCGGCGGGACCAACGACATCCAGCGTGGGCTGCTCGCGCAGCGCGGCCTCGGGCTGCCGCGCCGATGACCCCCGCCGATGACCCCGCCGACGAACACCACCGGGAGGAAGTGACCGTGCTGGACGACGTCGTTGTGCTCGAGATCGGGGACGAGCGTGTCGAGCCCGCCGGGGCGTTGCTCGCAGGGATGGGCGCGCGCGTGCTGAAGGTGGAGCCGCCTGGTGGCGGCCCGACCCGGCAGCGGCCGCCGCTGCTGACCGACGGGCGGTCCCTGCACTGGGAGTCGTGGAACGCGGCGAAGGAGATCGTCGAGGTCGACATCGGTGACACCGAGCGGCGGACGGAGCTGGTCGCCGCGGCCGACATCGTCCTCGTGGGACTCGACGACCCCGCCGCGGACGGTCTCGACGCGCACACGGTGCGCGGCCACGCCGCGCACGTCGTGCACGTCGACATCACCCCGTTCGGGCGCAGCGGCCCCTACGCGGACCACCGGGCGGGCGATCTCGTCCTGATGGCGGTCAGCGGATACCTCGCGATCAGCGGCCGGCCGGGGGTCGCGCCGGCCGTCCCTCCCGCCGGGCAGGCGTGGATCGTCGCGGGCGCGCAGGCAGCGCTGAGCGCCGTCGTGGCGTTGCGGGCCGGGGGCGGCGACGGGATCGAGGTCGCGGCGGTCGAGGTGCTCGCGGCCCAGGAGAACCTCTACAGCACCTACAGCGCACGGTCCGTGGTGCTGCCCCGCAACGGTTCCCAGCACCGGGCGTGCGCGCCGGGCCGGATCTACCCCTGCCGCGACGGACACGTCCACATCTTCGTGGGCGCCCAGAAGGAGCGCGGCGTGTGGGACCGCTGGCTCGACTGGATCGGCCGGCCCCCCGAGCTGGCCGGAGCGCACTGGCAGGACATCGCGTTCCGCAAGCGTCCCGAGAACCTCGCGGTGATCGACGAGATCGCCACGCGCTTCTTCGCCGCCGAGACGCGCGACGACGTCGTGGCGGCGGGGCAGCGCCGGCACATCCCGATCGTCGCCGTCCTCGACCCCGCAGAGGTGGTCGCGTTGCCGCACGTCCACGACCGTGGGCTGCTCGTGCACGCGAACGGCGTCACGCGTCCCCGGATGCCGTGGCGCACCGTCGAGCGGGCCGGGGTGGCGTCGTGAGCCGCGAGGCCCGGGTCGTCGGCATCGCCGAGACGCCCTTCGTGCGCAACTCGCCGCACAGCGCCGTGCAGCTCATGTGCCAGGCGATCGAGGCGGCACTGGCCGACGCGCACCTCGCCGCCACCGCCGTCGAGGGCCTGGCGATCTGCACGATGACCGTGCCGGACGACGCACCGTTCCTCGCCGAGGCGATGGGATTCGAGCTCGGCTGGATCGACAAGTGCGACCAGGGTGGCGCGGCCGCGGTCACCAGCCTGATCCGGGCGATGCACGCGATCGAGGCGGGATACGTCGACGTCGTGGTGTGCGTCGGCGGCGGCAACCGCGACCCGCGCCTCGACCACGACAGCGTGCTCACGATCGGCGACTACTCGCGGCGCAACTACGTGGCCCCGCTCGGCTACGGCGGCCCGAACAGCATGTTCGGCCTCATCCAGCGCCGGCACATGCACGAGTACGGCACGACGCTCGAACAGCTCGGCACGATCGCGGTGACCCAGCGCCGCCACGCCCGGGCCAACCCCAACGCGCTGCTGCGCGAGGAGATGGGGCTGGCCGACTACATCGGCTCGCGGCTGATCGCCGACCCGATCCGGCTGCTCGACTGCGTCATGCCCTGCAGCGGCTCGGCCGCGGTCGTGCTCGCCGCCGCCGACCGCGTCGCCCCCGACCTGCCGCACGTGCCCGTCCGTGTCGCCGCCGCGGCCGAGAACGTCAACCACCAGGTGCGCGACCCGCTGCCCGACCGGTTGTCGACGGGCGTGCGGGCGCTGGCGCCGCGGCTGTTCCGCGACGTCGCGCGCGACGACCTCGACTTCGTCCAGCTCTACGACGACTACCCGATCGCGGTGCTCATGCAGCTGGAGGACCTGGGCTTCGCGGAGAAGGGCAAGGGCGGGGCGTTCGTCGAGCAGACCGACCTGGCGTTCGACGGCACCGTCCCGCTCAACACCGGTGGCGGACAGCTCTCCTGCGGGCAGCCGCGGTCCACCGGCGGCTTCGTCGGCGTCGTGGAGGCGATCCGCCAGCTCCAGGGGCGTGCCGAGGGCCGGCAGGTCCCCGACGCCCGCGCCGGGCTCGTGACCGGCATCGGCCATCTCGCACACAGCACCAACCTCGCCTGCACGGCGGGCCTGGTGCTGGAGAGGAGTGACCCGTGGCGGTGACGCGACCGCGCCCACGGCCCGTTCCGTGGGACGAGGGGTTCTGGGAGCGCGCCCGCGCCGGGACGCTCGCCGTGCAGCGATGCGGCGAATGTGGTGCGGCGCAGCACTACCCGCGTCCGGTGTGCGTGCGCTGCCGCAGCGACCTGCTCCGGTGGGAGACGGCCGGCGGCGCCGGGACGCTCCACAGTTTCACCGTGGTGCGGGTGCCGCTGAACAAGGCGTTCGCCGACGAGGCGCCGATCCTGCTGGCCGACGTCGAGCTGGCCGAGGGTGTGCGGGTCCTGGCCCGCGTGCTCGGCCGCGAACCCGCCGACGACGACATCGGAGCGTCCGTCGAGGTGACGATGGTGCCGGTCGAGCCGGACGGTGTGCCGCTCCCGCACGCCCGGCTCGTGGACGGGGCACGGACGTGACCGCGGCGGCGCACCTGGGGTGGGGGCCGCTGCGCGACGTCCGCGTCGTCGAGTTCGGGCACTTCGTCGCCGCCCCCTACAGCACGCTGCAGCTCGCGCTGTACGGCGCGGAGGTGATCAAGATCGAGTCGACGGCGCGGCCGGACATGTGGCGGCTGCGGGAGGGGGAGGCCGACCTCCACGCGTCGGTGCCCTTCGCCGACCACAACAAGAACAAGCTCTCCGTCACCCTGGACCTGAAGGAGCCGGCCGCGCGCGAGGCCGTCCTCGACCTCGTGGCGCACAGCGACGCCGTGGTGGAGAACTTCAGCTACGGGGTGCTCGAGCGGCTCGGACTCGGCTACGACGAGCTCGCCGCCCGCCGGCCCGACCTCGTCATGGTCAGCCTGCAGGGCTTCGGCCGCAGCGGACCGCTGCGCGACGCCGTCGCCCTGGGGCCCAGCCTGATGGCGTGCAGCGGGATGACGTCGCTGTGGAGCGACGACGTGCACGACCCGGTGGGGTCGCAGACCTCCTACCCCGACTACATCGTGGGCCTGCAGGCGGCGTTCGTGCTCGTCAGCGCCCTGCGGGAGCGCGAGCGCACGGGTGCGGGCCGGTACGTGGAGTTCGCCCAGTTCGACGCGGTGCTGGGCCTGATCGGGCCGGCCCTCGCGCTGGCCGCGGCGGGCGGTGACCCGGGCCGCGCCACGCTGGGTCCGCCGGCACCGTCGGGGGTGTACCGGTGTGCGGGCGAGGACCGCTGGTGCGCCGTCGAGGTGTGGACGGCGCAGCACCGGGCCGGCCTCGACCGGGCGGTACCCGGCCTGGCCGGGCGCGCCGCCGACGACGTGCCGGCGCTGCTGGGGAGCTGGACCGCGGAGCGCGCGGCCGCCGACGTGATGCGCGTCCTGCAGCAGCACGGCGTCCCGGCGGGTGTGGTCAACGACGGCCGGGACCTGACGCTCGACCCGCAGCTGCGGGCTCGCGGCTTCGCGACCGGCACCGGCCACCCCGTCCTCGGGGACGTCGCGCTGCCCGGCCTCCCGGTGCGCCACACCGGGTCCGGCGGGCCCCGCATCACGCGGCACGCCCCGCTGCTGGGGCAGGACCGCGACGACGTCCTGTCCCGGGTGCTGGGGCTCGCACCGGACGAGATCGCGGCACTGCCCGCATGACGACCGAAGGAGACCAGCGATGACCACGGTGCTGTCACCGATCGACGGGGCGCGGATCGCGGAGATCGACGATCTCGACGCGGCCGCGGTCGACCGGGCCCTCGACAACGCCACGGCCGCCCAGCCCGCCTGGGCGCGACGGACCCCGCAGCAGCGCGCGGAGGTCCTGCGGCGCGTCGGGCTGCTCGTTCACGAGCACCTCGACGAGCTGGCCGAGCTGGAGAGCCGCAACACCGGCAAGCTCATGGCCGACACGCGTCGCGAGGCCGAGCGGGCGGCCAACTGCTTCCTGTACTACAGCGGCTGGCCCGACAAGGTCTACGGTCGCACCTACCCCGTCTCCGACGCGTTCCACGTCTACTCCGAGCGGACCCCGTTCGGCGTCGTCGCGGGCGTCATCCCGTGGAACGTGCCGTTCCTGTTCGCGGCCAAGAAGTTCGCCCCCGCGCTGGCCTTCGGCAACGCGGTGCTGGTCAAGCCGGCGGCCGAGACCCCGTTGACGGCGCTGCGCCTGCTCGAGCTGATGCGTGAGGCGGGCGTGCCCGAGGGGCTGGCCGACGTCCTGACCGGCGGTGCGGACGTCGGCCGGGCCCTGGTCGGCGATCCGCGGACGAAGCTCATCGTGTTCACGGGACACCACGACACCGGGCGGGCGATCGCGCGGGCCGCGGCGCAGCACCTCACGCCGATCACCCTGGAGCTGGGCGGGAAGTCCCCACAGCTGCTGTTCGACGACGCCGATGTCGCGACCGCGATCGACGGCATCGTCATGGGCATCTACGCCTCGTGCGGGCAGATGTGCATCGCCGGGTCGCGGCTGCTGGTCCAGGAGCCGCTCTACGACGCGGTCGTCACCGAGCTCGCCGCGCGCACGAGCGCGCTCACGGCGGGGGACCCGCGGGCGCCCGGGGTGGACATCGGACCGCAGGTGACGGCCGTGCAGCGCGACAAGACCCTCGCCATGATCGAGACGGGGCGGGCCGAGGGCGCGACCGTCCGCGCCCAGGGCAGCCTCACGGTCGAGGCGAGCGGCAGCGGCGGGTTCTACGTCCCGCCCACCCTGTTCGTCGACGTCGACCCCGGCATGGACATCGTCCGCAAGGAGGTGTTCGGCCCGGTGCTCGCCGTGTCGCCGTTCCGCGACGAGGACGACGCGCTCGCCCAGGCCGCGGACACCGAGTTCGGCCTGGCTGCCGGAGTGTGGACCCGCGATGTCGGGCGCGCACACCGGGTGGCGCGGCGGCTCCGAGCGGGCACGGTCTGGCTCAACACCTACCGCGTCCTGTCCGACATCGTGCCGTTCGGCGGGGTCGGGCTCTCGGGCTACGGCCGGGAGAACGCCGAGGACGCCGTCCACCTCTACACCTATGCCAAGAGCGTCTGGACCGCGACGGACGGCGGTCTGCCCGCCGGTTTCGCGCGTACCGGCTGACGCTCCAGTTCCACCCACCACCGGAAGGCGAGGATCATGACGATCGTCGACGTGGACGCGCACTACCTGGAGGACTACACGGTCCTCGCGGACTACCTGGACGAGCCCGTCCGCTCGCGCATCCGCAACCAGCCACAGGGTTGGCTCGTTCCCAACAGCACGGGTGACCGCTACCTGTCCGGGCGGATCAACCGTGACCGGGACGTACCGGGGACGAACCCGCGGCGGACACAGCCCGACGAGGTCCCCCGGATCATGGAGTTCCTCGGGGTCGACATCTCCGTGCAGATCTCGAACCTCATGCTGACGCTGCCGAACATGAACTCGCGTGAGCTCGCCGTGGGGCTGTGCCAGGGCTACGCCGAGTACATGATCGACAAGGTGTGCGACCCGGCGAAGGGTGTCTTCTCGACCGTCATCGTGCCGACGCAGGACCCGGCGAAGGCCGCCGACCTGGTGCGCCGGTACGGGCGCGCCCCCGGGATGTCCTCGGTCACGTTCATCACCCAGTGGGCCCAGCCACCGTTGGGCGACATCCACTACGACCCGATCTACGAGGCGTCCGCCGAGGTCGGCCTGCCCATCGTCTACCACGCGTCGGGTGCCGGCCTGGACCATTTCCTGATCGACGGCTTCCAGAAGTTCATCGAGACCTACACGCTGGGCTTCCTGTTCCACAACCTCGCCACCCTGGTGAGCGTGATCGTGCAGGGGCTGCCCGAGCGGTTCCCGAGCCTGCGCTTCATCTTCCAGGAGTCGGGCATCGCCTACCTGCCCGGGATCATGTACCGGCTCGACGAGGCGTACCTGAAGCGGCGGTCGGAGGCTCCGCTGCTCACGAAGCTGCCCAGCGAGTACATCAGGTCGTTCTACTTCGGGACCCAGCCTCTGGAACGTCCGGAGAACGACGAGCACCTGGCCGCCATCTTCGACATGGTCGACGCCGAGGACCGGCTCGTCTTCGCGACCGACTATCCCCACTTCGACTACGACCGGCCGTCGGCGATCACGACCCTGCCGTTCGTCTCCGAGGAGGGGAAACGCAAGATCCTCGGGGACAACGCGCTCTCGGTCTACCGCTTCGACGGCTGGACGCCCCCGGAGCGGGAGACGTCCCCGCTGGTGGCAGGGGTGGCGCGGTGAGCGCCCCGGCGACCCGGCTGGTCAGAGTGGCGCCGACCGCCGACATCGCGCCTGGTGAGCGGCGCATCGTCGAGGTCGACGGCCGGTCGATCGGTGTCTTCAACCTCGGTGACGGGTTCTCGGCGATCGCCAACGTGTGCGTGCACCAGGGCGGCCCGGTGTGCTGGGGCCGTGTCGAGCCGCGGGTGCACGCCGAGGTGATGCCGGGCGGGGAGGTACGCGAGAGCCTCAGTCCCGCGCCGGACACGATCGCCTGCCCCTGGCACGGCTGGGAGTACGACGTCCGGACCGGCACCTGTCTGGCCAACCCGCGCAAGGCGCTGCGCACGTTCCCGGTCGTCGTGCGCGACGGGGACGTCTACCTGGAGATCGCCGAGCGGGCGAGCTGAGGGGCGGCGAGGTGAACGTCGGCGGACGGCGTCGAGTCGTCGTGGCGGTGACCGGTGCGAGCGGATCGGTCTACGGCGTGACGCTGCTGCGCATCCTGCGCGAGCGGGACGACCTGGAGACGCATCTGGTGGTGTCGCGCTCCGGGGCGCTGACGCTGCGACAGGAGACGGGGCTGTCGCCGGCCGACGTCCATGCCCTCGCCGATGTCGTGCACCGGCCGGCCGACGTCGGTGCGTCGATCGCGTCCGGGTCGTTCGCGACGGTCGGCATGGTCGTCGCGCCCTGCTCCATCCGCACGCTGTCGGCGATCGCCTACTGCGACACGGCGGACCTGGTGAGCCGCGCCGCCGACGTCACGCTCAAGGAAGGGCGGCCCCTCGTGCTCATGGTGCGTGAGACCCCGCTGCATCTGGGGCACCTGCGCGCGATGACCGCGGCCGCGGAGGCCGGCGCGGTGATCGCGCCGCCGGTGCCCGCGTTCTACCATCCGCCCCGCGATGTCGAGGACCTCGTCGAGCACTCGGTGCGCCGGGTGCTCGACCGGCTCGGCCTCGACGGGGGCAGCCGGGAGTGGGCGGGTCTGCGCGGGGAGGCGGAGGACGGCGCCGCGGCACGCCGCAACGGCGACCCGGCTCGCCGGCCGCCCGGATGAACGAGCCTGTCGAGGACCCTCGGGTGCGGAGGGTTTTTCGGAACGAAACGAAGAAGCGACTCGTTGACCTGCAGATTCTGTTTGTGAATACGATTGACAGTATCCCGTTTCCGTGTCAGGCTCGTGCCCGCGAGGTCGGCGAGCGGCGGCCCGACGACGGCCCCACGTGGTCCGCGTCGTGGAACCGGACCCTTCTCCGTTCGAGACCGGCGCATCCACCGACATCGACGTCCTGGATTGAGGAGTGGTCGTGAACAGATCGTCCGCGTACCCGTCCGCCGGGGGAACGGCCGTGCGCCGCAACCGGCGTGCGCGGCTCTTGGGAGCGGTCGCCGCGGTGGCCGCCCTGACACTGAGCGCGTGCGGAGGCGGCAGCGGAGCCGGTGACGGGGCCGAGGGGGTCGAGGGTGGCCAGATCACCTGGGCCTTCGACAAGCCGTCCGACTCCGAGGACTTCCTCAGCATCCAGCCGAACTACAAGTGCACCTCGGCGTGCGTCTCCCTCTTCCAGACAATCTTCGACCCCCTCCTCGCGCTCGACCCCGCGAACCGTCAGCTCGTCGGCGTCCTCGCGGAGAAATGGGAGACGAACGCGGACGCCACGGCGTTCACCTTCCACCTGCGCAAGGATGCGACCTTCCACGACGGGTCGCCCGTCACGGCCGAGGACGTCGCGTACTCCTACGACCGCACCTGTGACAAGCAGTACCTCCCGGGCAATGCCTATGCCTGCAGCCTGCTCGGTGGCAACTACGCGGGTGCCGATGTCGTCGACGACAAGACCGTCGTCATCAGGACGACCGAGCCCGACCCCGACTTCCTCATGCGCGCCACCCCGCGGGGCGCCTACACCGGCATCGTCCCCAAGCACGTCGTGGAGCAGGTCGGCCACGACAAGTTCGGGGAGAACCCCGTCGGGAGCGGGCCCTTCAAGTTCGTCGAGTGGGTCCGTGGCGACCACGTGACCGTCGAGCGCAACCCCGACTACAAGTGGGGACCGTCGTTCACCAAGACCGCGGGCGGCCCGCCCCACGTCGACCGGATGGTCTTCCGCTACATCGGCGACGCCCAGACCCGCCTCGCCGCCCTGCGCAGCGGGGAGATCGACGGCATGGACGGCGTGCCCGCAGCCGACCAGGTCAGCCTGGAGTCCGACCCGCAGTTCACCGTGACGAAGGTGAAGTACCAGGGCGGGACGGGCTGGCTCTACGTCAACACCGCGTCGGGCATCACCGCCGACGTCCAGGTGCGCCGCGCCATCTCGATGGCCATCGACCGCGAGGCGGTCAACAAGACCGTCTACTTCGGCGTCGCGACGCCCACCGAGAACGTCATCACCGAGGAGATCGAGTTCAGCCGGCCCGACATCAAGGTGCCCGGCTACGACCCCGAGAAGGCGAAGGCCACCCTCGCCGCGGCGGGCTGGACCCCCGGCCCCGACGGCATCATGCAGAAGGACGGGCAGCGCCTGGAGTTCGACGGCGTCGTCTACAACGAGCAGGCGAAGATCTTCGAGATCCTCGAGTCGCAGCTGCGCGCGGTCGGCATCGTCATGCACGTCAAGCCGGTGTCCCCGACCGAGGGCCTGAAGATTCGCGACAAGCAGGAGTTCGGGCTGTGGATGTCCTCCGTGGGCTTCGGCAGCGCCGACATCGGCGTCCTGTACTCGACGCTGCACAGCTCCCAGCGGCCGCCGAACGGCTACAACCCGTCGTTCTTCAACAACCCCCAGTTCGACGCCGCGATCGTGAAGGGCCGCAGCTCCGTCGACCAGGCGACCCGTGCCGCGGCGTTCACCGAGGCCCAGCAGATCCTGGTCGACCAGCTGCCGCACATCCCGGTGGTCCGCGCGGACAAGAACTTCGTGACCCGCGCCGGTGTCACCGGAGTCATCGGCGACTTCGCCGGCCCCTACCGCCTCTTCTACGACGCACAGCTGACGGAGGCGAGCGGCTGACCCGGCCGGGTCGATCACCACACCGGGCCCGGCGCCGGCGCGACCGGCGCCGGACCCCTCGTGACAGAAAGGCCTGCCATGGCACCGATCATCGATGCGCACGTGCACCTGTTCGACCACGGATTCCTGCCGTCCGCGTGGCACGACGCGACCGCGTGGCGCTGGGCGACCAGGACGTTCCCCAGCCGCGACCCCGAGATCGTCCGGGGCAAGATCATGGACGGGCTCGTGGACCCCGGCGGGGAGCTGCTCCGGGCCGAGATGGACCGCGTCGGCATCGACAGCTCCGTCGTCATCGGGCTCGACTGGGGCTGGGCGCTCGGCGAGCAGGACGTCCCGATCGAGGACGTCCACGAGGCGTACCGGGCGATCCAGGCGGGCGACGTCGGCGGCCTCGCCGGACGGTTCTTCGGCGTCGTCGGCATCGACCCGCGCCGGCCGAACGCGCTGGAGATGACCGAGAAGCTGATCGTCGACCACCGGTTCCGCGGCTACAAGCTCTATCCGCCGTGCGGATACCACCCCTACGACGAGGCCTGTCAGCCGCTGCTGGAGCTCTGCCAGGAGCTCGGCGTGCCGGTGATCGTGCACTCCGCACCGGTCGGCTATCCGATGCGGACGCGGTTCGCCCACCCGCACGGCGTCAACGACGTCCAGGCGGAGCACCCCGAGCTCGTGCTCGTCCTCGCCCACGCCGGCCACGGTGGGTGGGAGGCGGAGGCCAAGGACATGGCGGTACGCCACCCGGGGACCTACCTCGAGCTGTCGAACTGGAACCACGACATCGACATCGACGCCGACGCCACCGCACACGCCGTCCTCGCGATGCGCGACGCGGTCGGGGCCCACCGGATCCTCTTCGGGTCCGACCACTTCGGCGGACGCCGGTTCAGCGGCGGCACGAACCTGCCGCGGTGGATCGACTTCTTCCGCGACCTGCCGCAGCGGGCACCGCGACTCGGTTCGTCGATCTCGACCGAGGAGATCGACCTGATCCTGGGCCTCAACGCCGCGCGCGTCTACGACATCCCCGTGACCGGCGCATGATGCCCGCACCACCGCTGGACGCGCGCCGTATGCGGGTCACCGACGACGATCGGTGGGACCTGCTCGGCGCCCGCTGCCCGGCGTGCGGGCACACCGTCCATCCCGTCCGGGTGGCCTGCGTCCGTTGCGGACGGGCCACCGAGGTCGTGACGCTGCGCCCGGTGGGGACGGTCGTCGCGTCGACCGTCGTGCACACCACGCGTCCGGACGTCGCGCTGCGGCCCCCGTTCGGCGTCGCGCTCGTCCGGCTGGTCGACGGCCCCGTCCTGGCCGCCCCGGTCCGCGAGGGCGAGGACCCGGCCCACGGCGACCGCGTCGCCCTGGCGGCGTTCGACGTCGGCGAGGGAGACGAGCGGCGACGCGCCCTGCAGGTCACGGTGGCGGGCTCGTGACCGACGTCGAGATCGCCGGTGTCGGGCTCCATCCCTTCGGCCGGTTCCCGGACCGGAGTGCGGCCGACATGGTGGCCGTCGCCGTCGCCGAGGCCCTCTCGATGGCGGGATCGGAGACCACGCGCGTGCGGGCCGTGTACTGCGGCCACGGGCTGGCGACCAGTGGTGGCGGCACGGCCGCCGTCCTCGAGGCGGGTGTGACCGCCCCGGTCGTCAACGTCGACGCGGCGTGCGCGAGCAGCTCCGTGGCGCTGTCACTGGCCGTGGCGGCCGTGCGTGCCGACCAGTGGGACGAGGTGCTCGTCGTCGGGTTCGAGAAGATGGGGCGCGGCATGCTGCGCTCGGCCCGGCCGCACGACCCGTTCGGCGACCGGCTCGGCATCGAGGCGCAGCCGGTGCAGTACGCGCTCAAGGCGAGCTGGTATCTCGACCGGTACGACGTGAAGCCCGCCGACCTCGCAGCGGTGGCGGTCAAGTCGAGGGCTCACGGTCTGTTGAACCCCAACGCACACATCCAGCAGCACGTGACCCTCGCCGACGTGCTCGGTTCCCCGGTCGTGGCCGATCCGCTGACCCGGTTCCAGTGCAGTCCCACCAGTGACGGTGCCGCGGCACTGGTGGTGCGGCGCGCACGGCCGCGCGCGCACGGCGCCCAGGTCCGGGTCCGGTCCTGCCGCGTCGAGAACCAGCTGGGTGCCCAGGACCCGGACGCCGGGCTCGGGGACGCGACGACCGCGCGGCTCGCGACCGCGGCATACGCCGAGGCCGGCATCGGTGCCGACGACGTCGACGTCGCGCAGGTGCACGACGCCTTCACCCCCGGCGAGGTCCTGCGGACCGAGGCGCTGGGCCTGTGCCCCGAGGGTGAGGGCGCCCGGTGGGCCGCGGCCGGGCGCACGGCCGGCACCGGCGACATGCCCGTCAACACCGACGGCGGGTTGTTGAGCCGTGGGCATCCGCTGGGCGCCACGGGTGCCGCGCAGATCGTCGAGCTGGTGCTGCAGCTGACGGGCCGCGCGGGCGCCCGGCAGGTCGAACGGACGCCCCGCACGGCGGTCTCACAGAACAGCGGCGGCGGGGAGAACGCGGCGACGGTCGTGACGGTGCTCGCCCGATGAACGAGGTCATGGAAAGGACGCGCAGGTGAGCGGTGGTTCGCGGCGGTACGTCGACCGTGCCACGGAGACGATGTCCCCGGCCGAGCTGGCACGTCTGCAGCTCGCCCGGCTGAACGAGTTCCTGGACCGCGGTGTCTGGGGCAACGAGTGGTTCGCGCCGCGGCTCGGGGCGCGCCGGGAGATCCGGTCGCTCGAGCAGTGGCGTGAGCTGCCGACGATGACCAAACGCGACGTGATGGCCGACATCGCCGAGCACGGCCCCTACGGTCGTCGTGCCACGGCGGAGCCGGCCGACGTCCGGCAGGTCGTCGAGACGAGCGGCACGTCCGGACAGGGCCGCGAGCGCTACCCCGTCACCGGGCACGACCTCGACCTGATCCAGCAGATGGAGATGCCGGGTTTCGCCTGGGCGGGTGCGGGGCCCGGCAGCGTCGTGCTCAGCTCGCTGCCCGTCACCACCAGGGCCGGCGGGCAGTGGTACCAGGACGCGGTGCGCCGGCTCGGCGCGGTCTGGCTCTCCGTCGGCACCTATCCGGCCGAGGAGAAGCTGCGCTACCTGCGTGAGATCGGCGCCGACATCCTGGTCGCCAGCCCGTCGTACCTGATGCGGCTCGAGATCGTGGCCGCGGCCGAGGGGGTCCGGCCCGCCGACCTCGGGGTGCGGGCGATCATGACCGCGGGGGAGCCCTTCTCGGTGGCATGGGCCCGCGAGCGCGAGGCCGTGTGGGACGCCCGGCTGCACGAGCAGTACGGCTCGACGCAGCGCGCGATCGCCTGGAGCTGCGAGGAGGGCGCCGTCCACGGCGACGGGCTCGGCGTCCTGCATGTGCTGCCGCACCTGGCCGTCTACGAGGTGATCGACCCGGCAACGGGTGAGGAGGTCGGCGAGGGGGAGCACGGCGAGCTGGTGATCACCCCCTTCGGATCGACGGCGGCACCGCTGGTCCGGTTCGCGAGCGGCGACCGCGTCGTCAAGGTGGGGGCGGGGGACTGCCCGTGCGGCCGTCCCTACCCGGGGCTGCGGTGCGGCCGGATCGACCGCTACGACGCGATGACGAAGATCCGCGGCGTCAACGTCGTCCCGTCGGCGGCCGACGCGCTGCTCCTGCAGCACCCGGTGACCGACTACCAGGCGCGGGTCTACAGCGACGAGCGCACCGGCCGTGAGGAGCTGGAGATCGTGGTCGCGGCCGTGGGCGGACCACCCGACGCCGGAACGCTCGCGGTACTGGCCGACCGGTTCCGGCAGGAGTTCGGGCTGCGGGCCACCTTCGTCGCCCACGAGGGACCGACGCTGGTGGCCGACGTGGCCGTCGACGCGAAGAAACGAAAGCGATGGACCGACGAGCGGGCGCCGATGCGGCGCGGCGCCCCGGTCTAGGCCGCCGTGTTCACGAGCCTGCTACGGGTGTCGGTGGCCGTCCGCGACCTCGACGCCGCGGTCGAGAGCTACCGCGCGTTGGGGCTGGAACCCGTGGGCGGGGTGAAGCAGTCCCCGCGCGGACTCGGGCTGCGCTGGGTCGAGCTGGGCCGCCCCGACGGGCAGTGCCTTCTGGAGCTGATGTCCCCCGTCAGCGACTCCGCCCCCCTCGCGCGCTTCCTGGACCGCCACGGCGAGGGCGTCTACCAGGTCCGGCTGGGGACGTCGAGCCTGCCGCAGACATTGGCCACCCTGTCCGGACGGGGGGTGCGGGTGGTCCGGGACGAGACGCCCACCGGGGCGCGACCGTTGGGCTGGGTGCATCCGGCCTCGACGCACGGAGTGCTGGTCGAGGTCGTCGAGGAGGAGGAGCAGTGACGGAGATCGGGCTGTCGCTCGGAGTGAGTCCACGGGAGGACGTCCAGCGGTTCGTCACGCTGGCCCGCCACGCGGAGCGGCTCGGGGTGGGCCACCTGTGGGTCATCGACTCGCAGATGGCGATGAAGGACGCCTACGTCGCGCTCGCGGTCGGGGCGTGGGAGACCGAGCGGGTCCGGCTCGGCACCGGCGTGACCAACCTGCAGACGCGCAACGTCACGGTCCTGGCCAACACGTTCGCGACGCTCGCGTCGATGGCCCCTGGCCGGGTTCTGCTCGGGCTCGGCGCGGGCGACAGCGCGGTGTTCCCGCTCGGGCTGCGGCCGTCGCGGATCGCGGAGCTGCGCACCGGGATCCGGCAGCTGCGCGCGCTGCTGCGGGGCGAGGAGACGACGCTGCCCGGCGGCGCCGCGCGGATGCCGTTCGTGCCCGAGCAGCCGCCGCCGATCTACCTGTCGGCGAGCCAGCCCAGGATGCTGCAGCTGGCCGGGGCGGAGGCCGACGGCGTGATCGTCATGGGGGTCGCCGACCGGGACCTGATCGCCGCCCAGATCGCGCACGTCGCCCGTGGCGCCGAACAGGCCGGCCGCGACCCCGCCGAGGTCGCGGTGGACGTCTGGGTCACGGTGTCGGTCGGCGACGACGCGTCGTCGGCGGTGGACGACGTCCGGTCGTGGGCCTCGGCGAAGGCCCGGTGGATGTCGACCTGGGCGGACCTCCCGCCGTCGCTGGAGGCGCACCGGCCGGAGATGGAGGCCGCCGCGCGCGCCTACGACTTCGGCACCCACCTGTCGGTGCGCGCCGACCACGCACACGCGGTCGGCGACGAGCTCGCGACCGCCCTCGCCGTCGCCGGGGATCCCGTGACCTGCGCGCGGCGCCTCGCCGACATCGCACAGCTGCGTCCTGCCCAGCTGACGGTCGCGCTGCTCTCGGGCGGCCGGGAGCAACGCCTGGAGACGCTGATGGCCGAGATCGCGCCCGCAATCCGGGCGGCGGCCCCGGACCCGGTGTCGCCGTGAAGCCGCCACCGCTGCGCTACCTGCGCGCGCACGATCCCGAGGAGGCCGTGGAGCTGCTGGCCGAGTACGGCGACGAGGCGAAGGTCATCGCGGGTGGGCAGAGCCTCGTCCCGTTGCTGAACTTCCGGCTGGCCCGGCCATCGGTGCTGGTCGACATCGGCGCGGTCACGCCGTGGGCCACGCTCGTGTCCGGCGACCGCTCCCTCGAGCTCGGCGCCCTGACCACCCACCTGCGCATCGAGCGTGCCGGTGGCACCGAGCCGTTCCGTGGGCTCGAGGTCCTGCCCCGCACGGCGAGCCTCATCGGGCACCTGCCGATCCGGAGCCGGGGCACGATCGGCGGCAGCCTCGCGCACGGCGATCCCGCGGCGGAGTGGTGCATCCTCGCGGTCCTGCTGGACGCCGAGGCCACGCTGTGCAGCGGGCGTGGCGAGCGCCGGGTCCCGCTCACCCGGCTCCTGCAGGGTTTCTTCACCACCACGATCGCCCCCGACGAGGTCCTCACCGCCGTCACGTTCCCGCGCACCGGCGCCGCGGCGTCGCTGGTGGAACACGCACCCCGGCACGGCGACTTCGCCCTCGTCGCGGCGGCGGCGGCCGCGGAGCCGGCCGACGGTGTGTGCCGGCGACCGCGGATCGTCCTCGGCGGGGTCGGGCCCACACCGGTGCGGGTCCCGGATGCCGAGGACGTGCTCGCCGGCCGCGCGCTCACACCCGACGTCGTCGCCGCGGCGGCCGCCGCCGCGGCGGCCGCCGTCGACCCGCCGAGCGACGCGCACGCGTCGAGTGCCCACCGTCGACGCCTTGTCGCGACGCTCGTGACACGGGCCCTCACCCACGTCGGCGGCCGGGCACGGGAGGGCAGGGCGGCATGACCGAGCACATCACGCTCACGGTCAACGGTGTGGCCCACGAGGTCGACGTCGACCTGCGCTGGACGCTCGTGGACGTCCTGCGGCTCGTTCTGCGGCAGACCGGTACCCACGTCGGGTGCGAGCACGGGGTGTGCGGAACGTGCACGGTGCTCGTCGACGGGTTGCCGGCCCGAGCGTGCCTGATCCTCGCCGGACAGGCCGACGGCCACGAGATCGAGACCGTCGAGGGCCTCGGCACGGCCGAGCACCCGCACCCGTTGCAGGCGGCGTTCTCCCGCCACCGCGCCCTGCAGTGCGGCTTCTGCACACCCGGCTTCCTCATGCTGGCCGCGGGTCTGCTCCGCGAGGAACCCCGGCCGGACCCTGCTCGCATCCGCGACGTCGTCGCGTCCAACCTCTGTCGGTGCACGGCCTACGACGGCATCATCGCGGCGATCGAGGACGCGGCCGGCAGCGCCGGCGCCGGCCACCCCCGGGACCTGGGGTAGCCGGCGCCGGTCCTACCGGTAGCGCTCCCGGATCGCGTTCTTGGGCAGCTTCCCGGTCTGGGTGCGTTCCAGGTCCGCGAACTCGACGTGACGTGGACACTTGAAGTGGGCGATCCGCGCTCGGCAGTAGGCGATGAGCTCGGCAGCCAGCTCGGGGCCGGCGGCGACGTCCGGTACGGGCTCGACGACGGCGAGGACGCGCTCGCCCCACTCGGCGTCGGGCACACCGACGACCGCGACGTCACCGACCGCGTGATGGGCGGCGAGCACCGCCTCGACCTCAGCGGGGTAGATGTTGACCCCGCCCGAGATGATCAGGTCGGCGCTGCGATCGGTCAGGAAGAGGTAGCCGTCGTCATCGAGCCTGCCGATGTCACCGAGGGTGAAGTAGTCGTCCTGGTAGGTGCGTGCGGTCTTCTCCGGGTCGCGGTAGTAGGAGAACCGCCGATCCGGGGAGGTTCGTATCCAGATCGTCCCGACAGCGCCGGGAGCGACGGGACGGCCGTCCGCGTCGAGAATGCGGACCAGTTCGGCGGGCACGGGGCGCCCGACCGTGCCCGGCTTGCGCAGCCACTCCTCGCTGCCGACGTAGGTCGCGGGCCCCTCGGTCGAGGAGTAGTACTCGACGAGCACCGGGCCCCACCAGTCGATCATCGCCTGCTTGTCGGCCACGGGGCAGGCGGCGGCACCGTGCCACACGTGCACCAGCGAGGACACGTCGAAGCGGGCCCGCACCTCCGGTGGCAGGGTCAGCATGCGGCGGAACATGGTGGGCACCATGTGTGAGTGGGTGATCCGGTGCACGTCGATCAACCGCAGTGCCTCACGGGCGTCGAAGCGCTCCATCAGCACTGCACCGGCGCCTGCGGTCATCGGGTGCGTGAGTGAGAAGAACAGCGGGGCCGCGTGGTAGAGCGGTCCGGTCACCAGGCTCAGCGACCGGCCGGCGACGATCCGGGGCGAGGGTGCGCCGGGCCAGTCACCGTCACCGGTCATGGCCGCGGGGCCGACGTGGCGGGGCGGTTTGACCACGCCTTTGGGCCGGCCGGTCGTGCCGGAGGTGTACAGCATCGTGGTGCCGGGTCGTGGGTCGTCGACGGGGTCGGGCGACTCGGCCGCGGCAGCAGCGCCGAGGTCGTCGAACCCGGGGATCGCTCCGCCGATCGCGAGCCGGGCCGCCACCGCGGGCACCGTGGCGGCCAGGAGCGCCGCCGGGGCGAACCGCGAGTCGGCCACGAGGGTTCGGGCCTCGCAGTCGGCGACGATGTAACGGACCTCCTCGGGGTTGAGGTGCCAGTTGATCGGGGTGAGCCGCGCACCGATTCGCTGCGCCGCGGCGAGGACGGCCACCGAGTCGGGCCGGTTGGCGAGCAGGGCCGCGATCCCGTCGCCGGCGCGGTGCCCTCGGGCGCGCAGGGCCCGGGCGATCCGGTCGGCCTGCTGGTCCAGCTGGGCGAACGTGCGCCGCTGCGCCCCGGCGACGACGGCGGTGGCCTCGGGCCGGCGCGAGGCCCAGTAGGAGAGCGGCGTACCCGCTCGGGCGGCCCGGAGGAACTCCCGTTGTTCTGCGCTCGACTCGACGAGAACCATGAGCAGCAACCCTAGCCAAAACAGTAGACGGTGTACAGAATGCAGGAATGGGCATCCAAGTCATCGGTCACCTGCCGACCGCGGGCGACGCCCGCCGCTTCCTCGACCACACGCAGACCGCGCGCAACGTGGGGGTCGGGTTCCGCCGCTCGTCGCTGCACACCGGGCCGAGCTACCGGGCCCCCACGCTCGACTACCTGACCCAGGTCGCACTCGCCTGGGAACGGGCCGGGGCGCATGCCGCCCTGGTCCCGACCGGCACCTCGTTCGAAGACGCGTGGGTCACCGCATCCGCACTCATGTCCCGCACGCGCAGCCTCGGCTATCTCGTCGCCTTCCGGCCGGGACTGGTCGGTCCGGTGCTCGCCGCGCAGATGATGTCCACGTTCCAGCGGTTGTCGCAGGGACGGCTCCTGCTCAACGTGACCCCCGGCGTCCCCGGACCGGTGTCGAACCGGTTCGGCGACTGGCTGTCCAAGTCCGAGCGTCTCGACCAGGCCGGCGAGTTCCTGACCATCGTGCGCGGCGCCTGGGGAGAGGAACCCTTCGACTTCGCCGGGCGCTACTTCCGCGTCGAAGGTGCCTCGATCACCGCTCCCGACCCGATCCCACCCTTCTACTTCGGCGGATCGTCGGAGGAGTCGATGGCCTTCGCCGCGCGCCACGCCGACGTCTACCTCTCCTTCGTCGAGCCGCCCGACATGACCGCGCCGCGGTTGGAACGCGTTCGCACCCTCGCCGCGGAGCACGGACGGACCGTGCGCACCGCGCTGTCCTTCCAGGTGATCACCCGCAACACCGCACGCGAGGCGTGGGACGTCGCCGAGCACATGCTCGGCGACGTCGACGAGGCGTCGGTACGGGACTCGCTGGCCGCGTTCCGGCGCAGCGGGGCCGGTGCCGCCGCGGCCCGGACGCGGCTGCTCGGTCGCATGGAGTCCGTCGCGGGCGCGGCGGAGATCTCGCCGAACCTCTGGGTGGGCGGGTTGCTCGTGCACGCGGGCCGCCCACCGGCGCTGGTCGGCAGCCACACCGACATCGCGGACCGCCTCACCGAGTACCACGACCTGGGTGTCACCGAGTTCCAGGTCACGGGGTTCCCCGACGTCGAGGAGTCCGCTCACTTCGGCGAGGGCGTCATCCCGTTGCTGCGCGAGCGGGGCCTCCTGGACGAGGGGGGTGCGGCCACGTGAGCCGACAGAGCCTCGCCGTACTGCCCGCGACCGGCCATGACCTCGAACCGGCACTCCACGCCATTCGCCGGGGCCGACCCGTCCTGCTCGTCGACGACCGTGACCCGCGACGCGAATGCGTGCTGGTGATGGCGGCCGAGACGGTCACCCCGGCACTCGTCGCGTGGACTGTCCGGCGCTCGTCGGGATGCCTCTCGGTGGCGCTGACCGCGTCCACGTGCGAGCGGCTGCGGTTGCCGAGAATGCAGCCCGATGCGGCAGGGGACCGCCCGGCCTTCACCGTGACCGTCGACGCCAGCGAAGGGGTGGGTACGGGCATCTCGGCAGCGGACCGCTGCCGCACGATACGGCTCCTCGCCGAGCCCCACACCGTCGCGTCCGACTTCACGAGACCCGGCCACGTCATGCCCGTCGCCACGGCCGACGGGGGCCTCCTCGGCAGGCGTTGTCGTCCGGAAGCCGCGCTCGACCTCGTCCGGCTCGCCGGCCGGGCCCCCGCCGCCGTGCTCGCCGACCTGGTCGACGCCGCCGACGGCGCCTGTGTCGGTGGGGCGGCAGGCACGGCATTCGCCGCCGCCGAGCGCCTGCCGATGGTCACGATCGGGACGCTCGTCTCCCACCGGCGAGGACGTGCCCCCGGCCTCCGCCGGCTCGCCGACGTCGCGTGCCCGGTCGTCGGCGCGCCGTTCCGGGCGCATGGGTACGCCACCGCCCCGGGCGGACGCGCGCACGTCGCACTCGTCCTCGGGGAGACCCGCGGCGCCGAGGCACTGCCCGTCCACGTCCATCGCGAATGTCCCACCGCAGACCTGTTCGGCTCGTCGGCATGCGGCTGTCGCGAGCACCTCGACGCCGCCGTTCGTGCGGTCACGGCCGCCGGGCGCGGGGTCGTCGTGTACCTGAGGGCCGCCCCCGGCACCGGTCCGACCCTGCGGTGCCCCGCAGCGTCGCCGGCATCGTCCACCGACGATGTCGACGTCGCCGCGATCCTGCGCGACCTCGCACCCGCATCGACCCGCACGGTCGATCCGACCCGGCCGGCCTTCGAGGAGATGACGTGTCCGTCCGTAGCCCGTTGAACGATCCCCTGGATCTGCTCGAGGTCCCCGCCGACGTCCCCGCCGAGGAGCGGGCGATCCAACAGACGGTGCGTGATGTCCTCGCCGACCACGCGCGCCCGGTGATCGCGGACTGCTTCGAGAACCACCGCTTCCCACGCGAGCTGGTGCCGCGGCTGGGCGAGCTGGGTGTACTGGGGATGCATCTCGACGGCTACGGCTGCGCGGGCAGCAGTGCGCTGGCCTACGGGCTGGCCTGCATGGAGCTCGAGGCCGTCGACTCGGGCCTGCGCAGCTTCGTGTCGGTCCAGGGCTCGCTCTCGATGTTCTCCCTGCACCGGTTCGGCTCGGAGGAGCAGAAGCAGGAGTGGCTGCCACAGCTGGCGAAGGGGGCCGCGATCGGGTGTTTCGGACTGACCGAGCCCGACGCCGGCTCCGATCCTTCCGGCATCCGGACCCGCGCCGAGCGCCGCGGGGGAGACTGGGTCCTGCGCGGGTCGAAGACGTGGATCACCAACGGCGGTATCGCCGACGTCGCGACGGTGTGGGCCACGACCGAGGACGGGGTGCGCGGATTCGTCGTCCCGCGCGGGACACCCGGTTTCGTCACCCGTGACATCACCGGGAAGCTCTCGCTGCGCGCGTCGGTCACCTCGGAGCTGTTCTTCGACGACGTGCGCCTGCCGGACTCGGCGGTACTACCCGGGGCGAAGGGGCTCCGCGCGCCGTTGACCTGCCTCGACGAGGCGCGCTTCGGAATCGTGTTCGGGGCGGTCGGCGCCGCGCGGGACGCGCTGCAGGCCGCGCTCGCGTACGCGGACAGCCGGGTTCAGTTCGGTCGTCCGGTCAGCGGGTTCCAGCTGACGCAGCGCAAGCTGGCGGGCATGACGGTCGAGCTGAGCACGGCGCTGCTGCTCGCGCTGCACCTCGCTCGGCTCAAGGACGCGGACCGGTTGCGGCCCGAGCAGATCAGCGCGGGCAAGCTCCACAACGTCCGGACCGCGGTCGAGATCGCGCGCGAGAGCCGGACGATCCTGGGCGGCAACGGCATCTCCGGCGAGTACTCACCGCTGCGGCACGCGAACAACCTGGAGTCGGTGCTGACCTACGAGGGGACCGAGGAGGTCCACACCCTCGTCGTCGGTGCGGCGCTGACCGGGCTCCAGTCCTTCCGTTGACCAGGTGGCCGTTGACATGCCGGCTCGGCACCGCCATATTTCCGTATACCGTGTTCCGCATTCAGTCTGAACCGTGATCGAGGAGGCCGACGATCGACGCCGACACCGTAGGACTGATCGAGGTATCCGGTGGGTCCCTCGCGTATCCCCGCGACGGCCTCGAGCCGCTGCTCGCGCTCGACGGCGTCGACCTGACGGCACGGCCGGGAGAGTTCGTCTCCATCCTCGGCCCCAGCGGGTGCGGGAAGAGCACCCTGCTGCTCGCGATCGCGGGTCTGCTCCGCCTGTCCGGCGGCACGATCTCCGTCGACGGCCGGACCGTGACAGGCCCGGGCCTCGACCGTGCCGTCGTGTTCCAGGAGGCCGGCCTGCTGCCCTGGCGCAGCGCCGCGGGCAACGTCGCGCTCGGGCTCGAGGCGAAGGGCGTGCCGCGCGCCGAGCGCGCCCACATCGCCCGCCGATACCTGGAGCTGGTGGGCCTCGGGGACTTCCTCGACGCCCACCCCCGGCAGCTGTCCGGCGGCATGAAGCAGCGGGTGGGCCTCGCGCGGGCCCTGGCGGTCGACCCCCAGGTGCTGCTGATGGACGAGCCGTTCGCCGCGCTCGACGCCCAGACCCGCGACCGCATCGGTCAGTCCCTGCTCGACATCTGGGCCCAGCAGCGCAAGACGGTCCTGTTCGTCACGCACTCCATCGACGAGGCCGTGTACCTGTCCGACCGGATCCTCGTCATGACCTTCCGGCCGGGAACGGTCCGGGCGGAGATTCCGGTCGACCTGCCACGGCCCCGCGACGAGCGGGTGCGCAACAGCGCCGAGTTCGCGCGCTACCGAGCCCAGGTGTGGGACCAGCTGGCCGAGGAGGTCACCCGGTCCGAGGAAGCCGTCCTGCAGACCCGTCGCTGACATCCGGCCGTGAGGCCGAGGAGGAAACGTGAACCGAATCCGTGCTCGATCCGGCCGGCTGTCCGTGGCGCTGGTGCTCGTCGCGCTCCTCGCGGTCGCCGCGTGCGGGAGCGGCGGCGCTCCCGAGGCGTCCGCCGACGGGATCGAGAAGCCCGATCTCGTCGTCGGTGCGTCGGCCCTGTCGGGAGGGCTGATGACGACGTTCGTCGCCGAGAGCGAAGGCCTGTTCGCCGCCCAGGGCCTGTCGGTCGAGGTGCTGCCGTTCCAGGGCTCGCCCGCGGCGATGCAGGGTCTGATCGGCGGGCAGGCGGACGCGATCGTGCTGGGCTTCGCGTCGGTGCTGAACCTGCACGGGACCCCACAGCAGCCCGTCGTCGTCACCGAGTCGAACTCGACCCCGTCGTTCGTCTACTACGGGAAGGCCGGGCTGGACTCGTGGCAGGCCGTCGCCGCCGCAGGTGGGGTGGTCGGGGTGTCCTCGATCGGCGGGATGGACTACCAGCTCGCGCAGTACATGGCGCGCAAGGACGGCGTCGACCCGAAGAGCCTCAAGTTCCAGGCAGCGGGCGACACCACCGCCCGGGCCCAGGCGCTGCTCGCGGGGCAGCTCGACGCCGTCGCGTCCACCGCCGCCACGGCGAAGCGGTTGGAGCAGGAAGGCATGTCCGAGATCGGCAAGATCGCCGACTACGGCCTGGACCGGTTCCCGCTCGAGGTCTACGCCGTCACCCAGGACCTCTACGACAAGAGCCCCAACACCGTCGCCGCCCTGGTGCGGGCGGACCGCGCCGCGCGGCAGTGGATCCTCGAGCACAGCGACGAGCAGGTCGTCGACGTCCTGTCGAAGTACTACACGATCTCGGCCGACGACCGTCCCTACCACCTCGCGGCGATGAAGGAGTACCGCGAAGGGCTCGCCCGCGACGGGTACTCCGAGGAGGCGATGCGCGTCGTCACCCAGTTCGCCATCGACCAGGGCGAGATCACCGCGACGGACCCGACCGCGGTCATCGGTTCGTTCGTGCCGGAGCTGCGACGCTGATGCGGTCGGTCGACACCCCTCACCGGTCCGCGGCCACCGGCCCACCCGCTCGCCCGGACCGACGCCGGTTCGCGGGGCTCCGGCCCGGACCGTGGGTCTCCGGCGCGGTCCTCCTCGTCCTGCTGGCCGTGTGGCAGCTGGGGGCCTGGACCGGGCTGATCGACCCGCGCCTGCTCTCCAGCCCGGTCCGGGTCGTGGCCGCGGCCTGGGAGATGCTCGGGTCGGGGGCGCTGCTGCGGGACACGGTCAGCACGTTCGCCACGCTGCTGGTCGCGGTGGTGTTCGCCATCGTCGTCGGCGAGCTGATCGGGTTGGCCCTCGGTCGCAGCGAACGGCTGCGGTGGACGTTCGAATGGCAGCTGGTGGTGCTCAACAGCATGCCGCGAATCGCGTTCATCCCCATCGTGATCCTCGCGGTCGGCGTCGGGGGCGTCGCGAAATCGGTGATCGGGTTCCTGTCCGCCGTCGTGCCGATCGCGTTGTTCGTGATGACCGGCGTCCGGCAGGTCTCGCCGACCATGATCCAGGTGGCGCAGAGCCTGGCGTTCGGACGGAGCGCGCTCTGGACGAAGATCCTCGTCCCGGCGAGCCTGCCCCACCTCGCGCTCGGGCTGCGGCTCGGGTTCTCTCGGGCGCTGCTCGGCGTCGTCGTCACGGAGGTCTTCAACCCCGTCGCGGGTCTCGGCCGGTGGATCGCGCTCGGGCGCACCAGTATCGACCCGTCCCGGCTCATCGTCGCGGCGCTGGTGATCGGGGCCGTCGGGACCGTCGTCGTGCAGGGGATCTCGGCGGCGCACCGGCGGTTGGGAGGAGCGTCGTGACCAGGTCGAGAGTGCTGCGTCACCAGCTGGCCGGGGCACTGGTCGTCATCGGACTGTGGGCGCTGCTGACCTACCCGGGGCTGGTCAACCCGTTCGTCCTGCCGACGCCCACCGCGGTGCTCGACGCCGTCGTCCGCGGGCTCACGGAGGGCTCGCTCGGCGACCACGTGCTGCGCACGTCGGGGACATTCGTCGTCTGCTTCGCGCTGGCGGTGCTGCTCGGCATCGCGCTCGGCGCGACACCCGGTCTGGTGCCGTCGGTGCACCGAAGTGTCGAGCCCCTGATCAGCCTCGCCCTCAGCGTGCCGATCGTCACCTACTTCGCGTTCCTCGTGGTCCTGCTCGGGTACGGGTTCTGGAGCGTGCTCGCGCTGGGGGTCGTCACCGCCACGCCGACCATGATCACCAGCACTGTGACCGCTTTCCAGGAGGTCGATGCGGCGCTGCTGCGCGTCGGCGCCGTGTACACGGCATCGCGGCCCGCCAGGTTCCTCAGGATCGTCCTGCCCGGGTCGCTGGCCACCCTGTCCGGGGGCGTGCGCATCGCGGCGGGGCGCGCACTGATCGGGGTGATCGTCGGCGAGATGTTCCTGTCGTCGGAAGGTCTCGGCGCGCAGATCGTGAACGCGTCGGGCTTCTTCGACATCCCGGCCTACTACGCCGTGGTCGTTGCGCTCGCGGTGATCAGCTACGTCGTCGCGGTCGTCTTCGGTGCGGTCGAGAACCGCACCGCAGCCTACGTGACGTGACAGAACCCGGAGGTCCACAGATGTCCCTGGCCGTCCACGGCTACGTGCCGACGTCGGGCGAGTCCGCACGCTTCGTCGACCACGTCGCGACCGCCCGCAACGCGGGACCCGGCGTGTCCCGCACGGACGCGACCGTGGGGTCGACCTACGTCGACCCCACCCTCGAGCACCTCGTCGCGACCGCGCAGACCGCCGAGGAGATGGGGGTGACCTCGGTCCTGGTGCCGACCGGCCACACGTGCGAGGACGCGTGGGTCACCGCCGCCGCGCTCATGACAGCGACCCGGCGCCTCGGGTTCATGGTCGCCTTCCGCCCCGGGTTGCTCACGCCGGTGCTCGCGGCCCAGATGGTCGCGACCTTCCAGCGCTTCTCCGGCGGCAGGTTGCTCCTCAACGTCACGCCCGGGGTTCCGGGACCGACCTCGCAGCGCTACGGCGACTGGAGCGACAAGGCGGAGCGGCTCGACCAGGCGGGCGAGTTCCTGACGATCATGCGGGGCGCCTGGAGCGGCCGGCCGTTCACGTTCGAGGGGCACTACCACCGGGTCCGGGAGGCGTCCGTGGCGCCCTTCACCCCGCCCCCGACCATCTACTACGGCGGCTCCTCCGAACAGTCGCAACGCTTCGCCGCCGAGCACGCCGACGTCTACCTGTCCTACGTCGAGCCGCTCGAGATGACGGCCGAGCGCCTGGACCGGGTGCGGCGGTTCGCGGCCGACCAGGGTCGGACCGTCCGTACCGCGCTCTGCTTCGGCGTCGTCAGCCGGGAGACGAGCGCCGAGGCGTGGGCCGCGGCCGACGCGATGATGGACGGCGTCGACATGGCCGAGCTGGCCACGGCCCGCTCGGCGTTCACGACCGCGGGCGTGAACGGGTCGGCCGCCCGGCAACGGCTCACGGGCGCCTGGAGTGGTTCCGACGACGGCCGAGCCGTCGTCGGCCCGAACCTCTGGATCGGACCGATGCTGGTCCGGTCGGGGATGCCCCCGGCGTTCGTCGGCAGCCACGAGGAGATCGCGGACCGCATCGAGGAGCTCGTCAACATCGGATGCGACGAGGTGCAGATCGTCGGGGCGCCCAACCGCCAGTCGATCCTGTCGTTCGGAACGAACGTCATGCCGCTGCTGCGGCAGCGCGGACTCACCTGCGGCCCGACCGTACCCCTGTGAGTGGCGATAGTCGCTATCGCGACTATCGCCACTCACAAGGCCTGACCTGCGGGAAAACAACCCGCCGCGGCGACTACGCGAAGGAGCCGTGGAGGCGGAGGCGGGCCATCCCGCCGTCGGGGAAGACGTCCATCCGGACCTGCGTCACCGGACCCGACTCGGGGAGGACGACGCGGTGCCGGGTGTCGGGCTCCAGGGGTGTGCGGGGTAGCAGCGGCCGCCACTCCTCGGAGTCGGAGAGGCGGCCCCGCAGCGACGCCGACGCTGGAGCGTTGTGCAGGAACCAGCTCGTGTCGAGCTCCGCGACCCGCACGACCGCGGGCCCGGCGAGGGCGAGCTCGACCCAGTCGTTGCCGTCGTCGCGACGCCGCGCCGTCTCCCACCCTTCTCCCATGCTCCGCGCCGGTCCGGGGAGTAGCAGGTTCTGCGGCGAGCTGTAGAAGAGGTTGGAGCAGGCCGTGACGCGGCCGCCGTTCTCGATCGCGGCGAGGTCGACCGTGCCGAGCGCTTCCAGGAGCGCGGGGTCCGGGAGCGCGTGACCGTGTACTCGCAGCCGCGCCACCCCACCGTCGGGAAAGATGCGCAGCCGCACGTGGGTGATGCGCTCGTCGCAGGCCACGTCGAAGACGTTCTCGGTGTCGCCCTTGATCGGCGAGCGCCGTACGAGCGGTACCCAGGTCTCGCCGACGAGCCCGTCGACCGCTGCTTCGGGCGGGTAGTTGCCCGTGAACCACGCCGTGTCGACGACGATCCCGCGCACCACCCCGGGCGCCCCGAGCCGGATCAGCGCCTCGTCGTGGCCGGGCTCGCGGCGGCGGCGGGTCTCCCAGCCGTCGTAGACCTTGCCCTTGGGCCCGAACGTCGACGGGTCGAAGACGGCGGGGCCCGGGGTGATGAGGTTCTCGCGGGTCGCGAAGGCCTCGTCGTTGGCGGAGACGACGGCGCCGCCGACGTCGCGGCGGGCCAGGTTGGGCAGGAGCCGGAAGTCAGACACGGGCGTCCTCTCTGCTCAGGAGCCGGCCGCGCGGCGCGTCACCGTCGGTGATCGGTGCGCCGCGCAGGCAGGTCGCGCGGACGGCGCCGTGCAGCGTCCGGCCCGCGTAGGGGGTGATCGGGTTGCGGTGGTGCAGGGGCCCGACGGTGAAGGTCGCGTCGGGCGCGAAGACGGTGAGGTCGGCGTCGGCACCGGGTTCGATACGCCCCTTGTGTGTCAGACCGACGAGATCTGCGGGGCGCCGCGACATCCAGGTCACGACGTCGGCCAACGCGATCCCGCGCGCCCGCGCCTCGGTCCACACGACGGGAAGCCCGATCTGCAGGGAGGCGATCCCACCCCAGGCGGTGCCGAAGTCGCCGTCCTCGATGCGCTTGAGGTCGGGGGTGCAGGGGGAGTGGTCGGACACGACCATGTCGATCGTGCCGTCGACGAGTCCCTGCCACAGAGCGTCACGGTTTCCGGCCTCGCGCACGGGCGGGCAGCACTTGAATCGGGTGTCGCCGTCGGGCACCTCCTCGGCGGTGAGCGCGAGGTAGTGCGGGCAGGTCTCGACGGTGACGCGCACCCCGTCCTCGCGGGCGGCCGCGAGCAGGGGCAGCGCGGCGGCCGAGGAGAGGTGCACCACGTGGACCCGGGCGCCGGTCGAGCGGGCGGCGGCCAACAACGACGCGATCGCGGAGTCCTCCGACGCGCGGGGCCGGGAGGCGACGAAGTCCGCATAACGACGGCCGGAAGCCGGGCGGATGAGCGCGCCGTCCTCGGCGTGGGCGATGAGCAGCCCGTCGAACTCCGCGAGGGCGCGCAGCGCCGGGCGGGGATCGGGCAGCGGCGGGAACTCGGGCACCCCGGAGTCGACGAGGAAACACTTCACCCCGACGACGCCGGCCTCGTGCAGCGGGCGCAGCTCGCGCTCGTTCCCCGGCACGGCTCCGCCCCAGAACGCGACGTCGACGTGGCATTGTCCCTGCGCCGCTGCCCGTTTCGTCTCGAGAGCAGGCACGTCGATGGTCGGCGGGAGAGAGTTCAACGGCATGTCGACGATCGTCGTCACCCCGCCCGCCGCGGCCGCCCGGGTCGCGGACGCGAAGCCCTCCCACTCGGTGCGGCCGGGCTCGTTGACGTGCACGTGGGTGTCGACGAGCCCCGGCAGCAGCACCTCGTCGTCGGCAAGCGTGATCTCCTGCGCCCCCGGAACGACGACGTCACGGGGTCCGACGGCGGCGATCCGCGACCCGTCGACAAGCACGGCGGCGGGCCGCAGCACCCCGTCGACGAGAACCCGCCGCGCCCGCAGGACGATCACGACTGCTCCTTGAAGGCCCGCCAGCTCGCGAGGTCGGAGATGTCGGTCAGCTCGGGCGCGTCGTCCCACGAGCGCCGCAGGATCATCGCCAGCGACCCGCTCCCGTCGGCCAGCTCGATGACCCCGAGCTCCAGCCCGGCCGGTTCGCCGGGCAGGAGTACCTCGCGCAGCTGCTCGTAGGACAGCTCGTACACCTCGCCCCGCACGGCCGCGCCCTGGTCCGGGCCCACGTCCTCCAGCGCCGGGTAGGCCCCGCCGACGGCGTGGAACCGGTAGCGCTTCGCCGTCGTCGTCGCGGTGACGAGCGGGGCGCCGCCGACCAGGTGGTGATCGGCACCGCCGGCCATCGCCGTGCCGTTCAGGAACATGCGGGGCACTTCGGGTCCTCCCTCGGGACGACGAACGTGCAGGTCAGGGGTCGTGAGCGGCGATAGTCGCGATAGCGACTATCGCCGCTCACAGGGTGATGTGCTCCGGGCGGACGGGGACGCGGCGGAGGGCCTTGCCCGTCGCCGCGCGGATCGCCGCGGCCACTGCCGGGCCACTCGAGATCGTCGGGGGCTCGCCGACGCCGCGGACGCCGTAGGGGGCGTGCGGGTCGGCGTACTCCAGGACCTTCACCTGCATAGGCGGCATGTCGAGGATCGTCGGGATCAGGTAGTCGGTGAACGACGGGTTGCGCACCTTCCCGTCGGTCACGACGATCTCCTCCATCAGCGCCAGGCCCATGCCCTGGGCGCTGCCGCCCTGGATCTGGCCGACGACGGCGTCGGGGTTGATCGCCTTGCCGACGTCCTGGGCCGTGTCCAGCGCGACGACCTTGACCAGGCCGAGCTCGACGTCGACGTCGACGACCGCGCGGTGGGCGGAGAAGGCGTACTGGACGTGGGCGTTGCCCTGGCCGGTCTCGGGGTCGATCTCCTCGGTGGGCCGGTGGTGCCACTCGACCGTCTCCTCGACCGCCTCGGCGCCCAGCACGTCCGCGAGCGAGGCGAGCACCTCGCCCGACGCGGAGACGATCTTGTCGCCGTCGAGACGGAGGCCGCCGACCCCGAGCCGGGCGGACGCGAGACGCAGGACCGCCGCCCGGACCGCCTCGCACGCCGCCTTCACCGCGCCACCGGTCACGTAGGTCTGGCGCGACGCCGACGTCGACCCGCCGGAGCCGACGAAGGTGTTCTTGGGGTGCACCACGACCCGGTCGACGCCCAGCTCGGTGCGGCAGATCTGCTGCTCGACGGTGATCAGGCCCTGCCCGACCTCCGCGGCCGCGGTGTGGACGGTCGCGACGGGCTCGCCGCCGGTCAGCTCCAGGCGGACGCGGGCTGTCGAGTAGTCGTCGAAACCCTCGGAGAAGCCGACGTTCTTGTACGTGACGGCGTACCCGATGCCGCGGACGACGCCCTCGCCGTGCGTGGTGTTCGACGCGCCGCCGGGCAGGTCGCGGATGTCGCGCTCGCCTTCGGGCGAAGCGGGCAGCGGCAGGTCGCGCACGGTGCGGATCAGCTCGGCGACCGGCGCGGCGGAGTCGATCAGCTGGCCGGTGATGTTGAGGTCGCCGTCGCGCATGCCGTTGAGCGCCCGGATCTCGACGCGGTCGACGCCGACGCGGTCGGCCAGCTCGTCCATCAGGGCCTCGTGGGCGAACGCGGCCTGCACGCAGCCGAAGCCGCGCATGGCCCCGCAGGGCGGGTTGTTGGTGTAGACGCCGCGCGCGTCGACGGTCACGGACGGGATGTTGTACGGGCCCAGGCCCAGGGTGCCGCCGTTGCCGACGACGGCGGTGGTCGACGAGGCGTAGGCGCCGCCGTCGAACAGGATGTCCGCCTTGGCGTAGGCGAGCCTGCCCTCCTCGGACGCGCCGAACTCGTAGCGCAGCCACGCCGGGTGCCGGTGGACGTGGCCGAAGAACGACTCGTCGCGGGCGTAGCTCATCTTCACCGGCTTGCCGGTGTGCAGGGCGAGCAGGCAGGCGTGGACGTGGATCGAGAGGTCCTCGCGGCCGCCGAACGCGCCGCCGACGCCGGCGAGGTGCAGCCGGGCCCGGTCGGGCGGCAGGTCGAGCACGCGGCAGACCTGCTGCTGGTCGACGTGGAGCCACTGCGTCGCGACGTAGAGGTCGAGCCCGCCTTCGCCGTCGGGCACGGCGAGGCCGGACTCCGGGCCGAGGAAGGCCTGGTCCTGCATGCCGACCTCGAAGTCGAGCGCGACGACGACCGGGGCCTGCGGCGCAGGGTCGCCGCGGCGGATCGTCAGCTCGCGCACCAGGTTCCCGCCGGGCTGGACCTGCGGGACACCCTCGTCGAGGGCCCGGCGCGGGTCGGTCAGCGCGGGCAGCTCCTCGTAGTCGACGACGATCCGCTTCGCGGCGCGGCGCGCCGTCTCGGGGTGGTCGGCGGCGACGAGGGCGACGGGTTCGCCCTGGTAGCGGACGACGTCCTCGGCGAGCGCGGGCTGGTCGAGGTGCTCCAGCCCGACCCGGTTCAGTCCCGGTACATCTGCGTGGGTGAGCACCGCGTGGACGCCGGGGAGGGCGAGCGCCGCGGAGACGTCGATGCCGTGGATGCGGGCGTGCGGGTGCGGGCTGCGCAGCGTGACGCCCCAGCACATGTCGTCGTGCCAGAGGTCGGACGAGTAGGCGAACTCGCCGGTGACCTTGAGCGTGCCGTCGGGACGAAGGGGGGAGTCGCCGATCTTCCCGGTGGTGCGGGTCTCGGTCGAGGTCATGACGCCTTCTCCAACAGGGTCTCGTGTACGGCGGCGCACTCGCGCGCAACAGCAGAGGTGTCGACGGTGACGACGCGGTCGCGCTCCACGACCGGACGTCCGTCGACGAGCAGCAGCTCCAGCGGCGGTGGGCTGCCGAGGACAAGGGCCGCAACGGGATCGGCGACGTCGGCGTGGCCGAGGCCGTCGATGCGCCACAGCGCGAGGTCGGCGAGCTTGCCCGGTTCGATCGACCCGATCTCGTTCGCGCGGCCGAGCACGGAGGCGCCGCCGATCGTCGCCAGCTCCAACGAGTCGCGGACCGTCAGCGCCGTCGGACCGCCCACCGCGCGGGCGAACAGCAGCGCGTGCCGGGCCTCCTCCAGGAGGCTGCCGGCCTCGTTGGAGGCGGCGCCGTCGACACCCAGCCCGACCCGGGCCCCGGCGTCGCGCAGATCGCGGGTGCGGCAGATGCCGGCGCCGAGCCGCGCGTTGGACGACGGGCAGTGCGCCACCCCGCTCCCGGTGGCGCCGACCTTCTTGACCTCGGCGTCGTCGAAGTGGATGCCGTGGGCGAACCAGACGTCCTCGCCGGTCCAGCCGAGGCTCTCGACGTACTCGAGCGGCGAGCAGCCGAACCGCTCGCGGCAGAACTCCTCCTCGTCGACGGTCTCGGCGAGGTGGGTGTGCATGAGCACCCCGAGGCGTCGCGCCAGGTCAGCGGACTCGCGCATCAACGAACCGGTCACCGAGAACGGCGAGCACGGCGCGAGCGCGATCCGCAGCATCGCGTCCGGCGACGGGTCGTGCCAGCGGCGCACGGCCTCCGCCGACGCGGTGAGGATCGCGTCGCGGTCCTCGACGACATGGTCGGGCGGCAGGCCGCCGTCCTTGCGGCCCAGGTCCATCGAGCCGCGGGTGGCGTGGAAGCGCAGGCCGACGTCGGCGGCGGCGCGGATCTCGGCGCCGAGCACGTCGCCGCCCTCGCGGGGGAAGACGTAGTGGTGGTCGGCCGCGGTGGTGCAGCCGGTCAGCGCCAGCTGGGCCAGGGCACCGGTGGCGCCGGTGTGCACGGCGTGCTCGTCGATGCCCGCCCACACCGGGTAGAGCGTGGTGAGCCACTCGAACAGCGTGGCGTCGACGGCCAGGCCGCGGGTGACCCACTGATAGAGGTGGTTGTGGGTGTTGACGAAGCCGGGGGTGAGCAGGCAGCCGCGGGCGTCGATCCGCTCTCCGGGAACCGGCGCCGGTCCAGGGCCGACCGCGGTGATCCGGTTTCCCTCGACGACCACGTGGCCATCGCGGAACTCCGAGCCCGTCACCGTGACGACGTGTACGCCTTCGATGATCATGAGTGTGCCGCCGTCCGCACCGCGTCGAGGATCTTCTCGTAGCCGGTGCACCGGCACAGGTTCCCCGCCAACGCCTCCCGGATCTCGGGGTCACTCGGACGCGGGTTGCGCGCCAACAGGTCGTGGGTCGAGACGAGGAAGCCCGGCGTGCAGAACCCGCACTGCACCGCGCCGCACTCGACGAACGCCTGCTGCACCGGGTCGAGGCCGTCGTCGCCGGCGAGCCCCTCGACCGTCGTGACGTCGCGCCCCTGCGCCTGGCCCGCCGCGACCAGGCACGAGCACACCGGCACCCCGTCCATGTAGACGGTGCAGGACCCGCACTCGCCCTGCTCACAGGCGTTCTTCGAGCCCGGCAGGCCGAGCCGCTCGCGCAGCGCGTAGAGCAGGCTCTCGCCCTCCCACACGTCGTCGGCCTCGTGGCGTTCGCCGTTGACCGTCAGTTCGATCCGCATCAGGCGGCCCTCCGGTGCTCGTCCCAGGCCCAGGTGGCGGCGCGGCGCGCCATCACCGAGAGCGTGTGCAGGCGGTACGCGGCGGTGCCGCGCACGTCGTCGATCGGGGCGGCGGCGTCGCGAACCTTGCGGCCGAACTCCGCGGCCAGCCCCTCGGGCAGCGCGGCGCGCGACTCCCACAGCCCGGCGGCCTCCAGCTCGCCCGCGAGGAACGCGGCCGCGTCGGTGGCCCGGCGCGGTGTGGGGGCGGCCGAACCGATGCCCGTCCCCACCGCCCGGCGGTCGGGGTGCAGCGCGAACCCGAAGGCGGACACCGCGATCACCATCGCGTTGCGGGTACCGATCTTGCAGAACTGCTGCGGTCCCGAGGGCGGCGCGATCAGCACCGCTGAGATGAGCTCGTCCTGCTCCAGGGCGTTGCGCTTCACACCGGTGTAGAAGTCGGCGACCGGCACGTGCCGGACCCCGCGCGCCGCCGACTCGACCTCGACGACCGCGTCGGCGGCCAGCAGCGCCGGGTGCGAGTCACCGGCGGGAGACGCCGCGCCGAGGTTTCCGCCGACGGTGCCGCGGTTGCGGATCTGCGGCGACCCGACCGTCCGCGAGGCCATGGCGAGGCCGGGCAGTGTCGACCCCAGCTCGGCGATGACCCGCGCATACGTGACGCCGGCGCCGAGCCGGACCCGGCCGTCGTCGAACGCCCACTCCCCGAGTGGGGCGACGCGCGTCAGGTCCAGCAGCGCACCCGGACGCCGGTGGTCGAAGTTCATCTCCACCATGACGTCGGTGCCACCGGCGACCGGCAGCGCGTCGGGCCGCTCCGCCTTCGCCGCGAGGGCCTCTGCCCACGTGCTCGGTGCCAGGAAGTCCATGCCGTCGAGTACAGCCCGGCTGTGACCTGCGGACAATTCGCCGTCGCCACGAATCGGTGGCCCACGTCACGCCCCGGTCTTGTACGTTCCTCCAATGTTCCTGCGTGACCTGCTCGCGCACCCCGGCCTGCACCTGCGCCTGCTCCACGGCGCGCAGGCCGATCTCGACCGCGGCGTCCGGTGGGTCTACACCACCGACCTCATCGACCCCGCCCGCTACCTGTCCGGGGGCGAGCTCGTCATCAGCGGGCTGGTGTGGCGCAACGACCCCACCGACAGCGAACGGTTCGTCTCCGCGATCGCCGGGGCCGGGGCGGCCGCCCTCGCGGCGGGGGAGGCCGTCTTCCACACCGTCCCCGACGACCTCGTGCAGGCCTGCCGCCGCCACGACGTCCCGCTGATCGCCGTCCCCGAGGAGACGTCCTTCGGGACGCTGACCGAGGTCGTCGTCGGCGCCGTCACCGCCGCCCGCGGCGACCGCCTCGCGCACACCCTCGGCCGCCAGCGCGAGCTGCTGAGTGCCGTCGCCGGGGGAGCGGGGCTCGACGAGCTCGTCGCCCAGGTCTCCGACGCGACCGGCGTGCGGTGCCGGGTGCTGTCGGCCGGTGGGCGCCTCGTCGCGGGACCACCCGTCCCCGACCCCGACGCACTGGTCTCGACGTACCTCACCGCCCCCCGGCTGCCCGCCGTCGCGGAGGGCTGCTCGCTGCTCGCCGTCGGCTCCGGCCCGCGGGTGACCTCGTGGTTCGTCGCCGCCGAGGGCCGGTTCGACGGCTGGGAGTCCGAGGTCGCCGACGCCGTCGGCGAGCTGGTCGCCATCGCCGCGCTCGACCGCGCCCGCCGCAACGAAGGGCAGCGGATCGCGTCCGGGATCGCCGACGACGCCGTCGCCCTCCTCGCCGGTGGCGCGGGCGCCCGGCCCGAGACCGCGGTCCGGCTGCGCCAGGCCGGCTTGCGCGCGACCGGGCCGCTGACGGTCGTCGTCGCCGGCTTCCCCGAACGCCCCGACCTGGCCGAGACGGCGCGCGCGATCCTGCTCGACGCGGACTGCCCCGGCATCGTCGGCGTGCTCGACGGGACCGCGGTCGCGGTCGTCCCGGGACCCGTCGACGACGTCGCGCTGCGCCGGCTCGAACCGGGGCTGCCCGCGCCGCTCGTCGTCGGCACCAGCCGGCCCACCGAACCCGGGGCGCTCGCCGGTGCGCTGCGCGAGGCCCACCACGCCCGCGACCTCGCCCACGGCCGCCCCGGCCTGCTGCACGTCGTCGCCGCCGCCGACGTGACCTCCCACGTCGCGCTGCTCGCCGCCGTCCCCGACGAGGTGCGGCAGGCGTTCGCCGCGAGCGTCCTGGACCCCGTCCTCGCCTACGACGACCGGACCGGGGCCGGGCTCGTCGAGACGCTGGAGGCGTTCCTCGACTGCTCCGGGTCCTGGAGCCGCACCGCCGCGCGGCTGCACCTGCACGTCAACACCGTGCGGTACCGGATCGGGCGGGTCGAGGAGCTCACCGCGCGCGACCTGTCGACGCTCACCGACCGCGTCGACGTCTACCTGGCCCTGCGTGCCCGCTGACCCCGCGCACCCGCCCGCCGAGACCAACAGGAGTGCTGCTCGAGACACCGAGAACAGCACTCACGTCGGTCTCGGCGAGCGGAGGTGGGCGCGGATGGCGGCGATCACCTCCGCACGGCGCGGACCCAGGTCCGTCGCGGTGAGGCGGATGGTGCGCCAGCCGAGGGCGCCGGTGCGCAGGTCGCGGCGGCGGTCGTCGTAGCCGAGGCCGCGTTGCCCGAACACGTCGTGGCCCGCGCCGTCGTACTCGATGGCCAGCCGAGCGGAGGGATAGGCGAGGTCGAAGCGGGCGACCAACCGACCGTTCGCCTCGCGCAGCACGTACTGCACCTCCGGCGCCGGCAGCCCCGCGAGGACCAGCATCAGCCGGGTGCGCGTCCCCATGGGGGACTCCGCCCGCGGGTCGGCGAGCTCGGCGACGCGGTCGAGCCGGCGACAGCCCCGGGCGCCGATCTCCCTACGAGCCAGGAGATCAGCCGGGACGAATCGCGCCGCGGGCACCCGCCCGAGGGCGTCCACCGCGACGACGGCCTCGACGAGCGGGAGCCGTCGTGCGAGGTCGTAGGCCGTGCGCAGGGGAGAGGTGACCGGGCAGCCGTGGGCGCTCCACGTCTCGGCGGCCGGCACCGCACCGCGGCGGACCAGCAGGCCCGGGTGGGTCCGCTGCTCCCGTGTCACGACGACCTCGGCCGGTGCGTCGCGGGGAGCGGCGTCGGCACCGAGCAGCGTCGCCGCCGACCAGCCCCCGAGTACCCCGCGCCCGGCGACCAGCCGCGCGGCACCGAGCGAGCGCAGCAGCAGGTCGGGAGGCCGATCGCCGACGTGGACGTACACGTCGGGGAACAGCCGCAGGTATCGCGGCCCGCGCAGCTGCGGCCGGGTCACCAGCCCTGCGGCGATCGCCGCGCTCGCGCGGAAGGGCTCGTCGAGCAGCACGGGCGCACCCTGCCGCGCCGCCCGCCCCGCCCGTGCCGGATCGGTGCGGGACCGTTGCGCATGCGATCACCCGCTGCATCGAGAGCGGCTCCGTCACCGAGACCAACAGGAGTGCTGCCCGGCCGCGCCGGAACAGCACTGGCGTTGGTCTCGGCGGACCGGGTCAGCGGCGGATGCGGCCCGTCCGTTCGTCGACCCCGGCGACTGCGCGGTCCGCGGTGTCGCGGAAGGTCGCCGAGGCGTCGTCGTAGACACCCAGCCGGCGGCCGCTGCGGTCCCGCACCGCCCCGTCGAGGTCGACGATGCCGCGCGGGCGCCCCGCCGCGTCGGTGATCCGGCCCGTCCCGAGGTCGAGCCGGCCCGCGTCGTCGAGGATCGCGCCGAGCCGCGCCTCGCCACGGTGGGCGCGCGCGTTGCCGAACGACTGCCCGACCACCAGGCCCACCAGCGCGGACACCGCGACCGCGGCAGGCGAGATCCGCCGCGCTCGGCCCCCGATCGCCGTTCGGTCGCCCACGACTGGTCCCTCCTCGCCCGTCGCCGCGTGATACGGCTGGTGTGAGGGTCGGTGGGACGTACGCGCAACGTTACGGGTGGACCGCGATGTGTCACCCGTTCACCGCTCGTTCCCGAACGGTTCTGGTCCGATCAGGGCACGCCTGCGCCGTCCGGGTGAGGACGGCGTGCAGTGACCGCCGTCGCTACCTCAGGACCGCGTGACCGTGGCCTCGATCAAGCCGTACGGCCGGTCCGCCGCGTGGAAGACCTCGTTCGGGTTCTCCAGCCCGAACGGCGAGAGATCGACGACGAAGTGGTGCTTGTTCGGCGCCGACAGCGAGAGCTCGGCGATCTCCGGGTGCGCCTCGAGCGCGGCGCGGCCCATCTCCCACAACGTCTGCTGCAGCGCTTTGGAGTGCACCAGCGCGAACTGCTCCAGCAGGATGCGGCGCACGTCGCCCCACACCTTGTCCCAGTCCAGGTCGCCGTCCCCGAACGAAGTGCGCGAGTAGCGCCAGGTCGCGGCCAGCGACGTCGACATGATCCGGTCGTGGGTCTCGGCGAGGGTCGTGTACCCGTCGGTGAGGAAGCCCGCGAACTCCGAACCCGTGGACTTCAGCAGCACGAGATCGCGAAGGCCCGACACGACCCGCTCGCCGGTCTCGTCGACGGTGACGACGGTGGTGCGCACCTCGGGGCCGCGCCGTACCCAGGTGTGGTCGTGACCCTGCCCGCCGACCTCGACGCGGTCCCAGAACAGCTCGTCCACCGCGACCCGGGCTCCCGTCACCGATGAGACGTCGCCGACGAAGTGCCGGGCCAGGTCGAGGCCGTAGCGCTCGATCTCGCGCAGGCCCTTCTCCTTGGCGTAGGCGTAGCAGGTGTTCTTCTGGGTGTCGGTCGGCAGCACCCGGGCCTGGTCGCCCTCGAGGTGGGCGGCGGTGAAGTCGCCGCGCAGCGACGTCGACACGGTGACGTCGCGGATCTCGTGGCGGGCGCTGTCGCGGTAGATGCGGACGACGCGGTTCTCGGCCTTGCCGTACTGGTTCGTGCCCAGGGTGATGGTCATGGGTGTCAGCTCCCGCGGTAGGTCGAGTAGGCGAAGGGGGACAACAGCAGCGGCACGTGCAGGTGTGCCGCCGGGTCGGTGACGGTGAAGGTCACGACGACCTCGGGGTGGAAGTGGGGCCGGTCGCCGAACCAGGCGCCGGTGTCGAACACCAGCCGCCGGGTGCCGGGCGCCACATCGGAGTCGAAGCGGGCCCGGCCGTCGGCATCGGTCGTACGGGAGACCCCGTCGAGCGAGACCGTGAGGCCGGCCGCCGGAGCACCCGTGGCCGCGTCGAGGACGTGCGTCGACAGGCTCACGACGCCACCAGCCGGGCGAGACGCAGCCGGTTGATGTCGGCCAGCTCCCCGAGGGCGACCTTGCGCTCGGTGGCGGGGTCGTTGGCCAGCCGCGCCTGCAACGTCGCCAACAGGTCCTCGGCGCTGCGCCCGCTGGCGCACACCAGGTACACGTGCCCGAACCGGGCCTCGTAGGCGCGGTTGCCCAGTGCCAGGGCGTCGCGCACCTCGTCGCCCGCGGCCGACACCGCGGCCTGCTCCCGGGCCGAGTCGCCGGAGGAGACCCGGTCCCCGATGCGGGGATGGCCGTCGAGCGCGTCGTCGAGATCGCTGTCGCGCAACGCGTCCGCGGCGGCGGCCTGCAACGCGTCGACCGACGGGAAGGGCCGCCGGGCGGCGACGACCCGGGCCCAGCGCGGGGCCGAGCAGCACGCCAGCAGCACGCGCTCGGCCTCCGCGGAGGACAGGTCGTTGAACAGCTGGAGAGTCATCGCGAGTGCGTCCACGAGGTCCGTGCACTGTGGATGGGGTTGGCGTCGGCGACGAGGTCGGCGAACCGGTGGTTGGCCACCTTCGCGATCTCGATGAGCGCCGCCGCGTGCTCCTGGGCCGGCGAGTTGGTCAGCCGCAGGGCACCGTCGCGCAGGATGTGGTCGCGGTTGTGCGCGTCGCGGACGCACACGATGAGCGGGATGCCGAACCGTTCGCGGTAGGTGGCGGCGAGCGTCTCGAACTCCTGCTGGTCCTCGTCGGCGAGCCGCGTCAGCCCGGCGCTGGACTGGTCGCGCTCGGAGTCCTCGTCGATGTCGAGCCCGCCCAGGTCCGGGTACTCGGCCATGAGCGCGCGCTGCTCCTCCCGCGGCGCGGCGAACAGCGCCTCCTGGAACGCCGTGCGCAGGGCGTCGGTGTCGGCGAAGGGCCTGCGGTCGAAGGCGTGCCCGACGACGGCGGTCTCGCCCTGGAACAGCCGGCCGAACGTCGCGACGAACTCGTCGCGGCTCATCCGGTTGACCTCCTCGAGCCGGACCGAGCCCTCGCCGGGCGTGCCGGCGACGGCCGGGCCGCGGCCGCGTCCGATGTGGTGGAACACGATGTTCAGCACGATCGCGGTGATGCTGCCCAGCGTGATGCCGGACCCGAAGACGATCTGTGCCCAGCCGGGCAGGGCCTTCGCGACGTCGGGCTGGGCCGTCACGAACATGGCCAGGCCCACGCTGGAGGCGACGATGACGACGTTGCGGTGGTCGTGGAAGTCGACGCGCGAGAGCGTCTGGAACCCGACGACGGCGACCGTGGCGAACATGGCCAGCGCGGCACCGCCGAGCACCGGGTGCGGGATGCCCGCGACGACCGCGCCCGCCTTGGGCACCAACCCGATCAGGATCATGATCACGCCGGCCGCGGCGACGACGTAGCGGCTCTTCACCCGGGTCAGCCGGACGAGGCCGACGTTCTCGGCGAAGCACGTGTACGGGAACGAGTTGAGGACGCCGCCGAGCGTGGTGGCCAGTCCGTCGGCGCGCAGGGCGCGGGTGACGTCGTTGCGCCCGACCCGCTTGTCGACGATCTCCCCGGTCGCGAACACGTCACCGGTCGTCTCCACGGCGGTGATCAGCATGACGACGATCATCGAGACGATCGCGGCGAGACCGAACTTGGGGATGCCGAAGAAGAACGGCGTCGTGACGCCGAACCAGGACGACTCGGCGACCGAGGAGAACGTGGCGAACCCGGTGGCCCAGGCGACGAGGGTGCCCGCGACCAGCCCGATCAGGACGGCGACCGTGGCCATGAACCCGCGGAACACTCGTTGGATGACGACGATCAGCGCCAGCGTGCCGAGGGCGAACGCGAGGTTGCGCCAGTCCTCGGGGTGCGGGTCGGCGGCCCCGCCGACGGCGTCGGCCGCGGCCACGGGGAGCAGGGCGAGCCCGATGATCGTGATGACCGACCCGGTGACGACCGGTGGGAAGAACCGGATCAGCTTCCCGAACACGGGCGCGATGAGGAACGTGAACAGGCCGGCGACGATCACCGAGCCGTAGATGACGAGCAGGCCGTCGGTGCCGCCGCCCGCGGCGAGCCCGATCGCGATCATCGGCGACACCGCGGTGAACGTGACGCCTTGGAGCAGCGGCAGCCGGACGCCGACCTTCCAGAACCCGACGGACTGGATGATCGAGGCGATGCCGCAGGTGAACAGGTCGGCGTTGATGAGGTGGATGAGCTCGCGCTCGCTCAGCCCGATGGCCCCGGCCAGCAGGATCGGCACGATGACGGCGCCGGCGTAGAAGGCGAGCACGTGCTGGAAGCCGTACACGGCGAGCTTCGCGGGGGGCAGTACCTCGTCGACAGGATGACGCCGCTTCGACGTGGTTGTGGGGGGACGGGCGCGCACCGGGCACCTCGCAGGGGGTCGTCGGTCGGCTGTGACGCGACCCACGATGACGGCCCGGTCACAGCAGCGACCACCCGTGGAAGCGACGAAGCGCGTGGGCCCTGCCGACCCCCCTTTAGGAGGATCCTCCAGGCGCGCCCTCGACGGTCACGACCCCTCCGACGGTGTGGGTGAGCCAGCCGAGCAGCACGTCGTCGGCCAGCGTGAGCGGCACCTCCGGGCCCGACCACCCGAGCATCGCGACGGGGTTGTGGGCCAGCGCGTCGCGCAGCGCGACGGCGAGCTCCGGGGTGGCGAGCACGGTGAGGCCGGCGTTCTCCACGAGCGTGCTGCCCGACCCGTCGTCGGCGGTGTGCGGGCCCGTCCGGAGCACGTATCCGCAGCCCGTGCGGTCGTCGAAGCCGGTCACCAGCACGTGGCACCCCCGCCTGCGTCGGTCCGCCGGAACGGCCCCGGCGAGGTCTCCGTTGTACCGCTGACGGGTGCGCCACGCCCGGCTCGGACGCCGGATCGTGACAGCCGTCTAACCGCTGTGAAAGCTCAAATGTCTTACTGATTCGTGAGGACTCTCACCCCTCGACCGTTTGCCCGTCCAGAACCCGCCGGTAACAATGGCGGCGGAGAGTTCACACCGTGCCCCGTGAGTCGTTCCGGGCGGCGGAGTCCGACGTACGGGTCGTGCACCACACGGGCACGGCTCTCGCACCGGCAGGAGGTCGAAGAGGTCCGATGAACATCGTCGTGCTGATCAAGCAGGTGCCCGACACCTACTCCGAACGCAAGCTCGACGGCTCGGACGGCACCCTGGACCGTGAGGCCACCGACGCCGTGCTCGACGAGATCAACGAGCGCGCCGTCGAGGCCGCCCTCCAGCTGAAGGAGGCCAACGACGGGTCCGAGGTGACCGTCGTCGCCATGGGTCCGGACCGGGCCACCGACGCCATCCGCAAGGCGCTGTCGATGGGCGCCGACAAGGCCGTCCACCTCTCCGACGAGGCGCTCCACGGCTCCTGCGCGGTCCAGACCTCCAAGGCGCTGGCCACGCTGATCTCCTCCGTCGACAGCGGCTACGACATCGTGCTCGCCGGCAACGAGGCCTCCGACGGCCGCTCCGGCGCCGTCCCGGCCATGGTCGCCGACCTGCTGGGCGTGCCCGCGCTCACCCACGCCCGCGAGGTCACCGTCGAGGGCGGCAGCGTCAACGTCACCCGCGAGACCGACGACGGCGTCACCAAGCTGACCGCCGAGCTGCCCGCGCTGGTGTCGGTCAACGAGAAGATCAACGAGCCGCGCTACCCGTCGTTCAAGGGGATCATGGCGGCCAAGAAGAAGCCCGTCTCGACGCTGTCGCTGGCCGACGCCGGCATCGACGCCTCGCAGGTCGGACTGGCCAACGCGTTGTCCACGGTCACGAGCTCGCAGCCCAAGCCGCCGAAGAGCGCGGGCGAGAAGGTCGAGGACGAGGGCGACGGCGGCTCGAAGATCGCCGCGTACCTGGTCTCCCAGAAGCTCGTCTGACCCCGCGAAGGAACAGGAGAAACCCATGGCTGAGGTCCTGGTCCTCGTCGACCACGTCGAGGGTGAGATCAAGAAGAGCACCTACGAGCTGCTGACGGCCGCGCGCGGCCTCGGCGAGCCGTCGGCGGTCGTCGTCGGCGCCGCGGGCACCGCGGGCAAGCTGGCCGACGGCCTCAAGGCCCACGGCGCGGCGAAGATCTACGTCGCCGAGACCGACTCCACCGACTTCCTCACCCCGCAGGTCGCGGTGCTCGCCTCCCTGGTCGAGTCCGCGAACCCGGCCGCGGTGCTGATCTCGGTGTCGGCCGACGGCAAGGAGATCGCGGGCCGGCTCGCCGTCCGCACCGACTCCGCCCTGCTCGGCGACGCGGTCGGCGTCTCGCCCGACGGCGTGACCCACTCCGTGTTCGGCGGCGCCTACATCGCCGAGGCCAAGGCCAACACCGACCACCCGGTCATCACGCTGCGCCCCGGCTCGATCGAGATCGAGCAGGCCGACGGCGCGGGCGCCGAGCAGTCGGTCGAGGTCCCGGCCTCGTCGGGCCGCTCGGCCACCGTCACCGCGCGCGAGCCGCTCGTCGGCGGCGACCGCCCGGAGCTCACCGAGGCTAGCGTCGTCGTCTCCGGCGGCCGTGGCGTCGGCTCGGCGGAGAACTTCGAGCTCGTCGAGAAGCTGGCCGACTCGCTCGGTGCCGCCGTCGGCGCCTCGCGCGCCGCGGTCGACTCCGGCTACTACCCGCACCAGTTCCAGGTCGGGCAGACCGGTAAGACCGTGTCGCCGCAGCTCTACATCGCCCTCGGCATCTCCGGCGCGATCCAGCACCGCGCCGGCATGCAGACGTCGAAGACGATCATCGCCGTCAACAAGGACGCCGAGGCGCCGATCTTCGAGATCGCCGACTACGGCGTCGTGGGCGACCTGTTCAAGGTCGCACCGCAGCTGCAGGAGGAGATCGTCAAGCGCAAGTCCTGACGCTCGCCACGACGACGCCCCCGGCCCTCGGTCGGGGGCGTCGTGCTGTCGGGGGAGTTCACCCGATCGCCAACCGACGGCCGCCGCGGAGCGGATCGTCCGTTCGCCTGCGACCCGTCCAATTCGGGGCGTGACCTCCTCGATCTCATCGCGGGTGCTGGGCACGACCCCCGAGACCCCGACCGGCCGCTACTCCCTGCTGCTGACCACCGACGCCGACGAGGTGCGCGCGGCCCAGAAGCTGCGCCACGACGTGTTCGCGGGAGAGCTCGGCGCGACCCTGCACAGTCCGGTCCCGGGCTGCGACGTCGACCGGTTCGACGAGTTCTGCGACCACCTCGTCGTCCGTGAGGACGCGACGGGCCGCCTCGTCGGCACCTACCGGATGCTGCCGCCCGCCCGCGCCCGCGGGGCCGGCGCGCTCTACGCCGACGGCGAGTTCGACCTGTCCGCGCTCGACGGGCTGCGTCCCGAGCTGGTCGAGACCGGCCGCTCCTGCGTGCACCCCGACCACCGTGACGGCGCCGTCGTCGGACTGGTGTGGGCCGGGATCGCCCGCTACATGCTGCTCACCGGCAACCGTTGGCTCATCGGCTGCGCGAGCGTCCCGCTGGGTTCCGGATCGGACGCCGAGGGTGCGCTCGCCGCGGGCGTCTGGGAGCGGGTCAAGGCCGAACACCTCGCCCCCGACCCCTACCGGGTGGCCCCGCGCAACCCGTGGCGCGCCGGTCCGGTCGCGCGCTCGGGCAGGGCCTGCATGCCGCCGCTGCTGCGCGGCTACCTGCGCCTCGGCGCCTGGATCGGGGGCGCGCCCGCGCACGACCCCGACTTCGACTGCGCCGACTTCGCCGTCCTGCTCGACATGCAGCGCCTCGACCAGCGCTACCTGCGCTACTTCCTGGGCGACGTCGCGTGAGCGCCCCGGCCGTGCCGCCGACGGGCGCGCCGACCCGCGACCGTGATCGTCGGTCGCAGGACCTCGACGTCACCGACGGCGCGGGCGTCCCGGAACCGGTGATCGCCCCGCTGCGCGGCGGTGAACCCGGGCCGCGACCGCCTTTCGTCGAGCACCCGACCCACCCCGGGGTGCCGCGCGCCGCCGAGCGCGACGGCAGCCCGTGGCACCCGTACTCGCCGTGCGGGCAGGACTGTCTGCCGCCCGCGGCCCGGCCCGCGCGGCTGCGCTCCGCCCGCCGCGCCGCCGCGCTGCTCGCCGTCGTCGCCACCGCGGTGCTCGCCCTCCCGGTGGTCGCGCTGTTCGGCCGCCGCGCCACCGACGCCGCCACCTACCGCATCTTCCGCGCCGTCCTGCGCGCGGCCGGGATCCGGCTGCAGGTCAACGGCGGCAGCACCTTTGCCGATGGCGGCGGCGCGCTCGTCGTCGCCAACCACCTCTCGTGGATCGACGTCGTCGCCCTCGGTGCGGTCCAGCCCGTCCGGATGATCGCCAAGCGCGAGGTCGGCGACTGGCCCGTCGTGGGCGCGATCGCCGCCCGCACCGGGGCACTGTTCGTCGACCGGGCGGGGTTGCGCGCGCTGCCCGCCGTCGTCGACGAGACCGCCGACGCCCTGCGCGCCGGGGCCGTCGTCGGCGTCTTCCCCGAGGGCACCACCTGGTGCGGCTCGGCCGCGGGCCCGTTCCGCCGTGCGCCGTTCCAGGCCGCCGTCGACGCCGGAGCGGCCGTCCGGCCCGTCACCCTCGAGCTGCGGCTCGCCGACGGCAGGCCGACCACCGCGGCGTCGTTCGTCGGCGACGAGACCCTCGCCGGCTCGCTGCGCCGCGTCCTCGCCCTCGACGGCCTGGTCTGCGAACTGACCCTGCACCCGCTGCTGCGACCCGGCCCGGGGGACGACCGCCGGGTGCTGGCCGCCCGCGCCCGCCGCGTCGTCACCGGTGCGGTGGCGCGTCCCGTATCGTCCCCGGTGTCCGGATCGAGCGTGGCCGCGGTGCAGCCGACCCGCACGGAGGCAACCGCCGCGTGACCCCGCCCCGCGGGAGGATGCGACGGACGGCGATTACCCTGGACGCCCTGACGACCGACAGGGACGGGCAGGACTTCGTGACCTCCGTGACCGACGCGAACCGGACCGGCACCGCCGGCACCCACGCCGCTGCGGCGTACCTGGATCACGCGGCGACGACGCCGATGCTCCCCGCCGCCGTGGCAGCGATGGCCGAGGCCATGGCCTCGACCGGCAACGCCTCGGCGCTGCACTCCTCGGGCCGCCGCGCCCGCCGCCGCGTCGAGGAGGCCCGCGAGGCGATCGCGGCGTCCGTCGGCGCCCGGCCGTCCGAGGTCGTGCTCACCACCGGCGGCACCGAGAGCGACAACCTCGCCGTCAAGGGCCTGTACTGGTCCCGCAACGACGCCGACGCCCGCCGCACCCGCGTGCTCGTCTCGGCGGTGGAGCACCACGCCGTCGTCGACTCCGCGGAGTGGCTGGCCGCACATGAGGGCGCCCAGGTCGAACTGCTGGAGGTCGACCGGTACGGCCGCGTCCGGCCCGAGACGCTGCGGGCCGCGCTGGAACGTGATCCCGGGTCGGCCGCGCTGGTGTCGGTCATGTGGGCCAACAACGAGGTCGGCACGGTCAACCCCATCCGCGAGCTCGCCGCCGTCGCCCACGAGTTCGACGTCCCCTTCCACACCGACGCCGTGCAGGCCGTCGGCGTCCTGCCGGTCGACTTCGGCGCCTCCGGCGTCGACGCGCTCACCCTCACCGGCCACAAGCTCGGCGGCCCCTACGGCGCCGGCGTCCTGCTGCTCGGCCGCGAGGTCGCCGTCACGCCGCTGCTGCACGGCGGCGGTCAGGAACGCGACGTCCGCTCCGGCACCCTCGACACCCCGTCGGTCATCGGACTGGCCACCGCCGTCGAGATCGCGGTCGCCGACACCGCCCGCCGCGCCGCCACCATCGGCGCGCTGCGCGACGAGCTCGTCGCCCGCGTCACCGCCGCCGTCCCCGACGCCGTCCTCAACGGCGACCCCGGAACCGCGGAGATCGACGGCGGCCCGTCGCGGCTGCCCGGCAACGCGCACCTGTCGTTCCCCGGCTGCGAGGGCGACAGCCTGATCATGCTGCTCGACGCCCACGGCATCGAGTGCGCCACCGGTTCCGCGTGCACCGCGGGTGTCCCGCAGCCCAGCCACGTGCTGCTCGCCATGGGCGCCGATGCGGCCACCGCCCGCGCCTCCCTGCGCTTCTCGCTGGGCCACACCTCCACCGCACGCGACGTCGACGCCGTCGCCTCCGCGATCGGCCCCGTCGTCGAGCGGGCACGGCGCGCCGGGCAGAACGCCGCTGTCCACCGCCGCCCCGGGGCGTCCGACCGGGAGGCCGTCGCGCGATGAGGGTCCTCGCGGCGATGAGCGGCGGCGTCGACTCGGCCGTCGCGGCCGCGCGTGCCGTCGAGGCGGGCCACGCCGTCGTCGGGGTGCACCTCGCGCTGTCCGAGACGCCCGACGCGCTGCGCTCGGGCTCGCGGGGTTGCTGCTCGCGCGAGGACGCCGACGACGCCCGCCGCGCCTGCGACGTCCTCGACATCCCGTTCTACGTGTGGGACTTCGCCGCGCCCTTCTCCGCCGAGGTCGTCGACGACTTCGTCGCCGCCTACGCCGAGGGTCGCACCCCCAACCCGTGCGTGCGCTGCAACGAGCGCATCAAGTTCGCCGCGCTGCTCGACAAGGCCCTCGCCCTCGGCTTCGACGCCGTGTGCACCGGTCACTACGCGCGCCTGCACGACGGCGTGCTGCGCCGGGCCGTCGACGACGGCAAGGACCAGTCCTACGTCCTCGCCGTCCTCACCCCGTTCCAGCTCGCCCACGCGTTGTTCCCGATCGGCGACACCCCCAAGGCGCAGGTGAGGGCCGAGGCCGCCGAGCGTGGGCTGCGCGTCGCCGACAAGCCCGACAGCCACGACATCTGCTTCATCCCCTCCGGCGACACCCGCGCCTTCCTCGCCGACCGCATCGGCGCCCGGCCCGGCCCGATCGTCGACGCCGCGAGCGGTGAGGTCCTCGGCGGCCACGACGGCGTGCACGGCTTCACCGTCGGCCAGCGCAAGGGCATCGGCGTCGACCGCCCCGCCGCCGACGGCCGCCCCCGCTACGTCCTCGGCATCGAGCCCGTCACCGCCACCGTGACCGTGGGGCCCGCCGAGGCGCTCGACGTGCGCGAGATCGATGCGGAGGAGCCGGTGTGGGGCAGCGGTTCCGCACCCGACGGGCCCACCGGGTGTGTCGTGCAGGTCCGCGCCCACGGCGGTCTGGCCCCGGCGACGGCGTGGCCGACCGCCGACGGTGGGTTGCGCGTCGAGCTGGGGGAGGCGCTGCGTGGCGTGGCCCCGGGGCAGTCGGTGGCGTTCTACCGCCCCGACCCGGACGGCGACGTCGTCCTCGGCAGCGCCACCATCGCCGCCGCGCGCTGACCCGCTGCGGAACTCCCGCCGAGTTCGACACCACGCTGGTGCGGAGCCCGGTTGCGCCAGTCTCCTGTCGAACTCGGCAAAAGGTCGTCACTCGGACGAGTGGCGCGAACCGTCTGAAAGGGACATGCTGCGCTCCGGTTCTGGAGGTGGCGTGTGTCCGACCCTGCTTCGACCACGGCGTCGACGACGGTCGACTCCGCCGCCGACACGGCGGAGGACGTCGTCGAGTCCCGGCCCGTGCGCATCCTCGGGCGCATCGGGCTCGTCGCCTACGGGGCGGTGAACCTGGTCATCGCGTCGCTGGCCGCGCAGGTCGCGTTCGGTGACGCCGAGCGCGCCGACAAGACCGGGGCGCTGGCGACGGTCGCGGAGACCGGCGTGGGTCGGGTCGCGCTGTGGCTGGCGGTCGTCGGTCTGGCGGCGCTGGTGCTGTGGACGCTCGCCGAGGTGGTGTTCGGCCATCGCCGGCTGCCCACGAAGCGCCGGGTGCTGCGCAGCGCGATCGACCTCGTCGAGGCGGGCATCTTCGCGACGCTCGCCGTGTCGGCCGCGAAGATCGCGTCGGGCGGGTCGTCGCAGGGCTCGGTGCTGACGACGGTCCTGCGGTGGCCCGGCGGGCAGTGGCTGGTCGGCGCGGCCGGCGTCGGGGTCGCGGTGCTGGCCGGGTTCGCGGTGTGGCGCGGGCTGCGGGGCGGGTTCCGTCGCGACCTGGACCTGTCGCGCTGCGGCCCGCGCCTCGGCCGGCTCGGGGTGCTCGCCGGACACATCGGCTGGGTCGCGCTCGGGTGCGCGTACCTGACCGCGGGCGTGCTCACCGTGCGGGCGGCGGTGCGGTTCGACCCGGCGCAGCCCGTCGGGCTCGACGCCGGCGTCAGGACGCTCGGCGCCCAGCCCTACGGCCCGGCGCTGCTGCTGGTGCTGGCGGCGGGCCTCGCCGTGTTCGGCCTCTACTGCCTGTTCGACGCCCGCTGCCGCAAGAAGTGACCGCTACTCCGGGCCCTCCACGATCCGGAAGTCGCGCTCGGCGACGCCGTCGAGGATGCGCACGGCCGCCTGGTAGGCGTCGCTCTCGTAGGCCGCGACGGCCGCGTCGTAGCTCGGGAACTCGACGACGACGGTGCGCTCGGCCGCGCCGTGCTCCCGCCCGGTGGCCTTCCCGCCGCGCACGACGAAACGGCCTCCTTCGGCGAGGACGACCGGCCCCGCCTGGGCGCCGTACTTCGCGAGCGCGTCCGGGTCGGAGACCCACCGATATGCGACGACCCAGTATCCCTTTGCCATCCGGTGATCGTAGGCGGACGAGTCGTCGACAGAAGTTCTGCTCATGCCTTGAACTTCTGTGTGACCGGCGCCATGCTCGAACGGACCGACACCGGCGTCGGCGAGGAGGTCCACCGTGTACGTGGCCGACATGATGCGGCAGTCCGTCGCGTTCCACCGCGACCGCACCGCGCTGATCGACGAGCACCGCACGCTCACCTACGGCGAGGCCTGGGAGCGCGGCGTCCGGCTCGCCAACGCCCTGATCGCGCTGGGCGTGCAGCCCGGCGACAGGGTCGCGGGCCTGGAGGACAACAACCTCGGCGCCGCCGACCTGTTCATCGCCGCCGCGATCGCCGGCGCCGTCCGGGTACCGCTCTACGCGCGCAACTCACCCGAGGCGCACGCGCACATGATCGGCCAGACCGGCGCCGTCGTGCTCCTGACCGACGCCGCCTACGCCGACAGCGTCAAGGGCCTCGACGCGTCGGTGGAGTGCCTGCGCCACATCGTCGTGCGCGACGCGTCGTACGAGGACCGGCTCGCGTCGCAGTCGGCCGACGACCCGCACGTCGTCGTCGGTGACGACGACTGGTACGTCATCCGCCACTCCGCGGGCACCACGGGCCGGCCCAAGGGCGTCGGCTACACCCAGCACGACTGGCTCGTGAACTGCCGCAACTGGTACTGCCGGCTCCCGCTGCTGCAGCTCGACAGCGTCGTCGGGCACGCGGGACCGATCTCGCACGCCTCGGGCTACCTGTTCCTGCCGGCGTGGCTGCACGGCAGCACCAACCTGCTCTTCGGCGCCTTCGACGCGCTCAAGGTGCTCGACATGGTGGAACGGCACGCCGTCACGCACATGTTCGCGCCGCCGTCGATGGTGCAGATGCTCACCGCCGAACCGTCTGCTGCGCAACGGGACTGGTCGAAGCTGCAGTGCGTGCTCGTCGGCGGCGCCCCGATCACCGACGCCACCGCGCAGGCCGGTCGGCGCGTGTTCGGCGAGGTCATGCACCAGGTGTTCGGCCAGACCGAGGCGGTGCCGCTCACCGAGATGACCCCGGCCGAGTGGTTCTCCGACGTCCCCGGCTCGACGCCGCTGCGTGCCGCCGGACGGGTACTCCCCTTCGTGCGCATCGAGATCCGCGACGCCGACGGCGAGACCGTCCTGCCGCTGGGGTCGGAGGGCGAGATCTACGCGCAGTGCGAGGGGCAGATGCGCGAGTTCTGGGACGACCCCGGCCACGTCCACACCCGCACCCGGCTCGTCGACGGCTGGATCCGCACCGGCGACATCGGCCGCCTCGACACCAACGGCTACCTCTACGTGCTCGACCGCGCCGACGACATGATCGTCTCCGGTGGGTTCAACATCTGGCCCGCCGAGCTGGAGAGCGCGATCAACGACCATCCCGACGTCGTCGAGGTCGCCGTGTTCGGTGTGCCGCACGAGAAGTGGGGCGAGACGCCGATGGCGGTGTGCGTCGTCGCGCCGGGCGCGTCGCTGCAACCCGACGACGTGATCGAGCTCGTGAGGCAGCGCCTCGGCTCCTACAAGAAGCCCGGCCGCGTCGAGGTCACGACCGAGCCGCTGCCCAAGAGCCCCGTCGGGAAGGTGCAGCGCAAGGTGCTGCGCGAGCCGCACTGGGCCGGCCACGACCGGCGGGTGCACGGCGCATGACCGCTGTCTCGGTCCAGGGCTCGGGCATGACGCGGTTCGGCCGCCACCCCGACCGCACCCCGCGCGACCTCGTCGAGGAAGCCGTCGCCGCCGCCCTCGACGACGCCGGCCTCGAACCCCGGGACGTCGACGCGGTCGTCGTCGGCAACGCGGTCGACGGGCTGATGACCGGCCAGGAGTCCGTCCGCGGACAGGTCGTGTTGCGCGGCACCGGGATCCGCGGGGTGCCCGTCGTCAACACGGAGAACGCGTGCGCCTCCGGGGCGGTGGCCGCGCATCTCGGGTGGCAGTCGATCGTCGCCGGGCTGTACCGGCGGGTGCTCGTCGTCGGCTACGAGAAGCTCGTGCACCCCGACCGCGAGAAGGCCTTCCGCGCCTTCGACGCCTCGATGGACCTCGCCGAGATGCACGCCCTGCACCCCTCGCCGCCCGCGGATCGCACGATCTTCATGGACCACTACGCCGACCGTTCCGATCTCGACGAGGACGTGCTCGCCGAGATCGCGGCCAAGAACCACACGCACGGCGCGCTGAACCCCTTGGCGCAGCACCGGACCCCGCTCGGCGCGGCCGACGTGCTGGCGTCGCGGCCGATCGTCGGGCCGCTGCGGCTGCGGATGTGCGCGCCGATGGGGGACGGGGCAGCGGCTGTGGTGCTGTCCTCCACCCCGGGGCCCGTCCACATCGACGCGTCGGTCATGACCAGCGGCCGCGGCGACGACGCCTCCATGCCGACGGCGGTCTCGCGTGCGGCGGCGTCCGCCTACGAGCGGGCCGGGCTCGGACCCGACGACCTCGATCTCGTCGAGCTGCACGACGCCACCGCCGTCGGCGAGCTGGAGCTGTACGCGCAGCTGCAGCTGTGCGACCCGGGCAGCGAAGACGCGCTGGTGAAGGGTGGGACGACCCGGCTCGGCGGCGCGCGGCCCGTCAACACCAGCGGCGGGCTGCTCGCGCGCGGGCACCCGATCGGCGCGACGGGCGTCGCACAGCTGGTCGAGCTGCACACCCAGCTCACCGGCCGCGCCGGGGCCCGGCAGGTCGACGGCGCCCGGATCGCGATGGCACAGAACCTCGGCGGGATCGTCGGGACGGACGTGGCGTGTGCCGTCGTCCATGTACTGGGGGGACCTTCATGACGGACGAGCTCCGGACCGGCGCGATCTACGACGTGCCCTGGGCCTTCGACGACGAGCACCGCGAGTGGCAGCAGACGATCCGCCGGTTCTGCTCCGACGTCGTCGCCCCGGGCGCGGCGCAACGCCACGTCGAGGCGCGTTTCTCTCCTGAGCTCGTGGAGGCCGCCGGGGAGCTCGGCGCCTTCGGGCTCCTCGCCCCCGAGGAGTACGGCGGCGCCGGTGCCGACCTCCGCTCCGCCTGCCTCGCCGCCGAGGAGATCGCCACCGTCGACTCCTCCCTCGCCGTCACCGTCCACGTCCAGGCCATCAGCGTCGCGCTGCTCGTGCACCTGGCCGCCGACCGCACCGACCTGCTCGAGGAGATCGTCCCCGGCGCCGCCGCCGGTCGGACCTTCATCTCCTTCGGGCTCACCGAACCCTCCGGCGGCTCCGACGCCGGCAACATCGGCACCCGGGCCCGCCGCGTCGGCGACGACTGGGTGATCAACGGCGCCAAGCAGTTCATCACCAACTCCGGCACGCCGTTCTCGCGCCACGTGATCCTGTTCGCCGCCACCGACGACGACCCCGGCACCGGCCGCCCGCCCGTCTCGGCGTTCCTCGTCCCGCTCGACGCCCCCGGCGTCACCGTCGGGCCCGCGTACGCCAAGCAGGGGTGGCGCTCGTCGGACACCCATCCGCTCTACTTTGACGACGTCCGGCTGCCCGCCGACGCCCTGCTCGGCGACGAGGGCCGCGGCTACCGGGAGGCGCTGCGCTTCCTGACGTGGGCGCGGCTGCCGATCGCCGCGATGAGCATCGGCGTCGCGCGCGGCTGCCTCGTCGACAGCATGCGGTTCGTGGGGGAACGCGCCTCGATGGGCAAGCCGCTGGGCGGGCACCAGGGGGTCGCGTTCCAGGTCGCGGACATCGCGGCCGCCGTCGGCACCGCGACCGTGCTCACCTACGACGGCGCCTGGAAGTACGACCGCGGGCTCCCGATCGAGCGCGAGGCCGCGATCGCGAAGCTCGTCGCGTCCGAGCTCGCGAACGCCGCCGGCTACACCGCGACCCAGCTCGCCGGCGGGTACGGGTTCATGGAGGAGACCGCGTCGACACGGCACCACCAGGACGCGAGAATCCTCACCGTGGGCGAGGGGACCTCGGAGGTGCAGCGGATGCTGATCGCGCGCGGCCTGGGGCTGCCGGTGTGACCGCTTCGGTGGGGCGGGTCGCCCGCAAGCGCGCCGAGCGGCAGCGACTCATGGAGCGCGTCGCCGCCGAGGTGTTCGCCGAGCGCGGCTACGAACGCGCGAGCCTGGAGGAGATCGCCGCGCGCCTCGACATGCGCGGCGCCAGCCTCTACCACTACTACCCGTCCAAGGAGGACCTCTTCCTCGCGGCGGTGCAGAACGCGACGGCCGAGGTCGTGGCCCGGCTGCGCGAGGTCGCGTCGTCCGACGGACCTGCGGTCGACCGCCTGCGCCGGCTGTTCGTCTCCCAGGCGCTGGTCGAGCTGCGCGACTACCCGTCGTTCGCCCCGCTGTTCCTCATGCACCTGCCCGACCCCGTTCTCGACGCCCGCGTCCGCGAGCTGTCCCGCGAGCACGCCGCGGTCTTCCGCGAGGTGGCGGCGGAGGTCGGCGGCGGGTCCCGGATCGGGACATACCTGGCTCTCGGCTCGTTGGCCTACCTGCGCCGCTGGTACGACCCGTCGGGGTCCCTGTCCGCGGAAGAGCTGGCCGAGCACGTGGCGGACCAACTGCTGCACCTCCTGTGAGTGGCGATAGTCGCTATCGCGACTATCGCCACTCACGAGCCCTGAGCTGGGCCCATCTGATAGACCGTCGGCCATGACTTCCGAGAGCGACCCCGCCGCCGACGCGCTCGCCGAGGCGCTGGCGAAGGCCGGACTGGGCGGCGTCGCCCCACCCGCCCCCGCCGACCCGCTCTCCGCCGCCCTCGCCGCCGCCGGGTTGGCCGACTCCGTGCCCGGTGCACCGGCTCCGCCGCAGGTCGGGGGCGGGATCGTCGTCACCACGCCGGAGGAGGACGCCGAACCCGAGGACCTCCCGCACTGGCCGCTCGGCATCGCGACGGGCGTCGGCTCCATGCCGGGCACCGACATCCGCGAGGCCGCCGCGATCGTCGCCGGCGAGGTCGGGGCCATGCCGTTCGTGCCAGAGCTGCCCGCACGCGGCGTCGGGGCCGACATCGTCGGGCGGACCGCGGGGATGCTCGTCGACCTCGCCGTCGAGACCGTCCCGACCGGCTACCGCGTCACCCAGCGCCCGGGCCGCGACCACCGCCGTGCCGTCGACCTCCTGCGCGGCGACCTCGACGCCTTCGACGAGGCCTGCGACCCCATCCGCCCCGGCTGGGTCAAGGTGCAGGCCGCGGGCCCGTGGACGCTCGCCGCGACCGTCGAGCTCCACGCCGGGCACCGCGTCCTCACCGACCGCGGCGCCGTCCGCGAGTTCGCCGCGAGCCTCCTCGAGGGCCTTCGCGGTCACGTCGCCGAAGTGGCCGCCCGGTCCGGAGCTCGCGTCGTCGTGCAGCTCGACGAGCCCGCCCTGCCCGCCGTCCTGCGCGGCTCCCTGCCCACCGCCTCCGGCTACGGCACCGTCCGGGCGATCGACGAGATCGACGCCGCCGACCTGCTGCGCGAGTTCGTCGACACCTTCTCCGGGCTCGGGTCGCCGGTGGTCCTGCACTGCTGCGCCGACGACCCGCCCCTCCGGTTGTTGGCCGGGGTGGGTGCGGCGGCCGTCGGGATCGACGGCACCCGCCGCGCCATCTCCGGTGACACCGCGCTCCCGGCGGCGCTCGACGCCGTCGGTGAGGTCTGGGACGCGGGCACACCGATCATGCTGGGGCTCGTCCGGACCACCGCGCCTGCGCGGACGCCCGAGATCCCCGCGCTCGCCCAGCGCGCCTTCGATCTCGCCGACCGCCTCGGCTTCGCCCGCCACCGCCTCGCCGAGCTGGCCGTCCCGACGCCCACCTGCGGCCTCGCCGGCGCCACCCCCGACTGGGCCCGCACCGCGCTCGGCCTCTGCCGGCAGCTGGGCGAGGCCTTCCTCGACCCGACGGGGGACAAGGACGTCGACGAACGGTCGTGAGCGGCGATAGTCGCCATAGCGGCTATCGCCGCTCACAGGGGTCGGATCAGGGGGCCAGGACCTCCACCGCTCCGCCGCGGTGAAGCAGCCACGCCAGGAGGACGGGGTCGTCGAGGGTGAGGGCCACGTCGTCGTCGCCGAGGGGGACGCGCTCGTAGAGGCGGATCGCCGTGCGCAGGTCGAAGGCGAGTTCCCGGCTCGCGGACACGGCGAGCCCGAGGTGGGCGACCGTGCGGCAGCCGGCGAGCTCGTCCTCGACACCAGGCACGTCGAGCGGCTCCCCGTCGAGAAGTTTCTCGTGGTGCACACCGGTCAGGACGAGCCCGTCGTCGCAGCTCACGACCATGCACACCACCCGTCGGCTCCCACGCTCCGGGGGCTCGGGCCCCGCTCGCCGGAGAGTATCGTCCGCCACATGCACGAAGATCGGTTGCTGCTCGGCCCGGGCCCCTCCGAGCCGTACCCCGAGGCCATGGAAGCCCTCACCCGCCCCGTGCTCGGTCACCTCGACCCCGAGTACCTCGCGGTCATCGCCGAGATCCGCGAGCGGCTCCAACAGGTCTTCCGCACCACCAACGAGCTGACACTGCCCGTGTCGGGCACCGGCTCCTCCGGCATGGAGGCGTGCCTCGCCTCGCTGCTGGAGGTCGGCGACACGATCATCGTCGGCGTCAACGGCTACTTCGGCGAGCGGCTGTGCGAGGTCGCGCGCCGCGGCGGAGCAGAGGTCGTCCGGGTGGAGGCCCCGTGGGGCACCCCGATCGACCCGGCCGACCTCATCGCCGCCCAACAGGCCGCCCCGCACGCCGCGGTCCTCGCGGTCGTCGCCGCGGAGACGTCGACGGGTGTGCGCAACGACGTCGCGCCCGTCGGCGCGGCCCTGGCGCCGACCGACACGCTGCTGCTGGTCGACGCCGTGACCGCGCTCGGCGGCACGCAGCTGGAGGTCGACGCCTGGCAGATCGACGCGTCGTACTCCGCGTCGCAGAAGTGCCTCGGCGCCCCTCCCGGCCTCGCGCCGGTCACGCTCGGCGCCCGCGCGGTAGCCCGGATGAAGGCCCGCAAGACCCCGGTCCGGTCGTTCTACCTCGACCTCGGTCTGCTGCACGAGTACTTCCTCGCCAGCCCGCCCACCTACCACCACACGGCGTCCTCGACGCTGGCCTACTCGCTGCACGCGGGCCTGGGCCGGCTGCTCGAGGAGGGCGTCGAGCAGGTGTGGGCGCGCCACGACCGCATCGGCCGGCTGCTGCAGTCGGCGCTGCCGGAGCTGGGTTTCGGGCTGATCGCGCCCGAGTCGAACCGGCTGCCGCAGCTCACGGCCACGACGCTGCCCAACGGTCTCGACGAGGGCTCGCTGCGCAAGCGGCTGCTGGCCGAGTACGGCATCGAGGTCGGCGGCGGGCTGGGTGCCTTCGCCGGCCGCGCCTGGCGCATCGGCATGATGGGCCACGCCGCCACGGAGCGGTCGGTCGTCACCCTGATCGGTGCCGTCCGGGAGCTCCTGGCCTGACCTGCGCGCGCCGGGGGCGGGGGAGACGGCGGTCGGGCCGCTCCCGGCGCCGTCGTCCCGAGATCCTTCTCGGTGCCTTCATGTCTGCCGCCCTCGCGCGGGTCGCCCGCTTCGGCGACGGGCTGCTCTGCGCTGCACCGCAGTCGTGGGCGGGACCGTTGTTCGAGACGGTCGCCCGTTCCTGGGAGGCGGCGGGACGGTCGGGCGAGCCCCGCAACGTCGCGCAGGTCGACGTCGCGCTCGGCCCTCCCGCCGTCGTCGACGCTGCCCGGTCGTCGATGCCGGCCCAGTACGAGTTCACCGGGGACGGCGACCGGATGGCCGCGGGGCTGCCCACGTCGCCGGAGGCGGTTCGGGGCGCGGCGAAGGCGTTCGCGGACCTCGGCGTCGACGCGCTCGTCCGTCACTGCTGGGCGACCGACCCCGATCAGGTGGATCGGCTCGCGGACCTGGGGCTCTGATGCGCGCCACTGTCGGTGCCCGCCACTAACCTCTCCCGGGTGAGCACCGACAGCCCCGCCGGGACCGCTCCCGAGCCCGCGCCCGACGCGGTCCGGGAGCGGCACTCCGCGCTCGCCACCGAGGTCGCCGACCACCAGTTCCGGTACTACGTGCTCGACACGCCGGTGGTGTCCGACGGCCAGTTCGACGAGCTGTGGCGTGAGCTGGTGGCGCTGGAGGAGCAGTACCCGGACCTGGTCACGCCCGACTCGCCGACGCAGAAGGTCGGCAGCCGGTTCGCCACCGAGTTCGCCGCGCACGACCACCTCGAACGCATGCAGAGCCTCGACAACGCGTTCAGCGACGAGGACCTGCGCACGTGGGCCGAGCGCGTCGGCCGGGAGGTCGGCGACGCCGTCCACTACCTGTGCGAGCTGAAGATCGACGGGCTCGCCGTGAACCTGTTGTACGAGCAGGGCAAGCTCGTCCGGGCTCTCACCCGCGGCGACGGGCGCACCGGCGAGGACGTCACGCTCAACATGCGCACGCTCGTCGAGGTGCCCGAACAGCTCACCGGCACCGCGGAGTTCCCCGTACCGGAGCTGATCGAGGTGCGCGGCGAGGTGTACTTCCGCCTCGAGGACTTCCAGGCGCTCAACGCCTCCCTCGTGGAGGCGGGCAAGCCGCCGTTCGCCAACCCGCGCAACACCGCCGCCGGCTCGTTGCGGCAGAAGGACCCGCGCGTCACCGCGTCGCGAAACCTGCGGTTGATCTGCCACGGCCTCGGCAAGCGCGAGGGCTTCGCCCCCGACCGCCTCTCCCACGCCTACGAGGCGTTGCGCACCTGGGGGTTGCCGGTCTCCGAACGCACCACGATCGTGCAGGGGATCGACCAGGTCGTCGCCCACGTCCAGTACTGGGGCGAGCACCGCCACGACATCGAGCACGAGATCGACGGCGTCGTCGTCAAGGTCGACGAGGTGGCCCTGCAGCGCAGGCTCGGCTCCACCTCGCGGGCGCCGCGCTGGGCGATCGCGTTCAAGTACCCGCCCGAGGAGGTCACGACGAAGCTCCTCAAGATCGAGGTGAACGTCGGGCGCACCGGGCGCGTCACGCCGTTCGCGCTCATGGAGCCCGTCACCGTCGCGGGATCGACCGTCTCCCTGGCGACGCTGCACAACGCCGACGAGGTGCGGCGCAAGGGCGTGCTCATCGGCGACCGCGTCGTCATCCGCAAGGCGGGCGACGTCATCCCAGAGGTCCTCGGCCCGATCATCGACGTCCGCGACGGCACCGAACGCGAGTTCGTCATGCCGACGCACTGCCCCGAGTGCGGCACCGAGCTGGCCCGACAGAAGGCCGGCGACGTCGACATCCGCTGCCCCAACGCCCGGTCCTGCCCCGCCCAGCTGCGCGAGCGGCTGTTCCACATCGCGGGCCGTGGCGCGTTCGACATCGAGGCGCTCGGCTACAAGGCGGCGACCGCACTGCTCGAGGCGGGTGTGGTCACCGACGAGGGCGACGTGTTCTCGCTGACGGAGGAGGACCTGCTGCAGGTCGACCTCTTCCGCACCAAGGCGGGCGTGCTCAGCGCCAACGGCCGCAAGCTGCTGGAGAACCTCGAGAAGGCCAAGGACCAACCGCTGTGGCGGGTGCTCGTGGGCCTGTCGATCCGACATGTCGGGCCCACCGCCGCGCAGGCCCTCGCGCGTGAGTTCGGATCACTCGAGGCGATCGAGGAGGCCGCCGCCCGGGCGGCGGAGGAGACCGAGAAGGCCGGGGTGGAGATCACCTCCGACGGCTCGGCCGACGACGCCGACCCCGAGGTCCCCGTGGCTGAGCCTGATGTCTCTCCCGAGGACCAGGCCGATGCGCAGGAGGAAGCCGCCGTCGCAGCGGCCAAGGCCGAACGCGACGCCGCCCGCGCCAAGGCCAAGGCCGTCGCCGCCGCGCTCGCCCCCATCGCCGGGGGAGAGGGCGTGGGCCCGACCATCGCGGCCGCCCTGCGCGACTGGTTCACCGTCGACTGGCACCGCGACGTCGTCGCCAAGTGGCGGGCGGCCGGCGTGCGCACCGTCGACGAGGTCGACGAGTCCATCCCGCGTACCCTCGAAGGCTTGTCGATCGTCATCACCGGGTCGATGGCCGGCTGGTCGCGCGACGAGGCCAAGGAGGCCATCGCCGCCCGCGGCGGCCGCGCCGCCGGGTCGGTGTCGAAGAAGACGGCCTTCCTCGTCGCGGGCGACGCCCCCGGCTCGAAGTACGACAAGGCCCTCGAACTCGGCGTCCCGATCCTCGACGAGGCCGGTCTCGGGGTGCTGCTGGCCTCGGGTCCGGAGGAAGCGGAGAAGGTCGCGACGAGGGCGGACTCCAGCGACTGACCCGCAACCTCAGGGTCGTGAACGGGCGGGCGGACAGCGGTGAGGTTGCGCCCGGTTCTTCGCGCGCAACCTGACGGTCCTTGCACGGCCCGGGGGGAGCAGTGAGGTTGCGGCCGATGATCCGCGCGCAACCTGACGGTCCTCGGACGGCTCCGGGACAGCAGTGAGGTTGCGGCCGGTTCTTCGCGCGCAACCCCACGGTCGTCCGCGGGCGCGGACACAGCAGTGAGGTTGCGCCGGGCCGTCCGGGAGGACAGGCGGGACGGGACCCGGCCGCGGTGGGGTTGCCGCGTGCGTCGGTGGAGCGCACACCCGAACCGGCGCAGCGACTGAACCGGTTCGGTTACGTCCACGAACGTCCCGGCGCGGCCCGGCGACGGCGGCACCGGGATGTGATCGACTGTCGGGCCGCGGCTCGATCACGTCGCGGGCGGCCCGGCACTCGCTAGGCTCGCGCTGACGAGGGAGGGTCCAGGGTGTTGCAGGCGGTTCTCAACGGCTCGCGTCCGGCCGACGCGCACCCCGCGCTGCCCATCCAGGCCCGACACCTCGCGCGCGACGCCCGCGCGGTCGCCCGCCTCGGACTCACCGCCGTGCATGTGCATCCTCGCGACCCCGACGGCGAGGAGACCCTCGACCCGGTGCACGTCGGCGACGCGGTGGCGCTGATCCGGCACGAGGTCCCGAACATGGAGATCGGGGTGACGACGGGCCGCTGGATCCAGCCCGACCCCAAGAAGCGGATCGACGCGGTCCTGGCCTGGGGACGGCTCGACCACGGCAGGCCGGACGTGTGCTCGGTGAACGTCCACGAGAAGGGCTGGGTGGACGTCTGCAAGGCGGCGGCGTCGGTGGGGATCGGCGTGGAGCTCGGCGTCTGGACGATGGGCGACGCGGTGACGCTGCGCCAGAACGGGGTCCCGCCGTCGACGGTGCGGGTGCTGGCGGAGTCGACGGTGTCGGATCCGGCGACGGCGGTCGCGGAGGCGGTGCGGATTCTGCGGGCGCTCGGGTCGTTGCCGGTGCCGGTGATGCTGCACGGCGAGGAGGACGGGGCGTGGCCCGTCCTGGAGTACGCGTTGCGGATGGGCAAGGACACGCGGATCGGCTTCGAGGACGTGCTGGTGCGCCCCGACGGGTGGCTGGCGACCGGTAACGACGATCTGGTCCGCTCCGCGCTGGCTTTCCGGCCCTGAACGGTTTCCGCAGGTCAGGGCGGTAGTTCCCGTCTGCATGGATGAGCTGCGTCACGGCCGGGAATGCGGGTTGTGGGTCCTGCAACAGTTTCCGTTACCTCCCCGTTGCCTACGGCGTGGTCCCCGCCCGACGTGCCTCCCTACCGTCGGTCACATGGCTCCCCTCGCACGGCGTGTGCTCGCCGCGGCCCGCGCGCTGACGACGCCGCTGCTGCCGGAGGACTTCGTGTCGGTGTGGCGGCCGCTGCGGTCGAGGCGTGCGCCGGGGGCCCGGGTCGTCGACGTCCGCCGGGAGACCGCGGACGCCACGACGCTGCTGCTGCGCTCCGGGACGCGCCTGCCGGCCCACCGGCCCGGCCAGTTCGTGGGCCTGGGTGTGCAGGTCGACGGGGTGTGGACGTGGCGCAGCTACTCGATCACGTCGCGCCCGGGTGACCCGCTGCTCGCGGTCACGGTGACGGCGGTGCCGGGCGGCCTGGTCTCGACACGACTCGCGCACCAGACGAGGCCCGGGACGCTGGTGCGCATCTCGGAGCCGTCGGGTGAGTTCCTGCTGCCCGCTGCCACCCCCGAGAAGCTGCTGTTCGTGACGGCCGGTAGCGGCATCACCCCGGTCATGGGGATGCTGCGCACGCTGGCTGCCCGCAACCCGGCGGCGCTCGACGGCGCCGTGCACGTGCACAGCGACCGCACCGCCGCCGACGTCGTGTTCGGTCCCGAGTTGCGGACGCTCGCGGCGCGGACCGGGATGCGGCTCGTCGAACGGCACACCGCGACGCAGGGGCGGGTGTGCCCCGACGCGCTCACCGACCTGGTGCCCGACTGGACGGCCCGCCACACGTGGGCCTGCGGGCCCGCCGACATGCTCGACGACCTCACCGACCACTGGGAGCGGGTGGGCGACCCGTCGGCGCTGCACGTCGAACGTTTCCGCCCGCCGACCTGGGACGACGCCACCGGCACCGGTGGCCGCGTCACGTTCGCGACCAGCGGGATCACCGCCGACGCCGGCGAGGGCGAGCCGTTGATGGCCGCGGGCGAGGCCGCGGGGGCGCTGCTGCCGGCGGGTTGCCGGATGGGCATCTGCCACACGTGCGTCGGGCCGCTGCGCTCGGGCGCCGTGCGCGACCTGCTCACCGGCGACACCCACGACACGGCGGGTCAACCCGTCCGCACCTGCGTCTCCGCCCCGCTCGGCGACGTCACCATCGATCTGTAGGAGCACCGTGCGCACGACGACCGGCGTCGCCGACGCCCATCTGACCGAGGAGCAGGTCGACGCCCTCGGTGCCGAGCTCGACGCGATCCGGGCGAGCGTCGTCGACAGTCTCGGCGAGGCCGACGCCCACTACATCCGCACCGTCGTACGGGTCCAGCGCGGCCTGGAGGCCGGGGGCCGGACGCTGCTGCTGTTCTCGCGCGTCCCCGCGGCATGGGTGGCCGGGACGGCGGCGCTGTCCGTCGCCAAGATCCTGGAGAACATGGAGCTTGGCCACAACATCCTGCACGGACAGTGGGACTGGATGCGTGACCCCGACATCCACTCCACGACGTGGGAGTGGGACCACGCGTCGCCGTCGCAGATGTGGAAGCGCTCGCACAACTACGAGCACCACACCTTCACCAACGTCCGTGGCAAGGACCGCGACCTGGGCTACGCGATCATGCGCGTCACCCCGGAGCAGCCGTGGCATCCCGCCTACCTGCTGCAGCCGATCTACAACATCGGGCTCTCGGCGTTCTTCGAGTGGGCCATCGCGATCTACGACATCGAGTTCGACCGCGTCCAGGAGGGCACCAAGTCCTGGGACGACGCGAAGGCCGAGATGAAGACGATCTGGCGAAAGGCCCGCACACAGCTCGCGAAGGACTACGTCCTGTTCCCGCTGCTGTCGGGGCGCGGCGCGGTGTCGACGCTGACCGCGAACGCCGCCGCTGCGCTGGTGCGCAACGTGTGGTCGCACGCGGTGATCTTCTGCGGGCACTTCCCGGACGGCGTCGAGACCTTCGACGAGGCGCGGCTGGAGAACGAGAGCCGCGGGCAGTGGTACATCCGGCAGCTGCTGGGCTCGGCGAACCTCACGGGTGGTCCGTTGTTCCACATCATGACCGGCAACCTGAGCCACCAGATCGAGCACCATCTGTTCCCGGACGTGCCGAGCAACCGGTACGCGGAGATCGCGCCGCAGGTCCAGGACGTGTGCCGACGCTACGGGCTGCCCTACAGCGCGGGGTCGCTGCCGCGGCAGTACGCCACGGTGTTGCGGCGCCTGGCCCGGCTCGCGTTCCCGGGTGGGCACAAGCGCTACGGTGGCTCGCCCGCCCCGGTCCGGAGGCTGCGCCCGCGCACGGGCGTCCGCCTGCCCGCGGTGGCGCGCCGCGCGGCCTGACCCCCTCAGCTTCGAATCGCACGAACGGCCCTTTCCCGCAACTCAGTTGCGGGAAAGGGCCGTTCGTACAACGGGGGGGCCGCCCGGGGAAGCGAACGAACGGCACAGTCGCGCAACTCAATGGCGCGACTGTGCCGTTCGTGCAACGACGTCGGTGCGACCGGAGCTCACAGGGGAGGGACGGCGCGCAGGGCGAGGGTGAGCTCCAGGCGGCGCAGGGGGTCGTCGAGGGCGTCGCCGAACGCGTCGCGCAGGCCCGCGAGCCGGTAGCGGACCGTCTGCGGGTGCACGTGCAGGGCCGCGGCGGTGGCGGTGACGTCGCCGTGCGCGTCGAGCCACGCCCGCAGCGTCTCCTCGGCCCGCGAGCCGGCCCCGGCGGGCAGGGCGCGCAGCGGGGCGAGGGCGCGGTCGCAGAGGTCGGCGGTGAGGCCGGCGTCGGCGGTGAGCAGCAGCGTGACGAGATGGTCGTCGGCACGGACGACGGGCGCGTCGCCGAGGGCGCCCGCGGCGTGCAGGGGCCAGGCGGCGCGGGCGCGGGCGACGGACCGGGCGACGTCGCCGGGTGCGACCGCGGGTCCGAGGACGGCGCGGCGGCCGCGGACGGCCCGCGCCACGACGTCGGCGAGGTCGTCGCGGGCGCCGTGCAGGACGACTCCGCCGGGTTCGATCCTGGCGCCGACGGCCCCGGGCAGCCGGCCCGCGATCTCGACGGCGTCGTCGTCGACGACGATCGCGACGACCGCGGCGGGCAGTGCCCAGTTCGCGGCGGCGGCGGCGCGGTCGACCTCGGCGGAGGCGGGCGGCGGGGTCTGCAGCAGCAGTTCGACGAGCTCCTGGCGGCGTGCGCGCAGCGACCCGGCGACGGTGGCCTCGGCGTGCGCCCACCCGACGACCGAGGCCGCGGACAGCTGCTCGATGAACCCGAACAGGGCCTCGGCCAGGGCGAACACGACGTCGGGCTCGAGGCGTCGGGCGTTCTCGCCCGCGGTGATGGCCTGCCAGACGGTCCGGGCGCCGACCTGGTAGGCCGCCTGCAGCGCGGCGAGGGTGCGCCCCTCGCGGTGCTCGACGATGCCCAGGTCGTGGTAGGTGCGGGTGTCGGGCAGGTCGGCCTCGGAGCCGAGGAGGGCGACGAACTGCCGCAGCGCGACGGTGACGCCGCGGGTGATGCGTTCGCCGAAACGACCCTCGAGGGGGCGGGCGTACTCGGGGACCTGGGCGCGGACGGCGGCGATGATGGAGTCGGTGGCCGCGAGCAGGTCGGGGGCCAGCGCCGGACCGACCCATCCGGGCACGTGCGCCCAGGGCCGGTCCACCTAGCCGCCCAGCACCGAGGTGACGATGCCCGCGAGGTGGCTCAGCCGCGCCAGCTCGGACGGGCGGAACGCGGGCCCGCCGGGCCTGCCGACGACGAGCACCTGCTGCACGGAGGCGGGCCCGAGAGGGGCGGCGGCGAGCTCGGTGTCGAGCGCGCGCCAGGGCTCGGGGACCCAGTGCTCGTCGGGGTCGATGACGATGGCCTTGGCCAGCGGCAGCCACGGCAGGTCGCCCGCGCGGGTCTCGGGGGCGGCCGACGACTCGGCGAGCCGCCACGACCGCGTGCCCTCCCGGACGGCGACGAGCGACCAGCCTGCGCGGAACAGCCGCGGCACCTCCTCGGCGAGCAGCTGCAGGCCGTGGGCGGGTTCGGCGGCGATGCGGTCGACGAGCTCCAGCTCGCGATGGGTGTCGAGCCGCCCGGAGTAGGGGCGGACCGACTCGACCTGCACGTCGCGTACCGACTCGGCGGCGGTGATGAGTACGTCCGGCGGTCGGCTGGAGGGGAGCTCGACGGTGAGGTCGTCGACGGCGATCCCGTCGACGCGCTCGACGACGTCGACGCCGAGTATGTCGGCGCCGGCCTCACCCAGTGCGGAGGCGACCGCTCCGAGACTGCCCGGTCGATCCGGCAGTACCACGCGGAGCAAGAACGTCACCCGGCCACGCCTCCTCACCTGGCCCGCACGACCCCGGTGGCCGGGCGGACGCCGCGCGCGCCGAGGAGCAGTGCCCCGTTGGCGGCCGACGCGGCACACCGGCGATCCTGCCAGGCGCGGCGAGGTCCCACAGCACCCACCGTGACATGACGCGTGTGACCGAGCGTGTCGTCGTGACCGCGGGGTGTGTGGATCGGGTGGTCACGGGTGCGCGGAAGCCCCGTCGACCGGGGGTCCTAGACTCGGCATCAGGCCCGGTCGTGACGCCGCGCGCCGGCCCGCGGGCCGGCCGTCGTGAGCAGCCCGCGTGGGCGCCGTCCACCGCTTCACCCCTGGAGGGACATGTCTCCCGAATCCCCGTCGTCGGGCGGGGCCATCACCCGTGACGAGGTCGCGCACCTCGCGCGGCTGGCCCGCCTCGCCGTGACCGACGACGAGCTCGGCGTCTTCGCCGGTCAGCTCGACGTGATCCTCGGCGCGGTCGCCCGGGTGGGTGAGGTCGCGGCCGAGGACATCCCGCCGACGTCGCACTCCGTGCCGTTGGAGAACGTGTTCCGGCCCGACGAGCTCCGCCCCAGCCTCACGCAGGAGCAGGCGCTGTCCGGCGCCCCGGCGGCGGAGGACGGCCGCTTCCGCGTCCCGCAGATCCTCGGGGAGGAGCAGTGAGCGAGCGTACGCGAGCGAACCATCGACACAGCGCCTGCGCGCAGTGCCGACCGAGCGTCAGCGAGGGGGAGCGATGAGCGACGATCTGACGCGTCTCTCCGCGGCGGAGCTCGCGGAGAAGATCCACGTGCGCGAGGTGTCGGCCGTCGAGGCCGCGCAGGCGCATCTCGACCGGATCGCCGCGGTCGACGGGGACGTGCACGCGTTCCTGCACGTCGGTGCGGAGGCGGCGCTGGCGTCGGCCACGCTGGTCGACGAGTCGCTCGCCGCCGGGACCGCTCCCGCGTCGGCGCTGGCCGGTGTGCCGCTGGCGCTCAAGGACGTCCTGACCACGACGGACATGCCCACGACGGTCGGCTCGAAGATCCTCGAGGGCTGGCGCCCGCCGTACGACGCGACGGTCACGTCGAAGCTGCGCGCCGCGGGCATCACGATCCTCGGCAAGACGAACATGGACGAGTTCGCCATGGGCTCGTCGACGGAGTACTCGGCTTACGGCCCGACGCGCAACCCGTGGGATCTCGACCGCATCCCGGGTGGCTCGGGCGGTGGTTCGGCGGCGGCGCTGGCGGCGTTCGAGGCCCCGCTCGCGATCGGTACCGACACCGGCGGCTCGATCCGCCAGCCTGCGGCGATGACCGGCACGGTCGGTGTGAAGCCCACCTACGGCGGGGTGTCGCGGTACGGGTTGGTGGCGTGCGCGTCGTCGCTGGACCAGGCCGGCCCGTGCGCCCGCACCGTTCTCGACGCGGCGTTGCTGCACGAGATCATCGGCGGGCACGACCCGATGGACTCCACGTCGATCGACGCCCCCGTCCCGGCAGTGGTCGAGGCCGCCCGCCTCGGCGCGAAGGGCGACCTGAGCGGTGTGCGCGTCGGCGTGGTCCGCGAGCTGACCGGTGAGGGCTACCAGGCCGGTGTGCAGGAGAACTTCGACGCGGCGCTGCGCGAGCTGGAGAAGCTGGGCGCGGAGGTCGTCGAGGTCAGCGCGCCCCACTTCCAGTACGGGCTCGCCGCGTACTACCTGATCCTGCCGAGCGAGGTGTCGTCGAACCTCGCGCGGTTCGACGCCATGCGCTACGGCCTGCGCGTCGACAAGGGTGCCTCCGCGGAGGAGGTCATGGCCGCCACCCGTGAGGCCGGTTTCGGCCCCGAGGTGAAGCGCCGCATCATCCTCGGCACGTACGCGCTGTCGTCGGGCTACTACGACGCCTACTACGGCCAGGCCCAGAAGGTGCGGACGCTGATCGGCCGCGACTTCGCCGCCGCGTTCGCCCAGGCCGACGTGCTCGTGTCGCCGACCGCGCCGACCACGGCGTTCCCCATCGGGGACAAGGTCGACGACCCGCTGGCCATGTACCTCAACGACCTGGCGACGATCCCCACCAACCTGGCCGGGACCGCCGCCATGTCCGTCCCCAGCGGCGTCGCCGCCGAGGACGGCCTGCCGACGGGGCTGCAGATCATGGCCCCCGCCCTCGGCGAGGCCGTCATGTACCGGGTGGGCGCGGCCTACGAGGCGGCCCGCGACGCCGCCGACGGCAGCCCGTTCGCGAGCCGCACCCCGGAGGTGAAGCCATGACCGCCCCGACGCTGGTCGACTTCGACGACGTCGTCGACCGCTACGACCCGACGCTCGGGCTCGAGGTGCACGTCGAGCTGTCGACGAACACCAAGATGTTCTGCGGCTGCCCGACGACGTTCGGCGCCGAGCCCAACACCCAGGTCTGCCCGACGTGCCTGGGTCTGCCCGGCTCGCTGCCGGTGGTCAACCGGGCCGCGGTCGAGGCCGCGATCCGCATCGGGCTCGCGCTCAACTGCAGCATCGCGCCGTGGGGCCGGTTCGCGCGGAAGAACTACTTCTACCCGGACATGCCCAAGAACTTCCAGACGTCGCAGTACGACGAGCCCATCGCCGTCGACGGGCACCTCGACGTGACGCTGGAGGACGGCACGAGCGTGCGCGTCGAGATCGAGCGCGCGCACATGGAGGAGGACACCGGGAAGTCGCTGCACGTCGGCGGCGCGACCGGTCGCATCCACGGCGCCGAGTACTCGCTGCTCGACTACAACCGCGCCGGCGTCCCGCTGATCGAGATCGTCACGAAGATGATCCCCGGCACCGGCGCCCGCGCCCCCGAGGTGGCCCGCGCCTACGTCACCGCGCTGCGCGACCTGATCCGTTCGCTCGGCGTGTCCGACGTCCGCATGGACCAGGGCTCGATGCGCTGCGACGTGAACCTGTCGTTGTCGCCCAAGGGGTCCGGCATCCTGGGCACCCGCAGCGAGACGAAGAACGTGAACTCGCTGCGCTCGGTCGAGCGGGCCGTCCGCTACGAGATGAGCCGGCACGCCGGCGTCCTCGACGCGGGGGAGAAGGTCGTCCAGGAGACGCGCCACTTCCAGGAGGACACCGCCACCACCCGGTCGGGGCGGATCAAGGAGACCTCCGAGGACTACCGGTACTTCCCGGAGCCCGACCTGGTCCCGATCGCGCCGTCGGCCGAGTGGGTCGAGGAGCTGCGCGGCACCCTGCCGGAGCTGCCGTGGGAGCGGCGCGCCCGCATCCAGCAGGAGTGGCAGCTCTCCGACGCCGAGCTGCGCGACCTGGTCAACGCCGACGCGCTCGACCTCGTCGCCGCGACCGTCGACGCCGGGGCGCCGTCGGGCGACGCCCGCTCGTGGTGGGTGTCCTACCTGTCGCAGCAGGCCAACACCCGCGGTGTCGCTCTCGACGCGCTGCCGATCACGCCGGCCCAGCTGGCCCGGGTCATCGAGCTGGTGACGACGGGGGAGCTGAACAACAAGCTGGCCCGCCAGGTCGTCGACGGTGTCCTGGAGGGTGAGGGCGAGCCGGACGAGGTCGTCGCGTCCCGAGGGCTCGCGGTGGTCTCCGACGACGGCGCGCTGATCGCCGCGGTCGACGAGGCGCTGGCCGCCCAGCCCGACGTCGCGGAGAAGATCCGCGGCGGCAAGGTCGCGGCGGCCGGCGCGATCGTCGGCGCGGTCATGAAGGCCACCAAGGGCCAGGCCGACGCCAAGCGGGTCCGCGAGCTGATCATCGAGCGCTGCGGCGCGTAACCCTGTGAGTGGCAATAGTCGCTATCGCGACTATTGCCACTCACGACCCCTGACCTGGCGCGCAGCTCCCGCGTGCAGCCCGGGGCGGCGCTACGCGAGCGGCTGCAGGTGCCGCACCCCGGCCAACCAGCCCAGCGACTCCTCCGTCGGCACCGTGGGCTTGTACTCCGCGGCGACCGCGCCCCGGTAGCCCTTGTCCCACAAGCGGTCCACGACGGCCGCGACGTCGACGGTCCCGGTGCCGGGCTCCCCGCGGCCCGGGGCGTCGGCGATCTGGACGTGCGCGATCAGCCCGGCGTACGCGTCGATCGCGGCGAGCAGGTCGTCGCCGCTCGTGGTCAGGTGGAAGGTGTCGTAGAGGAACCCGATCGCCTCCTCGCCGCCACCACGGACGGTCTCGACGACCCGCGCGGCGTCGGCGGCCGTCTCGACCGGGTAGGCGCCGTTGAGCCCCCGGCCCAGGGCCTCGACGAGCGACGTGCCGCCGACCTCCCCGAGCCGGCGCGCGGCCGTCGTCAGGTTGGTGACGGCGACCGCGTCCTGGTCGGCGTCGGGCAGGTCGGGTCGGCGCTGGCCGTAGAGGGTGTTGAACACCGGGCAGCCGGTGCGCCGGGCGATCGCGACGACGGCGTCGAGGTTGGCGTCGAACTCGGCTCGCAGCGAGGGGTCGGACGCGATGCCGCGGACCCCCGCGCCGAGGTCGCCGCCGTAGAGGTTGAGCCCGGCGAGCCGCAGCCCCGCGGACTCCAGTGCGTCGACGAGGAAGTCCTCGCCCCCGGGCGGGGGGACGGGCGTCGGCCACGGCCACCAGGTCTCGACGGCGGTGAACCCGGCCGCCGCGGCGCGGGCGAACCGCTGCTCGTAGGGGACCTCGGCGAACAGCAGGGAGATGTTGGCGACGAGCGGAAGGGTCACCCGGGCAGCCTCCCACCCCGAACGAACGGCACAGTCGCGCAACTCAGTTGCGCGACTGTGCCGTTCGTTCGAAAAAGGAGGCCGACGGGGCGGATCAGGCCCGGCTCGCCCCGCCGCCTGTCGGGGGCTGGATGCGGATCACCCGGTCGTCGGCGGCCTTGGGGGTCGCGCCCGCGCCGCCGTCCTTGTTGGTGGTCCCCAGCCACAGCAGCCCGTCGGGGCCCGGGGCGGCGGCGGAGAGGCGGCCGTAGGTGTCGACGAGCAGGGTCTGCGGGTCGCCGGTGAAGGTGCCGTTCTCCCCGGGCCGCAGCGCGAAGAGCGACTTGCCGCCGGTGAGCGCCACCACGAGGACCCCGGCGTTGACCGAGCAGCCGGCGACACCGGGCCGGTCGGGCCACGTCCACGCGGGGGCGGGGAGGGCACCGGGCGCGACGCGGTGCAGGACGTCGCGGCCCGCGGCCCGGTCGGTGACCCAGGTGGTGCCGTCGGGGCCGGCGCACATGCCCTGGGGGTCGGTCAGCCCGGAGGCGTAGACGGGGCTGCCGCCGGGGTTGCCGGGGGCCGGGCGGCCGAGGGTGTCGACACGCAGGACCTTGCCCGCGAGCGAGGCCGGGTCGGAGTTCGCGCCGCCCGTGGCGACCAGCAGGTACCCCGACGTCGGGTCGACCCCGAGCGCGCCGCCCGGGCCGCGGGGGATACCGGTGAGCACAGGTTTGGGCCCCTCACCGGCGACGATGCGCACGACCCGCTGGTCGGACCCGGTCGAGGCGAGGGCGTAGACGAGCTCGTCCTCGGCGTAGCTGGGGGAGAGCACGAGCCCGGACAGCCCGCCGGCGGCGGCGTCGACGGGCACCGTCGCGATCAGCTGGGGAGCGGTGCCGCGCTGGACCCGCAGGACCCGGCCGGTGTCGCGTTCGGCGACGAGCGCGGAGGTGGCGTCGGGGAGCACCGCGATCGCGGAGACGGGGGCGAGGCAGGTGGCGACGACCTGCGGGTCCGCGTCGACACATCCCGCCGGCTGCTGCGGCGCGCCGCTCTGCGGCGGCGGGCTCTGGCCGCCGCCGGGCCCGCCGGGCGGGGGCGGCTGCTGCACCGACGGTGGCCCGCCGAGCTCGCCGGAGTTCTCGACCTGGTCCTGCCACGTGCGCTGCCCGTCGTCGGGGAAGTCGGCGCAGCCGGCGACGAACGCGAGCAGCACGGCGAGGAACAGCCCACCGACGACTCGCCTGCTCCACACGGCTCCAGGTTAGGGCGGCACCGGTGATCCCCCCGTGAGTGCGGCCACCGCCCGACCACCGACGGGGCGCGGCGGTTTAGCGTGGCGAGGTGCCTGACATCGACGTCCTGGTCTGTGACGAGGAGGGCCACGCCGCCCTCGAGCAGCTGCCCGGCGTGCGGCCGGTCCACTACGACCCCGACGCCCCGCTCCCTCCCGAGGCCGCGACGGCCGAGATCCTGATCCCGCCCTTCCTCTCCCCGGCCAGCGGCGTGCGCCTGGCGGAGCAGATGCCCGAGCTGCGGCTGGTGCAGCTCCTCACGGCCGGCGCCGAGATCTGGGTCGGCAACCTGGCCGAGGGTGTGGCGCTGTCGGACTGCAAGGGCGCGCACGGCGGCGCGACGGCGGAGTGGATCGTCGGGGTGCTGCTCGCGATCTACCGCGACTTCCCGGTGTTCCAGCGCGCGCAGGACGAGGGTCGCTGGGACTACCACCGCACCGACGAGCTCGACGGCAAGAGCGTGCTGATCGTCGGCGCAGGTGACGTCGCGGCGCAGACCGTGAGCCGGCTGACCCCGTTCGGGGTGTCGACGACGCTCGTCGGGCGCCGGGCCCGCGACGGCGTCCACGGCATCGACGAGGTGTACGACCTGTTGCCGGGGTTCGACGCCTGCGTCGTCATCGTCCCGCTGACCGACGACACCCGCGGCCTGATCGACGCCCGCTTCCTCGCGGCGATGCCCGACGGCGCGATCCTCGTCAACGCTGCGCGCGGCCCGGTGGCCGACACCGATGCGCTCGTCGCGGAGCTGTCGACGGGCCGCATCCGCGCGGCGGTCGACGTCACCGACCCGGAGCCGCTGCCGGAGGGGCACCCGCTGTGGTCGGCGCCCGGGCTGCTGCTCACCCCGCACGTCGGCGGCAGCGTCCCTGGCGCGATGCGCCGGGCCTACGGGATCGCCGTCGAGCAGATCGCGGCGTTCGTCCGCGGGGAGCGGCCGCCGAACCTCGTGGAGAACGGTTACTGACACGCCGCCGCGGCTCGACCCCCCGGTGACCTGCGGCGACTAGTGTTGCGCCACATGAGCGAACCGACCCGGTCGATCGACTACGGGACCTTCGACTCCGAACCCTCGACGTCGACGACCCGCCCCGAGCGGCGGCCGGTCCCCTCGAACGGCGCCGCGGACATCGGGCTGTTGATCCTGCGTTTCGCCGTCGGTGGGCTGTTCCTCGCCCACGGCGCGCAGAAGGTCTTCGGGATGTGGGGCGGTCTGGGCATCACCCGGACCGCGGAGAACCTCGCGGCGTACGGGTTCGTCGCGCAGCAGACCAGCCTCGCCTGGGCGCTGGGCATCGTGGAGCTGGCCGCAGGCGCGTTCGTCGTCCTCGGCCTGTTCACGCCGCTCGCGGCGGCGGGCCTGCTCGCCATCAAGGTCGTGGCGCTGCTGGTCAAGGTGCCCGCCGTCTACTTCTTCGCGGCGCAGGCGCCCGACGCGATCGAGCTCGACATCCTGCTGGGCGCGGGCGCGGCGACGCTGATGTTCGCCGGCGCCGGCCGGATCTCCCTCGACAACGGCCGGACCTGGTTGCGGCGCCCCATGCCCTACGCGGTCGTCTGCCTGATCGTCACGGTCGCGATCGTCCTCGTGGTGATGCTGACGCTGCGTCGGTGACTCACCCGGCCGACGAGGCGTGGCTCGCCGCCCTGGCCCGGCGGCGCGGGCCGGTGTCCGTCACCGCACGCCGGGCGCTGGCCGGCGGCTACGCGTCGGAACGCGGCGCGGAGCGTGTCGACCTCTCCGACGGCACGTCGGTCGTCGTCAAGGCGGCCGCGGCGCGGGAGGTGGCGGCGCTGCGGGCCGTCGCGGTCGTCCCGACCCTCGACGAGCCCGTCCTGATCGCCGCCGGCCCGGGCTGGGTCGTGGTCCCGTTCCACGACGGACCACCCCTCGCCGACGACGAGCCGGTCCCCGCCGCCGTCCTGACGATGCTCGACCGCGTCCACACGCACTGGCGCGGCAAGCGCCCCCGCACGGTTCCGGTGGCCGATGCGGCGTGGTGGCGTGAGCTGTGCCTGCAGCGCATCGCCCCGGCCGTGGACCACGCGTTCGCATCACTCGCCGTGGAGGTCCGTGACTGGGCCGACGACCCCCGCGCCCTCCGGGCCGCCACCGCCGTGTCGCGCACGCTCACCCACGGCGACCCGCACCGCGGGAACGTGGTGGGCGGCAGGCTGATCGACTGGGGCAACGCACGCGTCGCGCCCTGCGGCTTCGACCTCGCGGTGCTGCGCGCGCAGGGCACCGACGTCGCGACGGGCGATCCGGTCGAGGACGGCTGGTCCGACCTCGCGATGGGCGTCGCCTACCTGGGCTTCGCGGCCGACCACCTGGGTGCGGCCCGCGTCCGGGAACTGGCGGAGATGGCGTCGAACGGCCTACAGGCCTTGTGAGCGGCGATAGTCGCTATAGCGACTATCGCCGCTCACAGGGGCAGTGGGGTCAGCGCACCGAGCGGACGGCGCCCGTGTCGGCCGAGGTGGCCAGGGCGGCGTAGGCGCGCAGGGCCTGCGAGACCGGGCGCTGCCGGTCGGCCGGCTGCCACGGCCGCTCCGACGCCTCCATCTTCGCCCGCCGGGCGGCGAGGACCTCGTCGTCGACGAGCAGCGCCACGGTGCGGGAGCGGACGTCGAGAAGGATCGTGTCGCCGTTCTCGACCAGCCCGATCGTGCCGCCGGCGGCGGCCTCGGGGGAGACGTGGCCGACGGAGATGCCGCTCGACCCGCCGGAGAACCGGCCGTCGGTGATCAGCGCGCACTTGGCGCCCAGGCCCGCGCCCTTGAGGAACGCGGTGGGGTGCAGCATCTCCTGCATCCCCGGCCCGCCGGCGGGACCCTCGTAGCGGACGACGAGGACGTCGCCGGGCTGGATCTCCTTGTTGAGGATGACCGAGACGGCCTCCTCCTGGCTCTCGACGACCCGCGCGGGCCCCTCGAAGCGCCAGATGTCCTCGGGGATGCCGGCGGTCTTGATGACGGCACCCTTCTCCGCGAGGTTGCCGCGGAGCACGGCGAGACCGCCGTCGGCGGTGTAGGCGTGCTCCTTGTCGCGGATGCAGCCGCCCGCGGCGTCGGTGTCGAGCGAGGACCAGCGGTTCGACGTGGAGAACGCCGTCGTGGTCCGGACGCCGCCGGGGGCGGCGTGGTAGAGCTCGACGGCCTGCTCGGACGGGGACTCGGCGCGGATGTCCCACTCGCCGAGCCACTCCTGCAGCGACGGGGAGTGGACGGTGTGCACGTCGTCCTGGAGCAGTCCTGCGCGCCACAGCTCGCCCAGGATGGCGGGGATTCCGCCGGCGCGGTGCACGTCCTCCATGTGGTAGCTGGAGTTCGGCGACACCTTGGCCAGGCAGGGGACGCGCCGGGAGATGGCGTCGATGTCGGCGAGGGTGAAGTCGACCTCGCCCTCCTGCGCGGCGGCGAGGATGTGCAGCACCGTGTTGGTGGAGCCGCCCATGGCGACGTCGAGGGCCATCGCGTTCTCGAACGCGGCGCGGGTGGCGATGTTGCGGGGCAGCGCGGAGGCGTCGTCGTCGCGGTACCAGCGGGTGGCCAGCTCCATGACGGTGCGCCCGGCCTGCTCGAACAGCGCGCGCCGGGCGGCGTGCGTGGCGAGGGTGGATCCGTTGCCGGGCAACGAAAGTCCGAGGGCCTCGGTGAGACAGTTCATGGAGTTGGCGGTGAACATGCCCGAGCAGGAGCCGCACGTCGGGCAGGCGGAGCGCTCGACCTCGGACAGCCCCTCCTCGTCGACCTCGGACGAGGCGGACGCGGAGATGGCGGTGATGAGGTCGGTCGGGGCCTGCGCGACACCACCGACGACGACGGCCTTGCCGGCCTCCATCGGCCCGCCCGAGACGAACACCGTGGGGATGTTGAGCCGCATCGCGGCGTTGAGCATGCCCGGGGTGATCTTGTCGCAGTTGGAGATGCAGACGAGCGCGTCGGCGGCGTGGCCGTTGACCATGTACTCGACGGCGTCGGAGATGACCTCGCGGCTGGGCAGCGAGTAGAGCATGCCGCCGTGGCCCATCGCGATGCCGTCGTCGACGGCGATCGTGTGGAACTCGCGCGCGATGCCCCCGGCCTGCTGGACGGCCTCGGCGACGATGTCGCCCAGGTCCTTGAGGTGGACGTGGCCGGGGACGAACTGTGTGTAGCTGTTGGCGATCGCGACGATCGGCTTGCCGAAGTCGCTGTCGGTCATCCCCGTGGCGCGCCACAGGGAACGCGCACCGGCGGCATTGCGGCCATGGGTGGTGACACGGGAACGCAGGGCCGGCATCGGCTCACTCTCCAGCCGGATCGGGCAGCCTGCCGCCGCTGACGGCGGCGAGCTGGGACAGGTCACGGACGTTCACGGCGGGCAACGGGAGCTCCCCGCCGCTGGCCAGCACCGCGCTGACGCGGGCACCCCGGGACCGGGTGGCGGGCTGCAGACGCAGGGAGCTGATCGACTCCCACGGTACGCGGCGGCCGCCGAAGGCCGTCCGCACGGTCACGGCCTCGGCGTCGACGACCGTGCGGGTGCGGGCGAGCCAGTACACGATCGCGACCGGCACCAGGTAGATGAGCCAGAACCAGGGCGCGCCGAACGCGGCCGGGATCGCGAACACCGCGAGGGCCACCGGGAACAGGTAGGCCAGCCGTGCCGGTCGGAAGACCGCCCGCGCGGGCACCTCCGTGGGAGTGCTGTTCACGCACCCCATCGTCGCACCCGGCGGGGTGACGCTCGCCCCGGGTTGACGATGCGCCTCACGATGCGCAGCCGCACCGTGCTAGCGTCGGCACATGTTCGTTTCCGGAGTACTCGTAATTCGCAGGCGCGTTCTCGCCTGAGTTCCTCACGAGTTCTCGGACGACGACGCGCCACCCTCGTTCCGCTACGGCGGCGAGGGTTTTTTCATGTCCGGACCGCAGTAGCCGCAGTGACCAGACCACGACGCAGCGAGGCTGACCGATGACCACCGCCACCCCCCGCTCCGGCGCCACCGGACCCAAACCGGCGCCGCCACCCGGACGTCCCGGCGCCCCGGCCCGGACCGACGGCGTGCGCACCGAGGTGCCCGGCCCGCGCATCGGGCCGGAGCCGATGACCGGGGCCCAGTCGCTCGTGCGTTCGCTCGAGGAGATCGGCTGCGACGTCGTGTTCGGTATCCCGGGCGGGACGATCCTGCCCGCGTACGACCCGCTGCTCGACTCGACGCGCGTGCGGCACGTCCTGGTCCGTCACGAGCAGGGCGCGGGGCACGCGGCCACCGGGTACGCGCAGGCCACCGGCCGTGTGGGCGTCTGCATGGCGACGTCGGGCCCGGGCGCGACCAACCTCGTCACCCCCATCGCCGACGCCTACATGGACTCGATCCCGATGGTGGCGATCACCGGTCAGCAGTCCCGCCCGCTGATCGGTACGGATGCCTTCCAGGAGGCCGACATCACCGGCATCACCATGCCGGTGACCAAGCACAACATGCTGGTGACCGACGCGACGGAGATCCCGCGCGCGATCGCCGAGGCCTTCCACCTGGCGTCGACGGGCCGACCCGGCCCGGTGCTGGTGGACATCCCCAAGGACGTCCTGCAGGAGCACACGACGTTCTCGTGGCCCCCGGAGATGAACTTGCCCGGTTACCGGCCGACGACCCGGCCGCACGGCAAGCAGATCCGTGAGGCCGCCAAGCTGATGACGTCGGCGTCGCGGCCCGTGCTCTACGTCGGTGGCGGCGTGCTCAAGGCCGAGGCGTCCGACGAGCTGCTGGAGCTCGCCGAGCTGACCAACATCCCGGTGGTGACGACGCTGATGGCGCGCGGGGCGTTCCCCGACAGCCACCCGCAGCACGTCGGGATGCCCGGTATGCACGGCACGGTCTCGGCCGTCGCCGCGCTGCAGGAGGCCGACCTGCTGGTCGCGCTGGGCTCGCGGTTCGACGACCGCGTCACCGGTCAGCTGTCGTCGTTCGCGCCGCACGCCGCGGTCGTGCACGCCGACATCGACCCGGCGGAGATCTCCAAGAACCGCCGCGCGGACGTGCCGATCGTCGGCGACTGCAAGGAGGTCATCGTCGACCTCCTGGAGGCGGTGCGGGCCGAGCGCGAGGGCGGCGGTGCCGACGGCGGGGCCGATCTCGACGCGTGGTGGGCGCGGCTGAACCAGCTGCGCGAGACGTTCCCGCTGGGCTACGACTGGCCCGACGACGGTTCGCTGTCGCCGCAGTACGTCATCGAGCGGATCGGCGCCATCGCCGGCCCCGACGCCGTGTACGCGGCGGGCGTCGGCCAGCACCAGATGTGGGCGGCGCAGTTCGTCAAGTACGAGAAGCCGCGTTCGTGGCTCAACTCGGGCGGCCTCGGGACGATGGGTTTCGCGGTCCCCGCGGCGATGGGCGCGAAGATGGCCCGCCCCGACGACGTCGTGTGGTGCATCGACGGTGACGGCTGCTTCCAGATGACCAACCAGGAGCTCGCCACCTGCGCCATCGAGAACATCCCGATCAAGGTCGCCGTGATCAACAACGGCAACCTCGGCATGGTCCGGCAGTGGCAGAACCTCTTCTACTCGCAGCGGTACTCCAACACCGACCTGGGCACCCACAAGCACCGCATTCCCGACTTCAAGCTGCTCGCCGAGGCCATGGGCTGCGTCGGGCTGCGCGCGGAGTCCAAGGAGGAGGTCGACCGGGTCATCCAGCAGGCCATGGAGATCAACGACCGGCCCGTCGTCATCGACTTCACCGTCGGTGCCGACGCGCAGGTGTGGCCGATGGTCGCCGCCGGCACGTCCAACGACGAGGTCATGTCGGCCCGCGGCATCCGGCCCCTGTTCGAGGGCGACGAGCTCGCGGCGGGCGTCGACGCGATCGACGAGGTCGTGGAGCGGGCCCTGGAGCACGGCGAGGACCACGACGCGAACGGCGGCGACGCGCGATGATGCACACCCACACGCTGTCGGTCCTCGTCGAGGACAAGCCCGGCGTCCTGGCCCGCGTCTCGGGCCTGTTCTCCCGGCGCGGCTTCAACATCATCTCCCTGGCGGTCGGCCCGACCGAGCAGGAGGGCGTCTCGCGGATGACGATCGTCGTCGCCGTCGAGGACCTGCCGCTGGAGCAGGTGACCAAGCAGCTCAACAAGCTGGTCAACGTCATCAAGATCGTCGAGCTCGATCCCGGCGCCTCGGTCCAGCGCGAGCTGCTGCTGGTCAAGGTGCGGGCCGACGCCGCGATCCGCAGCCAGGTGCTCGAGGCCGCCGAGCTGTTCCGGGCCAAGGTCGTCGACGTGGCGCCCGAGGCGCTCACCATCGAGGCCACCGGCACCGTCGACAAGCTCGCCGCGCTGCTTCGGATCCTGGAGCCGTACGGCATCCGCGAGATGGTCAAGTCGGGGATGGTCGCGGTCGGCCGCGGACCCCGGTCCATCACCGCAGCCGCGGTCCGTTAGAGACTTGCCCGAACCCACCCTCGGAGAGGACGTACCACCCGTCATGAGCGTGAACATCTACTACGACGACGACGCCGACCTGTCGATCATCCAGGGCCGCAAGGTCGCCGTGATCGGCTACGGCTCCCAGGGGCACGCGCACGCGCTGTCGCTGCGCGACTCCGGCGTCGAGGTGAAGATCGGGCTGCCCGAGGGGTCGAAGAGCCGGCAGAAGGCCGCCGACGAGGGCCTGGAGGTGCTCACCCCGGCCGAGGCGTCGGCGTGGGCCGACCTCATCATGATCCTGGCGCCGGACACGAAGCAGCGCTTCATCTACGCCGAGGACATCGCGCCCAACCTGAAGAGCGGCGACGCCATCTTCTTCGGGCACGGCTTCAACATCCGCTACGACCTGATCAAGCCGCCGGCCGACGTCGACGTCGCGATGGTCGCCCCGAAGGGCCCGGGCCACCTGGTCCGCCGCCAGTTCGTCGACGGCAAGGGTGTTCCCGCGCTGATCGCGGTCGAGCAGGACTCCACCGGCAACGCCAAGGCGCTCGCCCTGTCCTACGCGGCCGGGATCGGCGGCGCCCGCGCGGGCGTCATCGAGACCACCTTCAAGGAGGAGACCGAGACCGACCTGTTCGGTGAGCAGGCCGTCCTCTGCGGTGGCGCGGCCGCCCTGGTCCAGACCGGTTTCGAGGTGCTCACCGAGGCGGGCTACGCCCCGGAGATCGCCTACTTCGAGTGCCTGCACGAGCTCAAGCTGATCGTCGACCTCATGTACGAGGGCGGCATCGCCAACGAGCGCTTCTCCATCTCCGACACCGCCGAGTACGGCGACCTCACCCGCGGTCCGCGCGTCGTCAACGCCGCGACCAAGGAGGAGATGAAGAAGATCCTCGCCGAGATCCAGGACGGCCGTTTCGCGTCCGAGTGGGTCGCCGAGGACGAGGCGGGCCGCCCGAACTACACCCGCCTGCAGCAGGAGGGTGCCGAGCACCCCATCGAGGTCGTCGGCGAGAAGCTGCGCGGCCTGATGAGCTGGGTCGGCGAGAAGGCCAAGTGACCTGTGAGTGGCGATGGTCGTCATAGCGACCATCGCCACTCACGAGGCTCACCCGGAAGAGATGCGCGCCGGGCGGCGTTGGGCACGGTGTGCCTGACGTCTCCCTGCCGCCCCTGTCCATCCTCGACCTCGCCCTCGTCTCCCAGGGCGAGTCGGTCCGCGCCGGCCTGGACGCGAGCGTCGAGCTGGCCCGCAAGGCGGAGACGTGGGGCTACCGGCGGATCTGGTACGCCGAGCACCACAACATGCGCGCCATCGCGTCGTCGGCGACGAGTGTGCTGATCGGGCACGTCGCCGCGCACACCGAGCGGATCACCCTCGGCGCCGGCGGCATCATGCTGCCCAACCACTCGCCCCTGCAGGTCGCCGAGCAGTTCGGCACCCTCGCCGAGCTGTTCCCCGGCCGCATCGAGCTCGGCCTGGGTCGCGCCCCCGGCACCGACCAGACGACGTTCCGCGCGCTGCGCCGCGACCCGGGCGCGTCCGAGACGTTCCCGCAGGACGTCCAGGAGCTGCAGGGTTTCCTCGGTGAGCACTCGCTGGTCCCGGGTGTCGACGCCTACCCCGGCAAGGGCACGAACGTCCCGCTGTACGTGCTGGGCTCCTCGCTCTACGGCGCGCAGGTCGCCGCGATCCTCGGCCTGCCCTACGCGTTCGCCTCGCACTTCGCGCCCGAGCAGCTGGAACGGGCCGTCGAGATGTACCGGGAGAAGTTCCGCCCGTCGGCGCAGCTGGCCGAGCCGCTCGTGCTCGCCGGGGTCAACGTCGTCGCCGCCGACGACATCGCCACCGCCGACGAGCTGATGCGGGTGGCCCGCCTCGACCGGGTCAAGCGCTTCCTGTCCCGTGGCGGCCACGAGCTGACCGACGAGGAGGCCGCCCTGGCCATCGACATGCCCCAGGGCCGCCAGATCCTGGACATGATGCGCTACACCGCCGTCGGCACCCCGGACGTCGTCGAGGACTACCTCACGGAGTTCGCCGCGCGCGTGGGCATCGACGAGCTGGTCGTCGCGAGCCCCGTCGTCGCCCGGGGGGCGTGGTACCGCTCGTTCGAGCTGCTCGCCGGCCGGGCGGCGGCCGTCGCGGTCTGAGCGCCGCCGGCCGGGTTGCCGTTCTCCGGAACCACGGTTCCGGCGAGCTCCGCTCCGCGGTCCTTTTCGTCCGGTTCCGGCGCACCCGTCTATCGCGCCGCTCACGGTGGGGAGACCCGCGCCGAGCTGCGCATCTAGGATCGGCACCGTAGCCCACCGACACCGATCTTGGAGACCTGCAGCGTCGTGAGCACCGCCGCCACCCGTCCAGTCGTTCTGCTCGCCGAGAAGCTCGCACCGTCCGCGGTGGAGCTGCTCGGAGATGACGTCGAGATCCGCCACGTCGACGGAACGGACCGGCCCGCGCTGCTGTCCGCGGTCGCCGACGCCGACGCGCTCCTCGTCCGCTCCGCCACGAAGGTCGACGCCGAGGTCCTCGCCGCGTCCACCCGGCTGAAGGTCGTGGCCCGCGCGGGCGTCGGACTCGACAACGTCGACGTCCCCGCCGCCACCGCGCGCGGCGTCATGGTCGTCAACGCGCCGACGTCGAACATCGTGTCCGCCGCCGAGCACGCCATCGCGCTGCTGTTCGCCGCGGCCCGCCACATCCCGCCGGCCGACGCCGCCCTGCGCCAGGGCCAGTGGAAGCGCAGCGCCTACACCGGCGTCGAGCTCAACGGCAAGACCGTCGGCATCGTCGGCCTGGGCAAGATCGGGCAGCTCGTCGCGCAGCGCCTCGCCGCGTTCGGCGTCACGCTCATCGCGTACGACCCCTACGTCGCGCCCGCCCGCGCCGCCCAGCTCGGCATCGAGCTCGCGTCGCTCGACGACGTGCTCCGCCGCGCCGACGTCATCTCCATCCACCTGCCGAAGACCCCCGAGACCCTGGGCCTCATCGGCAAGGACCAGCTCGCGATCACCAAGAAGGGCGTGATCATCGTCAACGCGGCCCGCGGTGGGCTGATCGACGAGACCGCCCTCGCCGAGGCCGTCCGCTCCGGGCACGTCGGCGGCGCCGGCGTCGACGTCTACGTCACCGAGCCCACGACCTCCAGCCCGCTGTTCGAGCTGGAGAACGTCGTCGTCACCCCGCACCTCGGTGCCTCGACCGACGAGGCGCAGGACCGCGCGGGCACCGACGTCGCGAAGTCGGTCCAGCTCGCCCTGGCCGGCGAGTTCGTCCCCGACGCCGTCAACGTCCAGATCGACGGCGCCGTCGGCGAGGAGGTCCGCCCATACCTGCCGCTCGTGCAGAAGATGGGCACGGTCCTGCACGCCCTCGCGGGCCGCGTGCCCACGTCGATCACCGTCGACGTCGCGGGCGAGCTGTCGTCCGAGGACGTCTCGGTCCTGCCGCTGGCCGCGCTGCGCGGGGTGTTCACCCGCGTCGTCGACGACCAGGTCACGTTCGTCAACGTGCCGGCCCTGGCGGCGGAGCGCGGCGTCACCGTCGAGCTCACCACCGCCCCGGAGAGCGCCAACCACCGCAGCGTCGTCCAGCTGCGCGCCGCCATGCCCGACGGCGAGGCCATCACGGTCTCCGGCACGCTCACCGGGCGCGGCCAGGTCGAGAAGCTCGTCGAGATCAACGGACGGCACTTCGACCTGCGCGCCGAGGGCGAGATCCTGGCGCTCGAGTACGCCGACCGCCCGGGCGTCATGGGCCGCGTCGGGTCGCTGCTCGGCGAGGCCGCGGTGAACATCGAGGCCGCCCAGATCAGCCAGACCACCGACGGCGCCGACGCGATCATGCTGCTGCGCATCGACCGCTCCGTCGACCAGGCCGTGCTCGACCCGATCGGCGCCTCGGTGGGCGCGCAGACGATCAAGCTCATCTCGCTCGACTGAGCCCGACCCGCCACGGGCGGGCGCACACCCACGGACGGCGGCGGCCGGGATACCCCGGTCGCCGCCGTCCGATGCGTCGGGCGGACAATCAGACCCGCTCGGGGCGTGTCGCGCGCCCGGTTACGCGGTTCGGCCGCCCAGCGGGCGCCCGAATCACCGTCCCGGGTGACCCCGGAAGAGTGGCCGACGGCCGGCCGGCGGTGTCGCAACGGGTAGCGTTCTGCGACTCCCCAAGCAGAGAGGATCCTTTGACATGCGCCTTGCGGTCATTCCCGGCGACGGCATCGGACCGGAGGTCATCGACGAGGCGCTCAAGGTCCTCGACGAGGTCTCCCCCGGAGTGGAGACGACCCAGTACGACCTGGGCGCCGCCCGGTGGCACTCCACCGGCGAGCTGCTGCCCGAGTCCGTCCTCACCGAGCTCCGCGGCCACGACGCGATCCTGCTCGGCGCCGTCGGCGACCCCTCGGTGCCCAGCGGCATCCTCGAGCGCGGCCTGCTCCTGCGCCTGCGGTTCGAGCTCGACCACCACGTGAACCTGCGCCCCGCGCGGCTCTACCCGGGAGTCCGCGGCCCGCTCGCCGGCAACCCGGAGATCGACCTCGTCGTCGTCCGCGAGGGCACCGAGGGCCCCTACGTCGGCACCGGCGGCATCCTGCGCAAGGACACCCCGCACGAGGTGGCCACCGAGGTCAGCACCAACACCGCGTTCGGCATCGAGCGCGTCGTGCGCGACGCCTTCGCCCGCGCCGAGCGCCGCCCCCGCAAGCACCTCACGCTCGTCCACAAGACCAACGTGCTGGCCTTCGCCGGCGCCCTGTGGTCGCGGATCGTCGAGGAGGTCTCGCTCGAGCACCCCGACGTCACCGTCGCCTACCAGCACGTCGACTCGACGACGATCCACCTCGTCACCGACCCGTCGCGCTACGACGTGATCGTCACCGACAACCTGTTCGGCGACATCCTCACCGACCTGGCCGCCGCCGTCACCGGTGGCATCGGGCTCGCGGCCAGCGGCAACATCGACGCCAGCGGCAAGAACCCGAGCATGTTCGAGCCCGTCCACGGCAGCGCCCCCGACATCGCGGGGCAGGGCATCGCCGACCCGACGGCCGCGATCCTGTCCGTCGCGCTGCTGCTCGACCACCTCGGCAACCGCGACGCCGCCCGCCGCATCGAGGCCGCAGTCGCCTTCGACCTGGCGACGCGCGACCACGGCGCCAACAGCCACACCCGTTCCATCGGCGACCGGCTCGCCGCGCTCGTCAGCCGCCAGGCCTCCGCGCCCGCCTGACCGACCGCACACACGACGGCGGCGGCACCCCGTGTACGGGGTGCCGCCGCCGTCGACGGTTCTCTAGACCACGGTGCTGGAGGGTCCGGTCAGCATCGTGACGCCGGCGCCCGCGAAGTTCTCCAGGTCGGCGACCGCGGCCTTGCCCGCGTCGCTGGCCATGGACGCGCCCATCGCCTCCGCCGAGTCCCACACCAGCACCGCGACCAGGTGGTAGTCGGGCTTGGCGCCGTCGGGACCGGGCTGCGGCCGGGTCACCGTGAAGCTCCGCAGGTCGGGGAGCTTCGTCGCGAGCGGCGCGTGCACGTCGTCGTAGTGCCTGTCGAAGGCTGCTGCGTCGGCAGGATGGTTGTAGAGCGCGGTGAGCTGGAACGACACGAGACCTCCTGGGACCGACCCGCGCACTCCGGTGTCCGCGGGCTCCACGGCCATCATGCCGACCGGCCGCCGTCCCCGCCGACCGTCCTTTCCCCGTCGGGGAGAGAACGGGCTGCCTCCCGGGCCGGCGCGCGCCGTGCCCACCCGGGAGCACGCTCGGGCAGCGGACCGATCGCCACGAGGCGGGCCGGGACGGCCTGCAGCACCGGGAACCGCTGCGCGACCCGGACCAGGAACGGGAGCCGTCCCGTCGACGGGGGAGGCGTGGCCGGGTCGGCGTCGAGTGCTTTGCCCAGCACCGCGCGGTGCGCGAGCCGCTGCCCGCCCTGCACCAACGCCGTCGGCCACCAGCGCCGCAGCTGGACGCGCCGCAGCGCCCTCGTCGACGCCGTCCCGTCGCGGCGCAGCTCCGGCGCCAGGATCCGGGCCGCGGCCACCGCGTCGGCCACCGCCAGGTTGATGCCGACGCCCCCGACCGGCGACATCGCGTGCGCCGCGTCGCCGATCAGCAGCAGGCCGCGCGCGTACCAGCGGCGCAGCCGGTCGAGCCGCACGTCGAGCAGCTTGACCTCGTCCCACGACTCCAGGGTGTCGACCCGGTCGCCCAGCCACGGCACCAGCGCCACCATCCGCCGACGCAGCTCGCCGATGCCCTGGGCGCGCAGCTGCGCGTCACTGCCCTTGCGGATCATGTAGGCGCACTGCCAGTAGTCGCCGCGGTCGATGAGGACGCAGAAGTGCCCGGCGGTGAAACGGCCCAGCCCGCCCGGGACGTCGTCGGCACGGCGGGGGAGCCGGAACCACCAGACGTCCATGGGGACGCCGAAGCCGCGCGTACGCAGCCCTGCAGCGGCGCGCACGGCCGAGTGCCGGCCGTCGCAGGCGACGGTCAGCGCTGCGGTGAGCTCCTGCTCCTGCCCGGTGGCGCGGTCGGTCCACCGGACCCCGGTGACCCGGCCCTGCTCGGCGAGCAGGCCCGTGACGTCGGCCTCGCGGACGAGTGTGAACGACGGCTCCTCGGCCGCGGCGTCGGCGAGCAGGTCGAGGAAGTCCCACTGCGGGACCAGCGCGACGTGCTTGTGGGCGCCGGGCAGCCGGCTCATGTCGGCGATCTGGACGAGCCCGCCGTCGAGCTGGGCGGCGACCCGGTCGAGGCGGCGCTGGGGGAGCGCGGCGAACCGCTCACCGAGCCCGAGGTCGTCGAGCAGGGTCAGCGTGGAGGCGTGGACGGTGTCGCCGCGGAAGTCGCGCAGGAAGTCGGCGTGCTTCTCCAGGACGGTGACCTCGATCCCGGCGCGGGCGAGCAGCAGCCCCAGGACCATTCCCGCGGGGCCGCCGCCGACGACGGCGACGGTCGTTTTTTTCCCCATGCGTTGAATTGTATCCCCGGTTCCGCGTCGGCGCGAGGGGTGCGAGACGATGGCCTCGTGAGCTCTCCCTCCCAGGTCCGGGTGCGGTTCTGCCCGTCGCCCACCGGCACGCCGCACGTCGGCCTCATCCGCACCGCGCTGTTCAACTGGGCGCACGCCCGCCACCACGGCGGCGCGTTCGTGTTCCGGATCGAGGACACCGACGCCGCACGCGACAGCGTCGAGTCCTACAACGCGCTGCTCGACGCGCTGCGCTGGCTCGGGCTCGACTGGGACGAGGGCCCCGAGGTCGGCGGCGAGCACGGCCCCTACCGGCAGAGCGAGCGCCACGACCTCTACCGCGACGCCCTCGGCCGCCTCACCCAGGCCGGTGAGGTCTACGAGTCCTACTCGTCGGCCGAGGAGATCGAGGCCCGCCACCGCGCCGCCGGCCGCGACCCCAAGCTGGGCTACGACAACGCCGACCGCGACCTGACCGAGGAGCAGAAGGCGGCGTTCCGCGCCGAGGGTCGCAAGCCCGTGTACCGGCTGCGGATGCCCGACCGCGACATCACGTTCTCCGACCTCATCCGCGGCGACGTCACGTTCAAGGCCGGCACCGTCCCCGACTTCGTGCTCGCCCGCGGCGACGGCAGCCCGCTCTACCCCCTCACAAACCCGCTCGACGACGCCCTCATGGGCATCACCCACGTCCTGCGCGGCGAGGACCTCCTCTCGTCCACCCCACGCCAGATCGCGCTCTTCGAGGCGTTCCAGCGCGTCGGCATCGGCAACGGCGCCCCCACCTACGCGCACCTGCCGCTCGTCACCGGGGAGGGCGCCCGCAAGCTCTCCAAGCGCGACCCCGAGTCGAACCTCTTCCACTACCGCGACCGCGGATTCCTGCCCGAAGGCCTGCTCAACTACCTCGCATTGTTGGGTTGGTCCATCGCCGAGGACCGCGACGTCTTCTCCCTCGACCAGATGGTCGCCGCATTCGACGTGTCACGCGTCTCCTCGAATGCGGCCCGCTTCGACCTGAAGAAGGCCGAGGCGATCAATTCCGCGCACATGCGACTTCTCGCCGTCGACGACTTCGCCGCCCGCGTCGTTCCCTACCTCGAGGCCGAGGGTGTGATCAGTGGCACGCCCACCGCGGCCCAGGCCGAACTGCTCGCCGCGGCCGCCCCGCTCGTCCAGGAGCGCAGCGTCGTCCTGTCCGACGCCGCGCGCATGCTCCGCTTCCTCTTCGTCGACGAGGACGGCTTCACGGTCGACGACGACGCTGCCGCCAAGAACCTCGGTGCCGACGCCGCCCCCGTCCTCGACGCGGCCCTGACCGGCCTGAACGCCCTCGACGACTGGTCCGCCACCGCGATCGAGGAGTCCCTCAAGACCTCACTCGTCGACGGGCTGGGCCTCAAACCGCGCAAGGCGTTCGGCCCGGTACGGGTCGCCGTCTCCGGCCGGACCGTCTCCCCGCCGCTCTACGAGAGCATGGAACTGCTGGGGCGCGAGCGGTCGATGCGGCGACTGGGGGCCGGTTTGGAGCGGGCTCGGGGCGTGGTCTAGAGTTCTCTGCGCAGGGCACGGGAAACCGGGCCGGCGGGAAACCGCAAGGCCCGGAGAACCGGACCCATTGGGGTATGGTGTAATTGGCAGCACGACTGATTCTGGTTCAGTTAGTCTAGGTTCGAGTCCTGGTACCCCAGCGGAAACGCCGAAGTTTCCAGATGTATACTGAGAAAGTTCCTGGCCCCGTCGTCTAGCGGCCTAGGACGCCGCCCTCTCAAGGCGGTAGCGCGGGTTCAAATCCCGTCGGGGCTACAACAAAAAGGCTCTCGCACTCCGGTGCGAGAGCCTTTTTCGTGTTCGGCCCACGCGGCGGTGGACAATTCTCGCCGAGTTCGACCCGAGACTGCTGCCGACCTTGATCGACGCAGTGCCGACCTCGGCGAAAGTGGGCCCCGGATCGAGGCATCGCCCCACCACTCCAGCGCAACCACGCTGCTCTCCTCCGGGGTCGGGCAGCAGTGAGGTTGCACCGGGCGGACTGCCGCATCCGCGAAGTGCCGGCCCGAGCTGGGCCGCGCCGAGCTGGCCGGATTTGGCCGGTGCCGAGCTGGTCCGCGCCGAGTGCGGCGAGGCGAGAGGCCGTCGTGCTTCGATGCCAATGTGCGACCTCAGGTCAGGCCCCTCTGCAGGGCGCACCGCGTGCCTTCCAACGCCCGGCACGTTTTTGCTTGTCAGCGGCCGTCCTGCAGCCTGCTTGACGACTGCAGAACCTGCGTGGTGACGCTGCAAGGTGCGCGCACGAGCCGGCGCCGCGAGATCGGGCCACGAGACTCACCGCTCGCGCGTGAGCCTCGGGGCGGTTTGCAGCTTGTTCGGCCGGGGCCCGCCATGGGTGTCACGATCGTCGCGCACCTTCGAGGGGCAGCGGCTGTCCCGCAGGCTGCGTGACGACCCCGGAACCTGCGTGGCGACGCTGCAGTGTGTGCGCCCGTGCTGCGGGTCGCTCAGGGTTCCGCGGGGTCGGGATGGGCCCCGAGGCGGGCCGACATGCGTGTGCTCCGGCCGGGGCGTGCATCGAGGCACGTCACGTGCGTCGCACGATCGGCGCGCACCTTCGCGGGTCAGCGATCGTCCTGCAGGCTGTCCGACGAGGTCGGAACCCACGCGGTGACGCTGAAGCGTGCGCGCCGGTCGCGCCTGGCGGTGCCGGGGCATCGCGCTCGGGCTGCTCCGCGTCGACGAGAGGTTCGGCCGGGCCTGTCGTGTGCCTTCCGGGACCGGCACGCACCTTCGCTGATCAGCGGACGTGCCGCAGGCTGCTCGACGAGCGCAGTACTCACGCGGGGACGTTGCAGTGCGCGCCCGCGACGATGCCCCGGCCGCCGCCGAGCTCGACAACGGACTGGCTGCGTTCACGATCGACGCGGCCTGGTCCCGACGTCGGCGAAACGCCGGCCGCCGCGCGCCGAGACCTACGTGAGTGCTGCTTCGCGCCGGCAGCACTCCTGTTGGTCTCGGCGGAGCGCGTGGAGGGCGCGAGACGTGCGGCCGGCTGGTGCCAGGCACGGCGGCGGGGTCGTGAGTGGCGATAGTCGCTATAGCGACTATCGCCACTCACAGGGTCACGGGGTCGTCGGCTGCGCAACCACCGAGGTGGTCGTGGTGGGTGTGGTCGGCTTCGGCGACGTCGTGGTGGTCGGCTTCGGGGTGGTGGTCGGCGTCGTGGTGGTGGGGGTCGTCGGCTGCACCGGCGTTGTCGTCGTCGTGCGGACCGGCGGGGGGGGGGGTGGGGGCTGGTTGTGCGTGGGCTGGGGCTCCGGAGGGGCCTCGGTGGTGGCCGGGGCCGCTTCCGTCGTGGTGACGGCCTCGGTGGGGACGATGCGGGTGTTGGCGGCGCTCTGGGGGTTGCTCTGGGGCCAGAAGAGCACGGCGGCGATGACGCCGAGGGCCGCGAGCACGCCACCGGCGGCGACGAGGAGGACGGGGGTCCGCCGGGGCGGGTCGTCATGCTCCAGGTCGGGGGAGGCGTAGGGGTCGCCGTAGCCACCCATCGGCATGTTGTCGCGCGGAGGGGGCGGGGGCGGGGCGACGGGCGGG
>NZ_BJVJ01000017.1 GCF_007989085.1 Pseudonocardia sulfidoxydans NBRC 16205
ACACCACCTCGACGACCATCACCCGCACGACCCGAAGGAGCACGCAGTGCGCAACAAGAGCTGGTGAGCCACCTGTCCCCCGCCCGACCCGCGAGAGAGGAACCCGACGTGCGCAACAAGTCCTGGTGACCCGCACAGCCGCGACAGCCCGCCGAGCAGGAAGGACCGCACCGATGCGCAACAAGTCCTGGTGAGCCCGCCGCGAGGCCCCGTCACGACCTCGAGAGGAACGCCGCAGTGCGCAACAAGTCCTGGTGACGCACCCCCACCACCACCAGCCCCCAGACCACAGCCCCCGTACGAGACCTGCAGGAACGGAACGAGAACGACGCACCCTTTCCGGCCGCGCTGTACCCCCGTGCCCCAGCGGGGGGTCGCGGGCCGACGACGAGCGCATCGATGCGCAGCAGTGCCGGCGATGCCGGCGACGGACGCCGGGCGGCGACGGTGAGTGATCGCCGCCCCTCACGCCGGGAACAGCCGCCCTCAGGGGTGGTCCGGCGGATCGATCGGCCACTGTGGACGGACGTTGCGTCACCGAAGAGGACGCGCGGGTCCGGTTCCGGGGGCCGGTGAGCGGTCAGCCGGTGGCGCGTGGGCGGGCAGAACGCCACGCCAGCGCTGCGGCGGCTGCGAGCGCCATGCCGACGGTCCCGGCCACCGCGACGGTGTTCGCGGGGCCGATGTGGTCGGCGAGGACGCCCCCGAGGAACACGGTGAGGCCCTGGGCGGCGAGCAGGCACGAGGCGGCGACGCCGACGACGCTGCCGCGGCGCGCGTCGGGTGTGGCGCGCACGAACAGCGCCTGGGCCTGGACCATGTAGGCCGTCGAGAGGGCGCCGGAGGCGACCCAGAGGGCGACGGACGTCCACAGGCCGGGGTGGAGGGCGCAGGCGAGCAGCGGCACACCGGCGAGGACGGCGAGCACCCCGATGAGGCGTGACCGCAGGTGGGCGGGCACGAAGCGTTGGAACGCGAAGGCGCCGACGACGCTGCCCGCCGGGTCGGCGGCCATCAGGAGCCCGGTGCCGATGGGTGTGTTCTCGACGGCGGCCGAGTAGGGCGCGGCGATGGCCTCGGGGACGACGTATACGGCGACGAGCAGCACGAGCGCGAGGAGTGCGCGGCGGGCGGGGTCGGCGACGATCTCGCGGACGGCGGCGACGCCGTCGCGGACGACGGGGCCGCGGCTCTGGTCGGTGTCGGCGGACCGTTCGGGTGCGGGGCGCGCCGGGACACCTGCCCGGAGGACGACGGCGGAGACGAGGAAGGTCCCGGCGTTGACGAGCAGGGCCGTCCGGGGCGCGATGGCGACGAGCAGCAGCCCGCCTCCGGCGAAGGCCCCGAGCTGCACGGCTTGACCGGTTATCTGGCGGACGGCGAGGCCACGTTCGTACATCTCGCCGGGCAGGGCGAGCGGGAGCAGGGCGGCCTGGGCGGCGCTGTGCACCGACGAGAGCAGCACGACGACGACGAGCAGCGCGCAGAGGACGACGAGCGGCAGTCCGGGCAGGGCCATGAGGGCGACGAGGACGAGGCGGACGACGTCGACGGCGACCATGAGCTCGCGGCGCCGGTAGCGGTCGGCGAGGCCGCCGAGCAGGATGCCGCCGGCGAGGGCGGGCAGGAAGGTGAGCGCGTAGACGAGGGCCGACCAGCTCGCGGAGTCGGTCTGTTCGTAGACGAGGACGGCGAGGGCGAGGCGGGCGAGCTGGTCGCCGACGGCGGAGACGAGCTCGGCACCCCAGAGGCTGCGGAACTCGCGGCCCGCGAAGACGGACCGTCGGAGCCCGGGCCTGGTCGTCGACGGGGCCGGGTCGGCCGGGGACGCGGCGGCGCGGGCAGCGGCGGCGGGGTCGTCGCCGGTGTCACCCCCGATCCGGCCCGTCATGGCGTCGGGACCCCCTCCTCGACGAGAGATGCGGCCTCGTTCTGGACGCCGATCTTCGGAACCGAGCGTATTCAGACGGATGCTCCAGGTCAGCATCGGGGCGCTGCCCGGTACCGGACATCACCCCTTCGGCGCTCCTAGCCGCGGGTGGCGCGGACCTCGGCCAGCAGCGGGGCGACGTGCCCGATCTCGTTGACGGTGCGGATGGTGCGGCGACCGTCTCGGCCGCAGACGACGCGGGTGATGCCGGCGTAGTCGAGGGGGAACGGCAAGGGCCGGTCGATGCCCAGGACGTGCGCGAGGTAGATGTTGATCACGCCCGCGTGCGCGACGACGACGGCGGTGCTCTGCCCGGGGTGTGCGGCGACGACGGCTTCGACGGCGGCGACGGCGCGGGCGCGGAAGGCGTCGACGTCGACGTGTGCGGGCAGCAGCCCGGCGCGCAGCCGGTCCCAGGACGCCGGGTCGAGGCGGGCCATCTCGTGGACGGGCACGTAGTGGGGGTCGGCGACGTCGTACTCGGCGAGGTCGGCGGAGCGGACCGGCTGGCGGTCGAGGGCGGCGGCGAGCGGCGCGAGGGTCTCGACGGCGCGCGCCATGGTGCTGCTGTGCAGGCCGTCGACGGCGTCGGCGCCGAGTGCGCCGACGAGGGTTGCGGCCTGGCGGTGGCCGAGCTCGGTGAGGCCGGGGTCGGCTGCGCCCGCGGGTGTGGAGCCGTTGGTGTGGATGCGGTTCGGCAGGGCGTGCCGGACGAGGACCAGTTGCACGTCAGGCGTCGGGGACGTGGTCGGCGTGTCCGGCGGCGCGCAGGGCGGCGCGCAGGGCCTCGGCGTGGGCGTCCTGTTCGGCGTCGTCGACCGTCGTCGCGGCGTTGGCGAAGTCGAACGCGGCCATGTCCCAGGCCGGGAAGACGTGCACGTGCAGGTGCGGGACCTCGAACCCGGCGACGAGCAGGCCCACCCGCGGCGGGTTCGAGACGGCGCGGACGGCGTTGCCGATGACGTGCGAGACCGCGGTGAGGTGGACGACGAGTCCGGACTGGGCGTCGACCCAGTGGTCGACCTCCGCGCGGGGCACGACCAGGGTGTGGCCGGGTCCGAGGGGGTTGATCGAGAGGAACCCGACGCACGTGTCGTCGGACCAGACGAACCGGGCGGGCAGCTCGCCGTCGATGATCTTCGTGAAGAGGGTGCTCATCCCGGCGAACACTACCCGGCACCCGGTGCGCGGCGCCCTACTGTCGGGGTATGCCGCGCACGATCGCCACGAACACCCGCGTCGATCTCGACGCCCTCCTCGACTTCGTCCGTCCTCGGCACCGGTTCGTGCTGGTCACGACGCGTGCCGACGGGTCGCCGCAGCTGTCGCCGGTGACGGGTGGGGTCGACGCCCGGGGCCGGCTGGTGATCGCCACCTACCCGGAGCGGGCGAAGTCGGTGAACGTCGCGCGGACGGGGCGGGCGTCGGTCATGGTGGCCTCCGACGAGTTCGACGGGCCGTGGGTGCAGGTCGACGGCGAGGCCGAGCTGGTGACGCTGCCGGAGGCCGTGGAGCCGCTCGTCGAGTACTTCCGGGTGATCTCGGGCGAGCACCCCGACTGGGACGAGTACCGCGCGGCGATGACCTCGCAGGGCAAGGCCCTGATCAGGGTCACTCCCACGCGGTGGGGGCCGATCGCGACCGGTGGCTTCCCGCCTCGGCCGGCCGGCTGACGGCGCGTCGCCGACGTTTTCTCGTCGGTCGCCCCGGGTAGCGTGTGCGCGGGCGTCCAGACCCTCCCCAGCAGTGCCCGGCGCACGTCCGGGTTCCCGGTCGTCCGTCCATTTCGAGAGTCCGGCCGTGGCCGGGGAACGAGGAAACACATGCGGCCGTGGCCCGGTAGCGCCTACCCGTTGGGCGCCAGCTACGACGGCGCCGGAACGAACTTCGCGATCTTCTCCGAGGTCGCCGAGAAGGTCGAGCTGTGCCTGTTCGAACCCGACGGGGAGGAGACCCGGGTCAGGCTGACCGAGGTCGACGGGTTCGTCTGGCACTGCTACCTGCCGGGGGTCGAGCCGGGGCAGCACTACGGCTACCGGATCCACGGTCCGCACGACCCGGCGCGGGGTCTGCGCTGCAACCCGAACAAGCTGCTGATCGACCCGTACGCCAAGGCGGTCGACGGCCCGGTGCGCTGGGACGAGGCGGTGTTCGGCTACGAGTTCGGCGCCCCCGACAACCGCAACGACAGCGACTCCGCACCGTTCGTGCCCAAGTCCGTGGTGATCAACCCGTACTTCGACTGGGGGTCCGACCGCCCGCCGAAGGTGCCCTACCACGAGACGATCATCTACGAGGCCCACGTCAAGGGCCTGACGATCAACCACCCCGACGTCCCGGAGGAGCTGCGCGGCAGCTACGCGGGGCTGTCGCACCCGGCGATGATCGAGCACCTGCAGACGCTCGGGGTCACCGCGGTCGAGCTGATGCCGGTGCACGAGTTCATCACCGACCACCACCTCGAGCAGCGCGGCCTCGCGAACTACTGGGGTTACAACACGATCGCCTTCCTGGCCCCGCACCACGCCTACGCCATGTCGGGCAGCCGCCCGGGCAGCCAGGTGCAGGAGTTCAAGGCGATGGTGCGCGACCTGCACGAGGCGGGCATCGAGGTCATCCTCGACGTCGTCTACAACCACACGGCCGAGGGCTCGGACATGGGCCCGACGCTGTCGATGCGCGGCATCGACAACCACGCCTACTACCGCCTCGTCGAGGACGACCAGCGGTACTACATGGACTACACGGGCACCGGGAACTCGCTCAACGTCCGCAACCCGCACACGCTGCAGCTGATCATGGACTCGCTGCGGTACTGGGTCACGGAGATGCACGTCGACGGGTTCCGCTTCGACCTGGCCTCGACGCTGGCACGGGAGTTCTACGACGTCGACCGGCTGTCGGTGTTCTTCGACCTCGTGCAGCAGGACCCGGTGATCAGCCAGGTCAAGCTCATCGCGGAGCCCTGGGACGTCGGCCCCGGCGGCTACCAGGTGGGCAACTTCCCGCCCCTGTGGACGGAGTGGAACGGCAAGTACCGCGACACTGTCCGCGACTTCTGGCGCGGCGAGCCCGGCACCCTGGGCGAGTTCGCGTCGCGGCTGACCGGCAGCTCGGACCTGTACAAGGCCGACGGCCGCCGCCCCTACGCGTCGATCAACTTCGTCACCGCGCACGACGGCTTCACCCTCGCGGACCTGGTGTCCTACAACGACAAGCACAACGAGGCCAACGGCGAGGACGGCAACGACGGCGAGAGCCACAACCGGTCCTGGAACTGCGGGGTCGAGGGCCCGACCGACGACGAGGACGTCCTCGCACTGCGGGCGCGCCAGCAGCGCAACTTCATCATGACGCTGCTGCTGTCGCAGGGGGTGCCGATGCTGGCGCACGGCGACGAGCTGGGCCGCACCCAGGGTGGCAACAACAATGTCTACTGCCAGGACAACGAGATCGCCTGGATGGACTGGTCGCTGGCGGGCAAGAACGCCGGGCTGATCGGGTTCACCGGCGGGGTGGCCGCGCTGCGCCACGCGCATCCGGTGTTCCGCCGTCGCCGCTTCTTCGCGGGCCGCCCGATCCGCCCGCGCCGGCGCTCCGAGACGGGCGACACCGGCACGGCGCTGCCCGACATCGCGTGGTTCTCCCCGTCCGGCGAGGAGATGACCGAGCAGGACTGGGACTCGGGGTTCGGCAAATGCGTCGTCGTCTTCCTCAACGGGGACGGCATCACCGAGGCCGACCACCGCGGCGAGCGCGTCACCGACGACTCGTTCCTGATCATGCTCAACGCGCACTGGGAGGACATCGAGGCGACGTTGCCGGCGGCCGAGTTCGGCACGCGCTGGGCGGTCGTCGTCGACTCGTCGACGGGCGAGGTCACCTCGCTGGCGACGACGCCGGGCACGGTCGCGGCCGACCCGGTGACGGTCGCCTCGGGCGCGGCGCAGGTCGTACCGGCACGGTCGATCCTGGTGCTGCAGCGTGTCGAGGCGGCCACCCGATGACCGAGCGGGTCAACCGGCAGGTGCCGTCGTCGACCTACCGGCTGCAGTTCTGCGCGGAGCAGACCTTCGCCGACGGCGTGGCGCTGCTCGACTACCTCGACGCGCTCGGGGTCGGCGCGCTGTACGCGTCGCCGCTGCTGGAGTCCGGGGCGGGGTCGAACCACGGCTACGACGTCGTCGACCCCACGCGGGTGTCGGTCGAGCGCGGCGGCGAGCTGGGGCGCAAGGACCTGGTTGCGGCGCTGCGCGAGCGCGGGCTGGGCCTGCTGCTCGACATCGTGCCCAACCACGTCGGGGTCGAGCGGCCGATGGCCAACCCGTGGTGGTGGGACGTCCTGGCGAAGGGCCGGGAGTCGGTGCACGCGGCGAAGTTCGACATCGACTGGGCGGCCGGGCCGATCCTGCTGCCCGTCCTGGGCGAGGACGAGGCCGCGGCGCTCGACGCGCTCACGCTGTCGGGCGACGGCGCCGAGCTGCGCTACTACGAGCACGCCTTCCCCGTCGCCGCCGGCACCGGTGCGGGCACGCCGCGCGAGGTGCACGAGCGTCAGCACTACCGGCTCGTGTCGTGGAAGCGGGGGGCCTCCGAGCTCACCTACCGGCGCTTCTTCGACGTGTCGACGCTCGCGGCCGTCCGCGTCGAGGACCCGGCGGTGTTCGCGGCCGCGCACGCCGAGGTGCTGCGCTGGGTGGAGGCGGGCGAGGTCGACGGGATCCGCGTCGACCACCCCGACGGCCTGTCCGATCCCGGCGCCTACCTGCGGATGCTTCGCGCGGCGATCGGCCCGGACCGGTGGCTGCTCGTCGAGAAGATCCTGGGGCTGGGCGAGGAGCTGCCCGCGTCGTGGCCGGTCGACGGCACCACCGGCTACGAGGCGCTGCGCGAGATCTGCGGGGTGTTCGTCGATCCGGCGGGCGCCGGGCTGCTCACGCAGTTCGCCGCCGAGCACGTCGGGGTGAAGGAGTCCGCGCACACCGGGGAGCACCGGGCGCGACGCGAGGTGGCCTCGACGATCCTGTCGGCCGAGGTGCGCCGCATCGCGGGCGTCGCCTCGACGGTCCTGGGCGCGCCGCGCGAGCAGCTCACCGAGGCCGTGGCCGAGCTGCTGTGCGGGTTCCCCGTCTACCGCAGCTACCTGCCCGAGGGCCGCGACGCGCTCGACACCGCGGTGGCCGTGGCCCGCACGCACCGCCCGGACCTGGCCGGACCGCTCGCGGCCCTGCACGCCGCGATGGTGGCCGATCCGCGCGGCGAGCTGGCCACCCGCGTCCAGCAGACGTCGGGCATGGTCATGGCCAAGGGCGTCGAGGACACGGCGTTCTACCGGTGGACGCGGTTCGTCGCGCTCAACGAGGTCGGCGGCGCTCCGGAGCGGTTCGGGGTCTCCCCCGCCGAGTTCCACGCCGGCGCCGCGGCCCGTGAGGCGAGCACCCCGGCCACGATGACGACGCTGTCGACGCACGACACGAAGCGTTCCGAGGACGTCCGGGCCCGGCTCGCGGTGCTGTCGGAGATGCCGGCCGAGTGGATCGAGGTGGTGCGGCGCTGGTCGGCGCGCCGGCCGCTGCCCGACCGGTCGCTGGAGCTGCTGGCGTGGCAGTGCCTCGTCGGCGCCTGGCCGATCCCGGCCGACCGGATGTCGGCCTACCTGACCAAGGCGGCCAAGGAGGCCAAGCTCGTCACCAGCCACGTCGACGCCGTCGCCGCGGTCGACGAGGCGGTGGCCGCCTGGGCGGGCGACGTGCTGGCCGACCCCGACCTGGTCGCCGAGATCGAGGCGTTCGTCGCCCGGATCGAGGGCGCGGGCCGGTCCAACTCGCTGGGCCAGAAGCTGCTGCAGCTGGCCGGGCCGGGGGTTCCCGACATCTACCAGGGCACGGAGTTCTTCGAGTACTCCCTGGTCGACCCCGACAACCGCCGGCCCGTCGACTTCGCGGCCCGCCGCGCCGCGCTGGCCCGGCTCGACGAGGGCGAGCTGCCCGAGGTCGGCCCGGACGGCGCAGCGAAGCTGCTGGTCACGGCCACCGCGGCGCGGCTGCGCCGGTACCGGCCGGAGCTGTTCGCCGGCTACCGGGCGTTGCCGGCGTCGGGGCCCGCCGCCGAGCACGCGGTCGCGTTCACGCGCGGCACCGCGCCCCTGCTCGGGCCCGGCCGCCACGCCACGGGCATGGTCGCCGTCGCCACCCGGTTGCCCGTCGGGCTCGCCGCCCGCGGCGGCTGGGGCGACACGGTCCTGCCGCTGCCCGACGGCGCCGGCGACTGGCACGACATGGTCACCGACACGCCCGTCGACGGTTCCGCCCCCCGGCTGGCCGACCTGCTGCGGCGCTACCCCGTCGCGCTGCTCGTCCGCCCCTCCTGACAGCACCCCAACCGCCAGAGAGCACCGGAAGGAACCGACGCACGTGGCCGAGTACCGGGTCTGGGCGCCCGAGCAGGAGCAGATGCGGGTCGTCGTCGACGGCGAGACGCATCCGATGTACCCGAGCCCGGGTGGGTGGTGGCACGCCGAGGTCGACGGCGCCGGGCACGGCAGCGCCTACGCCTTCCTCGTCGGCGACGACGAGACCCCGCTGCCCGACCCGCGCTCGCGGTGGCAGCCGGGTGGGGTGCACGCGGCGTCGCGACGCTACGACCAGGACCACTTCCTGTGGACCGACACGGCCTGGACGGGCCGGCAGCTGCCCGGGTCGGTGCTCTACGAGTGCCACATCGGCACCTTCACCCCCGACGGCACGTTCGACGCCGCGATCGGCCGCCTCGACCATCTGGTGGACCTCGGTGTCGACCTGGTCGAGCTGCTGCCCGTCAACGCCGTCGACGGGCCCTGGAACTGGGGTTACGACGGTGTCGGCTGGTACGCGGTCACCGAGAACTACGGCGGGCCCGACGGGCTGAAGCGGTTCGTCGACGCCGCACACGCCCGCGGCCTGGGCGTGGTCCTCGACGTCGTCTACAACCACCTCGGCCCGTCGGGGGCCTACCTCGACCGGTTCGCCCCGTACTTCGCGGGCAGCAACATCTGGGGGCCCTCGCTCAACCTCGACGGCCCCTGGTCCGACGAGGTGCGCCGCTACGCCATCGACAACGCCCTGATGTGGTTGCGCGACTTCCACATCGACGGGCTGCGCATCGACGCGGTGCACGCCCTGCGCGACACCCGTGCCGTCCACGTGCTCGAGCAGCTGGCCGTCGAGGTCGAGTCGCTGTCGGCGCACGTGGGCAGGCCGCTGTCGCTGATCGCGGAGTCCGACCTCAACGACCCGCGGATCATCACCGCGCGGGAGGGGGGCGGGTACGGGCTGCACGCCCAGTGGGCCGACGACATCCACCACAGCCTGCACACCGTGCTCACCGGCGAGTCGCAGGGCTACTACGGCGACTTCGCCGCGGCCGGGCTGACCGGGCTGGCCCACGTGCTGTGCCGCGGGTTCCTGCACGAGGGCACGTGGTCGAGCTTCCGCAGGCGGGTACACGGCGCACCCGTCGACACCCGCCGCATCCCGGGCCACCGGTTCCTGGCCTACCTGCAGAACCACGACCAGATCGGCAACCGCGCCGCGGGCGACCGGCTCACCCAGTCGCTGACGCCCGGGCAGCTGGCCTGCGGGGCGGCAATCGTGTTCACCTCGCCGTTCACACCGATGCTGTTCATGGGCGAGGAGTGGGGCGCCCGCACGCCGTGGCAGTTCTTCTCGCGGTTCCCCGACGCGGCGCTGCGCGAGGCCGTCCGGACGGGCCGCACCGCCGAGTTCGCCGAGCACGGCTGGGGCGGCGCCGAGGTGCCCGACCCCAACGCCGAGTCGACCTTCCTCGACTCGAAGCTCGACTGGGACGAGCCCGCCCAGGAGCCCCACACCACACTGCTGGCGTTGCACCGTGAGCTGATCGCGCTGCGCCGGCAGTGGCCCGACCTCACCGACCCGTGGCTCGACGAGGTCGAGGCCGACGTGGACGACGAGGCCCGCACGATCGTCATGCACCGCGGCCGGATCCGGGTCGTGGTCAACCTCGGGCACGCCGACGCGACGGTCCCGCTCGACCGGGGCGTCGACCGCATCCTGCTGGCGTCCGAGCCGGCGGCGGCCGAGCAGAACCTGATCATCGTGCCGCCGGAGGCGTTCGCGATCGCCCTGCTGTGAGGATCAGCGCTGGAAGGATCAGCGCCTGCTGGGCGGGTCGACGAACTCGGCCATGTCGATCTGCGCGACCCACGGGTGCGGGACCTCGGCGTTCTCGCCCGGAACCAGCTCGGTGTCGTAGATGTAGTGCCCCTCACCCAGCGTCGGGTCGAGCCGCAGCGCGACCAGCCGCGGCCCCTGGTCGACACGCCAGAAGTACGGGACGCCGGCCTCGGCGTAGCGCCGCGGCTTGAGGATGCGGTCGGCGTGATGGGTCAGCGGCCCCAGCACCTCGACGACCAGCACGACCCCGGAGGCGTCGAACCCGTTGTCGTGGAACGGGGTTCCTGTGCGGACGACCAGCAGGTCGGGGACGAAGAAGTTCGCCTCGTCGACGTGCACGCCCGTCGCGTGATGGATCTCGACGCTGTCGGGCGCGCCGACGCCCAGCATCAGGTCGAGCAGGCGCACGTGCCAGGTCTGGTCCTCGTCGGGCTCGGGGAGCACGACGATCTCACCGTCGTGCAGCTCCCGGACGCGGCCGTCGCCGGTTTCACGCAGGAGATCGGCGAGCGTGCTGCGGACGACGGCTGCGGTCACGGGCATGCCTCCACGTTCTCCGGCGGACGTGTGCCGATCCTAACCACTGTCGTGTCGCTCAGGCTCCCGCTCGCACACGCGAGAACGGCACCCTCCCGGGGGAGAGTGCCGTTCCGGAAGCGTCGGGCGGGCCGGGCTCAGAGCAGCCCGAGACCCTTCACGGCCTCGCGCTCCTCGACGAGCTCGGCGACGCTGGCGTCGATCCGCTCGCGGGAGAAGGCGTCGATCTCCAGGCCCTGGACGATCTCGTACTTCCCACCGCTGCAGGTGACGGGGAACGAGGAGATGATGCCCTCGGCCACGCCGTAGGAGCCGTCGGAAGGGATGGCCATGGAGGTCCAGTCACCGTCGGCGGTGCCGTTGACCCAGGTGTGGATGTGGTCGATCGCCGCCGACGCGGCGGACGCGGCCGACGACGCCCCGCGGGCCTCGATGATCGCGGCGCCACGCTTGGCGACGGTCGGGATGAAGGTGTCGCGCAGCCACGACTCCTCGACCTGCTCGGCGGCGATCTTGCCGCCGACCTCGGCGTGGAACAGGTCGGGGTACTGCGTGGCGGAGTGGTTGCCCCAGATCGTCATCTTCCTGATCTCGGACACCGGGACCGACAGCTTCGCCGACAGCTGCGACAGCGCACGGTTGTGGTCGAGGCGGGTCATCGCCGTGAAGCGCTCGGCCGGCACGTCGGGGGCGGCCGACTGCGCGATGAGCGCGTTCGTGTTGGCGGGGTTGCCGACGACGAGGACGCGGATGTCGTCGGCCGCGCCGGCGTTGATGGCCTTGCCCTGCGGGGCGAAGATGCCGCCGTTGGCCTCGAGCAGGTCGCCGCGCTCCATGCCCTTGGTCCGGGGCCGGGCGCCGACGAGCAGCGCGACGTTGGCGCCGTCGAAGGCCTTGGTGGCGTCGTCGAAGATGTCGACGCCCGCGAGCAGCGGGAACGCGCCGTCGGCGAGCTCCATCGCGGTGCCCTCGGCGGCCTTCACGGCCTGCGGGATCTCGAGCAGGTTCAGCTTCACCGGGGTGTCGGCCCCCAGGAGCTGTCCGGACGCGATACGGAAGAGCAGCGCGTAACCGATCTGGCCAGCGGCGCCGGTGACTGTGACGGTGACAGGAGGGGTAGACACGCCCGGGAGGCTAGACCCTCCGCAGCCGTGCGCGCCGCGACGGGGATCACCTGGGACGCAACTGATGACGTGACGTACGCCGGCGGTCGCCCCGGCGCCCCGAGCGGCGGCTCGGCTAACGTCGGGCGATGGCCCCCTCCGCTCCTGCCGACCCGCCACCCGAGCCCCGGGAGCCGGACGCCGCGCGGGGCGGCTCCGCACAGGGGGACGGGCGGTTCGGCTGGGAGGGCGGCGCCCCCGGGTACACCCCCGTCGACCCCGACCGGCTCACGCCGCACGCGCCGATGCCCGGCGCCCCGCCCTATCCGGCCGCCGAAGAGCTGCCCCCACCCCCGGTCGGCGACACCGCGACCGGCACCCGGCTGCGCCGCCCGATGCTCGCCGCCGCGGTGTGGGGCGTGGTCAACATCGTGCTCGTCCTGGCGGTGTCCGGCCCGCCGCCGTCGAGCTCCGCAGGCGGGGCGCTCGTCGGCATGATCGTCGTGTCGGTCCTGGTCGCGGGGCTGCTGACGTGGGTGCTCGCCCGGCGACGAGCGTGGCCGTTCTGGGTGGTCGTGCTCGTCACCGGGCTGCTGTTCTGGATCGTGCGGGTGGCGACGACCGCGGGCGTCGCCTGACCCCGCGCCGCCCGCCGCGCCCCGGCCCGACCAACTCGGCGACTGTCCGGGTGGCGCGGCGGCGGTCGGGGATCAGGCGGTGCGGCGGCGGCTGGAGATGAAGCCGGTGTCGAAGCCCGCGAGGTGCAGCCCGCCGTGGAAGCGCGCGTGCTCGACCTTGACGCACAGGTCCATCACGACCTCCTTGCCCGCCGCCTCCGCGCGGCGCGCGAGGTCGGCGTCGAACAGCCCGAACTGCAGCCAGAACGTCGTCACCCCGTCGCCGAGCGCGAGGGTCTCGTCGAGCACCCCGGGCAGGTCGGCGGGCTTGCGGAAGACCTCGACCAGGTCGGGCACGACGGGCACGTCGGCCAGCGTCTTGTAGACGGGCCGGCCGAGGATCTCCTCGGCGAACGGGTTCACGAAGTACACGTCGTAGCGGGTGCTCGACAGCAGGTAGGTCGCGACGAAGTTGCTGGCCCGCGCCGGGTTGGGCGACGCGCCGACCATCGCGATGCTGCGGGTGGAGTCGAGGATCCGGCGACGCTCTGGCGCGGTCGGGTTGCGCCATTGCGTCGGATTCGTGGCCTCCGTGCTCATCAGCTCTCCTTCACCGCGGCGGCCAGCGCCTGGTCGAGGTCCCACAGGATGTCGTCGGCGTCCTCGATGCCGACGCTGATCCGGATCAGGTCCTCCCCGACACCGGCGGCGACCAGCTGGTCGTCGGACAGCTGCTGGTGCGTAGTCGACGCGGGGTGCAGCACCAGCGTGCGCGCGTCGCCGATGTTGGCGAGGTGGCTGCACAGCTGGACGGCCTCGATGAACCGCTCCCCCGCCGCGCGTCCGCCCACGACGCCGAACGAGAACACCGCGCCCGGGCCCTGCGGCAGGTAGCGCTTCGCGCGCTCGTGGTCGGGGTGGCTCGCCAGCCCCGCCCAGCGCACCCAGGACACCCGCGGGTCGGCGTCGAGCCACTCGGCGACGGCGCGCGCGTTGGCCATGTGGGTGTCCATCCGCTGCGGCAGTGTCTCCACACCCTGCAGCAGCAGGAACGCCGAGTGCGCCGACAGCGAGGCGCCGACGTCGCGCAGCTGCTCGGCGCGCAGCTTGGTGAGGAAGCCGAACTCCTTGAAGTTGCCCCACCAGTCGAGGCCGCCGTAGGAGGCGACGGGCGTCGTCATCGAGGGGAAGTTGCCGTTGCCCCAGTCGAACCGGCCGGACTCGACGACGACGCCGCCGAGCGTGGTGCCGTGACCGCCGATGAACTTCGTCGCCGAGTGCAGGACGATGTCGGCGCCGTGCTCGATCGGCCGGCACAGGTACGGGGTGGCGACGGTCGCGTCGATGATCAGCGGCAGCCCCGCGGCGTGCGCGACGTCGGCCAGCCCCGTGATGTCGGCGACCTCCCCGCCCGGGTTGGACACCGCCTCCGCGTAGACGAACCGGGTCTTCTCGGTGATCGCGGCGGCGAAGTCGGCCGGGTCGCCACCCGCGACGAACGTGGTGTCGACGCCGAAGCGCCGCATCGTGACGTCGAGCTGGGTGACGGTGCCGCCGTAGAGGCCCGCGGCGGCGACGACGTGGTCGCCCGCCCCGGCGAGTGCGGCGAACGTGAGGAACTGGGCGGCCTGGCCGCTGGCCGTCGCGACGGCACCGAGGCCGCCTTCGAGGGAGGCGATCCGTTCCTCGAACACGGACACGGTCGGGTTGGCGATGCGGCTGTAGATCAGCCCGTACTTCTGCAGCGCGAACAGGCTCGCGGCGTCGGTGGTGTTCTCGAAGACGAAGCTCGTGGACTGGTAGATCGGCACCGCGCGGGCGCCGGTCTCGGAGTCGGGGATCGCCCCGGCGTGCACGGCCCGGGTGCGGAAGCCCCAGCGGCGTTCCTGCTGGTCGGTCATGGCCTCATCCTGCCTTGGCGGCGACGCGGTGCTCGACCGTCACCGGGATGGGGCTCTGGAACGTGTCGAGCACCGGGCAGTGCGCGTCGACGGCCGACGCGAGCTCCTGGTAGCGCTGCGGGTCCGCGGGCCCCGAGAGCGTGACGACGACCCGCACGTCGGTGAACCCGGCGCGGACCGCGTCGTCGACACCGAAGAAGCCGCGCCGGTCGAGGTCGCCCTCGACGTCGACGGACACGTCGTCGAGCGGGATCCCCAGCTTCGCCGCCCACACCCGGTAGGTGACGACCTGACAGGCCAGCAGCGCCGCCAGCGCCATCTCGACGGGGCTGGGCGCGGCGTCGGCGCCCCCGAGGCCGGCGGGCTCGTCGATCACGACGGTGTGGGCACCGATGCGGATGTCGGTGCGCATCCCGGCGCCGCCGACGCCGGACGCGCGGAACGTGGCGGAGGCCCGCTCGGGATGCTCGGTGAACTTCGCGGCGGCGCTACCGAGGGTGCGGCGGACGGTCTCGTCGCGCTCGGCGGCGGACACGTCGGACTCGACGGACATGACGACTCCAGTAGGGCTGAGGTGCAGGAACGATACGTGGCTCGGTCGGGTGTCGTGGCGGTCAGGTGTCGTTTCCGGGGAGCCGGACCAGGCCCTCCTGCGCGGTGCTGGCGATCATGGTTCCGTCGCGGGTGAAGAAGCGGCCGGTCGCGAGCCCCCGCCCACCCGACGCGGCGGGCGACCAGCACTCGTAGAGCAGCCACTCGTCGGCGCGGAACGGCGCGTGGAACCACATCGCGTGGTCGAGGCTGGCCATCTGGACGGCCGTCGCGCTCATGTCGTGGCGGGCGACGACGGAGCTCAGCAGCATCATGTCCGAGGCCCACGTCAGCAGGCAGGCGTGCAGCAGCGGGTCGTCGGACAGGGCTCCGTCGGCGCGCAGCCACGCCCGGATCGGCTCCTGCGTCGCGACCCGGTCGGCGGTCCAGACGGGTTCGTCGACGAACCGGATGTCGATCGGGCGTTCGGCACGCCCGAGCCAGTCGCCGCCGTGGCCCGCGGCGCGCCGGGAGCCCAGGTCGGGCAGCGACTCCGGCGCCGGCACGTCCGACGGGGCCGGCTCGGCGTGCACCGGACCCTCCTGCGCCACGTGGAACGACGCCGACAGCATGAAGATCGCCTGGTCGTCCTGGACGGCGAGGACCCGTCGGGTGGTGAAGGACCGGCCGTCGCGGATGCGTTCGGTGCGGTACTCGATGGGCGTGCGCGGGTCGCCGCCGCGGACGAAGTACGAGTGCAGCGAGTGCACCGTCCGCCCCGGCGGGACCGTCCGGCCGGCGGCGACGAGGGCCTGCCCCGCCACCTGCCCGCCGTAGACCCGGAACTGCCTGCTCTCGGGGCTGACACCGCGGAAGGTGTCGGGGCTCGTCTCGTGGAGGTCGAGCAGCCCGACGAGCTCGTCGAGCACGACCTGCCCGCGTTCGACGCCGTCGGCGGCGATGTCGGGGCGGCGGGGGGCGGCGGTCACAGGCCGCATCCTCGCAAACTCAGATGTCCTCTTCCCCGAGCCGGTGCACCCGGATCGAGTTGGTGGAGCCGACGGTCCCGGGCGGGGACCCGGCGACGATCACGACGAGGTCGCCCGGCTGGAACCGCTCGAGCGCCAGCATCGCGTGGTCGACCTGGCGGACCATCGCGTCCGTCGACTCCACGAACGGCACCAGGAACGTCTCGACGCCCCACGTCATGGACAGCTGGCTGCGGACCTCGGGGGTGGGGGTGAACGCCAGCAGCGGCAGCCGGGTGTGCAGCCGCGCGAGCCGGCGCACCGTGTCACCGGACTGTGTGAACGCCACCAGGGCCCGCGCGGACAGCCGCTCACCGATGTCGCGCGCCGCGTAGGACAGCACGCCCCGCTTGGTGCGCGGCACGTGGTTGAGCGGCGGCACCGTGGCCGGGCCCGCCTCGACGGCCTCCACGATCTGCGCCATCGTGGCGACGGCCTTGATCGGGTAACGCCCGATGCCCGTCTCGCCCGAGAGCATCACCGCGTCGGCGCCGTCGAGCACCGCGTTGGCCACGTCGGAGGCCTCGGCGCGGGTCGGGCGCGAGTTGGTGATCATCGACTCGAGCATCTGCGTGGCGACGATGACCGGCTTGGCGTTCTCCCGGGCGATCTGGATGGCGCGCTTCTGCACCAGCGGGACGTTCTCCAGCGGCAGCTCGACACCGAGGTCGCCGCGGGCGACCATGATCGCGTCGAACGCCAGGACGATGGCCTCGAGGTTGTCGACCGCCTCGGGCTTCTCCAGCTTCGCGACGACGGGCAGCCGGCCGCCGTGCTCGTCCATGATCTTGTGGACCTGGTCGATGTCGGCCGGGCTGCGCACGAACGACAGCGCCACGATGTCGACCCGCAGGTCGAGCGCGAACGCGAGGTCGGCGCAGTCCTTCTCGCTCATCGCGGGCACGGACACGTTCATGCCGGGCAGCGAGATGCCCTTGTTGTCGCTGACGGGGCCGCCCTCGGTGACCTTGCAGACCACGTCGAGGCTCTCGACGTCGACGACCCGCAGGCCGACCTTGCCGTCGTCGACGAGCAGCCGGTCGCCCGGGCGGGCGTCGTTCGCGAGGCCGCCGTAGGTCGTCGACACGCGGTCGTGCGTGCCCGCGACGTCCTCGACGGTGATCCGGACCTCCTCGCCGGTGTGCCACTCGGTGGGGCCGGCGGCGAAGCGGCCGAGGCGGATCTTCGGACCCTGCAGGTCGGCCAGGATGCCCACCGCGCGGCCCTGCTCGTCGGCCGCCTCGCGGACCATCTCGTAGACGCGCTTGTGGTCCTCGCGGCTGCCGTGGCTGAAGTTGAGCCGGGCGACGTCCATGCCGGCAGCGACGAGCTCGCGTACCCGCTCCGGCGTGGCGGTGGCGGGGCCGATGGTGCAGACGATCTTGGTTCGACGGCTCACGCCCGCGAGCTTATCGCGTTACTGAACCGATCCGGAACACGGAAGCGGACGGTTCGGTGTCGACGCGGCAACGATCCTGCGGCACGTCCGCGCCGACGGGATGTTCAGCGCCGCGGACGCTCGCTCGGGCCGACGTGGTCGGCGAGCCACTCCGCCAGCGGGCGCGCCGTCCGCCAGACCTCGGCGACCCGGTCGAGACAGCCCCGCTCGTGCAGGACGTCGTCGGGCGGCCAGCGCCGCGACAGGTGCAACGACTTGTGGCGCAACAGGTCGATCCGAGGGTGGTCGGGCGCGACGCCCCGCGGTGCCCGGATCAGGGTCTCCCCGCCCGGCTCCAGGCCCGCCGTGCGCGCCCGCTCCAGCCGGGCCTGCAGGTCGCTGCCGCGACGCTCGTCGTCGACAGCCGTGCGGAACCGGGCCACCTGGTCGCTGTCCATGCGGTAGTAGCCGACGGCGACCATCAGCCCCTCCGAGGAGAGCTGCACGTAGTAGGGCGGGGCGTACCCACCGCAGTGGGTCTTGTACGGCGTCTTGTCCTTGGAGAACCGCACGTCGCGGTAGGGGCGGAACACCTTGCCCTGACCGAACTCCGGCTCCAGGTCGGCCAGCAGCGCGAGCATCGGCCCGCGCACATCGCCCTCGTAGACGGGCCGCTGGTCGGTCCAGTACGCCTTGCTGTTGTCGGCGAGCAGGCCGTCGTAGAACTCGACCGCCCCGTCACCGAACCCGGTGAACGCGTGCGCCACCCCGCTCAGGCCCCCGTGTCCCGTGAGCCGCCCCTGACCTTCCCGGCATCGTCGGTGCCGGCGGCGTCCTTCGTGGTGTCCGCGTTGACGTCGCGTTCGGGTTCGGCCGCCGCTCCCGTCGGCCCGGAGTCCTCGGGGTCGGGCGCGGCGGGACCCGTGAGCGTCTCGCGGGGCCCCCGCACGATCGCGACGTAGGCGACCGCGGCCAGGAACACCACCGCCGCCACGACCACGTTGATACGGATGCCGCCGAACACCGTCGTCGCCGGGTCGGTGCGCATCAGCTCGATGAAGAAGCGCCCCAACGTGTACCCGGCCACGTACAGCCCGAACACGCGGCCGTGCCCGAGCCGGAACCGCCGGTCGGCCCACACGATCACCACGGCGACGAGCAGGTTCCACAACAGCTCGTAGAGGAACGTCGGCTCGACGACCGCGACGGGCGTCGAGTCGAGCGCGACACCACCCAGCGGGTCGGACAGGCCCGTCGCCGGGTCGACCCGGTTGTAGATCTCCAGGCCCCACGGCATGTCGGTCGGGCCGCCGTAGAGTTCCTGGTTGAAGTAGTTGCCGAGGCGCCCGATCGCCTGCGCGACAACGATTCCGGGTGCGACGGCGTCGGCGAAGAACGGCAGCGGCACGCCGCGGCGGCGGCAGCCGATCCAGGCGCCGACCGCACCGAGCGCGATCGCGCCCCAGATGCCGAGGCCGCCCTGCCAGATCTTGAGCGCGTCGATCGGGCTGCCACCCGGACCGAAGTAGGTCCTCCAGTCGGTCGCGACGTGGTAGAGCCGCCCGCCGACGAGGCCGAACGGCACGGCGAACACGGCGACGTCGACGACCGTGCCCGGCCGGCCGCCCCGGGCGACGAAGCGGCGCTCACCCCACCAGACCGCGACGACGATCCCCGCGATGATGCACAGCGCGTACGCCCGGATCGGGAGCGGGCCGAGGTGCCAGACCCCGCGGTCAGGGCTCGGGATGAACGCCGGCATCAGGGCCGCCAGGGTGGTGCTCACCTCGCCACGTTATCGCCCGAGGGCGACCCGGGGTCGGCCGTCCCCCGGCCGCAGCCGGTTCGTCGTCGACCGGTGCCGCTCCGCCCCGGGCGTCGGGTCCGCGCCGGGCCGACCTGCGACGAGTCCGAGCATCCCCACACCGGCCCACCACCCGCGCGCAACCTCACGGTCGTGGAATCGCGCCGGAACAGCAGTGAGGTTGCGCGCCGATGGTCGGGCGCGACCGACTGCCGTCGACGCCCACGCGCCGCCGTGGACGGCCCCCGCGCGCAACCTGACGGTCGGAAATCCGCCCGGCGACAGCAGTGAGGTTGCGCGCGGATGGTCTGCTCAGGCCGGGGTGCGGGTGCCTGCGCGGCGGACGCCGCCCGCCAGCTCGGCGGCCAGGTCGCGGACGCCGTCGGTGCCCCGGTCGGTCGCCGCGGTCACGAACGCCGACCCGACGATCACGGCGTCGGCGAAGGAGGCCACCTGCTCGGCCTGCGCGGCCGATCGCACCCCGAGCCCGACACCGATCGGCAACGACGTGTGCGGCCGGGTGCGGGCCACGATCTCGGGGGCGACGTCGGCGACACTGTCGCGGGCCCCGGTGACACCCATGATCGACGTGGCGTAGACGAAGCCCGTGCAGGCCGCGACGGTCGAGGCGATCCGCTCCTCCGTCGACGACGGCGCGACCAGGAAGATCCGGTCGAGCCCGTGCGTCTGCGACGCGGCGAGCCACTCGTCGGCCTCGTCCGGGATGAGGTCGGGGGTGATGACGCCCAGTCCCCCGGCGGAGGCGAGGTCGCGGGCGAACGCGTCGACGCCGTAGCGCAGCACCGGGTTGAAGTACGTCATGACGACGGCCGAGCCCCCGGCCGCCGAGATCCGCTCGACGACGGTGAGGACGTCGCGCAGCCGGATCCCGTTGCGCAGGGCCGTCTCCGCGGCGACCTGGATGGTCGGGCCGTCCATGACCGGGTCGGAGTAGGGGATGCCGACCTCGATCAGGTCGCACCCGCCCTCGACCATGGCGTTCATCAGGTCGACCGAGTCGTCGACGGTCGGGTACCCGGCCGGCAGGTAGCCGACCAGGGCGCCGCGGTCGTCGGCGGCGCAGCAGGCGAACACGTCGGCGACTGTCATGCCCGTCCTCCGTCGGCGATGGCGGTGCCGTCGGCGTCCTCGGCACTCTCGTCCTCGGCGATCATGCCGAACCACTTCGCGGCCGTGTCGACGTCCTTGTCGCCGCGCCCGGAGAGGTTCACCAGGATCGTGGCGTCGCGCCCGAGCTCGCGGCCCAGCCGGATCGCCCCGGCGACGGCGTGCGCCGACTCGATGGCCGGGATGATGCCCTCGGTGCGCGAGAGCAGGCTGAACGCCTCCATCGCCTCGGCGTCGGTGACGGGCTGGTACTCGGCGCGGCCGATGTCCTTGAGCAGGGCGTGCTCGGGGCCGACGCCCGGGTAGTCCAGGCCCGCGGAGATCGAGTACGACTCCGAGGTCTGCCCGTCCTCGTCCTGCAGCAGGTAGGACATCGCGCCGTGCAGGGCGCCCGGGGAGCCCTCGGCCAGCGTGGCACCGTGGCGGCCGGTCTCGACGCCGTCGCCACCGGGCTCGAAGCCGATCAGGCGGACCGACGGCTCGTCGATGAAGGCGTGGAAGATACCGATGGCGTTGGACCCGCCGCCGACGCAGGCGACGACGGCGTCGGGCAGCGCGCCGGTGCGTTCGAGGACCTGCTCGCGCGCCTCCATGCCGATGACGCGGTGGAAGTCGCGGACCATCACCGGGAACGGGTGCGGGCCGGCGACGGTGCCGAGCAGGTAGTGCGTGGAGTCGACGTTGGTGACCCAGTCGCGCAGCGCCTCGTTGATGGCGTCCTTGAGAGTGCGTGAGCCCGTCTTCACCGGGACGACGGTGGCGCCGAGCAGCCGCATGCGGGCGACGTTGAGCGCTTGGCGGGCGGTGTCGACCTCGCCCATGTAGACGATGCACTCGAGGTCGAGCAGGGCGCACGCCGTGGCGGTGGCGACGCCGTGCTGGCCCGCGCCCGTCTCGGCGATGACGCGCTTCTTGCCCATCCGCTTGGTGAGCAGCGCCTGGCCCAGCACATTGTTGATCTTGTGCGAGCCGGTGTGGTTGAGGTCCTCGCGCTTGAGCAGGATCCGCGCCCCACCGGCGTGCTCGCCGAGCTTGGGCGCGTCGGTCAGCGGGGACGGGCGGCCCGTGTAGTCGCGGTGCAGCCGGTCGAGCTCGGCGAGGAACTCCTCGTCGTGACGGGCCTTCTCGTAGGCCGCGGACAGCTCGTCGAGCGCCGCGACCAGCGCCTCCGGCACGAACCGGCCGCCGTAGCGACCGAAGTGGCCGCGCTCGTCGGGGTCGTGCCCCGACCTGTTCGCGACCCCGTCGCTGGGCTTGACGCCCGTGGTGCTGGCCACCGAACTCCCTCGAACTCGCTGCAGTCGGTGCGTGGGCCGGACGTCCGGCTCAGCGCACCATCCGTGAACACGACGGGTGGAAGCCCGCCGCGACGAGGCCGCGCACCGCGCCCTCGGGGTCACCGCTGGTGACCAGGCCCTCCCCGACCAGCACCGCGTCGGCCCCCCAGCCGGCGTAGGTGAGCAGGTCGCCCGGGCCGCGCACGCCCGACTCGGCGACGCGCAGCACGTCGTTGGGCAGGCCGGGGGCGATCCGGCCGAACGTGCTGCGGTCGACCTCGAGCGTGTGCAGGTTGCGCGCGTTGACCCCGATGAGCTTGGCGCCGATCTCCAGCGCGCGGTCGCACTCCTCCTCGGTGTGCACCTCGACCAGCGCCGTCATCCCGAGGGACTCCACGCGGTCGAACAGCGACGCCAGCACGTTCTGCTCCAGCGCCGCCACGATGAGCAGCACCAGGTCGGCGCCGTGGGCGCGGGCCTCGTGCACCTGGTACGGGCTGACGACGAAGTCCTTGCGCAGCACCGGGATGTCGACGACGGCGCGAACCGCGTCGAGGTCGGCCAGCGACCCGCCGAAGCGGCGCTGCTCGGTGAGCACGCTGATCACCCGCGCGCCACCGATCTCGTAGCGCCGCGCGAGGTCGGCCGGGTCGCCGATCGAGGCCAGGTCGCCCTTGGAGGGGCTGCGCCGCTTCACCTCGGCGATGACGCCCACACCGGGCGCGTTCATCGCGGCCATCACGTCGCGCGCCGGGGGCGCCTCTGCGGAAAGACGCTTGATCTCGGCGAAGTCGACGGCGGCCTCACGGACGGCGAGATCCTCGCGGACACCCTCGACGATCGACTCGAGGACGGTGGGACCGGGGGTCTGCTTCGTGCGCTCGCCCATGGGGCTGTCTCCCCTTCCGGGTTCGGGCCTTCCAGGCGTTGGATCCATGCTAGACAGCGCCCTCACCGCCCCCGCGACCAGGCCTGTCGTCGATCTCTTCCGGCCCGGTTCCGGGGGCGGTTCCGGGGGTGGGGCCGACCGTCGGGTCACGGCCGGCGTCGAGGTCCTCCCAGGCCGTGCGGTCGGGATCGGTCTGCCGGGGGCGGCGCTGCGCCGTCGGTGCGTCGTAGCGGGCGCCCAGGCGCGGCATCCCGTTCTCCCGCAACGCGAGCAGCACCCCGGCGGCACCGACGAGCACCGCGCCCGCGAGCGTCAGCACCGGCGCGGCCGCGCCCGACACCTCGCCCACGGCGCCGGGGGTGACGGTGAGCCCGGCCAGCTGCGCGAGTCGGGCCGGTGCGGGCGGGGACACGAGCGTCGCGACGACGGCCCAGACCGTCGCGACCGCGACGAGCGCGAGCAACCCGCCCAGCACCCGGCGGGCCGCCCCCGACACCGCGACGGTGGCGGCGATGCCCGCGACCGCGAGCAGCGCCAGCGCCGTGGGCACCGGCTGGACCTGGGTTCCCGTGGCGGTCGCCAGTGCGTCGCCGCGCACCGTGGGCACGGTGACGGAGAACCAGGTGGGGCGGGCACCACCCCACGTCGCGAGGGCACCGACGGCCAGGGCGGCGCACACGACCAGCAGCCGCCGCCGTCCCGCCCGCGCGGGTGCCGCCGCGACCGTCACCCCTGCTCCCCCACGGGCTGCGGGGGGCTCAGGGTGGCCGCCGTGGCCACCGCCGACAGCACGGCGCGCGCCTTGTTGAGGCACTCCGTGTCCTCCGCGACCGGGTCGGAGTCGGCGACGATCCCGCCACCGGCCTGCACGTAGGCGACGCCGTCGCGGACCAGCGCGGTGCGGATCGCGATGGCGGTGTCGGCGTCGCCCGCGAAGTCGAGGTAGCCGACGATGCCGCCGTAGAGGCCGCGCCGCGTCGGCTCCAGCTTCTCGATGATCTGCATGGCCCGGACCTTCGGGGCCCCCGACAGCGTGCCCGCCGGGAAGCAGGCGACGACGGCGTCGAAGGCGTTGCGGTCCGCCCGCAGGGTGCCGGTCACCGTCGACACCAGGTGCATGACGTGGCTGTAGCGCTCGACGGAGAAGAAGTTGTGCACCTTGACCGTGCCGGCCTCGCACACCCGGCCCAGGTCGTTGCGCCCCAGGTCGACGAGCATGACGTGCTCGGCGCGCTCCTTCTCGTCGGACCGCAGGTCCTTCTCGAGCAGGACGTCCTCCTCCTCGGTGGCGCCGCGCCAGCGGGTGCCCGCGATCGGGTGCGTGGTCGCACGGCCGTCGCGAACCGTCACCAGCGCCTCGGGGCTCGACCCGACGATCGCGAACGGCGTGCCGCCCGAGGCGTCCTCCAGGTGGAGCAGGTACATGTACGGGCTGGGGTTGGTGGCCCGCAGCACCCGGTAGACGTCGAGCGGGTCGGACGCGCAGTCCATCTCGAACCGCTGCGACACGACGATCTGGAACGCCTCACCCGCCCGGATCTGCTCCTTGGCGACCTCGACGGCCGCGCAGTGGTCCTCCTGGCTGCGGCGGCGCAGGAACGTCGGCTCCGCGGGCGCGTACACCCCGACCGTCGACGGTGCGGCCACGGCCAGCTCGGCCGTCATCCGGTCGAGGCGGGCGACGGCGTCGTCGTAGGCGGCGTCGACCCGCTCGTCGGAGCCGTCCCAGTTGATCGCGTTGGCGATCAGCGTGATCGTGCCCTCGTGGTGGTCGACCGCGGCGAGGTCGGTGGCCAGCAGCATGACCAGCTCGGGCAGGGCCAGGTCGTCGACGGTCGTCGGGTCGTCGCCGATGCGCTCCATGCGGCGCACGACGTCGTAGCCCATGTACCCGACCATCCCGCCGGTCAGCGGGGGCAGCCCGGGCAGCGGCTCGCTGTGCAGCTCCTCGACGACGGTGCGCAGCGCGGCGAGCGGGTCGCCCTCGGTGGGCAGGCCGGCGGGGACCTCACCGGTCCAGTGCAGCCGACCGTCGACCGCGGTGAGCGCGGCGGCGCTGCGGGCACCGACGAACGACCACCGCGACCACGACCTGCCGTTCTCGGCCGACTCCAGCAGGAACGTGCCGGTCCGGGACCCGGCGAGCTTGCGGTAGACCCCGACGGGCGTCTCGTCGTCGGCGAGCAGCCTGCGGGCCACCGGGATGACCCGGTGCCCCGTCGCGAGCTCGCGGAACTCCTCGCGGGTCGGGGTGACCGCGCCCAGTGGCGGTGCGGCGGTGGCGGTCGGCATCCGGCCATTCTCGCAGGCCGCCGACGACCGGCCGACGGCCCCGCGCCGCGGGTGTGATCCGTGCCCGGATCGTCCGCCGCCCCCCGGTCGGAGCGGGCGTCGGGGAGGATGTCGGCGTGGCCGACGCGATCCCAGGACCTGCCGCCCGCCGGAGGGGACGTCGCCGGGCGGGCGAGGACACCCGTGAGCCGCTGCTGGCCGCTGCCCGCGCGGAGTTCGCCGCACGCGGCTTCGAAGGCGCCACGGTCCGGCGCATCGCCGAGCGCGCCGGCGTCGACGCCGCGATGGTCAACCACTGGTTCGGCGGCAAGGAGCAGCTGTTCGTCGCGGCGCTGGACTTCCCCGTCGACATCTCGACGATCCTCGACCGCGTCCTGCCCGGGGACCGCGACGAGCTGGGCGCCCGGATCGTCCGCACGTTCCTGACCGTGTGGGACACAACGGGTGGCGCCCCGCTGGGCACCCTGATCCGCAGTGTCGCCTCGCACGAGAGCGCCGCAAGGCTGATGCGCGAGTTCGTCGCCACCGCGCTGGCGCAGCGGATCGTGCGCCCGGTCGCGCCGGACCGCCACGAGATGCGGGCCGCCCTGTGCGGCACCCAGATCATCGGGCTCGGCATGATCCGCTACGTGCTGCGGCTGGAGCCGATCGCGTCGGCGACCCACGACGAGGTCGTCACGGCGGTCGCGCCGACGTTGCAGCGCTACCTCACCGGGCCGCTGGACTGACTGCGCAGGCGACGGGCCTGCGCGGGTCGACGAACCCCGACTCGATCCTTCCTGTGAGTGGCGATGGTCGCCATGGCGACCATCGCCACTCACGACCGCGGTCGGCGCCGCGGCCGCCGGGTCGTCGGCGTCACTCGCCGCCGGCGCGCGCCCGGTCGGCGCCGTGCGCATCATGGAGTGATGGGACTGGAGGGGCTGCGGGCGCGGATCGCGGCCGGGCTGTTCGAGAAGGTCGCGGGCGCGGAGGGGGCCGGGCGCCGGGAGCGCATCCACGCCACCCCGGGCCCCCGCTGGTTCGGCGAGGACCGGCCGATCCGCGCCGTCCACGGAGACGCCGCGATGTTCGTCGGCGGGCTGCGGGCGTTGCTGCTGCAGTCGCTGCACCCGCTCGCCATGGCCGGGGTCGCCGGGCACTCCGGGTTCCGCGGCGACCCGTGGGGGCGGTTGGCGCGCACCAGCTACTTCCTGGCGTCGACGACGTTCGGCCCCGCCGAGCTCGCCGAGGAGACGATCGCGCGCATCCGCGGGGTGCACGAGCGCGTCCGCGGCACCGGGCCCGACGGACGGCCCTACGCCGCCTCGGACCCGCACCTTCTGGAGTGGGTGCACATCGCGGAGATCGACAGCTTCCTGCGCTCCTACCAGGCCTACGGCTCCGGCCGGCTCGACGCCGCCGGGCGCGACGGCTACGTCGCCGACGCGGCGGTCGTCGCCCGCGCGCTCGGGGTGCTCGACCCGCCGCAGACCGAGGCGGCGCTCGCCGAACGGATCGAGGCCTTCCGCCCAGAGCTCGACGGCTCGCCCGCGGCCCGCGACACCGCGCGCTTCCTGCTGCGCGAGCCGCCGCTGCCCGGCGTGGCCCGGGTGCCGTACGCGCTGCTCGGCGCCGCGGCGGTGGGGCTGCTGCCGACGTGGGCGCGTGGCCCGCTCGCGCTGCCGGACCGCCCACGGCTGGACCGCACCGTCGTCACGCTCGGGGGCCGCGCGGTGACGTCGGGGATCCGGTGGGCGATGGCGTCGGGGCCGCCGGCACCGACCTCGGCGCCTACCGCGAGCTGAGCAGCACGTCGGTGTCGAAACAGGTCCGGGTGCCGGTGTGGCACGCCGGGCCCTCCTGGTCGACGACGACGAGCACCGCGTCGCCGTCGCAGTCCAGGCGCACCTCGTGCACGTGCTGCACGTGCCCGGACGTGTCGCCCTTGACCCAGTACTCCTCGCGCGAACGCGACCAGTACGTGCCGCGGCCCGTGGTGAGGGTGCGGTGCAGGGCCTCGTCGTCCATCCACGCGACCATCAGCACCTCGCCGGTGCCGTGCGCCTGCACGACCGCGCACACCAGCCCGTCGGCGTTGCGCTTGAGCCGCCCCGCGACGGCCGGGTCGAGCGCGGAGTTCAGGACCCGGGTCATCGGACCTCCACCGCCCCGGCCCGCAGGCCGTCCTTGACCTCGGAGATGCGCAGCGTCCCGAAGTGGAAGACGCTCGCGGCCAGCACCGCGTCGGCGCCCGCACGCACGGCCGGCAGGAAGTCGTCGACCTTGCCGGCACCGCCGGAGGCGATCACCGGGACGTCGACGACCTTGCGGACCTGGGAGATCATCTCGATGTCGAACCCGGCGCGGGTGCCGTCGGCGTCCATGGAGTTGAGCAGGATCTCCCCGACGCCCAGCTCCTGGCCCCGCGCCGCCCACTCGACGGCGTCGATGCCGGTGCCGCGGCGGCCGCCGTGCGTCGTCACCTCGTAGCCCGAGGCCGTGGGCGGGCCGTCCTGCACGCGGCGGGCGTCGACCGACAGCACGATGCACTGCGACCCGAACCGGCGCGCGCACTCGCCCAGCAGCTCGGGGCGGGCGATCGCGGCGGTGTTGATGCCGACCTTGTCCGCACCCGCGCGCAGCAGGATGTCGATGTCCTCGGGCGTGCGCACCCCCCCGCCGACGGTCAGCGGGATGAACACCTGCTCGGCGGTGCGGCGCACCACGTCGAGCATCGTGGCCCGCTCCCCCGACGACGCCGTGACGTCGAGGAACGTCAGCTCGTCGGCGCCCTCGGCGTCGTAGACCGCGGCCATCTCGACGGGGTCGCCCGCGTCGCGCAGCTCACGGAAGTTGACGCCCTTCACGACCCGGCCGGCGTCGACGTCCAGGCAGGGGATGACGCGGACGGCGACGCCCATCAGCCCGCCGCCCGGCCCTGGGCCGTCACCGCGGCGACGGCGGACAACGCCTCGGGCAGGGTGAACCGGCCGGCGTAGAGCGCCTTGCCGACGATGGAGCCCTCGATGTTCGCGCCGTCGGCCTCGGCCTGCGCGAGCGCGACGAGGTCGGACACCTCCGCGATGCCACCGGACGCGATCACGGGCGCCGGGGTGGCGGCGGCGACGTCGCGCAGCAGGTCGACGTTGGGGCCCTTCAGCGTGCCGTCCTTGCCGACGTCGGTGACGACGTAGCGGGCGCAGCCGTCGCCGTCGAGGCGGGCGAGAGCCTCCCAGAGGTCGCCGCCGTCGGTGGTCCAGCCGCGCGCCGCGAGCCGGTGCTGCCCGTCGGAGATCTTGACGTCGAGCCCGACGGCGATCCTGTCGCCGTGCTTCGCGATGGCCGCGGCGCACCACTGCGGGTTCTCGATCGCGGCGGTGCCGAGGTTGACCCGGGTGCAGCCGGTGGCCAGCGCGCGCTCCAGCGACGCGTCGTCGCGGATGCCGCCCGAGAGCTCGACCTTCACGTCGAGCCGGCCGACGACGCCCGCCAGCAGCTCCGCGTTGGAGCCGCGGCCGAACGCCGCGTCGAGGTCGACGAGATGGATCCACTCGGCGCCGTCGCGCTGCCACGCGAGCGCGGCCTCGAGCGGGTCGCCGTAGCCGGTCTCGGTCCCGGCCTCACCCTGGACGAGACGGACGGCCTGTCCGTCGGCGACGTCGACGGCGGGAAGCAACGTGAAACTCACGCGGCGAGCCTACCGAGCCGGTCTCAGCGCCCGTCGAGCTCCGCCCGCAACAGCGCCGCGCCCGCCGCGAGGGAGGCCATCTTGCCCTCGGCCGAGGCCCGCGGCATGTACTTCAACCCGCAGTCGGTGGAGAGCACGATCTTCTCCGGTGTGGTGTGCGCGAAGGCGCGGCGGCCGCGGTCGGCGACGGTCTGCGGCGTCTCGACGCCCGTGTCGGACAGGTCGATGACGCCGAGGATGATCGTCTTGTCGGCGAGGTCGGCGAGCACGCCCAGGTCGAGCCCGGACTGGGCCGTCTCGATGGAGATCTGGTCGGCCGTGCAGGCGGCGAGCTCGGGGAGGAACGAGTAGCCCTCGGGGCGTTCGTGGACGATCGCGGCGTAGCCGAAGCAGATGTGCACGGCCGTGGTGCCGGTGACGCCGTCGAGGGCGGCGTTGAGCGCGGCGATGCCGTACGCGCGGGCGGCGTCGGGGCGGGCCTGCATGTAGGGCTCGTCGATCTGGACGACGTCGGCGCCCGCGGCGAACAGGTCCTTGATCTCGGCGTTGACCGCAGCCGCGTAGCCCATGGCGGCGGCCTCGGCGTCGGGGTAGTGGTCGTTCTGCGCCTGCTGGCTCATGGTGAACGGGCCGGGCACGGTCATCTTGACGCTGCGGTCGGTGGCGGCGCGCAGGAACTCCATGTCGCGCTTCTCGATCGGCCGCGACCGGGTGATGGGCCCGACGATGCGGGGCACCGGGTTCGCGTGGCCCGTGCGGTCGATGGCGCTGCCCGGGTTGTCGACGTCGACGCCGGACAGTGCCGTCGCGAAGTGGTTGGAGTAGCTCTCGCGACGGATCTCGCCGTCGGTGACGATGTCGAGACCGGCACGCTCCTGGGCCCGGATCGCCAGCAGCGTCGCGTCGTCCTGGGCCTGGCCGAGCAGCTCGGGCGCGACCCGCCACAGTTCCTTGGCCCGGATGCGCGGGGGCAGCCTGCTGGAGAGCTTGTCGCGGTCGATCAGCCAGTCGGGTTGGGCGTAGCTGCCGACGAGCGACGTCGGCAGCAGCGGGAGCTTCTCTTCCGCGGTCACGGGTCCTCCTGCGAGGTCAACCACTCGCGGATCTCGGTGCCGTGCTCGTCGAGACGCGGTGGTGGGAGCGGGTAGTGGGCGGGGGTGGCGGAGAAGCGGATGGGGTGGCGGGTCGTCGGGACGGCCCGCTCGCCCGCGCCCGCGTCGACGACGGGGTCGAGGCCGAACTTCTCGGCCATCGCGAAGCCGGTGTCGATTGTACCGATCGGTCCGCACGGCACCCCGGCGTCGACGAGCAGGTCGAACCACTCCAGTGCGCTGCGGGTCGCGAGCCGCTCGACGAGCAGCGGGCGCAGCTCCTCACGGTTGACCGTGCGGTCGGCGTTGCGGGCGAAGCGCGGGTCGTCGGCGACCTCGGGGATGGCGAGCACCCCACACAGCTTGCGGAACTGGCCGTCGTTCGCGGCGGCGACGATGAGGTCGTCGGCGGCGGTGGGCAGCGGCTCGTAGGGGAAGACGCTGGGGTGGGCGTTGCCCATCCGGAACGGGACGACCCCGCCCGCGACCCACGCCGAGCTGTGGTTGACCAGCCCGGTCAGTGCCGACGACAGCAGGTTGACCTCGACGTGCTGACCCGTCCCCGTGGCCTCGACGTGACGCAGCGCGGCGAGGATGCCGATGACGGCATGGTTGCCGGCCATCACGTCGAACACCGAGATACCCGCGCGGTAGGGCGGGCCGTCGGCGTCGCCGGTGAGGCTCATCAGCCCCGACATGGCCTGGACCATGAGGTCGTAGCCGGGGACCTTCGCACCGGGCCCGGCGCCGAACCCGCTGATCGAGACGTACACCGAGCGCGGGTTCGCGGCCAGGACGGACTCGTGGTCGAGGCCGAAGCGGGCCATGCCGCCGGGCTTCAGGTTCTGGATGACGACGTCGGCGCGCCGCGCCAGCTCCCGGGCCACGCCCAGATCGTCCTCGTCGCGCAGGTCGAGCGCGACGGAGCGCTTCCCGCGGTTGACACCCAGGTAGTAGGTGGAGACGCCGTCGCGCACCGGCGGGGTCCAGGTGCGGGTCTCGTCGCCGTCGGGTCCCTCGACCTTGACGACGTCGGCGCCCATGTCGGCCAGCAGCATCGTGGCGTAGGGGCCGGCGAGGACCCGGGAGAAGTCGGCGACCAACAACCCGTCGAGCGGGCCGGGCGGCGGGGCCGCGGTGTCTGGCATCAGGCTCCCATCCAGCTCACGACGCAACCGTCACCCTGGGCACGGCGGCGAGGCGGGCGAAGTCGGCGCCGATGTCGCCCGCGGTCGCGAGCAGCAGCGGCAGGTGGTGTTCGAGCAGCACGTCCATCGACGTCTCCGCCGCGTGGGCGTTGACGTTGATCGCCGCGACGACCCGGCCGTCGCCGTCGCGCAGCGGTGCCGCGACCGAGCGGATCCCGGCGGCGAGCTGCTCGTCGGTGGCGGCCCAGCCCCGGGCGCGGACCTCGCGCAGCACCTCGTCGCGCTCGGCGGCGTCGAGCTGCCGGCGCGGGGTCAGCCCCGACCGGGTCGGCTCGGCCAGCACCCGTTCCGCCTCCCCCGCCGGCAGCGCCGCGAGCAACACCTTCCCCAGCGACGTCGCCACCGCGGGGAACCGCGTCCCGATGTGGACGACCAGCGACACGATCTTGGGCACCGCGACGCGGGCGACGTAGACGATGTCGGAGCCGTCGAGCTGCGCGACCGAGCACGACTCGTTCGTCCGCGCGACCAGCCGTTCCATGTGCGGGCGGGCGACATCCCACAGCCCGGACGAGTCGACGTAGGCGACACCGAGGTCGAGCACCCGCGGCGTCAGGGCGTAGCCGGGGCCGTCGGCGCGGGCATAGCCGAGCTCGATCAGCGTCAGCAGGATCCGGCGGACCGTCGGGCGGGCGAGGCCCGTCACGGCGGCGAGATCGGCGAGCGTCATCACCGGGCGGCCGGGCCCGAACGCCCGGATCACGTCGAGGCCGCGGGCGAGCGCCTCGATGAAGTCCGGTCCCGTTCCGCGCGGCATCCCCGCACAGTAACGGCTGACCGTCCGTCAGGCGGACCCCGCGCGGTGACCGGTGCCCGGTCGGAGCCTTGACAGTCCCGGCGACCTGCCACCAGGGTTCGAACTCCCGGGACGTCCGCGGAGCGGACGATCGTCCGGGACAGTCGAGGCGAAGGAGCAACGATGCCCGGTCCGCTCGTCCTGCGTGGCGGCACGGTTCTCCCCGTCGACGACGCCCACTCCGTGCTGCCCGACACCGACGTCCTGATCGTCGACGACCGGATCGCCGCCGTCGGCCCCGCGCTCGACGTCCCCGCCGGCACCCGGGAGATCGACGCGGCCGACGGCATCGTCATGCCCGGCATGATCGACACCCACCGGCACATGTGGCAGACCGCCATGCGCGGCTACGGCGCCGACTGGACGCTCTCGCAGTACTTCGTCTGGTACTACCTGGAGAACGGCCGCCACTTCCGGCCCGACGACATCCGCGCGGGCAACCGTCTCGCCGCCCTCGAGTCGATCGACGCCGGCGTCACCACGACCGTCGACTGGTCCCACGGCCTGCAGACCGTCGGGCACGCCGAGGCCGCCGTCGACGCCCTGCGCTCGGTGCCGGGCCGGTTCGTCCTCGCCTACGGCAACATTGCGCAGGCCCCGTGGGAGTGGGCCACGTCGAACGAGTTCCGCGCCTTCGCCACCTCGCTGCGCGACGCCGCCGACGACATGCTCGGCTTCCAGATGGCCTTCGACGTCACCGGCGACCCCGAGTTCCCCGAGCGCGCCGCCTACGAGGTGGCCCGCGAGCTCGACGTCCCCGTCACCACCCACGCCGGGGTCTGGGGCGCCACCAACGACGACGGCATCCGCCTCGCCCACGACGCCGGGTTCCTGAACGAGCGCAGCGTCTTCGTCCACGCCGCGACGCTGTCCGCCGACAGCTACCACCGCATCGCCGCCACCGGCGGCTCGGTCTCGGTGTCGACGGAGAGCGAGCAGAGCGCCGGCCAGGGCTACCCGCCCACGTGGGCGCTGCGCCGCCACGGCATCCCGGTGTCGCTGTCGATGGACACCAGCGTGTGGTGGAGCGGCGACCTCTTCTCCGCCATGCGCACGACGCTCGGTGCCGACCGCTCGCGTGAGCACCTCGAGGCGCACGGCCGCGGCGACACCGTCACGCACTGCGTGCTGCGGGCCGACCAGGTCGTCGAATGGGCGACCCGCGGCGGGGCCCGCGCGCTGGGCCGCGACGACCTCGGCCGGGTCGAGCCCGGCGCGAAGGCCGACGTCGTACTGATCAAGAACGACCGGTCACCGGTGTCGTTCCCACTGCTCAACCCACACGGCCACGTCGCGTTCCAGGCCCAGCGCGGGGACGTGCACACCGTGATCATCGACGGGAACGTCGTGAAGGACGCCCACGAACTCGTCGGCGTCGACCTGGCCGCGGCGCGGCGCGAGGTGGAGGCGACCGTCGAGCACCTGCGCTCGACGATCGGCGACGACGCCTGGCAGCAGGGCATGCACCCCGACGTGCCGCAGACGACGCTGCTCGACAACCCCTACACCTACACCGACTACGCGAGCAGCGCGACACACTCGCAGCGCTGAGGTCAGCCCCCGGGCGGCGGTGCGGGCTCCTCGCTGCGCGTCGCCGACCGGCCACGGGCGGCCGCCCAGCCGAGGCCGATCGCGAGCCCGACGACGATCAGCAGCACCCAGCCCCACCACGCGAGCCCGCCGAGGGCGGCGGCCAGCACACCCGCGATCGCGGCGCCGACCGCGGTGCCGGCGGTGCTCGCGGTGGAGGTGCGGCGGCGCGGCGTCGTCCGCTTCCGGGTCGTGGTGGTGCGCCGCCTCGTCGTCGGCTTCCGGGTGCTCGTCGCCGGCGTGCGCTTCTTCGTCGTCATCGGGCGACGACGTCGCGCAGCCAGTTCTCCAGCACCGTCGCGCCGGCGTCGCCCGACTTCTCGGGGTGGAACTGGGTCGCGGCGAGCGCCCCGTTCTCGACGGCCGCCACGAAGTCCTCCCCGTGGTTGGCCCACGTGATCAGCGGCGGCGCGAGCACATCGGAGTCCTCCAGCTCCCAGCGGCGCACGCCGAAGGAGTGGACGAAGTAGAACCGGGTGTCGGCGGGCATGCCGGCGAACAGCACGCTGCCCTCGGGGACGCGCACGGTGTTCCAGCCCATGTGCGGCAACACATCCGCCTTCAGCCGCTCGACCGTGCCAGGCCACTGGGCGCAGCCGTCGGTCTCCTCGTCCCACTCGACGCCGCGGTCGAACAGCACCTGCATGCCGACGCAGATGCCCAGCACCGGGCGCCCGCCGGCGAGGCGACGCTCGATGATCCGCGGGCCCCCGACCTCGCGCAGCCCCGCCATGCACGCGGCGTACGCGCCGACGCCCGGGACGACCAGCCCGTCGGCCTCCATGGCCAGGTCGGCGTCCGCGGTCACCGTGACCTCGGCGCCGACGCGGCGCAACGCACGCTCCGCGGAGCGCAGGTTGCCCGATCCGTAGTCCAGCACGACGATCCGCGACACGCGGCAAGGATAGACGGACCCGGCCGCGCCCCCGCACCCGCGCGCAACCTCACTGCTCCCGCAGGCGCCCCGAACGACCGTGACGTTGCGACCGACGACCCGCGCGCAACCTCACTGCTCCTCCCGGCCCGCCGGACGACCGTGACGTTGCGACCGACGACCCGCGCGCAACCTCACTGCTGTGTTCGGGCCGGAAAACAGCGCTGAGGTTGCGCCCGATCGGTCGGGCGCGGCGCACCCTCAGCGCCGCGTCGTCGGCTGGGGGCGCTCGGTCAGAGCGCGCCCTTGGTCGACGCGATACCGGTGATGCGGGGGTCGGGCTCGGTGGCGGCGCGCAGGGCGCGGGCGACGGCCTTGAACTCGGCCTCGGTGATGTGGTGCGGGTCGCGCCCGTCGAGCACCCGCACGTGCAGCGCGAGATGGCCGTGGAAGGCGAGCGACTCGAAGACGTGCTTGTTCAGCACGGTCGGGTAGTGCCCGCCGACGACGAACCCGCGCATCATCTCCGGTTCCCCGGTGTGCACGGTGTAGGGCCGCCCCGAGACGTCGACGACGCACTGCGCCAACGCCTCGTCCATGGGGATCCAGGAGTCGCCGAAGCGCCGGATGCCCTTCTTGTCGCCCAACGCCGCCCGGATGGCCTGGCCCAGCACGATCGAGGTGTCCTCGACGGTGTGGTGGACGTCGATGTGGGTGTCGCCGTCGGCGTGCACGCGCAGGTCGAAGGCGCCGTGCTTGCCGAAGGCGTCGAGCATGTGGTCGAAGAACGGCACGCCGGTGTTGACGTCGGCGGTGCCGGTGCCGTCCAGGTCGATCTCGACGGTGATCTTGGTTTCCTTGGTGGCGCGTTCGACGCGCCCGACCCGTCCGGTCATCGGTCGGTCTCCAGTTCGGTCGAGGCAAGCGCCGTCGCGGCGGCGAGGAACGCGTCGTTCTCCTCGGGCGTGCCCACGGTGACGCGCAGGTGCGCCGAGATGCCGACGTCGCGGATCAGGACGCCACGGTCGAGGAACGCCCGCCAGGCGCGGGGGGCGTCGGCGAAGCGGCCGAAGAGCACGAAGTTGGCGTCGCTCCCGACGACGGCGTAGCCCGCCGCGGCGAGTGCGGCCATGACCCGGTCGCGCTCGGCGGCGAGCAGCGCGACCGAGGCGAGGGTGGCGTCGGCGTGGCGCAGCGCGGCCCGGGCGGCGGCCTGCGACAGCACCGACAGGTGATAGGGCAGGCGCACGAGCTGCAGCGCGTCGACGACCGCAGGCGCGGCGGCGAGGTAGCCCAGCCGGCCACCGGCGAACGCGAACGCCTTGCTCATGGTGCGCGAGACGATCAGCTTGTCGCCGTGGGTGTCGAGGAGCCGGATCGCGCTGGGGTGGGAGGAGAACTCCCCGTAGGCCTCGTCGACGACCACGATCCCGGGTGCCGCCTCGACCAGCGCCGCGACCTCGTCGGGGTGCAGCGACTGGCCAGTGGGGTTGTTCGGGCTGGTCAGGAAGGTGACGTCCGGCCCGAGCGACGCGAGGAGAGCGCACGCGGCGGGCACGTCGATGCCGAACGACTCGTCGCGGGGCGCGGGCACCCACTCGGTCTGCGTGCCCGAGGAGATGATCGGGTGCATCGAGTACGACGGCTCGAACCCGACCGCGCGCCTGCCCGGTCCGCCGAACGTCTGCAGGATCTGCTGCAGGACCTCGTTGGACCCGTTGGCCGCCCACATGTTGGCCGCGGTGAGCGCGACCCCGGTGCGGCCGGTCAGGTACGCGGCGAGGTCGGCCCGCAGCGCGAGGGCGTCGCGGTCCGGGTAGCGGTGCAGGTCGGCCGCGGCGGCCGCCACGGCGGCGGTGACGTCGGCGACGAGTGCCGCGGGCGGCGGGTACGGGTTCTCGTTGGTGTTGAGCCGCACCGGGACATCGAGCTGCGGGGCGCCGTAGGGGCTCTTGCCGCGCAGGTCGGCGCGCAGCGGCAGGTCCTCCAGCCGGACCTGGGCCCCCACTCCTTGCGACACCGCGGTCATCGCGCGAACCGGGCGGAGACGGCCTCGCCGTGGGCGGGCAGGTCCTCGGCGACGGCGAGCGTGACGACCTGGTCGGCCACGTCGCGCAGCGCCTGCTCGGTGTACTCGACGACGTGGATGCCGCGCAGGAACGTCTGCGTCGACAGGCCGCCGGAGTGCCGGGCGCAGCCGCCCGTCGGGAGGACGTGGTTGGAGCCGGCGCAGTAGTCGCCCAGCGACACCGGCGACCAGGCCCCGACGAAGATCGCCCCGGCGTTGCGGACCCGGGCCGCGACGGCGGCCGCGTCGGCGGTCTGGATCTCCAGGTGCTCGGCGGCGTAGGCGTCGACGACCGCGATCCCGTCGTCGAGGTTCGCGACGAGGATCGTGCCGGACTGCGGGCCCGACAGGGCGGTGCGGATGCGCTCGGTGTGCTTGGTGGAGCCGACCATGGGTGCGAGCGCGGCGTCGACGGCGTCGGCGACCGCCTCCGACGTCGTGACCAGCACCGACGCGGCGTTGGGGTCGTGCTCGGCCTGGGAGATCAGGTCGGCGGCGACGTGCACCGGATCGGCGGTGTCGTCGGCGAGGACGGCGATCTCGGTGGTGCCGGCCTCGGCGTCGATCCCGATCAGGCCGCGCAGCAGCCGTTTGGCCGCGGTGAGATAGATGTTGCCGGGCCCGGTGACCATGTCGACGGGCTCCAGGTCCTCACCGCTGGTGTCGGTACCGCCGTGGGCAAGCAGCGCCACGCACTGCGCGCCACCGACGGCCCACACCTCGTCGACACCCAGGAGCGCGGCGGCGGCGAGGATCGTCGGGTGCGGGAGGCCACCGTTGTCGGCCTGGGGCGGGGACGCGACGACGAGCGACTCGACGCCCGCCGCCTGCGCCGGGACCACGTTCATCACGACCGACGACGGGTAGACCGCGAGCCCGCCGGGCGCGTAGAGCCCGACGCGGCGGACCGGCACGAACCGCTCGGTGACGGTGCCGCCCGGGACGACCTTGGTGACGACGTCGGCGCGGCGCTGCTCGGCGTGCACCGCGCGGGCGCGGGAGATGGACGTCTCCAGTGCGGCGCGGACCGCCGGGTCGAGCGTGCCGAGCGCCTCCGCGAGCGCGGCGGCCGGCACCCGGACGCTCGCCGGGCGCACCTTGTCGAAGCGCTCGGTGTACTCCAGCGCGGCCTCGACACCGCGCTCGCGGACGGCGTCGACGATGGGCCGGACGATCTCGAGCGCCGCGTCGACGTCGATCGCCGCGCGCGGCACGATCCCCCGCAGGACGGCAGCTCGGGGCAGGGTGTCGGCGCGCAGGTCGAGACGGCGAAGCATGCCCATGAGACTAGCTATCGCAGGTCGAGCCCGAGGTCGAGGGCCGTCACCGAGTGCGTCAGCGCCCCGACCGAGATGAAGTCGACGCCCGTCGCGGCGTAGGCGGCGGCGTCGGCCAGCACGATCCCGCCGGACGACTCCAGCAGCGTCGGCAGCGCCCCGCGGCGGCGCACCGCCTCTGCCGTCTCGGCCGGGGTGAAGTTGTCCAGCAGCACCAGCTCGGCGCCGAGGGCGAGGACGTCGTCGAGCTGGTCGAGGGAGTCGACCTCGACCTCGCAGGGAAGGTCGGGCGCGAGCGCGCGCGCCGCCTCCAACGCAGCGGAGACCGAGCCCGCGGCGGCGACGTGGTTGTCCTTGATCAGGACGGCGTCGCCCAGGCCGAGGCGGTGGTTGACCCCGCCACCGCAGCGCACGGCGTACTTCTCCAGCAGCCGCAGCCCAGGCAGCGTCTTGCGGGTGTCGCGGATGCGCGCGGGCGTGCCGGCGAGGGCGTCGACCCAGGCGCGGGTGGCCGTCGCGACCCCGGAGAGGTGGCAGAGCAGGTTGAGCGCGGTGCGCTCGGCGGTGAGCAGCCCTCGGACGGGGGCGCGGACGACGAGTGCGGGCTCCCCCGCGGTCAGAACCGCACCGTCCGACGAGGCGGCGAGCTCGTCCCACTCCCCGGGCAGCACCTCGTCCAGCACCGCCCGGGCGACCGGCAGCCCGGCCAGGACGCCGGCCCGGCGCGGCGTGAACTCCCCCACCGCGACGGCATCGGCCGGGACGGTGGCCGCGGTGGTGGCGTCGGGGCCGTAGCGCAGGTCCTCCTCCAGCGCGGTGCGCACGACGCGCAGCAGGTCGTCCGGATCGGGGACGCCGATCTCGGTGGCGCCGCCGACCCCGGCCGCGATGCTCGTCATGCCACACCTGCCAGCACGCCGCCGCCGACGACGGGCCTGCCGTCGCCGTCCAGGGTCACGACGAGGCTCTCCCGCTGCCACACGTCGTCGCGGTCGGGGAAGTCGGTGCGCACGTGGCAGCCCCTCGTCTCGCGTCGGGTGCCCGCGGCGGCCAGCACGGCCTGCGCGAGCAGGGTCAGGGCGGCGTCCTCGACGCCGGCCCGGTCGGCGGGCAGGACCCGCCCGGTGACGGACTCGATCGCGTCGGACGCCGCGGCGAGCCCGGCGGCGTCGCGGCCGATGCCGGCCGAGGCGCTCATGGCCCGCTGCACGACGCGCCGGTCGGCGACGGGCACGGCTGCGGGCCGGGCGACGGGGTCGGCGAGCGCCGGGCGGGGCCCGGCGAGGTCGGTGGCGACGGCGGTCGCGGCCCGCGCGCCGACGACGAGCCCTTCGAGCAAGCTGTTGGACGCCAACCGGTTCGCGCCGTGCAGCCCGGTCCGGGCCACCTCGCCGGCGGCGTAGAGGCCAGGGACGGCGGTGCGTCCGTCGACGTCGGCGACCACCCCGCCGCACGAGTAGTGCGCGGCGGGGGTGACGGGGACGAGGTCGACGCGCGGGTCGATGCCGGCGTCGGCGCAGGAGGCGAAGACCGTCGGGAAGCGGGCGACGAAGCCGTCGATCGTGGTGGCGTCGAGCCACACGCACTCGGAGCCGGTGGCGGCCATGCGCCGGGTGATCGCGGCGGCGACGACGTCGCGGGGGGCGAGGTCGGCGAGCGGGTGCACGTCGGTCATGAAGGCGACGCCGGCGCGGTCGCGCAGCACGGCGCCCTCGCCGCGGACGGCCTCGGTGACCAGCGGACGGCGGCCGACGGCCGGGCCGGTGTAGAGGACGGTCGGGTGGAACTGGACGAACTCGAGGTCGGCCGCGGTGGCGCCGGCGCGCAGGGCCAGTGCGATCCCGTCGCCGGTGACGGCCGACGGGTTGGTGGTCGAGGAGAACAGCTGGCCGTACCCGCCCGTGGCGAGCAGGACAGCGGGCGCGCGCAGCAGCCCGGGGCGGCCGTGGTCGTCGGCCACCCAGAGCCCGACGACGCGGCCGGCGGCGTCGAGCGCGACGTCGAGGCCGACGTGCCCGGTGAGCAGCGGGAGCTCGGCGGTGCCGCGGGCGGTGGCGACGAGCGCGCGCTCGACCTCCGCGCCGGTGGCGTCACCGCCGGCGGGGACGACCCGGAACGCGGTGTGCCCGCCCTCCCGGGTGCGGGCGAGACCATTCCCCGAGGAGTCGAAGACTGCGCCCCGCGCCCGCAGGTGCGCGAACGCGGCGGGTCCACCCTCGACGATCGCCGCCACCGCAAGAGCGTCGTTCAGGCCGGCGCCCGCGGTGAGCGTGTCGGCGATGTGGCGGTCGGTGTCGTCGCCGGCGACGTCGCCGAGCACGACGGCGATGCCGCCCTGCGCCCAGCGCGTCGACCCGGCGTCGAGGTCGTCCTTCGTGACGACGACGACCCGCAGCCCCGCGGCCACGGCGTCGAGCGCGGCGGTCAGCCCGGCGACGCCGCTGCCGACGACGACCAGGTCCGCGCGCGCGTCCCAGCCCGACGATGGCGAGGTCATTCCCCACCGCCGGGGCGGCCGATGGCGATCATCCGCTGCACGGCCTCGCGCCCGCGGGCCGCGAGCTCGGGGTCGACGTGCACCTCGTCGGTGCCCTCGCGCAGCGACCGGACCAGCTTCTCCGGGGTGATCATCTTCATGTAGGGGCAGGACGCGCGCTCGTTGACGGCCCGGAAGTCGACCTCGGGGGCGGCGCGGCGCAGCTGGTGCAGCATGCCGACCTCCGTCGCGACCAGCACCGACTTCGCGCCGGTCTCGCGGGCGGCGTCGAGCATGCCGCCCGTCGACAGGATCTTGACGCGCTCGGCCGGGACCGCGCCCGCCGTCGCCAGGTAGAGCGCCGAGGTGGCGCAGCCGCACTCGGGGTGCACGAACAGCTCGGCGTCGGGGTCGGCCTCGGCCTTGGCGGTGAGCTCGGCGCCGTTGATGCCGGCGTGGACGTGGCACTCCCCCGCCCAGACGTGGATGTTGTCGCGCCCGGTGACCCGGCGGACGTGCGCGCCGAGGAACTGGTCGGGCAGGAACAGGATCTCCTTGTCCGCCGGGATCGACTCGACGACCTCGACGGCGTTGGACGACGTGCAGCACACGTCGGTCTCGGCCTTCACCGCCGCGGTCGTGTTCACGTACGACACGACGACCGCGCCCGGGTGCTCGGCCTTCCAGGCGCGCAGCTCGTCGGCGGTGATCGAGTCCGCGAGCGAGCAGCCGGCGGCCGCGTCGGGGATCAGGACCGTCTTCTCGGGCGCGAGGATCTTGGCGGTCTCGGCCATGAAGTGGACGCCGCAGAACACGATGGTGTCCGCGTCGGCCGCGGCCGCGATGCGCGAGAGCGCCAGCGAGTCGCCCACGTGGTGGGCGACGTCCTGGATCTCGGGCAGCTGGTAGTTGTGCGCCAGGACGACCGCGTTCCGACGGCGGGCCAGCGCGTGGACCTGCTCCGCCCAGTCGGCACCCGTGGTGGGCGCGTCGACGACCTGTGTCGGGCTCATCGGACACCTCCTCCTGTTTTCGCCTATCAATCGAAAACGTGGAGATCGTAGCAGCCGACCTCGCCGATGGGCACCGTGCGGGTGACCAGGGCCTCACGCCACGTTCACCCGGGCGCAACCCCGGCGTCCACCGGCCACCCCGTGTGGACGGGCGGCATACGCTGCGCACATGCCCGGCACGACCCCTCCCCTGGGTGGACGACACGTCGCCACCGGCCACGAGGTGCTCGCCGCCGTCCTCCAGGTCCGCGACGGCCGGCTCCGCGTCCTGGCCTGGCAGCGAGGCATCGCCCCCGACGAAGGCAGGTGGGCGCTCCCGGGCGGACACCTGCGCGACGACGAGGACGTCGAGGAGTCGGTGCGCCGCCAGCTCGCCGAGAAGGTCGACCTGAGCGACGTCGCCCACGTCGAACAGCTCGGCGTCTTCTCCGCCCCGCACCGGGTCCCGGACGCACGTATCGTCGCCACCGCGTTCCTCGGGCTCGTCCCCTCCGACGCCGACCCCGCCGTCCCCGACGACACCGCCTGGCAACCCGTGGACGCGTTGCCGCCCACCGCCTTCGACCACGCCGCCATCGTCGACGACGCGCTGGACCGCCTGCGCGCCAAGCTGTCCTACACCAACATCGGGTTCGCCCTGGCCCCCGCCGAGTTCACCGTCTCGGCCCTGCGCGAGATCTACGCGGGCGCCCTCGGACACCCGGTGTCGGCCACCAACCTGCAACGGGTCCTCACCCGGCGCGGCCAGCTCGAGCCCACCGGCGCCGTCTCCCCTCCCGGCCCGGCGGGCGGGCGACCCGCGGCACTGTTCCGGTTCACCCGCCGCACCCTGCGCGTCACCGACGCCTTCGCCGTCCTACGGCCGCCGGGCGAGGTCGGCCGAGCCGTCGTACCGTGAGCAGGTGACGACGACCATCCCCCTGTTCCCGCTCGGGACGGTGCTCATGCCCGGGTCGTCGCTGCCGTTGCACATCTTCGAGCCGCGCTACCGCCAGCTCACCGTCGACCTCGTCACGGGTGCGGTGCCGGACAAGCAGTTCGGCGTCGTCGCCGTCCGTGAGGGATTCACACCCGACACCGACGGTCTCGCCGCGCTGCACGCCGTGGGATGCACCGCCGAACTGCTCGACGTGCAGCGCCTGCCCGACGGCCGCTACGACATCGTGACCCGTGGTGTGCAACGGTTCCGGCTCCTCTCGATCGACGACACCGAGAAGCCCTACCTCACCGGCACCGTCGAGTTCCTGCCCGACGACCCGCTCACCGACGAGCCCGAGGGCACCACGCGCTACCTCAGCGCCGCGGCGCGCGACGCCCATCGTCGCTACTGCGCGACGGCGTGGAAGAACGACGACTGGTCCGAGCCCGGCCCCGACATCGAGCCGCAGCACCTGCCGCACGTGCTGGCCGCCGACTGCCTGCTGCCCATCGGCGACCGGCAGCGGCTGCTGGAGCAGACCTGCCCGACCGAGCGGCTACGACTGGTCCGCGAGCTGCTCGCGCGCGAGACCGGCCTGCTCGGTCGGCTGCGGGCGGTCCCGGCACCCATGACGACGTTCGCGGTGGAGCAGAGCCCCAACTAGGCGCGGCCGACCGCGATTCGCCGAGTTCGACCACGGACTGGTTCGGCCATGCTCAGGACCAGTCCCACGTCGAGCTCGGCGTGGGTCCCTCAGCTCCAGCCGTAGCGCGACCGCAGCTGGTCGGCGACGCGGTCGAAGCGGTCGCGGTCGAGGATGGCGCCCTCGCGGCGGATGTCGTGTTCGCCGATCTCGAGGACCCGGTCGAGCCGCACGAACGACTCCCGGCCCTCGCGGTCCCACGCGCCCGTGCCGATCCCGGCCCAGTCCGGGTCGCCGTCGCGCTTGTGCTGGCTCGACAGCATGAGCCCCAGCAGCTCCCCGCCGCCCTTGCCGACGACGAGCAGCGGCCGGTCCTTGCCCTGGCTCGCGTCCTCCTCGTAGGGCACCCAGGCCCACACGATCTCGCCCGGGTCGGCGGCGCCGTCGAGGTCGGGGGCGTAGGCGATCCTGCGGGCACGGTCGGCGGTCGGCGCGGTGCGGACGCCGCCGTGCCCCTGCGGGGCGGGCGCCGACGGCCGGCCCTGCCGCGGGGGCGCGGGCCGCGCCGGCTCCTGCTTCTTGCCAGAGCTGTCGAGCAGCTTCAGTCCGACGTCGACGACCTGCTTGAGCAGGTTCCCCCAGTTCGCCATGCGCGACAGCATGTCAGGCCGTCCCACGACCCCTGTGAGTGGCAATGGTCGCTATCGCGACCATTGCCACTCACGACTCAGGAATGCGTCTCGCCGTGGCGGCTGCAGCGGGCCTGCCACCCGAACGGGTCGACCTGGACGACCATCCTGCGCGCGCACTGTGGGCAGAAGCGCGGCGGCTCCAGGCTGCGCCGTACCGCGCAGCGCTCGTGCCCGGCGGTGGCGGCGGGCTCGCCGCACTGGTCGCAGAACTGCGCCGCACCGTCCGCGGCCGGCTCCTGCACCGGCGCGCTCACAGGGTCTCGTTCAAGGCCTTGATCGGCATCTGCAGCTCGCCGAGCAGGTCGATGTCGGACTCGGCGGGGCGGCCCAGCGTCGTCAGGTAGTTGCCGACGATGACCGCGTTGATACCACCGAGCAGGCCCTGGCGGGCGCCGAGGTCGCCGAGGGTGATCTCACGGCCGCCGGCGAAGCGCAGCACGGTGCGCGGCATGGCGAGCCGGAAGGCGGCGACGGTGCGCAGCGCGTCGGGACCCGACATCTGCTCCAGGTCGCCGAACGGCGTGCCGGGGCGCGGGTTGAGGAAGTTCAGCGGCACCTCGTCCGGGGTGAGCTCGGCGAGCTGCGCCGCGAACTCGGCGCGCTGCTCCAGCGACTCCCCCATACCGACGATCCCGCCGCAGCACACCTCCATCCCGGCCTCACGGACCAGGCGCAGCGTCTCCCAGCGCTCCTCCCACGTGTGTGTGGTGACGACGTTGGTGAAGTACGACCTGGCCGTCTCGAGGTTGTGGTTGTAGCGGTGCACGCCCATCTCCGCCAGGCGCGTGACCTGGTCCTCGCTGAGCATTCCCAGGGAGCACGCGACGTTGATGTCGACGGCGTCCTTGATCGCGGCGACGCCGGCGGCGACCTGGTTCATGAGGCGCTCGTCGGGGCCGCGGACGGCGGCGACGATGCAGAACTCGGTGGCGCCGGTCTTGGCCGTCTGCTTCGCGGCCTCGACGAGCATCGGCACGTCGAGCCAGGCGGCCCGCACCGGCGAGGCGAACAGGCCGGACTGCGAGCAGAAGTGGCAGTCCTCGGGGCAGCCGCCGGTCTTGAGCGAGATGATGCCCTCGACCTCGACCTCGGGCCCGCACCAGCGCATGCGGACGTCGTGGGCGAGCGCGAGGAGGTCGTCGAGCGACTCGTCGGGCAGCTGCAGGACCTGCAGTACCTGTTCCCGGGTCAGCCCCTCGCCGCGCTCGAGCACCTGCCCGCGCGCGGTCGCCAGGATGTCGCCGGCGGCGGGGTTGCCCGCGCGGTCCGACGTCGACGTCGTCGAGATGCTCACGGCTGCGGAGTCTGCCATTTTCCGCCGAGCGGGGCCCCCAGACTGTGACGCGCGACCGTCGCGAAGCGGTCGGCGTCGAGTGCCCCCGCGCCCTCCGGAAGCGCTCCGACCAGCGAGAACCCGGTGACCGCGGGCAGATCCGTGAGGTTGCAGGTCGTCGCCAGATCGGGCGTCTCGGGCAGGGATCCGACGACGATCCCGGCGCAGGCCAGCCCGGCGGCGCGCAGGGCACGTGTCGTCAGCTCGGTGTGGTTGAGGGTGCCCAGACCCGCGGCCGCGACGACGAGGACCGCGGCGCCGAGGCCCGCGGCGACGTCGGCGAGGGTGCCGTCGGTGGTGAAGCGCACGAGCAACCCGCCCGCACCTTCGACGAGGACGAGGTCGTGGTCGCGGTCGAGCTCGCGGGCGGCGGCGATCGTGGCCCGCGGGGTGACGGGGTCCAGGCCCGCGCGGCGGGCGGCGGTCAAGGGCGCCAACGGGTCGGGGAACCGGCCGAGCTCCCGGGTGGTGACCGCGCCGCCGGTGAGCCGCGTGACGGCGGCCAGGTCGCCGGGCTCCGCCGGTGCGACACCGGTCTGGGCGGGTTTGAGGACGGCGACCCGCTCCCCCCGCGCGGCGGCGACGGCGGCGACGGCGGCGGTCACGACGGTCTTGCCGACGTCGGTCCCGGTCCCGGTGACGACGAGAACGCTCACGACTCGGCCAGGACCGTCGCGAGTACCCGCCGCGCCAGGTCGAGGTCGGCGTCGGTGAGATCGGCGCGGGCGGTGAGCCGCAGCCGGCTGGTGCCCTCGGGGACCGACGGCGGCCGGAAGCAGCCCACCCGCAGACCCAGCTCGGCGCAGCGCTGGGCGGCGGCGAACGCGCGCTCGGGCTCGCCCAGCACGACCGGCACGACCGCCGACGGCGGGGCCGGCACGCGCGCCGCGTCGGCCAGCGCCGCCGCGGCCGCGAGGACCGCGGCGGGCAGCCGCGGCTCGTCGCGCAGGATGTGAAGGGCCGCAAGGGCTGCGCCCGCCGCGGCAGGCGCGAGGCCGGTGTCGAAGATCATCGTCCGGGCGGCGTCGACGAGGTGCTCGACGACCCGTCGCGGGCCCAGCACCGCGCCGCCCTGGCTGCCGAGCGCCTTGGACAAGGTGACGGTGAGGACGACGTCGTCGGCACCGGCGAGCCCCAGCTCCGCGGCGAGGCCGCGACCGCCCTCGCCGCGCACCCCGAGCCCGTGGGCCTCGTCGACGACCAGCACCGCGCCCCGGGCCCGGCACACCGCGTGCAGCGCGTCGAGCGGGGTCAGCGTGCCGTCGGCGGAGGTGACGGCGTCGGTGACGACGAGCGCGCGCTCCTCGGTGCGGGCGGCGAGCGCGGCGTCGACGGCCGCGACGTCGGCGTGCGGCGTCACCAGCACCCGGGCGCGGGAGAGCCGGCAGGCGTCGACGATCGAGGCGTGGTTGGCGCCGTCGGACACCACGAGCGACCCGGCGCCCGACAGCCCGGTGACGACGCCGATGTTCGCCGTGTAGCCCGAGGAGAACACCAGCCCCGCCTCGGTACCGACGAACGCGGCCAGCTCGTCCTCCAACCGGGCGTGCAGCTCGGTGCTGCCCGTGACCAGCCGCGACCCCGTGGACCCGGCACCCCACGTCCGCAGCGCCGCGACCCCCGCGTCGACGACGCGCTTGTCGCGCGACAGGCCCAGGTAGTCGTTGCCCGCGAGGTCGAGCTGCGGCTCGTCGGCGGCGCGATGGCGCAACGTGCGGCGCAGCCCCGCCGCCCGGCGGTCCGCGGCGGCGCGGTCGAGCCAGTCGAGCGGGTGCTCCGGTGTGTCGTCCACGGCTGCGTCCACGTCCGGACCTTAGGCGCCCGTGTCACCCGTGCGCATGTGACGTCGCGCGAGCAGCCCGGGCCATGATCGGTCGAGCAATCCGTGACGGGTCGAGGAGGACCGGTAGATGAGCTGGCAGATGGTCGACGAGGGCTGGGGCCGCAAGGCCGTCGACTGGGCGACGCTCGCCGAACCGCACGCCGTGCGGGAGTACGTGTTCGTACACCGCCTCCTCGACGTGCGTCCCGGCGTCGACCTGCTCGACGTCGCCTGCGGGGCCGGGCTCTCCCTGGAGCTGGCCGGGGTGGCCGGCGCGCGGTGCTCGGGCATCGACGCCTCGCCGCGGCTCGTCGAGGTCGCGCGGCTGCGCAACCCCGGCTGCGACATCCGCGTCGGCGACATGGCCGAGTCCGGCTTCGACGACGCGTCGTTCGACCTGGTCACGAGCTTCCGCGGGATCTGGGGCACCACACCGGCCGCGATCACCGAGGTCGCCCGGGTGCTGCGGCCGGGCGGCAGGGTGGCGCTGACGTTCTGGGGCGACATGTCCGCGACGCCGGGCGGGCGGCTGCTCGCGCCGTTCCGGCTGGCGACGCAGGAGCAGGTCGGCCACCAGTCCGCGATGGTCGCGCTCAAGGCGCCGGGCGCGGCGGCGGCCTTCCTCGCCGGGGCGGGGCTGGAGCCCGGCGAGCTGGTCGACGTCCCCTTCGTCATGGAGTACGCCGACGCCGAGCACTACGCCCGCGGCCTGGCCGCCAGCGGGCCGGCGTTCGAGGCGATCCAGACCGCGGGCGAGGAGGCGTTCCACGCGGCGTGCATGGACGCGGTGCAGCCGTTCCTGCGCGACGGGCTGCCGATCCGGGCGACCATCCGGCTGTTCGGGATCGTCGGCACCAAACCTGCCTGACCCTGTGAGCGGCGATAGTCGCTATAGCGACTATCGCCGCTCACAACCTCGGGCGGCGGCTACAGCGGCGCACACCCCGGCGGTGATCGTCGCGACCTCGTCGGCGGTGCAGACGTACGGCGGCATCGTGTAGACGAGGTCGCGGAAGGGCCGCAGCCACACCCCCGCCGCGATCGCGGCGTCGGTGGCCGCGGCGACATCGACCTCGTGGTCGAGCTGGACGACGCCGATCGCGCCCAGCACCCGCACGTCACGCACCCCCGGCAGCGACCGTGCCGGGGCCAGCCCGGCGCCCAGGCCGTCGGAGACGGCGGCGACCCGGCCCCGCCAGTCGCTGCCGAGAAGCAACCCGACCGACGCCCCCGCCACCGCGCACGCCAGCGGGTTGCCCATGAACGTCGGCCCGTGCATCAGCACACCGGCCTCGCCGTCGGAGATGCCGCGGGCCACCTCGGGGGTGCACAGCGTCGCCGCCAGGCTCATGTACCCGCCGGTCAGCGCCTTGCCGACGCACATGACGTCGGGCGCGATGCCGGCGTGGTCGGCGGCGAACATCTCCCCCGTCCGCCCGAAACCGGTGGCGATCTCGTCGAACACCAGCAGGACGTCGTTGGCCAGGCACAGCTCCCGCAGAACGTGCAGGTAGCGGGGATCGTGGAAGCGCATCCCGCCCGCGCCCTGCACGACCGGCTCCACGATCACGGCGGCGAGCTCGTCGGCGTGGGTCTCGACGAGCCGCGCCAACTCCGCGACGTACCCGGTCTCGAACTCACGCGGAGGCGCCGACGCGAACACCTGCTGCGGCAGGACGTCGCGCCACAGCGAGTGCATCCCACCGTCCGGGTCGCACACGCTCATCGCGCCGAACGTGTCGCCGTGGTAGCCCCCGCGCCACGTCAGCAGCCGGTGCTTGCCGGGGCGCCCGCGCGACCGCTGGTACTGCAGGCACATCTTGATCGCGACCTCCACCGACACCGAGCCGGAGTCGGACAGGAAGACGTGCGCCAGCTCGCCCGGGGCCAGCTCGACCAGCGTGCGCGCCAAGGCGACCGCAGGCCCGTGGGTGAGGCCGCCGAACATGACGTGGCTCATCGTCGCGAGCTGGCCGGTGACCGCCGCGTCGAGGGCGGGGTGGCGGTAGCCGTGGATCGCCGCCCACCACGACGACATGCCGTCGACGACCTCGACCGTCCCTCCCCCGGCGCCCCCGCCCGCGGCGAGCCGCAGCCGCACCCCCTCGGCCGACACGACCGCACGCGGGCTCACCGTCGCGGGCATCGGGGCGTAGGGATGCCAGACGAGGTCGCGGTCGGCGGCGAGGAGATCGTCAGGGGTCACGGCCCCCGACCCTATGCTGCGTCTACGCTGGCCGGACCATGTCCGTCGCAGCCGAGGAACCAACGGGCCGCCCGGCGCTGTCGCGCCGCCGCGAGCTCGGCTCCGCCAGCGCGCGGTCGATGCTGCTCACGGTGCTGGGCGAGTTCGTCCTACCCCGGGCCCAGCCGGTGTGGACGCAGACACTGGTCGACGTGATGGGCCGGCTCGGCGTCGAGCAGAAGTCGGCCCGGCAGGCGTTGGCGCGCACCGCCGCCGAGGGCCTGCTCACCTCCGACCGGGAGGGGCGCCGGGTCCGCTGGTCGCTCTCGGAGTCCGGCAGCAGGCTGCTGTCCGACGGCGCCGCGCGCATCTACGGGTTCGGCACCCCCGCCGCGGCCTGGGACGGCCGCTGGCTGGTCCTGCTCGTCAGCGTCCCCGAGTCGCGACGCCGGCTGCGGCACCGGCTGCGCACCCGGCTCGCGTGGGCCGGGCTGGGCTCCCCGTCGCCGGGCGTGTGGATCTCCCCCGACCCCGGCAAGCAGGCGGAGGTCGCCGACGTCGTCGCCGACCTCGAGCTCGACGAGGTGACCAGCTCGTTCGTCGGCCCCTTCGGCGCGATCGGCGCCGAAGCCGACATGGTCGCGCAGGCCTGGGACCTCGCCGAGGTCGAAGCCGCCTACGAGGAGTTCATCGCCGACTTCGGCGGCACCGGCCCCAGCGACCCCGACGAGATCATGGTCCGCCAGGTGCAGCTCGTGCACGCGTGGCGACGGTTCCCGTTCCTCGACCCGCGGCTGCCCGCGGCCCTGCTGCCGCACGCCTGGGCGGGCACCCGCGCCGCCGAGCTCTTCGACACCCTGCACTCGCGGTGGGAGGGCCCGGCGCGCCGCCGCTGGGACGAACGCTCCGCGATCGGCTGACCGTACCGACACGGTGCCGCGCTGATCCTGATGCCGTCGCCCGGCCGCCCCGAGGACACGGCACCCGACGTCCAGGCCGCCGCGCTCCAGAGCTGACAGACCCGCCCGCCCTCATCCGGCGAGATCGTGGTCCTCCCGGACGTCACCGGCGGCGAAGGCCAACGCGGCCCGCGCCGTCCGGATCGCGTCGGCGACGTCCCGGGCCGGCTCGTCGAGCTCCGGCACGTCCGGCAGCGGGAACGCCTCGTCGTCCCGTGCGTGCACGAGCTGCGGATCGACGAGCCCGCGAGCGATCCGAACCGCCTCCTCCGCGCGCAGGTACTCCGCGTGCAGACGGGCCCGCAGCCTCGTGTACCGCGCCCGGTACCCGCGCTCCCGGCGGACCGCCGTGTCCAGGCACCACCTGCCGAATGCCAGCCGTCGGCACGCGGCCCGGTCCGTCCGCACCACCGCGCGGGCGCACGCCCTCACCAGTGCCGCCTCCGGGGACTCCCGGTACGCCTCCTGCGCGACGACGCACCACGGCGCCGCGAGCGCCGATCCCGCCAGGAGCAGACCCACCGCGGTGCCGAGCGTCCCCGCCTGCGCGAGTTGGGCCTCCACGTCGACGCGCACCAGCAGCGCTGCCGCGGCCAGCGCCGCGAGCAGCCCCAGCAGCCCCGCCAGCGGAACGACGACTGCCCCGCGGCGCGGGTACTCCTCGACGTCGGGGTCGGAGTGCCGCCGCGCCCACAGCAGCTTGCCCAACCGCACCGCCAGCATCGCCTGGACCGCCCCGCCGAACACGGCGAGCGCGACGACGGTGACCAGGTCCGCGGGCGACGGGGCCGCCCAGTCGACGTTGACCAGGAACCCGATCACGATGATCAGGGCCGCGACGTCCACCAACAGCAGCAGGACGCCGAGCAGCCGCAGCAGCACTCCGTCGCGGTCGCGGTGGCGGGTCCCGTTCGGTGCGGCCGACGCGATGACGGCGGCCTCCGACACCGGTACCGACCGGCCGCTGACGGCCACTGTCCGCTGCCGCAGCGAGAGCACCGACGTCGCCATCCGCGTCGCCCGTTGTGCGGCCCGCTCCGCGCGTCGGGCCGACCGCGACAGCGACGGCACCGTGGCGGCGATCGCCCGTTGGACGCGCCGCGCGGCGCCCACCCGGACTGCGACCTCGAGGTCGACGGCCTCGCCGGCGCGCAGCGGGACACCGCGGCGGACATGGGCGAGACGCAGCATCTCGACGAGGACGGCGAACAACCGCTCCAGGACTCCCGGGGGGAGCCTGCGAGGACGCGGTTGCGGTGAACCGGGCGATCCGGACTCGGTCACGGTTGGCCTCCGTTCGTCGTGACGGTGAGGGTGACGCTGCGGTTGCGCGCCGCGGCGTCCGGCACCAGCCGACCGCCCGCGTCGAGGTCCGCGACAAGCGGCGCGTCGTAGCCGAGCCCGCGCACGGTGATCCGGTCCCCGGGGAAGCCGGCCGCGACGAGCGCGTCCGCGCATGCCTGGGCGCGGGCGAGGCTGAAACGACGGGCCGAGTCGGCGGGTGGCACGGTCGCGGTCCGGCCGTCGAGCCGCACCCGGACGTCCGCCGGCAACACTCGGGCGAAGGTCGCCAGGACAGCCGAGGCCGACGGCAGCAGCGCGGCCGAGTCCGGCCCGAACAACGCCGCGGAGGGCAGCTCGATCGGATCCCCGCGCGCGACGTCGAGCGGGGGCAGGGCCGGGACGTCGACGACCGGAGCCGGCACGGTCGACGCCGGGGCCGTGGGCGGGAGTGGCTCCTGGTCCGCCCGGCAGTCGCCGCCGGCAGCTCGGCACAAACCCAACCAGTGGTTCACGAGGCGCACGCGCACGCTGTCCGGCAGCGGCGGCTGCAGACCGGCGACGTCCCCGATCCCACTGAACACGACCGTCTTGCCCCGCAGGTCGGGCAACAGGTGCTGGGCGACCACCGCGTCGACCACCTTCTGCGTGCCGACCTGGTCCCAGCCGACACCCGGCGCCTCGATCGCCAGCGGTCCGACACTCTGCAGCCCCGAACTGAACACGACCGCGGTGACGGAGCCTGGGGAACGGGCGACGTGGGCGAGCAGGCCGAGGGTGTCCACCTGACCGCTGGACCCGGCCGTCGTCGCGAGGGTGTGACCGACCGAGGCGAGCAGATCGGCGGTGAGCCGAGCCCTCCGATCGGCGTCGTGTTCGACCTGCGTACCTCGGCGCAGGACGAGGTCGACGGGCGTGTGCGCGACCGGTCCCGCCGGGCCGTCCACCGCGATGTCGAGCACGGCGTCGTCGGACGCGATCGCGTCGCGGACCATTCCGGCGATGGTCCGGGTCGACGCGGGTGCGGGCTCGTTCGCCGATGCCCCCATGACCATGAGGACCCGTGTCGCGGCTCGGGTCGCGGCGACGGGCGAGGTGGCCGCGGCCGGGGCGGTGCAGGCGGTGGCCGCCGCGACGACCGCGATGCACGCCGCACCGAGGACCGCGGGTCGTTCGCCGTGGCTGAGCCGTCCGAGCATCTCGGGCCTCCTCACCGCGCCGGTTCGAGATCACCCTGGGTGCACGACCGGCCGACGAGAGTGATAGTGAGGCATGGGATCGTGATGTGCAATCCCATTCAGCATTTGCCATGATCACGGCCCATCGTGACCGTACGCGTTCCCTCGTTGCCCCATTCGGCCCAACATCACGATTGAGCCGCGGTTGAGCTGCAGAGTTGAGACATGCGATACCCCTGAGCAATCCCACCCAGGGTTTGCGAGTACTCTCCGCGCTCATCCGCCGGGGCGCCGAGAGAGCCGAGGTCAGCGAGTGCCGCGCATCGTGGATCGCCACCGGCCGCGCGAGCGGCGATCCGAGATCCTGCGCGCGCACGCCGTACCGCCGACGGTGGCGAGCCGGCCGCGGCGGTCACCGCTCCCCCGCTCCCCGGAACCGCTCACCGGACCGCACCGGCCAGGCACCCCGGCCGGTCACCGACGCCGCCGAGCCACCCCGTCGAACCGACAGCCCGCGACGCCGATCTGTTCGGCGCACGACGCCGACCCGCACAAGAAGGTGAGGTCCCGCATGTCCAGTCCCGAGTATCGCCGGCCGCACGTTCTGCAGCACGAACTCCTGCGTCGAGATCGCTACCTCGCGCGGCGGCGCCATCGCCGTGCGCGACTCAGGAGCGCGGATGACATTCCGCTCCGGTTTCGTCGACGCCTGAACGGCGCGCGTCCTCGACGGAGTCCGCACCGAGGACTGCGACCCTGCATTCGCACGGGTCGAACCGGACCCTTCGCCCCTGACATCCACTGACACACAGCTCACGAACGGTGCTCCGCGCCGACGAGCCGCCCCGCCACCTCCAGCCGGGCGCTTTCGTCGTCGCGTCGGACCACCCATTGCACGACGTAAGGAGCCACGATGCCCGTACAGGTGGAATCGGCACACCGCGGGCCACGAATCTCGCGGTTACTGCTCGGCCTGGAGTTCAGAAGACTGCGCGACGAACGCGGTGAGCAACTTCAGGAGACGGCGAAGCTGCTACTCATATCGTCGTCGAAACTCTCGCGGATAGAAACCGGCCAGGCGGTTCCTCGGCCACGCGACCTCCGCGACCTGATCAAGCATTTCGGAATCGAGGGGACCGAGGCCGCGGCCCGGGTGCGCGCACTCGCCGAAAGCGCCATGGAGCCCGGTTGGTGGACCGAGCTCGGGATCGCCATGCCGTCGCGGCTGGAGACCTTCATCGAGTACGAGAACGCCGCCGCGGAAATCTCCTCGCATGAGCCGATCGTGTTCCCGGGGCTGTTGCAAACAGCGGACTACGCGCGCGCAGTCGTCACCGACCTCACCTCCACCGACGCGATCGATGCCCCACCCATCGACGACCAGGTCGCACTCAGAATGGCGCGCCAAGAGCACGTCTTCGACGCGCCCACGCCCCCCGTCCTACGGACGGCATTCCCCGAATCCGTGCTCGCGCGACCCGTCGGCACGACAGCGGTGATGAACGCGCAGCTGACCCTTCTCGCGGAGCGGTCGGAGGACGAGAACACCCATGTGCACGTGATTCCCAACTCAGCGGGACTCTATCGTGCGATGGAGGGCGGCTTCACCATATTTTCGTTCGCTATCGGCCAGGTTCCGGACGTGGTCAACACTGAATCGGTTCTGACCAATTTCTTCTACACCACCGAGGAGGTGGTGGCGAAGCACAGGGCACTTTTCAACGAGCTCGGTCGAAAATGGCTCGACCGGAAGGAATCAAGAGACATGATCATGTCGTACCGTAGATAGAATACCATGAGGGAAGACCGTGGAAATCGAAGCCGAATTCGCTAAGAGCAGCGCCTGCCACAGCGGATCGTGTGTCGAGGTACGAATTACCGACACGATTGTCAGCGTACGCAACACTGATACCCCGGAACAGCAGGCCGACTTCACCCACGAAGAATGGTCAGCATTCCTGATCGGCGTGAAGAGTGGCGAGTTCGATCTTCGCAGTGCCGACCGGATCCCAGTGCCGACCCCCTGACGATCCGCCTGTTCACGTCGGCATCGACGGCACCCCGATCTGCCGTGACGCCGCAGCGACACCTGGCCGCGCCGGACCGACCGTTCGGCGCGGCCACAGCAGGTAGCATCCCTCCCGGACACGGCGGTCATTCGGCCGCCCGAGGAGGGTCATGCCAGTGCCGCCGCCCGAATTCCGCCGAAGTTCCTATTGCCATACCGGCTCCTGTCTCGAGGTCGCCGAGGACGGGGAACACATCATCATCCGCGACTCGACCAAGGCGGATGCACCGCCTCTCATAGTCACCCGAGCCGAATGGGACGAATTCGTCCGCGGGGTCAAGAACAACGAGTTCGACTTCCCAAGATCCTGATCGACAACGTGAGCTCACCTCACTCGACTTTCTTGATCACGAGCCAGGCCGTCCGAGAGTCGAGCCCCGGGCATCGCGCGCGGCCCGAGGGTTGCCGCACTGCGCGTCAGCCGCCCAGACACCCCGGGCCGAGCAGCGCCTTCAGGTCGCCCATCAACGCCGAGCTGGCGGTGACGCGCAGCGCGTCGTCGAGGCGCAGGACCGTGTTGCGGGTGCCGTTGGTCAGGGTCAGGTGCACGGGCCGGGTGCCGGGGTGGTTGACCAGCACGTCCTTGAGCCGGGACACGATCGGCGGCGTGCAGCGGGTGGCCGCGAGGCTGACCGCCACCGGCGAGGTGTTCTCCTCCCCCACCGCCTGCAGGTCGGGCACCGCGAGATCGTTGGCGATCAGCGACACCCGGTCGTCACGCTTGGACACCCGCGCCTTGACCAGCACGATCGCGTCCTCGGCCACGTCGATCCCGACGACCTGGTAGGCCCGTGGGAAGAACAGTACCTCGATGCCACCGGCCAGGTCCTCGATCTGCGCCGACGCCCAGGGCTCGCCGTTCTTGTTCACCCGCCGGTTGACGCCCGCGAGGATGCCGCCGACGGTGACCTGTGCGCCGTCGGCGACCGTGCCGTCGAGGATGTTCTGGATCGGGGTGTCGGCCTTGGCCGCGAGCACACCCTCGACACCGTGCAGCGGGTGCCCCGACACGTAGAGGCCGAGCATCTCCCGCTCCACGGCGAGACGGTGCTTGGTGTCCCACTCGTCGTCGGGGACCTTGACGTCGAAGATGCCGGCCAGCGCCGGGTCGGCCTCGGTCTCGCCGTCCATGGAGCCGAAGAGGTCGAACTGCCCCATCGAGGCGGCCTTCTTCGTGCTCATCACCGCGTCGATCGCGTCGGCGTGCACGAGGAGCAGACCCTTGCGGGAGTGGCCCAGCGAGTCGAACGCGCCCGCCTTGATCAACGACTCGATGACCTTCTTGTTGCAGACGACCGCGTCGACCTTGCGCAGGAAGTCGGAGAAGTCGGTGAAGGCGCCCTTCTCCTTGCGGGCCGCGACGATCGCGTCGACGACGTTGAACCCGACGTTGCGGATGGCGCCGAGGCCGAAGCGGATGTCGTTGCCGACGGGCGCGAAGTTGCGGACCGACTCGTTGACGTCGGGCGGCAGCACCGTGATGCCCATGCGCCGGCACTCGGCGAGGTAGACGGCGGCCTTGTCCTTGTCGTCGCGGACCGAGGTGAGGACCGCGCCCATGTACTCGGCCGGGTAGTTGGCCTTGAGGAACGCCGTCCAGTACGAGACGACGCCGTAGGCCGCGGAGTGCGCGCGGTTGAACGCGTAGTCGGAGAACGGCAGCAGGATGTCCCACAGCGTCTTGACCGCGGCGGCGGAGTAGCCGTGGTCCTTCATGCCCTGGGCGAAGCCGGCGTACTCCTTGTCGAGGATCTCCTTCTTCTTCTTGCCCATGGCACGACGCAGCAGGTCGGCCTTGCCGAGCGTGTAGCCGGCGAGCTTCTGGGCGATCGCCATGACCTGCTCCTGATACACGATCAGGCCGTAGGTCTCACCCAGGATGTCCTTGAGCGGCTCGGCCAGCTCCGGGTGGATCGGAGTGACCTCTTGGCGCTTGTTCTTGCGGTCGGCGTAGTCGTTGTGGGCGTTGGCGCCCATCGGGCCCGGCCGGTACAGCGCGCCGACGGCGGAGATGTCGTCGAACTCGGTGGGGGCCATGCGGCGCAACAGGTCGCGCATCGGGCCGCCGTCGAGCTGGAACACGCCCAGGGTGTCGCCGCGGGCCAGCAGGTCGTAGGTCTTCTGGTCGTCGAGCTCGACGTCCTCGATGACCAGCTTCGGCTTGCCGTTGAGCTCGATGTTCTCCAGCGCGTCGTCGATGATCGTGAGGTTGCGCAGGCCGAGGAAGTCCATCTTGAGCAGCCCGAGCGTCTCGCAGGCGCCCATGTCGAACTGCGTGATGATCGCGCCGTCGGCCTCACGGCGCTGGATCGGGATGACGTCGAGCAGCGGCTTGCTCGACATGATCACGCCCGCCGCGTGCACGCCCCACTGCCGCTTGAGGCCCTCCAGGCCGCGCGCGGTGTCGATGATCTCGCGGACCTGCGCGTCGGCCTCGTAGAGCGCCCGGACCTCGGTGGCCTCGGAGTAGCGCTTGTGCGCCGGGTCGAAGATGCCCGACAGCGGGATGTCCTTGCCCATGATGGCGGGCGGCATCGCCTTGGTGATCCGGTCGGCCACCGAGTAGCCGGGCTGGCCGAACAGCACACGCGCCGAGTCCTTGATCGCAGCCTTCGCCTTGATCGTAGAGTAGGTGATGATCTGCGCGATGCGGTCCTCGCCGTACTTCTCCGTCGTGTAGCGGATCATCTCGCCGCGCCGACGTTCGTCGAAGTCCATGTCGATGTCGGGCATCGAGATGCGCTCGGGGTTGAGGAAGCGCTCGAAGATCAGCTTGTGCTTGATCGGGTCGAGGTCGGTGATCCCGAGGACGTAGGCGACCAGCGAGCCCGCCGCCGAGCCACGGCCGGGGCCGCAGCGGATGCCGACCTTCTTGGCGTGCTGGATGAGGTCGGCGGTGACGATGAAGTAGCCGGGGAAGCCCATCTGGATGATGACGGACAGCTCGTACTCGGCCTGCTTGCGGTACTGCTCGGTGACACCGCCCGGGAACCGCGCGTGCAGCCCCCGCTCGACCTCCTTGACCAGCCACGACTCCTCCGTCTCCCCCTCGGGGACGGGCGCGTGCGGCATGAGGTCCTGGCCCTCGGTGAACGACACGTCCACGCGCTCGGCGACGAGCAGCGTGTTGTCGCAGGCCTCCGGGTGGATCGGGTCCCACTGGGCGCGCATCTCGGCGGCCGACTTGAGGTAGAAGTCCTGCGCGTCGAACTTGAAGCGGTTGGGGTCGGCGAGGGTCTTGCCCGTCTGCACACACAGGAGCACCTCGTGCGGCTTGGTGTCCTCGGCGTAGGTGTAGTGCAGGTCGTTCGTGGCCAGACCCGGCAGGTCGAGCATCTTCTTCAACCGGAAGAGGTCCTCCTGGACCCGCTTCTCGATCTCGATGCCGTGGTCCATCAACTCGCAGAAGAAGTTGTCCTTGCCGAAGATGTCCCGGTAGTCGCTCGCCGCCTGGCACGCGTCGTCGAACCGGTCCTGCTGGAGCAGGCGCGCGACCTCGCCCGACGGGCAGCCCGTCGTCGCGATGATCCCCTTGCCGTAGGTCTCCAGCAGCTCGCGGTCCATACGCGGCTTGTAGTAGTAGCCCTCGAGGCTGGCCAGCGACGACAACCGGAAGAGGTTGTGCATCCCCTCGGTGTTCTCGGCCAGCAACGTCATGTGGGTGTACATCTCACCCGGGTTGTCGTCGCTGACCGTCTGCCCGCCGAGGGTGGCGCGCTTTCGCTCGTGGCGGCTGCCCGGCGACAGGTAGCCCTCCATGCCGATGATCGGCTTCACACCCGACGCCTTGGCCTTGCGCCAGAACTCGTAGGCGCCGTAGACGTTGCCGTGGTCGGTCATCGCCAGCGCCGGCATGCCCATCTTCGCCGCTTCGGCGAACAGGTCGTCGAGCCGCGCGGCACCGTCGAGCATGGAGAACTCGGTGTGCGTGTGCAGGTGGACGAAGCTGTCGGTACTCGAGGCGGCTGTCATGGGGACCCGTCTGCTCCGTCCTCGCGCCGGGGGGCGCGGTGCCGTCGGGCGCCCTCGGGGCGCGTGCCGTGATCTCCCGCGGGGAGCTCGCGGAGCACCGCCGGGGAGGAGCCCAGATTAGCCCCGGGCACCGACAACTCCGGCCACCCCCGGCGGGCCCGGCGGTATCTCCTGCTGACGGCCCCGCGACGCGTGTCGCGCCACCCGGCCCGGCCCGCGGCAGCGCCCGGCTCAGGCCACCCGCAGCCCCGTCGCGACGCGGCCCGCTACCTCTGTGTAGACGTCCTCGAACCGGTCGAGCGTGGCGTCGAGGGCGTGGCCCGCGACGATCTCGCGGCTCGCCGCGCCCATCCGCGCCCGCGTCGCCGGGTCGGCGAGCAACGCGCCCAGGGCGGCGGACAGCCCGTCGACGTCGCCGGGTGTGTAGAGCCAGCCGTTGCGACCGGGCCGGACCAGGTGCGGCAGTGCCATCGCGTCGGCGGCGACGACGGGCTTGCCCGCCGACATCGCCTCCAGCGTCACCAGGCTCTGCAGCTCGGCGATGCCGGGCATCGCGAACACCGCGCACCGCCGGTACGCGGCCACGAGCGTCTCCTCGTCGACGAAGCCGTGGAAGGTGACCCGGTCGGCGATCCCGAGACGGGCCGCGAGCGCGGTCCAGGCCTCGCGGCGCGACCCGTCCCCCACGATCTCCAACCGGGCGCCGGCCGCGGGCAGCGCGGCGAACGCGCGCAGCAGCTCGTCGACCCGCTTCTCCTCGTCGAGACGCCCCACGAACAGCACGGTCGGCTCCGGCGACTCGGCGCCGCCTGCGTACCGGGCGGAGTCGATGCCGCAGGAGATCGGCAGTGCGCCGTCGATTCCGGCGGCGTCGGCCAGCAGGCCGGCAGCACGCTCGGTCGGCGCGGTGACCACACCCGCGAGCCCGTACACACGGGCCAGGTCGCGCCAGGCCCAGCGGGCGGCGGCCTGCTGCAGTACGTGCGGCACCTTGGCGTGGCCGAACAGGTTCTCCGGCATGAAGTGGTTGGTCGCGACGAGCGGCACCCCGGCCCGTGACGCCGCGACCGCGGTCCCCCGGCCGACGACGAAGTGCGCCTGGACGTGCACGACGTCGGGCTGCAGGTCCTCGACGAGCGCCGCCGTCGCCGGCGAGGCCTGCCACGGGAAGCACACCCGGAAGCTGTCGTGCAGCGGGTAGCGGTGGGAACGGACGCGGTGCACCCGGACCCCGTCGGCACCCGGGTGCGGCACCGCGCGGTGCGCGGTGGCGTCGGGCGACGGGGCGACGACGTGCACGTCGTGACCGCGGCCGGCGAGCCCGCCCGCGAGGCGCTCGGCGAAGCGGGCGGCCCCGTTGACATCGGGTGGGAAGGTGTCGGCGCCGATCAGGATCCGCAGCGGACGCACGGCGGTACCTCGCTCTCTGCTGTGTACGGGTAGGTGTGGGTTCAGGAACGGACGAGCCGGTCGTCGTGGTCGACGGCGCGCGCCTGTTCGCGGCGGCGCAGCGCGTCGGGGTGGTGACGGGCCAGCGCGAGGACGCCGACCGCGGCGACGACCGCGCAGCCGGCCATGGCCAGTGCGGTGGGCAGCCCGGTCGCGGCCCCCTCACCGAGCAGGGCGATGCCCAGCCCGACGGCGACGACGGGGTCGACGACGGTGAGCGTCGCGACGACCAGTTCGGCCGGGCCGGCGGCGAACGCCTGCTGGACCAGCCAGCCACCGGCCAGCAGCGCGACGGCGATCGCGCCGGCCAGGCCCGCGACGTCGAGCACCGCAGCGCCGGCGGCGACGCGTTCAGCGAGCGCCCGCACCAGGGCCGACACCAGCCCGAACGCGGTCGCGCCCCCGGCGGCGCAGGCCAGGCAGCGCACGATCGGCGAGCCCGCCCGGGCGGCGACGGCGGCCAGCCCGAGGACGACGATGCCGACCCCGGCACCCGCGATCGCGAGCATCGTCGGGTCGGCGGCACCGGAGACGGCGCTGCCCGCGGCGAGGGCGACGAACCCGGCGACGCCACCGACGGCCAGCCCCACCGCGGCACCGACGGCAGCGGACGGCCGGGTCCCGGTCGCGCGGGCGGCGAGCAGTACCGCGATCGGGACGGCGAGCACCCCGACGGGCTGGATCACCGACACGGGCGCGACGACGAGCGCGAGCGCGTGCAGGGTCGCGCCGGCACCGGCCAGGCCGAGGCCGAGGAGCCAGCCGGGGCAGCGCAGCAGGGCAGCGAAACCCTCGGCCCCGAGCCGCGCGGCGCCGGTGCTGCGGGCCGACGGTCCGGGAACGACCTCGGCGGCCACGGCGCGGTGCTGCAGGATGCCGCCCACCGCGAAGCACACCGCCGCGACGACCGCGGCGACGACGGCGAGCGCGGTCACCGGGCCACCTCCGCGGCGGCAGGCGCCGCGTCGACTTGCGCCCCTACGGGCGACGTGACGACCTGCGACGGAACGGGCGCCACGACGGCGCGGCGCACGGCGTGCGCGGTCACCGGCAGCAGGACGATCACCAGCCCGTACAGAACACGCTCCACCAACCCGAGCAGGGGAGATCCGGGTGAACCCAGCACGACGATCGGGACATGACTGAGCAGGAAGGCCGCGTCCAGGCCGGCGGTGGCGACGGTCAGCCGGACCAGCAGCACCGGACGTGCCCCCCTGGCGACGAGCCCGCGGGCCACCACCATCGCGATGACCGGGGCCAGGCCCAGCACGAGTGCGCCGCCCCACCGGTGCACGATCGCGGAGATGTCGGCGGGTGCGCCGCCGACGTTCGTCGGGAACGCGGCGACCAGGCCGAGCCCGATCACCCACACCGCGGTCAGCGCGGCGAGGACGGGTGCGCCCGGCAGCCGGGTCCGCCACGCCGCGACGGCGACGAACAGTCCCGCCGCGGCCAGCGCGGCCGACGACACCGCCAGCAGCGCGTACCCCTCCGGCACCGCGACGTAGTCGCTGACGGTGTGCGCCAACGGATCCACCAGGCCGGCGCCGAGTGCGTGCAGCACCAGCACGGGCAGGACGGCGACGACCGCCGCGGCCGTCACCCCGGCCGTGAGCGCTCCCGGACCTGCCTTCTCGTCCCCCCGGTTCCCCATGCCGGCGACGTTTCCAGCGCGGCGCCCACTACGACATCCGGGCGACCACCGAGTCCGGCTCCGGAAAACCCCCCACACCGACTGGGGGGTGGCCGGTCAGCCGGTCGGGGCCGGGGGGACCACGCCGTCGTCGGGCAGGGGGTCGACGCGGTCGGTCTGTTCGGGCAGCAGCGGGGCCAGCGCGAGGTCGGTGAGCACCGCACCGGCCGGGGCCGCCTGCACCCCACGGACGCCGGCGCGGGCGGTGATCGTCTCGAGCCCGGCCCGGTCGGTCCGGACGACGACGGCCACCACGCAGGCACAGTCGGCGTTGCCGAGGGCGGCCTGCTCGGCGGCGGCGACCGCGCCGGGGCGCCCCGTCCGGCGCGACGCGTCGGCCTGCGCGGCGAGCTGCGCCCGCTGCCGGGACACGTCGACGGCCGTCCCCACCGCGACGCCGGCGTCGAGGGTCTCGAAGCGCAGCGCCGTCTGGACCCGCGGGATGGGGACCCGCCACACGACCTGCAGGATCGCGGCGTCACCCGCGAGCGCGACGGCCTGGTCGCCGGTGACCGCGGTGTGGAGCTGGACGAGCGCGGGCACGGCGACACCGGGTTCGGGCAGCGTCGCGGGCAGCGAGGCGAGGTAGTCGGCGACGGCGGCGCCCGGGTCCGGCCCGAGCCGCACCGAGCCCGTCACCGAGGGCGGCGGCCCGCCCGACCCCGGGCGGCTCCCCGCGTACCAGGCGACCCCGAGCAGCACGACGAGGCACACCCCGAACAGGGCGAGCCGACGCCGACCGGTCACCTCGACCCTCAGTCCTGCAACAGTTCCAGCGCCCGCGACAGGTCGGCCGGGTAGGGGCTCGTGAAGTCGACGCGACGGCCGTCGGCGGGGTGGGCGAAGCCGAGCTCGTGGGCGTGCAGCCACTGCCGGTCCAGGCGCACCCGCTTGGCGAGCGTCGGGTCGGCGCCGTAGGTCACGTCGCCCACGCAGGGGTGGCGCATCGCGGAGAAGTGCACCCGGATCTGGTGGGTGCGGCCGGTCTCGAGCCGGATGTCGAGCAGCGACGCCGCGCGGAACGCCTCGATCGTGTCGTAGTGGGTGACGCTGGGCCGCCCGCCCTCGACGACGGCGAACCGCCAGTCGTGGCGCGGGTGACGGTCGATGGGGGCGTCGATGGTGCCGCGGCTCGGGTCGGGGTGGCCCTGCACGACGGCGTGGTAGCGCTTGTCGACGGTGCGTTCCTTGAAGGCGCGCTTGAGCTCCGAGTACGCCGACTCCGACTTGGCGACGACCATGACCCCGGTCGTACCGGCGTCGAGCCGGTGCACGATGCCCTGCCGCTCGGCGGCACCCGACGTCGCGACCTGGACGCCGAGCGCGGTCAGCCCACCCACGACCGTCGGGCCCGTCCAGCCCGGGCTGGGGTGCGCGGCGACGCCGACGGGCTTGTCGACGACGACGATGTCGTCGTCCTCGTAGAGGATCCCGAGCCCCGCGACGACCTCGACGGGGCCGCTGATGGCTTCCGAGGCGTCGCGTTCGGGATCGGGCAGCTCGATCTCGAGCCAGCCGCCCGCGACGAGCCGGTCGGACTTGCCGGCGACGGCGCCGTCGACGGCGACGCGGCCGTCCTCGGCGAGCGTCGCGACGACGGTGCGCGAGAGCCCGAGCAGGCGGGCGAGCCCGGCGTCGACACGCATGCCGTCGAGGCCGTCGGGAACCGGGAGGCTGCGCAGCTCACCCACGGGCGGCGACCTGGTCGGGGGTGTTCACCCGGCCATTATCTCCGGGCCACCAGGGAGCCCTGTCGCCCGCCTGCCCGCACCCGCCGGGCCCGGACCGCCGGATCGCGACCGCCAGACGGGTCGTGAGTGGCGATAGTCGCTATAGCGACTATCGCCACTCACAGGGCACGCGGCTCGTCGGTGCCGGACTCGCGGGTGATCGCGAGCCAGCGGGCGAACCGGCCGCCCCTGTCGACGGCCCGGATCCGGTCCTCGGTGGCCCGCCGCGCCTCGGCCGTGGTGACGACGAGCAGCTGGTCGTGCTCGCGCAGCCGCGTCTCCAGGTCGGGTGTGAACGCCTTCCCGTCGCGGACGACGAGGCTGACCGTCGCCCCTTTCGGCAGCCGCAGCTCCCGCAGGTAGACCCCGCGCAGCTTCGACCCGACGGGCACGTGTACCTGCAGCAGGTCGGCGCCGAGCTCGTCGAGCGGCGCGGCGTCGACCTCGACCTCGGTCATCTCGGTCGCCTCCGCGACCCGGAGCCTCGCCGCCACCCACGGCAGGGTCGTGCCCTGCAGCAGCGTCAGCACGACGACGAGCACGAACACGACGTCGACCAGCTGCGACCCGGTCGGAGCGCCCTCGACGAGGGTGATCAGGGCCAGCACGATGGGGACGGCACCGCGCAGCCCCGACCACGACAGGAACGCCTGTTCCCGCCAGGGGACCCGGAACGGCAGTGCCGCGGCGACGACCGACAGCGGCCGCGCGAGGACGAGCAGGACGGCGCCGGAGATCAGCGCCGGGATGACGGCGTCGCTGAGCCGCAGCGGCGACACGTAGAGCCCGAGCAGCACGAACAGGCCGATCTGGGCCAGCCAGCCGGTGCCCTCGGCGAACGACAGCACGCCGCCGCGGTGGGGCAGCCGTGAGTTGCCGAGCACGAGTGCGCAGACGTACGTCGCGAGCAGGCCCGACGCGTGCGCGAACTGCCCGCCCGCGAAGGCGAGGACGCAGACCGACATCGTCGCGAGCGGGTAGAGGCCCGTCGACGGCAGCGCGGCACGGCGCAGCGCCCACGCCCCGGCGAGGCCGAGGGCCGCGCCGATGACCCCGCCGGCGGCCAGCTCGTAGACGACGATCGCCGGGGTCCACCAGTGGAACGGGTCGCCCGAGGCGAGCAGCACGACGGCGAGGACGACGGGGGCGTCGTTGAAGCCGGACTCCAGCTCCAGCGCACCGGCGAGACGCCGCGAGACGCCGACGTTGCGCAGCACGCTGAAGACCGCAGCCGCGTCGGTGGAGGACAGCACCGCACCCCACAGGAACGCGACCCGCCAGTCCAGGCCCAGGATCAGGTGCAGACAGACACCGACGACGCCGATGCTCACCACGACCGACACCGTCGACAGCGCGATGCCCACCCCGAGCGAGGGGCGCACCACGTCCCACCGGGTGGTCAGCCCACCTTCGACGAGGATCAGCACGAGCGCGGCGATGCCGAGGTTCTCGGTGAGCAACGCGTCGGAGAACTGCAGGCCGAGGACCGACTCGCCGAGGACGACCCCGATCCCCAGGTAGAGCAGCAACGAGGGGAGCCCGAGGCGCACGGACACGCGAACCGCCAGTACTCCGATCAGGACCACCGCGGCGACGACGCCGAGCAGCACCTCCAGACCCGCCATGCGCACCCTCCGGCGATCACTCTATTCGGCGCCGGATTCGTCCTTTCCGGCGACCGATCCGGTGCGGGCGACGAGGTTTCAGGCGGCGGCGACGCCGGGTGAGGCGGGCGTCGGTCGGCGGTGGCCGAAGCGGCCGAACAGCCAGATCACCGGCAGCGTGCAGGCCAGTGACACCGCGATGTAGAGCGGGCGTTGCAGCCACCATGCGAGGTCGGGGACCTGTTTCTCGCCGATCTCGCCGCTCCAGGCGTAGATGAGCCCGCGCCCGATGGCCATGCCGGTGGTGTGGAACAGGAACACGGGCATGGCGAAGCGGTTGACGATCTCGACGATGCGCCGCGGCCGTGGCCGGTCGAGCCAGCGTTCGACGGTCGGGCGGCTCATCTCGGCCACCCCGATCTGGAAGACGAGCAGCGCGACGATGCACAGCGTGGGCGGCGCCATGTTCGACGTCTCCCCCGGCACCCCGACCATCGAGCCCGGGTAGAGCCCCGAGAACACGAGCCCCACGAGCCCGAACAGCCCGGCCCACATCAGGGCGGCGTCGAACTGGCGCGGTGCGCGCACGACCTGCTCGTAGGAGAACCCGGCCTGGAACGCCAGCCCCCACACGAAGACCATGTTGACGTAGGCGAGCTCGTCCATGCCGGCGCGGAACCGCAGGATGTCGACGACGACCACGAGCCCCGCGAACCACACCAGCGGCACCGCGCCGAAGTGGGTGCGCAGCCACAGCCACAACGGCATCAGCGCGATCAGCCCGAGGTAGACGGCGATGAACCACAGAGGGCTGATCACCAGCAGCACGGCCCGGCCGACCCAGGCGATGTCGAACACCGCGCCGAACGCCGCACCCAGCCCGATCCACACGACGGCCAGCACCAGCGCCGGGATCGACAGCCGGCGGATGTTGCGCCACACGAAGCGGCCGAGATGCTCGCCACGTTCCCGGGCCCGTTCCCACGCCTTGAGGTGGACGTAGCCGCCGACGTAGAAGAACAGCGGCAGCACCTGGAACAGCCAGGTGAGCGCCCACAGCCCCGTCGTGAAGCCGAGCGGGCTCGTCGCGCCGGGACCGGTCGGGCCCCACACGAGAATCGTGAACGCCCAGTGCCACAGCACGACCACGAGGATCGAGAAGGCGCGCAGGAAGTCGACGTAGCGGTCGCGGGCCACCGGGGCACCCGCCGTTGCGCGCGCGCGTTCCTGCCCCTGGCCGGCGGTTGCGCCGGCCGGGTCGACGTCGGTCATCGTGGAAGTCCCCCCGTGCGCGCTCGGGTACCGTCGACTCCGATGGCCCCCACCACGGCGGGACGGTCGTGATGGCGACGGCCCTGCGGACACCCCCGGAGCGCACCCGCCTCGCCGGGCGCACGCTGCGGCGACGGCTGGGCCTGTTCTCGGTGATCGCGATCCTGGCAGCGTCGAACGTCGTCAGCAACCGGCTGTGGCCCGAGGCCTACATCCCGTGGAACGTCGCTGTCGCGGTGCTGCTCGTGGCGGTGGCCCGCGGGTGCGGCGTGACCTGGGCGGATCTCGGGCTGTCGCGGGAGAAGCTGCGCCGCGGGCTCGGGATCGGTGCGGTCGCGCTCGCCGGCGTCGCCGCGTTGTACCTGATCGGGCTCGCGATCCCGGCCACCCGCGAGGCGTTCGACGACTCCCGCGCCGCCGGGACGCTCGGCGCCGCGCTGTTCGCCGCGCTCGTGCGGATCCCGCTCGGGACGGCGCTGCTGGAGGAGACCGCGTTCCGCGGGGTGCTGCCCGCGCTGGTCGGCGGGTCGTGGTGGCGCCGGACGCTGGTGTCGTCGGGGCTGTTCGGGCTCTGGCACGTGCTGCCCTCGATGGGGATGGCCAGTGCCAACGCGGCGGTCGCGTCGTCGGTGGGCGGGTGGGGCACGGTCGCGACGTCGGCGCTCGCGGTGGTCGCGACGTGCGCCGCGGGTGTGCTGCTGTGCGTGTGGCGACGCTGGGGCGGTCACCTCGTGACGCCCTTCCTCGCGCACGTCGCCACCAACTCCCTGGGCGTGCTGATCGCCTGGTGGGTCGTCACACACTGACCCTGTGAGTGGCAATAGTCGCTATCGCGACTATTGCCACTCACGAGGCTTGACGTGCGACCGGGGGCTGTCCCCCCGTCCGGATCGGGAACCGTCCGGATGGTGCCCCGTACGCCACGGTCCCTAGGTTCGTCCCATGTCCACGGCTGTCTCTCCCCCCGCGGTCGGCAGGCCCTCCCCGGCCGACCCGCTGCGCGCGTGGGCCTCCCCGACCACCTGGCTCGGGGCGGCGCACCTGCTGCTCGACGTCTTCTTCGGATTCGCGACGGCCTTCCTCGTGCTGTTCGGGGTGTTCTGGTCGGTCGTGCTGCTGCCGTTCGCGCTGCTCGGGGTGCCGGTGTGGATGCTCACCGCCTGGGTCAGCACCGGTCTCGGCGCGATCGAACGGACCCGCTACCGGCTGCTGCTCGGCGTCGACATCGAGGCGCAGCCGATGCCGCCCACGCAACGTCATCCGCTGCGGTACGCGGGCGCGCTGCTGCGTGACCCCGGGGTGCAGCGGCGCATGGTCCACCAGGTGCTCGCCGCACCGCTCGGCGCGCTCACCTCGGGCATCGTCTATGGGCTGCTCGCGTTCGGGGCGACGTTGCTGCTGATGCCCGTCGCCGTGCTGATCGCCGGCAACGAGAGCGCCCACCTCTTCTCGATCTCGCTCGCCTCCGGAACCACCCGCGGGCTGCTCGCCGGGGTCGGGCTCGTGCTGCTGCTGGTCACGCCCGCCGTGGTGCGGGGCCTGGTAACGGCGGACGTCGCCGTCGCCCGCGCCCTGCTCGGTCCCGTCCCCGGGGCACTCGCCGCCCGCGTCGGCGAGCTGGAGCGCAGCCGGGCGCGCGTCGTCGACTCGGTGGAGGTCGAGCGCCGCCGCATCGAACGCGACCTGCACGACGGCACCCAGCAGAGCCTCGTGTCGCTGGCGATGACGCTGGGCCGGGCCAAGGCCCGCTACCGCACCGAGCCCGACGCCATCGGCGGCCTGCTCGACGACGCCCACCGCCAGGCCAAGGACGCCGTCGTCGAGCTGCGCGGACTGATCCGCGGGCTGCACCCGCCGGTGCTGTCCGACCGCGGTCTCGACGCCGCCCTGCCCGCGCTGGCCGCCCGCTGCCCGGTGCCCGTCGAGCTCACCGTCGACGTGCCCGTCCGCCCGCCGCTCGCCGTCGAGTCCATCGGCTACTTCGTCGTCTCCGAGGCGCTGACCAACGTCGCCAAGCACTCCGGCGCCGCCCACGCGAGCGTCACCGTCACCGAGTCCGACCGGACACTGTGGATCACGATCAGCGACGACGGCCGCGGCGGCGCCGACGAGGCGTACGGGACCGGGCTGCGGGGGCTGGCCGACAGGGTGTCCGGTGTGGACGGCCAGCTGTCGGTCGACTCCCCCGCGGGCGGCCCGACCGTGCTGACGGTGGAGCTGCCGTGCCGGCTCACGTGAGCGCACCCGCCGCGCCCCGGGTCGTCCTCGCCGAGGACTCCGTGCTGCTGCGTGAAGGCCTGGAACGGCTGCTCGCCGAAGCCGGGTTCGACGTCGTCGCCGCCGTCGGCGACGCGGAGTCGTTGCTGCGCAAGGTCGGCGACGACCAGCCCGACATCGTGGTCGCCGACGTCCGGATGCCGCCCACCCACTCCGACGAGGGCCTGCGCGCCGCACTGGTCATCCGCACCCGCTGGCCGTCGGTGGCGGTGCTGGTGCTGTCGCAGTACGTCGAGGAGCGCTATGCCACCGACCTGCTCGCCGGCGACACCCGCGGGGTGGGCTACCTGCTCAAGGACCGCGTCGCCGACGTCGAGAGCTTCGTCGAGGCCCTGCACCGCGTCCGGGCGGGCGGCACCGCGCTCGACCCCGACGTCGTCTCCCAGATCCTCACCCGCTCCCGGCGGACCGCGCCGCTGGCCGAGCTCACCCCGCGCGAACGCGACGTCCTGACCCTCATGGCCGAAGGACGTTCCAACAGCGGCATCGCCGAGGCCCTGGTGGTGTCCGACGGGGCCGTCGAGAAGCACGTCAGCGGCATCTTCGCGAAGTTCGCGCTGCCCGCCGCCCCGACCGACCACCGCCGCGTCCTCGCGGTGCTGCGCTACCTGGAGGGCTGATGTCCGCCCCGACCACCCCGACCGCCCCGACCGCTGCGGCCGAACCCGACGCCGCCCGCGCGCCGCGGCGCCCACACCCGGCGCTCGTGGTCGTCGCGGCGGTGGTCGTGCTGGTCGCGGCCGTCATCGGCGTCGCCCAACTGCTCGGCGACGCCGTGCACTCGACGACGACCACCGACGCCACCTACGCACTCACCACGCCGCGGCTGGCGGTCACGACGGACTCCGGGGACATCACCGTGGTCGTCAGCGACGACGACGCCGTCCACGTCCGCACCCAGGCCACACACGGGCTGGCCACCCCCGACCTGGTCGCCGAGCCCGGGCCCGCCGGTCTGGTGCTCGACTCGCACTGCAACGGCTTCCTCGGCGACTTCTGCCAGGTCTCCTACACCGTCGCCGTCCCCCGCGCCGTGTCCGTCATGATCACCGGCGGCATCGGTGACGTCGTCGTCGGCGACCTCGACGGCCGCGTCGACGTCGACAACACCGGCGGCGACGTGCTGCTCACCGGCCTCGGCGGGGACGTCACCGTCCGGACCCTCTCCGGCGACGTCGTCGCCACCGGGCTGCGGTCGGGTTCGGTGCTGGCCGAGACCAGCACGGGCGACGTCAGCGTCACCGGGGCGGTCGCGCCCACGAGCGTGACGGCGCGGTCCACCATCGGCGACATCGACGTCGCCGTGCCCGCGACCAGGCCCTACCGGGTCGACGTCGGCCCCGGCTCCGACCTCGGGTCGGCCCGGGTGCTGCTGCCCGCGGACCCCACGGCCACGGCGACGGTGTCGGCGACGTCGGACCACGGCGACGTCACCGTCAGGCCGGTCTGACGGGTCACACCCGCCAGGTCAGCGTCGCGGCGTGGCGGGGGCGCTCCGGCAGCGCGGCCAGCGCCTCGCCCACGTCGCCGACCCGCTCGGCGGGCAGGCACAGCCTGCGGGTGACCCACTCCGCGTCCTGACGCGGCGGGGACTCCCGCTCCCAGCGCGCCACGTCGGGCGCGATACCCATGTCGGTGAGGACCGCGACGGCGTCGACGGTGCGGGCGGGCTCGGGGCGGCGCAGCCCGTGGAAGCGCAGCCACAGCGGATCGAGCCAGGCCATCGGGTGCTCGTCGAACATCTCGACGACGACCCCCGAGCGCGCCGCCGCCGTCAACGCCGCGACGAACGGCGGCAGGTCGACGACGTTGTGCAGCACGTGGTGCGACACCACGACGTCGGCGTGCCCCGCCTTCGCGGCGATCTCGGGCCAGCGGCCCTCGACCGTCGTGTACGGGATGCCGCGCCGGCGCGCGCCCTCGGCGAACACCTCCAGCATGTCGGGCTGGTGGTCGACCCCCGTGACCGCGGTCAGCGCGCCGACCAGCGCGAACGCCGCCGCGCCGCCGCCGCAGCCGACGTCGAGCACCGTGCCGGAGCCGCCCAGCAGCCCGAGCGCCGAGACGCGCGACGGGGTGTCGGCCGGCTCGTCCGGGGCGGCGAAGTCGCGCGGATCGTGCACCCACGGGCTCGCCGGGGCCCCGGCGAGGATCTCCTGGGGGATGCCGCGGCCCGACTGCAGCTCGTGCCATCGCCTCGCCGCGTCGATCATGGCCTCACCCTACGACGGCGCCCGCGCGTTCAACCGTGCGGACGACCAGCGTCGTCTCCCCGTTCAGATCCGGCGCACGACCCCACGCGCGACCAGCTCGACCGTCACGACGACCGCGATCGTCTCCGCCGCCAGCAGGCCGAGGAGCACCAGGACCTGCGCCGCTCCCGCCGCGACCGGGTCACCCCCACCCAGGAGCACGCCGACGAAGGCACCGGGCAGCGTCACCAACCCGACCGTGCGGGTCTGGTCCAGCGCGGGGACCAGCGCCTCCGCACCCGACGGCCGGACCACCAGCATCGCCGCGTCGCGCTCGCCGAACCCGAGCGACAACGCCGCCTCGTACTCCCCGCGCCTGCTCGTCAACCCGTCGAGGGCCCGCCGGCCGGCCAGCGACGTCGCCGACATCGCCCCACCCACCACGATCCCGGTGATCGGGACGACGGCGATGCGCGTCGGCGGCACCGTCCCCGAGGCGAGCACCACCGCGAGCACCGGCACCGCGCCCGCGAGGATCGCGACTCCCGCCGCCAGGCCACTGCGGTGTCGCGTCATCCGCCGTGCCGACGTCCACGTCGCCACCGCGGCCATGAGCAGCGTGAACGCCACCGTCGACCACCACGACCGCACCACGGCGAGGATCACCAGCGACACCGCGCCCAGCTGCACGACGGCCCGCACCGCGGCGACGACCGTCATCCGCGACGTGCCGACCCGGCCGACGACGCTCGCCGCCACCGCGATCGCGACCAGCACCGCCAGCGCCACGACCAGCGGCCACCCGACCCCGATCATGGAGCCGAGCCTCCCGCACAGGGCGTCGTACCCGGGGGCCGGGGCCCAGTTCTGCAGCAACGGCACAACCGGGACCGGGCCGACAGGCCCCTCACGGTCGGGTCGAGCGCCGCACCACGGCCGATCCGCCCGGTCCGCAGGTGCTGCGCCGGGGTGCTCGAGCTGGGCGACCTCGCCGGTCCGCCCGGCGCCGGGATCCGGCCGCAGATCCTCGTGAGTGGCGATAGTCGCTATAGCGACTATCGCCACTCACAGGGTCAGGCTCGGGCGACGTGGACCGCGACCCGGTGCGAGCCCGTGCCGTCCCCGGCCGCCGCCGCGGTGCCGACGAGCGTCGGCTCGGCCGGCTCCGCGTGCACCACCGACGTCGCCAGCACCTCACCGGCGACGAACCCCTCGTGGGTGCGGACCGCGGCGATGACCTCGGCGTCGCCGCCGATCGTCAGCACGATCCGGTCGGACACGTCGAGGCCCGCGTCGCGACGGGCCTGCTGCACGACCCGCACCACGTCACGCGCCGCGCCCTCCGCCGCCAGCTCCGGGGTCACCGCGGTGTCGAGGACGACGAGCCCGGTGTTGCCGGGCAACGCCGCGGTCTCGGCCGGGTCCGCCGCCACGAGCTTCTCCGTGTACTCGCCCTCGAGCAGCGGGATGCCGCCGGCGACGACGGTGCCGTCGGGCTCCGTCGCCCACTCCCCCGCCTTGACCGCCCGGATGACCTTCTGCGTGTCGCCACCCAGGCGCGGGCCGCAGGCGCGGGCGTTGACCGCCAGCTCGAACCGCCCGTGCGCGGCGACGTCGGTGGTCAGCGTGACGTCCTTGACGTTCACCTCGTCGCGCAGGATGTCGGCGAACGGGGCGAGCGTCTCGGCGTCGGCCGCCGCGACGGTGAGCCGGGCCAGCGGCAGCCGGACCCGCTTGTTGCGCGCCTTGCGCAGCGACGACGCCGACGACGCCACCTGCCGCACCCGGTCCATCGCCGTGACCAGCTCCGGGTCGTGCGGAAGCTCGTCGCGGGCGGGCCAGTCCGCCAGGTGCACCGACCGCCCGCCGGTGAGCCCCTGCCACACCCGCTCCATCGCCAGCGGCAGCAGCGGCGCCGCGACCCGGGCCGTCACCTCCAGGACGGTGTGCAAGGTGTCGATGGCGTCGGCGTCGCCGTCCCAGAACCGGTCCCGCGACCGCCGGACGTACCAGTTGGTGAGCACCTCCGCGTGGTCGCGGACCTGCTCGCACGCGCCGGCGATGTCGTAGACGTCGAGCGCGTCGGTGACACCGTCGACCAGCTCCGCGGTCTTGGCCAGCACGTACCGGTCGAGGACGTGCGCGGAGTCGGTGCGGGTCACCCCGCGGCGCCCGGCGGCCCCGGCGTAGAGCGACAGGAAGTACCACGTGTTCCACAGCGGCAGCAGCGCCTGGCGCACACCCTCGCGGATGCCCTGCTCGGTGACGACGAGGTTGCCGCCGCGCAGGATCGGGCTCGCCATGAGGAACCAGCGCATGGCGTCGGAGCCGTCGCGCTCGAAGACCTCGTTGACGTCCGGGTAGTTGCGCCGCGACTTCGACATCTTCGTGCCGTCGTCGCCCAGCACGATGCCGTGCGCCACGCACGAGCTGAACGACGGCCGGTCGAACAGCGCCGTGGCCAGCACGTGCAACGTGTAGAACCAGCCGCGGGTCTGCCCGTTGTACTCGACGATGAAGTCGCCCGGGTAGTGGTGCTCGAACCAGTCGGCGTTCTCGAACGGGTAGTGCACCTGCGCGTACGGCATCGAGCCCGACTCGAACCAGCAGTCGAGCACCTCCGGCACCCGGCGCATGGTGGAACGGCCCGTCGGGTCGTCCGGGTTGGGCCGGGTCAGCTCGTCGACATAGGGTCGGTGCAGGTCGGTCGGGCGCACCCCGAAGTCGCGCTCGAGCTCGTCGAGCGAACCGTAGACGTCGACACGCGGGTACGTCGGGTCGTCCGACATCCACACCGGGATCGGGCTGCCCCAGTAGCGGGTGCGCGAGATCGACCAGTCGATCGCGTTCTCCAGCCACTTGCCGAACTGGCCGTCGCGCACGTGCGACGGCACCCACGTGATCTGCTCGTTCAGCTCGACCATCCGGTCGCGGAACGCCGTCACCCGCACGAACCACGAGTCGACGGCACGCTGGATCAACGGGTTCCCACAACGCCAGCAGTGCGGATAGGCGTGGTCGTAGGTCTCCCGGCGCAGCAGCACGCCGTGCACGTGCGGCGCACCGTTCTTGAGGTCGTCGATGATGTGCGGGTTCGCGTCGAACACCTGCATGCCCTCGTACGGCGGCACGGTCGCGTCGAACTTCCCCGCGCCGTCGACCGGGACGACGACCTCGATGCCCGCCGCGTCGGTGACGACCTTGTCCTCCTCACCGAACGCGGGCGCGATGTGCACGACACCGGTGCCGTCGTCGGTCGTGACGTAGCCGGCGGCCAGGATGCGGTGCGCGTTCTCCCGGCCGACGAAGAAGTCGAACGGCGGGGTGTAACCGGTGCCGACGAGCTCGGCACCCGCCAACGTCCGCAGCACCTCGGGCTCCTCGCCCAGCTCACGGGCGTACGCGCCGACCCGGGCCGCGGCCAGCAGGTACTTCTCGCCGTTCGCGGCGACGAGCGCGTACTCGACGTCCGGGTTCACCGCCATCGCGAGGTTCGACGGCAGCGTCCACGGCGTCGTCGTCCAGATCAGGGCGAGCGCACCGTCGAGATCCGTGCCGGGAGCGTTCAGCCGCAGCCCCACGGTCACCGCCGGGTCCTGCCGGTCCTGGTAGGCGTCGTCCATCTTGGTCTCCGACGCCGACAGCGGGGTGCCGTCGTGCCAGCAGTACCAGAGGACACGGAAGCCCTGGTAGACGTAACCCTTGTCGTACAGGGTCTTGAACGCCCACATGACGCTTTCCATGTAGTCCAGGTCGAGCGTCTTGTAGTCGTGGTCGAAGTCGACCCAGCGCGCCTGACGCGTGACGTAGGCCCGCCACTCGTCGGTGTAGCGCAGCACCGACTCCTTGCAGGCCGCGTTGAACTCCGCGACGCCCATCGCGTCGATGTCGGACTTGCCCTTGAGCCCCAGCTGGCGCTCCGCCTCCGTCTCGGCGGGCAGGCCATGGGTGTCCCAGCCGAACCGGCGCTCCACGTGCCTGCCGCGCATCGTCTGGTAGCGCGGCACCACGTCCTTGACGTATCCCGTCAGCAGGTGCCCATAGTGCGGGAGGCCGTTCGCGAACGGCGGGCCGTCGTAGAAGACGAACTCGTTGCCGCCGTCCTCACCCGCCGGGCGAGCCGCGACCGACGCGCGGAACGTGTCGTCGGCGGACCAGAAGTCGAGGACCTCGCGTTCGAGCGCGGGGAACGACGGGTGCGCGGGGACGGCCGGATACCCCGAGGCGGCATCGTCGTGAGAGGCGGCGTCGTTGTGATCGGCCATGGCGGTGGTGCTCCTCGTGCGGCTCGTGGATCTCTGCCAGCACGGGGACGACGACCCGGGTCCGGGTGCCGCGGTACCACCCCGCTTGCCGCGTGCCCACCGGAACCCGGCGGCCGCGTGGCCTCTCGTTCGACGGCTGTGACGGGCCGCACCCGCCCGGTTCTACTCCGGGCCGTCCGTGCGCCCGTTTCTTCCGGAGGCTCCCCGGTGATGGCCGGATCGACGCCGTTGGTCATGCGTGTAGAACCAGAGTAGCGCGCAGGCGCCACCGCATTCCCCGCGCCCCGGACGGGGCGGGGGAACGGGTGGTCGGTTCAGCGCACCTCGGCGTGGTGGCGCGCCGCGATGGTCCGGCTCGGGTTGCACAGCCCGCACGGGGTGAAGCCGAGCTCGACCGCCTCACGGACCGGCAGCGGGATCAGTGCCTGCCCCTCGAGCGAACGGCACCCGGACACATGGAAACGGGGCTGTTCGTCGATGACGACGACCTCGTCGTCCAGGCCCGCGACCTGCGCGGCCACCCGGGCCTCCGGGGCCTCCTCCGGCGGCTCGGCGGGCTGTGCGGGCTGGGACGCGCCGTTGCCGGCCGCGGCCGCCGTCGTCGTGGCCTCGGCGGCGTTGCCCGCCCCCGCCCCGGCGGCCGCCTGTCCGGGCGCGCCCGCGTCCTGCGCGGGCGTGCCCGTCATGACGGCCGTGGCCTCGGCACCACCGGAACCCGGCTGACCACCGGATACCGTCGACGCCGCGTCGGACCTGCCGGTCTCCCCCGGGCGCTCCTCGGGCCCGCCCTTGGCGGGTCCGCCCTGCTCCGGGCCGGCCGCTGCCGGGCTCTTCTCCGAGGCGACCGTGTTCCCGGACGTGTCCGGGCCTGCGGGTGCTGCGTCGGCCCGCGCGGGCGCCTGGGATGCGCCCGACGGCTTCTGCAGCGACGGATTCTGGCCCGCCTGGTTCTGGCCCGCCTGGTTCTGGCCCGACGGGTTCTGGCCCGACGGGTTCTGGGACGCGGCGGCAGCTGCTGCCGCGCCCGCGACCGCGGCGGGCACGGCAACGGTCGGGCCGTCGACGGAACCCTGCGGCCGCGACTCGGGGGGACGCGACTCCTGGACACGCGAGTCCTGGGGTCGTGAATCCGGGGGTCGTGAATCCGGGGGTCGTGAATCCGGGGCACCGGGCTTCTCGCCCGCCGGCGTCGCGCCGGGGCCACCCATGACCTGAGTCGCCTCGGCCGCCGGCCGGCTCTGTTCGCCACCCCGCGAGTCGGCCGCCGCGGCGGGCCGAGACCCTGCCGGCGGCTCGCCTGCCGCAGCCTCGTTCCGAGCCGCATCCGCCGTCACGCTGCGTGACGAATTTACGCTCGATGGAGTGACGGCGCCGTCAGCGCCGGACGGTCGCCCGGATGAGCCGGGCGGTTGCGACACGCCCTGCGGCGCCGACCCACCGGCGGGACCTCCGCCGGGCGACACCCCCGGCGGCGGACCCACCGGAGGCACGACCGGAAGCACCTGGGTGACCGCCTCGGCCCCCGCGAGCGAGGGTCCTCGGTCGGCTCCCGGCACCCCGGGCGGCGGCACGTCGGCCTCCGACCGGCCCGGTGCGGGCCCCGTACGGGCCGCGGAACGGCCACGCAGCCAGTCGACGAGCAGCACCACCGCAGCGCCCGCGCTGACGGCCACGGACACCCACGCCCAGAGGACGCTGCCCGTCAGCAGTGCAACGACGAGCAGGGCGAACGCGACCAGGACGAGGATCAGAACCAGCAGCAGCACGATTCACTCCCTGGTGGGCGGCGCCGTGGCGCCGCCCACCGACCGGGGATCTGTCTCGGGGACGGTCAGCTGCCGGCGTCGGCGCGCTGGCCGTAGCCGCTGGCGGCGTAGCCCCCGTTGGAGGCGGAGCGGCCGTCGGCGGGCGCGGCGGAGGCGCGGTCGCCGAGGTCGCGCAGCTGCGACTCCAGGTAGGTCTTCAGCCGCGTCCGGTACTCACGCTCGAACGTCCGCAGCTCGTCGATCTTCTTCTCCAGCACCGACTTGTCGCGCTGGATGGTCCCGATGATCTCGGTCTGCTTGCGCTCGGCATCGCCGACCAGTGTCGCAGCCTTGTCGCGCGACTGCCGCTCCAGCGTCTCGGCGCGGGTCCGCGCGTCGTTGAGCATCGTCTCGGCGCGGGCCCGGGCATCGTTCACGAGGCCGTCGGACTTGGTCCGGGCCTCCGAGAGCAGCTGCTCGGACTTGGTCCGCGCGTCGGCCAGCATGGAGTCGGCCTCGCTCTTGGCCTCGGCCGTGAGCCGGTCGGCCATCTCCTGGGCCAGGCCCAGGACCTTGGCAGCCTGGACGTGGTGGTCGCCACCGCCCATGTCACCCCCGTCGGCCAGCTGCGGCGCGGGGGCCGACAGCGAGCGCGGCGGCTCGACCGGGCGCGGGGGCTCCACAGGCCGCTGGATCTGGGCCGTGGGCGGCGCCAGGGCGGCCTGGGGACGCGAACGCGCCTCCTCCAGATCGGCCTGGGCGCTGCCGAGCTGGGACTCCATCTGGGACACCTGCTCGCGCAGGTCGTCGTTCTCCTCGATGAGTCGGGCGAGCTCGGCCTCGACCAGGTCCAGGAAAGCGTCGACCTCGTCCTCGTTGTACCCCCTCTTCCCGATAGGGGGCTTGCTGAACGCGACGTTGTGAACGTCGGCGGGCGTCAGCGGCATCGGATCACCTCATGCAGTCCTCGGCGGCAAACCGGGTGACTGGGGCTCACTCCGGCCTGACAACGTCCATCAGTATGAACACTGCCAGGAGCAGAACCATAATCGAGAGGTCCAGTCCCACTCCCCCGATCCGGACCGTGGGGATCACTCTCCGCAACAACTTCACGGGTGGATCGGTCACGGTGAAGACCGCCTCGAGCGCGACAGCACTCTGTCCGGCGGGGCGCCACTTGCGCGCGAACGCATGCACCAGCTCCACGACGATTCGCGCCGTGAGCAGCAGCCAGAAGGCGAACAGGACGTAGTACAGGACGAGACGAAGGACGTCGGGCACGCGCTCAATCCTGGCGGAAGAGCTCACGTTCTGCGAGCCGCCTCGCGTCGTCCGCCGACACTTCGACGTCCGCGGGCGTGAGAAGGAATACACGGTTCGTCACCTTGTCGATGGAACCGCGCAGCGCGAAGGCGAGCCCCGCGGCGAAGTCGACGAGGCGCTTGGCCGACGCGGCGTCGAGCTCGGTGAGGTTCATGATCACCGGCTGGCCGTCGCGGTAGCGCTCCCCGATGGTGCGCGCCTCCTTGTAGCTGCGCGGCTGCAGCGTCGTGATGCGCGACATGGCCGCCGCACCCCGGTCGCGCTGCTCCGGCAGGGCCGCCCGCTCGCCCGGACGCACCTCGCGCAGCCCCACGGGCTCGCGGACCGGCTCGCGCAGCACGGGGTCGGTGTCGACGGCCAGCGCGCCACGCACGCTGCCGGCACCCAGGCCGCTGCCGATCCCCGCGCCGACACCCGAGCCACCGCCCGCACGGACGGGCTCACGCGCCGGTCGGGTGTCGCGGGCCGGGGTGCGCTCCATGCCGCCGGGGCGGTTGGGACGCCGGTCCCACGCCTCGCCGACGGAGGCGGGTGCGTCGTATGTCTCGTACTCGTCGGGCGCGTCGTAGCGGTCCTCGGGACCGTCCCAGCGCTCGTCCCGCCGACGCGGCGCGCCGTAGCCCGGCTCGTCGACGTAGTCGGCCATCTCGTCCGCGGGCACCATTCCGAAGTAGGCCTTGAGCCGGTACATCGCGCCCATGTCGCGCTCCCCTCGTCGTCACCCGCGAACCGGCGGTCGCCCCCGCGACCGGCGATCACCGCGAGGCTAGCCGCCGTTCCCCCACAAGGGCCGTTCCGACACGCACACACGTCGATCCGTGACGGATCGCCACGTCGAGGTCGCCTGACATCCCGGCCGACAGCACCCTCGCAGACGGATGATCATCGCGCAGTGCGGACGCCGCGGCGGCCACGTCGGCGAACGCCCGGTCGGGGTCGGCGCCCAGTGGCGCAACGGCCATGAGCCCGTCGAGCCGGAGCCCGTCCAGGCCGCTGACGTGCGCTGCGAGCGCGGCGAGGCCGTCGCGGGCGACGCCGCCCCGGGCCGGGTCGCCGTCGACGCTGTACTGCAGCAGCACCGGCAGCGGCCCCTCACGCTCACCCTGCTCGACGGCCCGGCGGACCTGGGTGTCGAGCGCGTCGGCGAGCCGGGCCGAGTCGACCGACTCCACGCGTGTCACCCACGGGGCCACCACGCGCGCCTTGTTCCGTTGCAGCCCGCCGACGAAGAACCACCGCGGCGCGGCGCCCGGTGCGAGCCGGGCGACCTCGCCGACCTTCTCCGCGGCCTCCTGCGCCCGGTTCTCCCCGAAGTCGGTCAGGCCCAGCTCGACCAGGATCGCGACGTCGGCCGCCGGGATCGTCTTGGTGACGGCCAGCAGGTCGACCTCGGCGACGTCGCGGCCCGCGGCGGCGCACGCCCGCGCGATCGCCTCGCGGACCCGCGCGAGCCGCCGGATCAGGTCCTCGCGCCGTTCGTCGGTCGTCGGTCGTCCGCTCATCTCGTCCTCTCACGCCCGGCCGCTGCGCCGCGCGCAACCTCTGTGCTGTCCGCGGGCCTCCGGGCAGCAGTGGGGTTGCGCCCGGGTGTGCTCGCGGCCCTGTGCCCACGGCCCGATCGGATGCTCACCCGTCGGACGGGTCGAGCCACACCACCCCGGCCTGCCGTCCGGTGGACCCCTCGCGGCGGTGGCTGAACAGGTCCGGATCCTCCATCGTGCACCGCGGGTCCCGGGCAACCCCGCGGACACCCATGACGTCGAGCTGGCGGTGCAGGCCCGCCCGGATGTCGATCCCCGGCGTACCGCGGCGGGTCCGGCCACCGCTTCCCGGCAGCGCCGCGCCGACCTCGTCGCGCATCTCGGCGGGCACCTCGTAACAGCCGCCGCAGACCGCCGGGCCCAGCAGGACCACGACGTCCTCCACGTGCGCGCCGAGTGCCACCATCGCCTCCACCGTCGCCGGGACGATCCCGGCCGCGGCCCCGACCCGGCCGGCGTGCGCGGCACCGACGACACCGGCCTTCGGGTCGGACAGCAGCACCGGGACGCAGTCCGCGGCGAGCACCGCCAGCCCCACACCCGGCTCGGCGGTCACGACCGCGTCCGTGCCCGGGACGTCGTCGGCCGCCGGTGACGTCGCTCCCGGGCCCGTCACCGTCTCGACGCGCGTGCCGTGCACCTGCTGCAGGAACACCGCGCCGGACAGGCCCAGCTCACGCACGAGCCGCCCCCGGTTCGCGGCGACCGCCGTCGGGTCGTCGCCCACCCCGCGGGACAGGTTGAAACTGCGGAACGCGCCGGCGGAACGGCCGCCGGCACGAGTGGTCACGACCTTGCGTACGCGCACCGCGTCAGCGTCGCACGCCCCAGGGCGCGCGAGGCACGACGGGCCGGTCAGCGACGCATGAAGGGCGGCACGTCGACGTCGTCGTCGAGGTCGTCGAAGTCCCCGTCGGAGACGGGCACCGCGGGACCGTGCGTCGGCGTCGTCGGTGCCGCGTGCGCGCCGCCGAGCGAGCTCATCGCCGGGTCGGCGCGGCCACTCTCCGGGCTCCGCGGGGCCGGGGGCACGTAGGTCTGCTGCGGCAGCGGCGCCGCGGGCGGCAGCGTGCCCGCCTGGTTCGGGCCGAGACCGGTCGCAGCCGTGGCCACCGGAGCGGCGGGCGTCGTCGCGACCGGGGCCGCCACCGCGGCCGCGACCGGCGGTGCCGCGGGCGGCGGGGTGGCCGGAGCTGCCGGGGTCTGCGGCGCGGCGGGCGCGTGCACGGCCGGGGTGTGGACCGCGGCAGGCTGGCTCGTCGAGCCACCGGAGGCGGGCGTGGTGCCCGACCCGGGTGCGGCGTCGGTGGAGCGGAAGGTCGACGGATCGAGCTGCTTGTGCGCGGGCGTGCCGCCATCGAACCCCGCTGCTATCACGGTGACACGCACCTCGTCGCCGAGGGAGTCGTCGATCACCGTGCCGAAGATGATGTTCGCGTCGGGGTGCGCCGCCTCCTGCACGAGCGAGGCGGCCTCGTTGATCTCGAACAGGCCGAGGTCGGAGCCACCCGCGATCGACAGCAGCACACCCTGCGCGCCGTCCATCGACGCCTCCAGCAGCGGCGAGTTGATCGCCGAGCTGGCGGCCTGCACGGCGCGGCCCTCCCCGCGGGAGGACCCTATTCCCATCAACGCGCTGCCCGCCCCCGACATGACGCTCTTGACGTCGGCGAAGTCGAGGTTGATCAGGCCGGGCGTGGTGATCAGGTTGGTGATGCCCTGGACACCGGAGAGGAGCACCTCGTCGGCGGAGCGGAAGGCGTCCATCAGCGAGACGCCGACGTCGCCGAGCTGCAGCAGCCGGTCGTTGGGGATGACGATGAGGGTGTCGCACTCGTTGCGCATCGCGTTGATGCCCTCGTCGGCCTGGCCGGCGCGGCGCTTGCCCTCGAAGGTGAACGGCCGGGTCACGACGCCGATCGTCAGCGCCCCGAGCTTGCGCGCGATCGAGGCGATCACGGGCGCGCCGCCGGTGCCGGTGCCGCCGCCCTCCCCCGCCGTCACGAAGACCATGTCGGCCCCCTTGAGGACCTCCTCGATCTCCTCGCGGTGGTCCTCGGCGGCCTTGCGGCCCACCTCCGGGTTCGCCCCGGCCCCGAGGCCGCGGGTCAGCTCCCGGCCGATGTCGAGCTTGACGTCCGCGTCGGACATCAGCAGGGCCTGCGCGTCGGTGTTGACGGCGACGAACTCGACGCCCTTCAGACCGACCTCGATCATGCGGTTGACGGCGTTCACGCCGCCGCCACCGATACCGACGACCTTGATCACGGCCAGGTAGTTGTGCGGGGGCGTCATGCGCGGCACCTTCCAGTTGCTCGGGTCCGGTCCAGCTCCGGTTGGTCCGGGCCTTCACGCGAGAACGCTAGGTGCGGGCAGGGTGTCGGTCCATTAGGCGCGCCGCGCGTCGGCAACCCCCCAGGCGGGTGTTTCGCACTGTCGTGACCTCTTCGTGACCGGCCGTGCGCGGTCAGCGACGGATCGTCGGGAGATCGGGGCTGGCGACGTCGAAAACGCTGCCCTTCTCCGTGAGCAGCGCGGTGAGCACGGCGGCCTTGCGCTGGGAGTTCTCGGCCGACCCCCAAACGACACGCCGATCGTCGGAGAGGACGAGCTCGACCGTCGGGAGTCCGCCGGTGGCCGCGGGGGCGATCACGGTGATCGTCAACACCTGCGACCGGACGGCGTCGGGCAGCGCGGCGAGCACCCCGAGCCCCGCGGTGGTCTGGACGTCGCCGGGCTCGATCGAGCCCGTGATGCTCACGTTCAGGTGCGGAAGCACCGGCGGTACCTCGGGCGCCTGCTGGTAGGCCATGCCGGTGCCGTCGACGAGCATCAGGCCCCTGGAGGTGTCGGCCAGCGCGACGGCGACACGCTCCACGACCGTCACGACGACGGTGTGCGGCCAGTCCCGGCCGACCGTCACCGACGCGACAGCGGGCAGGGCCGCGACGCGCTGTTCCGCGCCGGAGGTGTCGACGCCCGCCAGCGGCCCGCCCGCCGGGATCGCGGCGGCCGCGAGGACCTGCTCCTGCGGGACGGTCAGCGCGCCCTCGACGGTCACCGTCTCGACGTCGGCGAGGCCGCTGCCGTAGAGGAGGAACGCGACGCCGCCGGCGAGCCCGCCGAGCAGCACGAGGACGACGACGAGCAGCGCGATCCGGCGGCGGCGCAGGAAGTGCGGGGCGGGCCGGACCGGGCGGGGCCGCGCGGGACGGGCCGTGGTCTCCCGCGTCGTGTCGGCGCTGCCGGTGGCGGGGCTGCCGGTGGCGGGGCTGCCGGTGGCGGGGCTGCCGGTGGCGGGGCTGCGCTCGTCCGCGCGGGCGGTCGGCTCCTCACCGGTCCTCGGTGCCTCCTCGTTCCTGTCGTCCTTGTCGTGGCTCTCGTCCGCGACCGGGGCGTCCTCGTCGCCGGTGCGGCGCTCGGGCGCGCGTGGGGTGCGGTTGCCGCCGCTGGAACCCGGGATGGCACCGACGCCGCCGGCCCCGATCCGGCGCCCGCGGCCGTCGGTACGCGCCGTCCCCGTCCGCTTCACGTCGGCACGCTTGTCCGCAGCGCCGGGACGCCTGCCCGTCGCGGAGGTGCGTTTCTCCCCCGCCCCGGGGCGCGTGTCACCGGCACCGGCGCGCGTGTCACCCACACCGGTGCGCTTGTCACCGGCAGCGGCGCGCGTGGCCCCGTGCGGCCCCGGCCTGTGCCGTCGCGGCCGGTGCCGTCGCGGCCGGTGGGCGACGCCTCGCCCGCGGCCCGGCGGGTCTCCCGGCCGGCGCGCCCGGGCTGGGCCGGCAGCCGCTCCGCACGGCCGGTGTCCTCACCACGAGGCCGCTCGAGGCTCCCCTTCGCATCACGGGAGCCGTCGTCGGCCGTGTCCTTCGTGCGGTCCTTCCCGGCGTCCGCCCGCCCGGCACCGGCGCGACGGGTGCGACCGTCGCGCTCGCGTGCCGAACCGGGGGCCGCCGGGCGCCTCACCTGGAGCCCTCCTCGCGGACCTCGAGCTCGCGCAGCACCTCCGGGCCCAGCACGGTGACGTCGCCGGCACCCATGGTCAGCACCAGGTCGCCCGGGCGTGCGATACCGGCGAGCACCACCGGGACCTCGGACCAGCTCGGCACGTGACGCACCGCCCCCACCGGCAGGTCGACCGCGTCGGCGACCAGCGCGCCGGTGACGCCGGGCTCCGGGTCCTCCCGGGCACCGTAGACGTCGAGGACGACGACCTCGTCGGCGAGCGAGAGTGCCGCGCCGAACTCCGCGGCGAACAGCCGGGTGCGGGAGTACAGGTGCGGCTGGAACCCGACGACGACCCGGCCCGTGCCCGCGACGGCACGGGCGGCCCGCAGCGTCGCGGCGACCTCCGTCGGGTGGTGGGCGTAGTCGTCGTACACGGCCACACCGGCGGCGCGGCCCTTGTACTCGAACCGGCGGCGGACCCCGTCGAACCCGGCCAGGCCCTCCAGCAGGGCGTCGACGGGCGCGCCCAGCTCGACACCGGCGAGGAACGCGCCGAGGGCGTTGAGGGCCATGTGCTCGCCGGGGACGGCGAGGCGCACCGCGAGTTCGACGCCGCGGTGGCGGGCACGGACCCGGGCGCCGGCGCCGTCGGGCCGGTGGTCGACGAGGACGGCGTCGTCGGTGCCCGCGGCGGTGCGACCGTAGCGGCGGACGGTGAGCCCGCGCTGCTCGGCGTGGTCGGCGAGCTCGGCCGCGCCGGGGTCGTCGACGCACGCGACGAGCACCCCACCGGCCGGGATGCGGCCGACGAACGCGTGGAACACCGCCCGGTAGGCGGCCTCGGTGCCGTGGTGGTCGAGGTGGTCGGGCTCGACGTTGGTGACGACGGCGACGCCCGGGGTGTAGGCGGTGAAGGAGCCGTCGCTCTCGTCGGCCTCCACGACGAACACGTCGCCCGCGCCGTGGTGGGCACCGGCGCCGGACGCCGCGAGGTCGCCGCCGATCGCGAACGACGGGTCGAAACCGCAGTGCTGCAGGGCGACGGTGAGCATCGAGCTCGTCGACGTCTTGCCGTGCGTCCCGGCGACGGCGGCGACGCGGCGGCCCGTGGTGAGGTCGGCCAGCGCGTCGGCCCGGTGCACGACCAGCAGGCCCCGCTCGCGGGCCGCGGCCAGCTCGGGGTTGGTCTCGCGGATCGCCGTGGACACCACGACGGTCGGGGGGCCGTCGAGCTGGTCGAGGTGGCCGGCGTCGTGCCCGACGGCGACGTGCGCGCCCAGGGCCCGCAGAGCCATGACGGTGCGGGAGTCCTTGGCGTCGGACCCCGAGACGGCGACGCCACGGGCCAGCAGGATGCGGGCGATGCCGCCCATCCCGGCGCCGCCGATCCCGATGAGGTGGACGCGCTCCCCGAGCAGCGGGGCGGGGGTGGTGGGCCCGGTCACCGGACTCCCTTGCCGGCCGTGGCGCCGAGGGCGACGTCGAGGGCGAGGCGGGCGAGCCGCTCGTCGGCGTCGGCGTGGCCCGAGGCGCGGGCCGCGGCACCCATGGCGGCGAGCCGCGCCGGGTCGCCGAGCAGCGGCAGCAGCTCCGCGAGGACACGCTCGCCGGTGGTCTCGGCGTCGGGCACCAGGATTCCGCCGCCGTTGGCGACGACGGGGCGGGCGTTGAGCGCCTGCTCGCCGTTGCCGTGCGGGAGCGGCACGTACATGGCCGGTAGCCCGACGGCCGTCACCTCGGCGACCGTCGTCATGCCGCAGCGGCCGAGGACGGCGTCAGCGGCGGCGTAGGCCAGGTCCATCCGTTCGATGTAGGGCAGCGGGACGTAGCCGGCGGTCTCGGGGCCGGCGGTGCCGGTCTTGCCGTGGGCGTGCAGGACCGCGACGCCCGCCTCGGCGAGCCCGGGCAGCGCGGCGGCGACGGCGGAGTTGAGGGTGCGGGCGCCTTGGGAGCCGCCGAACACCAGCAGCACCGGCCCGTCGGCGGGCAGCCCGAAGTGGGCGCGGGCCTCGGCGCGCAGCCCGGCCCGGTCGAGCCCGGTGATGGAGCGGCGCAACGGCATCCCGACGACCTGCTCGTGCGGCAGCCCCGTGCCGGGGACGGCCGTGGCGACCGCGGCGGCGAACCGGGCACCGACCTTGTTGGCCAGCCCGGCTCGGGCGTTGGCCTCGTGCACGACGACCGGCACCCGGCCGCGCGCGCCCAGGTAGGCGGGCAGCGAGACATAGCCGCCGAACCCGACGACGACGTCGGCGTCGACGTCGCGCAGCACGTCGCGGACGGCGCCGATCGCGGTGCGGACCCGCCCCGGCAGCCGCAGCAGGTCCTTGCTGGGCTTGCGCGGCAAGGGGACCGGCGGGATCAACCGCAGCGGGTAGCCGCGCGCGGGGATGAGCGTGGTGTCGAGGCCGCGCTCGGTGCCCAGCGCCGTGACGACGGCGTCGGGGTGGGCGCGGCGCACCGCGTCGGCGAACGCGAGCGCGGGCTCGATGTGCCCGGCACTCCCGCCCCCGGCGACGACCACCGAGAGGGTCATCGCTCGTCCTCGCTGAGGCTCGGCCGGCGCTTCGCGCGGGGGCTGTGTCGATGATTCGCTCGCTGACGCTCCCTCATCGTCTGACCCGCTGGGCGGGCGGGCGCGCGGCCGGCGCACGGTAGGGCTCGGGGGTGGGCAGGCGCAGCAGCCGCGCGATGCGGCCCTGGCCTCCGTTGCGCAGCACCGCGACCGCCTCCGGCTCGTGCCGGGCGGCGTTGGCGAGCACGCCGAACGCGAACATGGTGACCACCAGGGACGTGCCTCCGGACGAGATGAGGGGCAGCTGCAGCCCGGTGACCGGCAGCAGGCCCACGACGTAGCCGATGTTGATGGCGGCCTGGACGACCAGCCACGCGGTGAGCGTGGAGCAGACGATCCGCAGCCACGGGTCGGCGCTGCGGGTGGCGATGCGCAGACCGGTGTAGGCGAGCGTCGCGAAGAGGGCGAGGACGGCGAAGGCCCCGATGAACCCGAGCTCCTCGCCGATGATCGCGAAGATGAAGTCGTTGTGCGCGTTGGGCAGGTAGCTCCATTTGGCGCGGCCCTGGCCGAGCCCGACGCCGAAGAGGCCGCCGTCGGCGAGCGAGTACAGCGCCTGGGTGGCCTGGTAGCCGGGGCCGAGCGGGTCGCTGCCGGCCGAGAGGAACGCGGTGATGCGGCTCTGCCGGTACCCGGCGGTGAGGCCGAGGATCAGCGCACCGGCGAGGCCGCCGCCGGCGAGCGCGAGCAGCAGCCGGCCGCGGGCGCCGGCGAAGAACAGCAGCGCGATGAGCACGATGCCCAGCGACACCGTCATGCCGAGGTCGGGTTCGAGGACCAGCAGCGTCGCGAGCACCAGCGCGACCGGGACGACCGGGGACAGTGCGTGCTTCCAGCGGTGCATGACCTTGCGGCGGGTGGCGAGCACGTGCGCGCCCCACAGGGCCAGGGCGACCTTGGCGGGCTCGCCGGGCTGGAACGCGAAGGGGCCCAGGGTGAACCAGGCCCGCGAACCACCTCGGACCGAGCCGAGGCCCGGGATCAGCACCAGTGCCAGCAGCACGGCGCACACGAGCAGCAGGACCGGCGACAGGGCGCGCAGCGTCGTCGGCTTGATCCGCAGGCCGACGTAGAACACGACGAGACCGACGGCGCAGAACATGACCTGGCGGGTGAACACCGAGTACGACGACCCGCCGGAGGTGAGCGACTCGACCGACGACGCCGACAGCACCATGACGAGCCCGAACGTCGTGAGCAGGCCGAAGACGCCCAGCACGAGGTGTAGCGAGGTCAGCGGGCGGCGCAGCCACTGGGCGAGCGCGGTCCCGGCGCGGCCGATGGCGGCGCGGGCACCGGTGAGGGCCTGCGGGCCCGCCACCGTCTTGCGCAGTGACACCTTCGGCGCGGACGCACCGCCGGCGGCACCTGACCTCGCGGCACCCGACCTCGCGGCACCGGACCTGGCGGCGGCGCGTTCCGCGGGGCTCATCGCGACGCCTCCGTCGCGGCCTCCCGGCCCGGGGACGAGGGCGCGGGAGGAAGCGCGGCGACCGCCTCGGCGAACGCCCGCCCGCGGTGCGCGTAGTCGCGGAACTGGTCCATCGACGCCGCTGCGGGGGCGAGGAGGACGACGTCGCCCGGGCGTGCGAGGTCGGCGGCACGGCGCACTGCGGTCGTCATGGGCTCATCGTCACCCGACTCGACCTCGACGACCGGGAGGTCGGGCGCGTGTCGCGCAAGGGCTGCGACGATCTCCGAACGGTCGGTGCCGATGATCACCGCCGCCCGCAGCCCCGGGGCGCGCCGCGCGACCAGCTCCTCGACCGACGCACCCTTGAACAGCCCACCCGCCACCCAGACGACGGGACGGCCCTGCTGAGCGGCGAGGGAGGCGTCGGCGGCGTGCGGGTTCGTGGCCTTCGAGTCGTCGACGAACGTGACCTCGCCGACCGTGCCGACGGTCTCGCAGCGGTGCGGACCCGGCGTGAACCCGCCGAGCCCGGCGGCGACCGCCTCGGCGGTGACACCGTGGGCGCGGGCCAGCGCGGCGGCGGCGAGCGCGTCGGTCAGGCCGGGTGCGCCACCGGGGGTGACGACGCCGGCGGCGACGAGCTCGACCGTCTCCCCCGGCGTGCCGAAGACGCGGTCGACCAGCACGCCGTCGACGATGCCCAGCTCACCGGGACCCGGCTCGCCCAGGGTGACCGCGACCCGCAGCGGGGCCGGCGCGGCCGACAGGAGCGTGGCGGACCAGGCGTCGTCGACGCAGCCGACGGCGACCCGGCCGGTGAGCGCGCGGGCCTTGGCGGCGGCGTAGGCGTCCATCCCGCCGTGCCAGTCGAGGTGGTCCTCGGCGACGTTGAGCACGACCCCGGCATCGGGGCGCAGCGACGGCGACCGGTACAGCTGGAAGCTCGACAGCTCCACGGCGAGGACCCGGTGCCCGGCGGCGACCGCGCTGACGACGGGCAGGCCGATGTTGCCGCAGGCCACCGAGTCGTGACCCCCGGCCGCGAGGATCGCGGCCAGCATGCTGGTGGTGGTGGTCTTGCCGTTGGTGCCGGTGACGACGAGCCAGCTCGGCGGGGACGCCGACGCCGCGCCGAGCCGCCACGCCAGCTCGGGCTCGCCGATCAGCTCGATCCCGCGGGCCGCCGCGGCGTCGACCAGCGGGTGGTCGGGGCGCAGCCCGGGGCTCGACACGACGAGCTCGGTGCCCTCGGGCAACCCCTCACCCGCACGCGCACCGGCGGGCAGGTCGGCGAGGCGGGCGGGGACGTCGTCGGTGACGACGACGTCCGCGCCGTGCGCGACGAGCACCTCGGCGGCCGCGAGCCCGGAGATCCCGGCACCGGCGACGACGACCCGCCGCCCGCGGACGGGATCCTCGGCGGGGGGCGGGACGACCGGTGTGGGAGCCACTAGACGCCTGCCGAGGCCGTCAGCCACTCGCTGTAGAACAGCCCGAGGCCCAGCGCCGCGCACATGGCCGCGAGCAGCCAGAACCGGATGATGACGGTCGTCTCCGCCCACCCGGCCAGTTCGAAGTGGTGATGGAACGGGGCCATCCGGAACAGTCGTCTTCGCGTCGTGCGGAACACGACGATCTGCAGCGCCACCGACAGGATCTCGACGACGAACACGCCGCCGATGACGATGAGCAGCAGCTCGGTGCGGGTGACGATCGACAGCCCGGCGATCAGTCCGCCGAGGGCGAGGGAGCCGGTGTCGCCCATGAAGATCCGGGCGGGTGCGGCGTTCCACCACAGGAAGCCGATGCAGGCGCCCATCGCGGCGGCGGCGACGAGGGCGACGTCGAGGGGGTCGCGGACCTCGTAGCAGCCGGCCGCGGCGGTGACCGCGCAGCTGTTGCGGAACTGCCAGAACCCGATGATCGTGTACGTGCCGAGCACCATCGCGGAGGTTCCCGCGGCGAGGCCGTCGAGGCCGTCGGTCAGGTTGACCGCGTTCGACCAGGCCGACACGACCAGGTAGCAGAAGATCACGAAGCCGATCGAGCCGAAGCTCAGCACGGCGATCTCACGGACGAACGACAGCTGGTCCGACGCCGGGGTGAGGTTGCGCGCGTTGGCGAACTTCAGCGCCAGGATCGCGAACACGACCGCCGTGATGAGCTGTCCGACGAGTTTGGACGTCTTGTTCAGGCCCAGGTTGCGGTGGCGGCGGATCTTGATGAAGTCGTCGAGGAACCCGACGAGGCCCAGTGCCGTCGTGAGCATCAGGACGAGCAGCGCCGACGCCGTCATCGGCTCGCCGGACAGCAGGTGCGCGCCCAGGTAGCCGACCCACAGGGCCAGCAGGATCGCGACGCCACCCATGGTGGGGGTGCCGCGCTTGCTCTTGTGGCTGGCGGGGCCGTCGGCCCGGATCTCCTGCCCGAACCCCTGGCGGGAGAAGAACTTGATCAGGTACGGGGTCAGCAGGATGGACACCGCGAGTGCGATGCCGGCGGCGACGAAGACACTCCTCACCGGGACACCAGCTCGTTCTCCTGTCGATCGTCACGGGGCACGTCGTCGAGCAACGCGTCGGCGACGCGGTCGAGCCCGACCGCGCGGGAGGCCTTGACCAGGACCACGTCGCCGGGGGCGACCTGGGCGCGCAGCAGCGCGAGCGCCGCGGCCGGGTCGGTGACGTGGCGGGCGGCCGGACCGTAGCCGGGTTCGCCGACTGCGACGAGGGTGCCGACGCCCAGCTCGACAGCGGCGCCGGCGACCTCCGCGTGCGCGGCGGCCGCGGTGTCGCCGAGCTCGGCCATGCGGCCCAGGACGGCCCAGGTGCGGCGGCCGCGGCCCAGATCGGCCAGCGCGGCGAGAGCGGCGCGCATCGACTCGGGGTTGGCGTTGTAGGCGTCGTTGACGACGGTGACGCCGTCGGCGCGGTCGGCGACCTCCATGCGCCAGCGCGACGCGGGCGCGGCGGCCGACAGCGACTCGGCGACCCCGGCGGGCGTGGCGCCCAGCTCCAGGGCGGCCGCGGCGGCCGACAGCGCGTTGCCGACGTGGTGCGCCCCGACCAGGCGCAGCGCGACGTCGGCCTCGCCCGAGGGCGTGACCAGCCGGAACCGGGCTCGGCCGGCGTCGGAGGTGACGTCGACGGCGCGGACGTGCGCCTCGGCGGCCCGGCCGACGGTGACGACGCGGGCGGCGGTGCGCGAGGCCATCGCGGCGACGGCGGCGTCGTCGGCGTTGAGGACCGCGACCCCGTCGGCCGGCAGGGCCTCGACGAGCTCGCCCTTGGCCTGCGCGATGGCCTCCGGGGAGCCGAACTCGCCGAGGTGGGCGCGGCCGACGTTGAGCACGACCCCGATGCGCGGCGGCGCGACCCGGCAGAGCGCGGCGATGTGGCCGGGCCCGCGCGCCGAGAGCTCCAGGACGAGGTGGCGGGTGCCGGCGTCGGCGCGCAGCGCCGTCCACGGGTGGCCCAGCTCGTTGTTGAACGACCCGGGCGGCGCGACCGTCGGCCCCAGCGGCGCCAGGACGGCGGCCAGCAGGTCCTTGGTGGAGGTCTTGCCGGAGCTGCCGGTGACGCCGACGACGGCGAGCCCTTCCAGGGAGTCGACGCTGAGGGAGTCGACGCTGTGCCGGGCGAGCTTCGCGAGTGCGGCGAGGACCGCGGCGCCCGCGCCGTCGGGGTCGTTCTCGGCCAGGTAGGTCCCGGCTGCGCCCGCGGCGGGCGGGACGACGACCGACGGCGCCTCGACCTCCCGCGCGGCGAGGACCCCCGCCGCGCCCGACGCGACGGCCGCGGCGGCGAAGGAGTGCCCGTCGACGCGCTCCCCCGGCAGCGCCAGGAACAGCACGCCGGGCGCGGCCTTGCGGGAGTCGAACTCGACGGAGGCGACCTGCTCGTCGCCGGTGGCGCGGTGCAATCGCCCACCGGTGACGGCGGCGACCTCGGCCAGCGTCATGGCGATCATGCGCGCGTCCCGCCCGCCGCGCGCAGCGCGGCCCGGACCTCGTCGACGTCGTCGAACGGGTGCTTCACGCCGTCGATCTCCTGGCCCTTCTCGTGTCCCTTGCCCGCGACGACGACGACGTCGCCCGGGCGGGCCGCCGCGACCGCGGCGGCGATGGCGGCGCGCCGGTCGCCGATCTCGAGGATCTCCCCGCGCCCCGGCTCGCCCTCGGCGCCGGCCCGCATCTGGCGCCGGATCTCGGCCGGGTCCTCGGTGCGCGGGTTGTCGTCGGTGACGACGAGGACGTCGGACCCGGCCGCGGCGATGGCGCCCATGAGGGGGCGCTTGCCGCGGTCGCGGTCGCCGCCGCAGCCCAGCACCGTGAGGACGCGGCCGTCGACCTGGGCGCGCAGCGCGTCGAGCAGCGCGCCGACGGCGGCGGGCTTGTGCGCGTAGTCGACGACGGCGAGGAAGTCCTGCCCGGCGTCGACGCGCTGCATCCGGCCCGGCACGGCCAGCCCGGCGAAGCGGGCCGCGGCCACGGCGGCGGGGACGCCGGCGGCGTCGAGGCAGGCGAGCGCGACGAGCGCGTTGGCGACGTTGTAGGCGCCGGGCAGCCGCAGCGTCACCGGCACCTCGCCCGCGGGCGTCGCGGCCACGAAGTGCTGGGTGCCGTCGGCGTCGCTGCGAACCGTGCCGGCGACACACCAGTCGGCCCGGCCGGTGGCGCTCACCGTGACCGGCCCGGGTACGCGTGCGGCGAGTCGAACACCCCACTCGTCGTCGACGCACACGACGCGGTGGCGCGCCGCGCCCGGCCGGGCCGGGTCGAACAGCATCGCCTTGGCCTCGAAGTAGTCGTCCATGTCGCGGTGGAAGTCGAGATGGTCCTGCGACAGGTTGGTGAACGCCGCGACCGAGAACCGGGTGCCGGCGACGCGGTCGAGCGCGAGCGCGTGGCTCGACACCTCCATCGCGACGTCGGTGACCCCGCGCTCGGCCATCACCGCGAACAGGGCCTGCAGGTCGGGCGACTCGGGCGTGGTGAACGCGCTGGGCGCCTCGGCGCCGCGGATGCGGGTGGCGACGGTGCCCAGCAGGCCCGTGGCCCGCCCGCCCGCGGCCAGCCCGGCCTCCAGGAGGTGTCCGACCGTCGTCTTCCCGCTGGTGCCCGTGACACCGATGACGTCGAGCGCAGCCGTCGGGTCACCGTAGACGCGGGCCGCGAGGTCGCCCAGGACGTGGCGCGGGTGCGGGTGCACGAGCACCGGCACGGTGTCGGCGACGAGCGCCGCGCGCGCGGCACCCGCCAGGTCGGTGAGGACGGCGGCGGCTCCGGCGGCGATCGCGTCGGCCGCGAAGTCGGCGCCGTGCACGCGGGCACCGGGCAGCGCGGCGAACAGGTCGCCCGGCCGGACGTCGGAGGCGCGCAGGGTCGCGCCGGTCACGGGGCGCACTGCGGAGGCCGGATGGCGCAGCTCGGCATCGGCGGACGCGGCCAGGACCGCGACGTCGACCGGCCGCACGTGGTCCGGCCGCGGGGGCGCGGCGGTCACGGGGGAGCTTGCGGACGGCACGGGGCGGAAGGCTACCGGCGTCCCCGGACACCCCCGACGGGCACCGGTGCCGTCGCCACCCGACCGCTGTGCCGTGCGCACCACCCGCCGCGGTGAGCGCACCGGTGGCCGAGGCCGCGACGTCGGGTTCACGATCGCGAACACCGGTCGGCGCCGGTAGCCGACCGATGATCGATGCGTCGTCGCTGGTCGGCGGGCATGCGTCGGCCCCCGCCGGTCCGGGGACGGGCCGGACCGGCGGGGGGG